>NZ_QJSK01000010.1:0-93681 GCF_003426095.1 Paraliobacillus sp. X-1268
CGCATCGAAACTCCCTCCAAATAAATTTTCCTTATCCGTTAGGGTATCGTATTTTTCTAGTTCTTTAAACCGTAGTGCTTAGCTTGACGGCTATGGGGCACAACCTCAGCTATCTATAGAAGCAAAGAACGCTTCTATAGAGGATCTTCGGTTCGTGCTATTCCCACAGGAGTCTCAACCATTTGCTTCCTTCGCTGATTAGTGGATTTATTTTTAAGTGTAAGACAGAATCATGTCGAAATATTTTCAAGAAACTAATGATTAATGTGTTTATTTGTAGTTCATAAAATGTTTAAAGACAAAACTAGCGGATCAAGTGAAATGGGCGACACTCCTGCAGGAACAGCAAATGTTTTCGATGGGATGAGAATCGCAATCCCACGGGCTGAAGATCCACTCGGAAGCTTTTTTTCTTCCGAGTTAGCTGAAGCCGTGCCTGCGGAAAGGGAGCCCATTTCGCTTGAGGAGCGGGCATAAATTCTGTTGTATTGCAATTTATATAAAGAATGTTATGTCGCAGTTTCTATCCAATTTGCCAGAGGAGTTGCCATGTTGAGTGCGCAAATTAAACTTCAAATTTGGTTTTTGAGATTTTCTTGTTATGTCAACACATATATATAAATTTCACTTTACGAAAGTTGCATATTTATAATAAACGAACGTGCATTCGTTCTGTCTGTCTGCTACAATAAAAGTAAAATTACATGTAAAACTAGAGAGGAATTTTTTTATGCAAGAAAACATTTCTTTTATCCATTGTGCGGATTTACATATAGATAGCCCGTTTGTGGGCCTAAGTTATTTACCAAATAAACTTTTACAAGAAGTGAAAAAGAGTACATTTGACGCATTAAACCGCTTGGTTGAAACAGCTATTGCCAAACAAGTCGACTTTGTTCTAATGGTTGGGGATATCTTTGATCAAACAGTGCAAAGTGTTTATGCACAAATGCAATTTTTGAAAGCATGTGAAGTTTTAGAAAAAGAGAATATTATGGTATATGTTTCATTTGGAAACCATGATTATCTTAATCGTAATTTATTAACTTTCCAATTTCCAGATAATGTTCGATTGTTTACAGAAGAGAATGTTCAATCTTTTATTTTTGAAAGAGACCAAAAACAAGTGGCGACTATATATGGATTCAGCTATTTGCAACGAGCCGTTATAGAGAACAAAACAGAACAATATAAAATAGTAAGTGATACACCTTATCATATTGCCATGCTTCATGGTAGTGTGGCACAGCAAACAGACCATGATACGTACGCACCATTTCAATTAAGTGAATTGACGGAAAAGGGATTTGATTATTGGGCATTAGGTCATATACATAAACGGCAGCAACTTAAAAATGACCCGCCAGTAGTATATGCCGGAAATACACAAGGACGTTCTAAAAAAGAAACAGGAGAAAAAGGCTGTTACCATGTTGAATTAGGGGAAAACAGTAATTCCCTGACGTTTTGCCCACTTCAAGTAATTCGTTTTGAAGATATTGAAGTTGATTTAAAAATGTGTACGAGCTTACAAGCTTTAGAGCAAATTGTTGATGAAGAAGTCCAGCAAATAGCTACTCTATTTGGAAAATCAGTTATTAGGTTGCGTTTTTATAATTACATAGAAGATGTGGAAACATGGTACTACGAAGAGATGTTAACAGATGTGATTGAGTTTATTAATGAGAAAATGATGAGTTATCAAGACTGGGTGTGGATTCAAGAAGTTAAACTATCTAAACAGAATCGTACTGATAAGGAGAAATTGCGTCAAGGCGAGGATTTCCTAGGTGAATTATTGCGAACTTTTGACGAAGATAAGGATTTTGATGAAACAGTTAAATCTGTATGGAAACATCGTCAAGCAAGAAAATTCCTAGAAAAGTTAACAGACGAAGAAAAGATGGAAGTTAAGACAGAGGCAGAAAATCTGTTAATCTATCAACTGTTAAGGAAGGAAGAAAGATGAAAATATTAGAGGCAAATATATTTGGATTTGGCAAGTGGAAGCAAGTTACTTTTGATCTATCAGGTGCTTCTTTTATTGTAATTGCTGGACAAAATGAATCAGGGAAATCAACGTTAAGACAATTTATGCTATTTATCTTATTTGGAATGCCACCTAAACAGCGTAGTCAGTTTCTACCGAAAACTGGAGGGGAAATGGGTGGTACGTTAAAGATTCAGACAAAAGATGTAGGGATTTTTACAATTGAGCGCATTCATGACCGAAATAAAGCACAGGCAACCTGTTATGATCAAGATGGTATGGTACATGGAGAAGAGTGGTTAAAAGAAAGACTAAGTGGTGTGGATGCACAAACATTTGCTGATATTTTTTCTTTTGATTCTATTTCTCTTCAACGCTTACAACAAATAAAACAAACAGATATTGGCGAAGTATTGCTAGGTGTTGGTATGACGGGAACGGATCAAATATATTGGACAGAAAAATGGTTAGATCAACAATTACAAGATTTGTTTAGGCCACAAGGAAAAAAACCAGCGATGAATCAATTGATTGATACAATGGAAGAAAAAAGAAAACAGTTAGAACAAATGGAACAAGAGACACAACTTTATAAAGAGAAACAAAAAATTAAAGTATCTTTAGAAGAGACAGTAGCAATTTCCCAAGAAAAAAGTGAGCGTTTACGTAAAGAAAAGCAAAAAACGGAACAAAAACTACAGCTACATGAAGTGATTGAAGCTTTTCATCACACACAAAATAAGTTAAGCGATTTACCAGAAGAGATTTCTTTTCCAGAGAATGGCCTGGAACGTTATCAGCAGATAAAAGAACAAATATTACCATTAAGAAGTGAGTTAACCGTAATAAACTTGAATATAGAAAAAGAGACAAAGCAACTCCAAGAGATAAATAATAAACAATTATCTACAGCCTCAATAGATGAATTAGAAAAGCTTAAGGACCAACGTTATGTGTATCATGAGAATTTAAACAAGTATTCATTTAACGTACAAGCACAAGAAGAATTAGCTAGACAGTTAACGCATGAAATGGAACAATTACAGATCGGTCTGACTTTGGAGCAATTATCAGATTTATCCTTACCGTTTGCTACAGAGGATATATGGCAGCATTTAAAAGAAGAACAAGAAGACGTAAGGGCAGGGTTAGCTCAGATAGAAACAGAATTAAAGGAGATCCAAGAGAATAAAGAATTATTAGAAAAAGAACGAGAAACACTTGAAAATAAACAACTCGATCAAGCTACTATCAACGAATTGAACAAACAAATAGAGGATTATCAAAAATCACTGTCTAGCAATCAACAACAGAATAATAATTGGGAAACGCTTAGAAACAAGAGATTGAAGAGTACAAACCGTTTTAGTTTTTATAGTTTAATTCTACTAGTAATAAGCACTATAGCGGGATTTCTATTATCTAATTACTATTTATATGCTATAAGTGCATTTTTTTTAGTAATTGGTTCGATACATCAGGTTTTTACACGTCAATCTATTCAGGCTATGGAACCGCTATTTGATCGTCATAAACAAGTGGATACCAATCATGCTAGTAGTACAGAGAATATTAAGGAAACAGAAAACGTGATAGCCGAACAAGTTGAATTGAACAAAAGATTAACAAAAATAAATGATAGTCTAAGAAATATTCAATTAGCAAAGTTAAAAGCAGATGAAAGAAGACAATTTTTCATACAAAGAAAAACTATCTTAGAATCAAAAAGTAAGGAGCAAATGGAACAATTTTCTTTTCTAAAAGAAATATCAGTCGGTTATTGGCCAAAGCTTTTTAATCATCTAACAAAAGTAGTAGAAAAAGTAGACAATTTGGACAAACTAAATAAAGATATCTTGCAAGCAAGTAAGGATATTAATAATTATGAACAGTGGTTAGCGAATGTTTTTCATTCGAATTATCAAACACAATCACATCAACCTACTAAAATGCTTGAGTTGATAATTGATGAAGTTGATAATCAAAAACACTTAAAACAAAGAGAAAAACTGTTACATAATAATAGAACAAATTTAATAACACAACGAGAAACAATTGAATCAAGAATCAAGCCATACGAGCATGAGATTAATCAATTATGGAATAAGGCAAACGTAGGTGATGAAGAAAGTTATATAACTAAAGGATATCAAAAGGAAGAATTAGTAAAAAAGAGTACAGATTTAAAGTCGTATGAACGGCAAATTAATACGTTTTTATCTAAAGAAGAATGGGAAAGATTATTAGCAGGAGAGCAAATTCAAAAGCATGAGATAGAAAATGCACTATATCAAATTACAAATAAGTTAAAAGAAGTACAGAGTCAAATCGAAATGAATCAACAACGATTAGCAGACATTCATTCTGAAATAAGGCGGGTTGAAATATCGACGTCATTTCAAGATGAGAAACATCACTATTATGAGTTAAAAAATGAACTACAGGAACAGGCAAAACAATGGGCTACCTATCAATTAGCTAAGGAAAAATTACAAGAGACAAAAAATATTTATCAACGCTCTTTTTTACCGAAAGTATTGGAACAAACAACCGAACACTTTAAAAAATTAACAGACGAAAAGTATAAAAGTGTTTTCCTTACAGATCAAGAGTTAATGTTACAAGTAGAAGATGTTTTGGGATTACGTTTTATCGTGACTGAGTTATCACAGGGAACAAGAGATCAATTGTATATTGCCTTGCGCATTGCTTTAAGTGAAATGATACAAAAAAAACAACAAATGCCATTTTTTATTGATGATGCATTTGTTCATTTCGATCCAAATCGTTTGGATAAGATGTATGCGATCTTTAAGCAACTAAGTACGAAACAACAAATTATCTTATTTACTAGTGACTATAATTGGAGTAGTGAAACAGTCTATGATGGGTATGACTTTCAATTGGTTCGAATTTAACTTATTATTACACATGATTTAATATTTTTATTAAATCATGTGTAAACTATTGGAAAAGTTAGCGTTTGCATTTAAGATAGGTAGTGTCAGATTAAAAATTTTCACATGTTGGAGGAGCAAATAGTGCCAAGTTATCAAGGTAAAGAGGAATGGATAGGTTATGAAGAGATAATGGATAAGTTTATCCAAGTAATAGCAAAGAATATGAATCTTTATGGAATTACACCATCTGTTGGTCGTTTATATGGCACATTATATTTCAATGATGGTCCAATGACTTTGGATGAAATGCGTGATGCCTTAGAAATGAGTAAGACAAGTATGTCAACAGGTGTAAGAGCGTTGTCAGAAATGAAAATGGTTGAACCTGCATTTAAAAAAGGTGAAAGAAAGGATTTATATAAATCTGAAGAAGACTGGTATAAATCATTCACATCTTTATTTGGTAACCGTTGGAGTCACCATACAGAATCAAACATTGAAGAAGCAGAAGAAACAATCCAAGCATTGGAACGGATTCGTCAACAGACAGATGAACAAGATTTAATTGATAAAATCACATTGGATATTGATCGTCTGCGCTATGCTCAAAATTACTATAAATGGTTAATAAGGTTTATTAACGTTGTTGAATCTGGTGAAATTTTTAATTTTATACCAAAAGATGATATTGAGTGAAAAAATAAAGTAGGTAAGGAAAAGGATCCTTAACCTACTTTATTTTTTCAGTGTTTTCATAACGGCTGTCTAAATAATCAACGATGTGTATGATATAACCCTCCATTGTTTGCGGTTGTCTGACCGCAGCTCCCCATTCAGGTAAGCCATGGTGGCAAAGGATACAATGTGACATATTGTGGATTGCCTCAATAGGAACGACTATTTTATCCGTTTCAATTACTTTTGTAAGTAATAAGACACCATAAGGGATATGACCAACCAGAACACCTAATGGGTCCATCGTTATACCGGCCTGTTTTCGGTCTTGTGTAATGCTCATATCCGCTGTCGGATACAAAAAGGAAAATGGCTCAAACGATTTACCTGCATAATCATATTCTAATAATTTCCCTATATCATGATATAAAATACTTGTGATTAATAGATCAGCATTAAGTGGTGTTTCATGGTGCTTCATCATTCCTTGCAACATGTGATAAAGGTGGTCAATTGTATCTTTCCATACTGTAGCATGTTGATTGTCTATTTCGTCTTGAAAGTTTGACCATAACTCATTTTTATAGGCCTTTTCCACAACATTAATTAATTTTATCGTTGCTTGAAAAGGATTGGCATCCAATGTTGTAATATAACGTGCAAAACGCATTAACCCAACAGTATGTTTTAATAAGCCCCCTAAATAATTATGATGGTAGCCTTTTGCAGCAGGTGCCATACGAAAGTCTTTCCAAAATCGTCGCATAGCGGCAAATGCAATTTCCTTATATGGATCGGATAATTCAGATAAGTAAGCAAATAACTCTGTTGTTAAATCTTCTAAGCTCTGTTGTGTGTAAGGTAAAAGCGTAAATGGATTTACTTCTTCTTTACATACTTGTATCTTTTGAATAGTGACCGATTTATTACCTAGGAACGCATCAACAACTCCCTCAATGTCAAATACAGTATATTTTTCTAGAAGAGGTAGGTTCTCTGTGATTGCCCCTTGATTATCCCACATTTTAGCTTGTATCATTCCGTTATTATTACTGAAAGATAAACGTAAATATTGTTTGTTTGTTTTCGTTAACTTCACCTCAAAATCATTTAACAACAAACGTTCTTTTACTTTAGTACCCTGTTCTTCTTCTTGGATATTGAAGAAAGACTCCCCATTAGGCAAATTAGGTGGGGGAAACGATTCAAGGATTTCTTGTTTCTTTTCTGCTGAAATAGAATATGTTATTGGTACAAATTGATAAAAGTATGTTGTATCTTCTGGCATGCTCTATCACTCCATTATAAAAAAAGATCAGTAGTTCATTTTTGTGTTTAAATAAAAGCTAACATTAGAGTGGTTTAACAAAGACTAAACCCTTTTGAATTAGTGTAACTTCATTGTATCGTAATTAGAGACGATTGCGTAGAAAAATTGTAATAAGTAGAAAAAAGACTAGCATCATTTACTCTAATGCTAGTCTTTAGTCTTATAATTATTCTGTAGCAGTTTCTTCTTCAGCTGTAAATAAGTCTTCGAATTCTTCGATTTTAACATCGATATCAGCGTCTTCCATTAATTGATCTAATTTCTCTTGTGCAGCTGTATCGTCAACCTTAGTTAAAGCAATTTCATCGCGAATATCATCACGAATGTCTTCTAAAGGTTCAGGAGCTTCTTCTGCATCACGCTTGTCCGTTACTTGAATGATGTGCCATCCATTAGTTGTTTCTACAGGGTCGCTGATTGCGTCAACTTCCATGCTGTAAGCAGCTTCCTCAAATTCTGCTACCATGTCGCCAGCAGTGAAGTAGCCTAAACTTCCACCTTCAGCAGCAGAAGCTGTATCGGTAGAATTTTCTTCAGCTAATGTAGCGAAGTCAGCACCATCATCTAATTGTGCTTTAATGTCAATTGCTGTTTCTTCATCAGCTACTAAAATGTGACTTGCTTCAATTTCAGTTTGCATTCTCTCATAACGTTGCTCGATTTCTTCATCTGTAACTTCTATATCTTCAATTAAAGCCTCTTGTTGTAAAAGTTGAAGTTTTAAATCTTCACGAAAAGCCTCTTCATCAGCATAACCACTTGATGTTAAGATTGTTTCCCATTGATCGCCGTATTGATCTTTATATACTTGTAATTGTTCATCTAACTGATCTTCATCTACTTCATAGTTGTCTTCTAAAATAGTTTGGGTTACCATCTGCTCTAAAACAGTACTTCCACTAAGTTCTTTTAACTCCTCATAAAAGGCCTCTTGAGTAATGTTACCTGAAGCTGTTTCTACTACTGTTTCGGAATCGTCGGATGAACATGCAGATAATGTGATCATCCCAGCTGCTATAGTTGCTGCGATAGCTAGTTTTTTCATTCTATTACACTCCTAATCTCTATTCTAATTTTATATGGCTAATTAGTGCGCCCATGAGATAATATAACACATTTCAAAAAAAAAAAAACACTCTACATTGAAATTACTCACTTTTTACATATTTTAAAATCTTTGTCTATATACTACTGTGATCAACTTTAACTAGAGGATAAAAGCGTATGTGATTTAAAAATAGAAAGAGGACACGATAATTTATCGTGTCCTCTTTCTATTTCATTATATAGAGTGATTGTCATGTGTATATGATCTCTATGTACGAAGAAATTAATAAAATCGTAATTAATACATTAATAGTACGAAATACATTTGGTTGTTTTTCATTAGACATTTCCGTCTGTAAACATAAACGATATGTCAAGGAATTGAACAAAAATAATATAAATAACGCAAAAGGAACGAAAAAGAATAACATACCAAAAACCTCCTTTTTCTTGTATAACAACTTTATCAAAAAAAACACGTTTTGAACAGTCTAAAGTATATAACATAAAAAGTGTCTTTCAGTAGAGAAAGACACTTTAGTGATTATTAAACCAAAATATCATAACCTGTTCCATCATTTTCAACCATACATTTTCTAGGTGCGCGGATGAATTTACTTGTATAGATGAAATCGGTATAGGAAATACCAATATTTACTGATGAGAATATTAGAAAATAAGCAAAGTAATCTATAAAAAGATAACTGGCTATAAGACCTGGTAAAGTTAGTAAAACAGTTGGCGCCAATAACGTGATAATAGAAGTTCTTTTAGACATTCTTGCAATAGATAATACAGAAATTATCGGGAATTTCATTTTATTAAATCTAAATTTTAATTTAAACGAACGTTTGGTTAATAATAATGGAATGAAATGAACTACTTTATGAATAATAGGTAATAAAGCCAAACCTAGAATTAAAGGGAATATTCCTTGATCTTTTAATGTATACCCTTGATGAATGGAAGCAAATGGTAAGAACAAAAAGATAAATGATAATACGCCTACTAAAAATGATAGTAAATAAATTCGATTAATGCCTACTTCTTTCTGCACGTTTACAGATTTCCAACAATTCATCATGAAGCCCCCTAAAGCTAGTTAAGATAGTCTGAATATATCCTTCAATGACTATAGTATGATTTAGGAGAAAAGGCAATAGTTTTCATAAAAAAGTAATACAAAAAAGCATAGTTTATGACATTACTATGCCTTTTAAAATTATTTTATAAAAATCACTGGTACTTTGTTTCAGGTTTCATTGATTGAAATGTATCTTTAATAAGTGTTTGAAACGTAATAATGTCAGTAAGTTTTTTTTCTAAAAGGGTGTGAGAATCTGTCACTGACTTTTCCTCATTATTATCTTTTTGTATGTCGTGCGCAATTTCTTCTAATGATTGTAGTTGAGTCGATGCGTGATTAATCCATCTATGAATGTAGACATTCATAAATTTACGATAAAGATTGGGATCTGTTGTATATAAATCTTTACGTACCCCTTTTTTCCAAACACGCTCTACAAGGTTCAGTTCTAATAATGTGCGAATTCCAGTACTAACAGAAGTTTTACTTTTCCCTGATGCTACGCTCATTTCATCAAGAGTCATTGGAGAGTCTTCAATAAATAAGATGGAAAATAAACGCGCTTCAGACGAAGGTATATCAAACATCTCAATAGTTTTTGTGAATTCATTAATGATCAGCTGTTGCTTGCTTTCCTGTGCATTAATATCCATAGTACCTCCTCTAAAATAAGAAGCTACACTAAGATTACACTAAAAGATAAAGGAATGGAAATAGGTGTTTCAGGAGATAATAGCAGTAAAATGGAGAAAAGGTAAGTAAATATTGATACAACTTTGTACAGTTGAAACTGTACGTAAAATACGTACGAAATTAATGGTATTTATCGTTTGAATTTTATATCTTAAAAAGGATATAGTATTAAGGTAGCATATTATGCTCGGAAATGTGCAGTATACAAATACAACTATAAAATGTTCAAATGTGGTTTGGATAGTCATAGTTAAAGGGTACTGTTAATTAATAAGTAAAAAGAGGTGAATGTAATGCCGGTTATATCAGTAGAAGGCTTATCCAAAGTTTTTGGTAAAAATGCGAAAGAATCATTAAAGCTTTTAGATGATGGTAAGTCAAAAGATGAAATCTTAAAACAAACTGGTGATACAGTTGGGGTTAATCGGGTTTCCTTTGATGTGGAAGCTGGAGAGGTTTTTGTTATTATGGGTTTATCTGGAAGTGGTAAATCTACATTAGTAAGATTAATTAATCGTTTGATTGAACCTACTGAAGGAAGTGTATTGGTAGACGGTGAGAATTTAGCAACAATGAATAAAGACGATCTTCGTCGAGTTAGACGTGAGAAATTAAGTATGGTATTCCAAAGTTTCGGTTTATTTCCTCATAGAACTATATTAGAGAATGCTGAATTTGGTTTGGAAATACAAGGTATAGACAAAGAGGTAAGAAAAAAGAAGGCAAAAGAAGCGTTGGAAATGGTTGGCTTAGGTAATTATATCAATCAATTACCAGAGCAATTATCAGGTGGTATGCAACAACGCGTTGGTTTAGCTAGGGCGCTTGCAAATGATCCAACTGTACTATTAATGGATGAAGCATTTTCAGCATTAGACCCATTAATTCGTAAAGATATGCAGGATGAGTTATTAGAGTTACAAGAATCAATGCAAAAAACAATTTTGTTCATTACACACGATTTAGATGAGGCATTACGTATTGGTGATCGTATCGCTTTAATGAAAGATGGTGTAATTGTACAGATTGGTACACCAGAAGAAATTCTGATGAACCCTGCTAATGATTACGTAGAACGATTTGTTGAAGATGTAGATCGTTCAAAAGTATTAACTGCTGAACATATTATGAAACGTCCAGAGACAATAAATATAGAAAAGCATGGACCGCGTGTTGCGTTAGAACGTATGCGTGAAGAAGGACTTTCTAGTATTTATGTAATTGATGGTAAACGTACTTTAAAAGGTTATGTTACCGCTGATGATGCCTCTGAAGCTCGTAAAAACGAGGTTAGAGACATTAAAGAAATTTTGAAGACAGATGTTCCAACAGTAACAAAAGATACACCGTTACATGATATTTTCGAGATTATCCACAATTCACCAGTTCCTATTGCTGTGGTAGAAAATGAAAAGTTACTTGGGATTATTGTAAGAGGTGCTGTTATAGCAGCATTAGTAAGTGATAGTGAGGTGAATTTAGAAAATGCTTGATTTTATTTCAAAAATACCAATAGCCGAGGGAGTTAGTTCATTTACTGACTGGCTTACAAACACATTTGCGTTCCTATTTGATCCAATAAAAAACCAGTTTGGTGATTTTATGGAGTTGGTTGCAGATAGTTTAGCTGCTGTTCCCCCAATTATAGTTATCTTAATCGTTGCTATTTTAGCATTTTTCGTTACTGGAAAAAAATATGGTTTAGCTGTATTTTCTATTGTAGGTTTGTGGTTAGTATATAACCAAGGCTTATGGGAAGAGTTAATGTATACTTTCTCCTTAGTTTTAATAGCAAGTGTATTATCGATTGTCATTGGTGTTCCAATTGGAATTCTAATGTCTAAAAGTAAGATTGCAGAAACAATTATTGAACCAATTCTTGATTTCATGCAGACAATGCCGGCATTTGTATACTTAATTCCTGCGGTTGCATTCTTTAGTATTGGAATGGTCCCAGGTATCTTTGCATCATTAATATTTGCTACACCACCGACAGTTCGTTTTACGAATCTAGGTATTAGACAAGTTTCTAAAGAATTGGTTGAAGCATCTGATGCATTTGGTAGTACTGGTTCGCAAAAGTTATTTAAAGTTGAACTGCCGATGGCAAGAGGAACGATTATGGCTGGGATTAACCAAACAGTTATGTTATCCTTGTCAATGGTTGTTATAGCATCGATGATTGGTGCTCCAGGTTTAGGTCGTGAAGTATTATCTTCACTTCAACGTGCTCAAGTAGGTACTGGTTTTGTTGCTGGTATCGGAATAGTTATTTTAGCAATTATTATTGATCGCTTTACTCAAAACTTGAATAAGTAAAGTAAAATAAGGTAGTTGGATCACTTTTCATTTTGAAGAGTTTACCATAAAAATATACATTAAGGAAAAGGGGATTTTAGAATATGTTTAAATTAACATGGAAACATTTAGGCTTAGCACTTGTACTTATGCTTTCGTTAGTACTAGCTGCATGTGGCGGCGAAGAAGATGAAGAAACTACTGAAGATAGTGGTGATACAGAAGAAGCAACTGGTGCTGATTTAGGTAATGAAGAACTTGAATTAGTTTATGTAGAGTGGGATTCTGAAGTTGCATCTACAAACGTAATTGCACAAGTATTAGAATCACAAGGTTATGATGTCGATGTTACACCGATTGATAATGCAGTAATGTGGCAGTCAGTAGCTTCTGGCGATGCTGATGGTATGGTAGCTGCATGGTTACCTGCAACACACGGTGATTTATTTGATGAATTTGGTGATCAAGTAGAACAATTAGGTCCGAATTTAGAAGGCGCTAAAATTGGTTTAGTAGTACCTGAGTACATGGACATTTCTTCTATTGGTGAACTTGCTGATGTTGAAGGTCTTGACAATACAATTACTGGTATTGAGCCTGGTGCTGGTGTAGTGCAAGCTGCAGAAACATCAGTTGAAGATTATGCTTTAGATGGTTGGGAAGTTCAAACATCTTCTAGTGGTGCAATGGCAACTGCTTTAGGTGAAGCGGTAGATAATGAAGAACCGATCGTAGTAACTGGTTGGACACCACACTGGATGTTTGCTGCATATGACCTTAAGTATCTAGAAGATCCTGAAGAGTCATTTGGTGGAGCAGAAACAATTGAAACAATGGTACGTCAAGGACTAGAAGAAGACAGTCCTGCAGCATATCAAATTCTTGATCAGTTTAACTGGGAAGCTTCTGATATGGAAGAAGTAATGTTAGAGGTTTATAATGGTACGGATATTGAAGAAGCAGCAGCTAACTGGATTGAAGCTAATCCAGATAAAGTTGACGAATGGGTTGCTGGCTTAGAATAATAACTACATTTCGTTTTATAAAGAGCTATCTTTTCATACTAAAGATAGCTCTTTATTTTTTTTGGAAAGGAATTGCTAAAAATGATAAAACGAAATTACGTTGTTGGAATGTTAATATTATTGCTCCTTTTCATAACTGCTTGTGGGGAAGATGAGCAACAAGAACAAACAGTTGGAGAAAAATTGGATTACACGATTACGGGTATTGAACCTGGCGCTGGTGCAACATCATTAGCAAGAGAAGCTTTAGAAGATTATGATAATCTCGCTGGATACACGTTAGAAGAAGCATCAACTGCAGCAATGGTAACAGCTTTAGGATCAGCAATTGATAAGGAGGAACCAATCGTTGTAACAGGATGGACACCACATTGGAAATTCGCGAAGTATGATTTAAAATTCTTAGAGGATCCAGAAGGTAGTTTCGGTGGTGCAGAAAATATTAATACAATAACGCGTCTTGGTCTTGAAGAAGAGATGCCCGAATCCTACAGCATTTTAGATAATTTTATGTGGACAACAGATGATATGGAACAAGTTATGTTACTTACCCAAGATGAAAATTTTTCATTTGAAGAAGCTGCAAAACAGTGGATTGGGGAAAATGAAGCTTTAGTTGCGAATTGGACAGATGGAGTAGAAGAGGTTGATGGAACTAAGATTGAGATTGTATCAACTCCTTGGGATACTGAGCGGGCATCTACAGCTGTTATTGTAGAAGTTTTAACGAGACAAGGCTATGAAGTAACGGATACACCTGTTGATCCATCTGTTATGTTCCAAGCAGTTGCGAGTAATGATGCTGATGCATCTGTTGCCCCGTGGTTACCTGCAACACACGGTGCCTTTTATGAGCAATATAAAGATGATATTGTAGATTTAGGTGAGAATCTTCAAGGTGCAAAAATTGGTATGGTGGTACCGACATATATGGATATTGACTCCATCGCAGATTTAGATACTGCTAAATAATAAGTAAAAAAACTTGCCCTAGAAACTAGTAGGGCAAGTTTTTTATGCGCGTTTGCTTGTTTGATCTTCTAACTCTTTTAGTCGTTCTTCAATTTGACCTAGATATTTTTGGATATTTTTTTGATGTGGCTCAATTGTATTCTTCCAACTTTCAATCGAGTTCTTTACATCATTCGATAATTCTTTAATTAGGGCTGCGCCTTCTTTAGAAGTATTTGCAATCTGTTCCGTTAACAGTTTCCCATCATCTTTAATTCGATCGAGTGAATGTACGATATCATCACTACGCGTTTTAACATCTTCACGTAATTCTTTACCTGATTTTGGCGCGCTCAATAGTGTGGCAGCTGCACTAACAACCCCACCTGCTAAAAATCCGAATAATAATGCTTTACCATTTGCCATCGCTTACACTCCTTTCCCTTATATTATACTACTTTCTCTTCTTTTATCAGCTTCAAACATAAAAAAAGAATATTTTTTTTTATAAAGTAAAAAGTGCCTTCATATTTTTTATGAAAGCACTTTTATAAGATGTATCAAACAGTAGATATTTGAGAACGTTTCATAATTTTTTGTAAAATAGGATATAAAATGATAGTTAAGACAGTATTAATAACTATCGTTGGTAAGACAACTGTTACGAATAGTACGGAAAATGTACCTGGCATTTGTCCGAGTACAAATATTGCCATAGTTAAAAATATAGTTCCACTTACAGCGGTACCAATCGCTACTAAAACAGGTGCAGTTATGTTTTTGTTTACTTTGCTAGGTATTAACAATAATAAAACAAAGAATATGAGTGCTGTAATCGGTTTATCTACTAAATTAGAAATTTGTCCGCCTGGAGCATTTGTCGTCATTGCTGAAATAATTCCAGTAGCAATTGCTAATAAGAAGACATATTGGACCTTTGGAAATAATATGATACCTAAGAACATCATGGTGAGCATGATATCTGGCTTGACCCCAAAAATTGGTGGTGAAACGATGTGTAGTACAGCGCCAATTGCAATAAATAAAGATAATAAAACTAATACTTTTGTCTTCATACATTTCTCTCCTCTGCTCAACTAAGCTAAACTATTATATTACTCCCAGTCGTGCACTATTGCCGAATGCGAAGTATCTAATTATTATAACAAATCTAGTATTGAATAAACAGATTAAATTTACGTTCTTTCGCGAAATTGTTCCTTTTACTATTCGAACTTGATAAAAACTTAGACTTTATTACCCGCTACGCTCCACAAGTAAAATGGGCTCGCTTTCCGAGTGGATCTTCAACTTGTGGGATTGCAATTACTCATCCCACCCTAAAACATTTGCTGTTCCCGCAGGAGTGTCATCCGTTTTCTTCCTTCGCTGGACAGAACAAATATAATACAAAATACGATATCTACTGGCTCCGAAATTTTTAATACGCTTATGATAGTGTTTAGTTAGAATATCATAAAAGGCCTGTTATCGTTGATGAAGCAAATTCATCAATAAACATATCACCGACTAGCGATAAAATATACGACGACTCCTGCAGGAACAGCGCGATCTGAAGATCCACTTCGTAAAGTGCTTTTTCTTTACGAAGTTAGCTGAAGACGTGCCTGCGGAAAGCGTCGTGTATTTTTAGAGCGAGTAGTAGATGGTAATTCAGAAGCAATTTTTAAGAGTGTAGAGTAGTTATTTGAGGGTGATATCTAATTTAAATACTATTCAGTTCAATTCGGTCTTTATCTCTTGGGGAAATCTTACACGCTTGTGGTCAGGAACTTCGTCGTATTAATAGAAAGAATTAGATAATAAAAATACACCTGAATCAATTCAGATGCATTCCTATAATTAAATATTACTGTTTATATCTTGTGAGATTGCAATAAGATCATCTTGGCTATAAGCATCACCGTTTGTTTTCCAAACCGGGTTAAAGCCGTCGTCTTTTCCATACCGTGGAATTAAATGCATATGTAAGTGAAAGACGGACTGGCCTGCAGCTTCACCGGTATTACTGAGCATATTAATGCCAAGCGGATGAAAGGTCTCTTTAATAGCCTTTGCGATTTTAGGTACACGAGCAAATAGGTCGCCTGCAATCTCATCTGAAGTTTCATAAATATCTTTTGTGTGTGTTTTAGGAATTACTAGGGTGTGGCCTTTTGTAACCTGACCTAAGTCTAGAAAGGCGTATACAACATCATCTTCATACACTTTAGAAGAAGGAATCTCTCCTGCAATTATTTTACAAAATATACAATCAGTATGTTCCATTATATCCTCAGCTCCTTTTTTTGAATCGATCTTTATTTTATCATTGTAAAGAGGAGAATAGCAAAAGACAAAAAACAAGTGGGTTGCCTGTCACAATTAAGCCTACAAAAGACTCTCTTGTTTCTAGACAACCCACCTGCCGAAGGAGTAGGATAGATACTATTTCGTTAAAAAGAATCAGGGGAATGATTCAAACGATTTTGCTAAAAAACAACCAATGTCAACACCTCATTTAATGTTGTTTTACCTTTCGATGGAAAGGGGGGTTAGTTTTAAAAGCGTAGTATATCTTTCACCGACACCTCATTTCGTAGTAAACCACTATTTCATGTTGTGTTGTAAAAGTGTTAATCCTAACTCCTTCTAAAGTCTAGTATGAACATTTTATAAAAAAATATACGATATATTTTTGGATTTATTATAAGAAGATGGTAAAATTTGATTAAGTGATAAATCAATAGATGAACGCCAGGAGGTTAATGGAATTGAATCCGTTATTACATATTGAAAATTTAGAAGGTGGCTATACAAATAAAAACGTTTTACATGGTGTCTCTTTTAATGTTTATCCAAATGAGATTGTTGGTTTAATTGGTTTAAATGGAGCCGGAAAGAGTACAACAATTAAACACATTATTGGGTTAATGCAAGCAAAAAAAGGTAAGGTTGAGATTAAAGGCAAGACATTTAACGATTCACCTGAAACATATAGACAACATTTTTCTTATATACCTGAAATGCCATTATTGTATGATGAATTAACACTTTATGAGCATTTGCGATTAACGGCTATGGCCTATAATATTGATGAGCAAACTTTCGAAAAAAGATTGCAACCATTATTGAAATCTTTCCGCTTAGAGAAAAAACTAAAATGGTTTCCCATCCACTTTTCAAAAGGAATGAAACAAAAAGTAATGATTATGTGTGCATTCTTAGTTGAGCCAGCTCTGTATATTGTTGATGAACCTTTCGTTGGATTAGACCCATTAGGCATCAAAGCATATTTAGAATTAATGGAAAGTCAGAAGAAAAATGGTGCAGGTATATTAATGTCAACACATATATTAGCAACTGCTGAACGATATTGTGATCGATTTATTATTTTACATGAAGGAAAAATAAAAGCACTTGGAACCCTTGACGATCTTCGTGAAGAGTTTGGTATGAGAAATGCTTCGTTAGATGATCTATATATTCAGTTGACAAAGGAAGCAGATTATCATGTTTAATGCTAATCACTTGTTTAGAGAACGTTTCCGTGCGTATCTAAAAGAGACGAGCAGATATATACAATATATGTTGAATGGGCATACTGCGATTGCGATTCTGTTTTTTATTTCTGCAGGTGCATATTATTATCAGCAGATATTAGCAGATTTACCAGCTGACTTTCCAACTGCATGGTTAATGGCGATGTTTTTTTCGCTGGTAGCAACTTACAGTCCTAATCAGACTTTTTTAAAAGAGGCTGATCTTGTCTTTATACTGCCAGCGGAGCATCGAATGGGTGTATATTTTAGAAATGCACTCCTCTATAGTTATATCGTTCAACTTTATCTTGTTGTTCTAGTCCTTGCGGCGTTGGCTCCGTTGTATTTCACTAGCTTTCCTGCGCAAACTGGTAGTACTTATATGTTATTTGTATTGGTACTATTAATAATAAAGGCGTGGAATTTAATAGCAAGTTGGTGGATGTTAAAAATTAGAGATAAAAAGAGTCGTTTAATCGATCATTTCGCTCGATTTTCCGTTCAGCTTGTTTTGTTTTATTTCTTTATTAATGGCGAACATATTTATGCTGCGATTACAACAATAATCCTTTTTGGCGTATTTGCTTATGATTTTTATTTATCAAACAGACAAAATGTCCTGGCATGGGATTTATTAGTGGAAAAGGATCGTATGCGCATGCGGAGCTTTTATCGACTAGCAAATATGTTTACGGATGTACCTCATTTAAAGACACAGGTTAAAAAAAGACATGCCCTTGCCTTCTTCCTTACAAGATGGTTACCCTTTAAACAAGTAAAGACGTATGATTACTTATACCGTATTACGAGTGTCCGCAGCGGCGATTACTTTGGCATGTACGTCAGACTCTTGATTATTGGTGGGGTGGTGCTTTATTACGTTCCAAACCAATGGATGGCAATCCTATTTGGTGTCCTATTTTTATACTTAACAGGACTACAACTTATGGCCATGTGGCGTCATCACCGAACGATACTATGGATGGACTTATATCCGGTAACAAAAGCCGTACGCAAACGGTCATTTATTACCTGGTTATATCAATTAATGGTTATTCAAATAATCATATATGCACTTGTATTTGTTTTGTTAACAGACATTACTAGTATGGTTATGATGTTAGTCGGGGGAGTTGCGTTTTCAATTTTATTTGTACATGGCTATGTTAAAAACAAACTAATATAACAAAAAGTCCAAGTTACGATTTAAATCGCAACTTGGACTTTTATATATTATTGGTATTTTTTTATCAATTCTATAAATGTTTTTGCTGCGATAACCATTGCCCGTTCGTCTATATCAAATTTAGGATGATGATGTGGTTGGAAATCATTTTCTTTTTGAGCTCCAGTAAAGAAGAAGGCGCCTGGTTTTTCTAATAGGTAGTAAGCGAAATCTTCTCCGGTCATACTGGGTTCAACAAGTTCAGCTTTTGTTACTTCTTCCACTTGATTTGCTGCCTCTATTACCATAGTAGCTTCGGTTGGATGGTTAACTACTGGCGGATACCCCTTGTCATATTCAAATGAATAGGTTGCGCCATAACTTTGGCAAGTTCCTTCAGTAATAGTCTCCATTTCATCAATGATTTGGGTTTGTAAGTCCTTGTCAAATGTCCGAACTGTACCTGTAATCGTCGCTGTATCCGCTATAATATTAAATGTATTTCCAGCATGGAATGTACCAATGGTTAATACTGCTGTTTGTAGCGGATCAATTCTTCTGCTAATAATTTGTTGTAAGTTTGTCACTAGCTGAGAGCCGATTACAATGGCGTCTTTGGTTTGATGAGGCATCGCACCATGTCCACCTCTTCCTTGAATGGTAATACTAAAACGGTCTGCGCCAGCCATGAATTCTTTTGGCGCTGTTTGAACAGTTCCGTATGGTGTGTTCGTCCATAGATGCGTACCAAATACGAGATCGACATCATCTAAAATCCCGCTATCAATAATTGGCTTTGCTCCACCAGGTGCTAGTTCTTCAGCATGTTGATGAATGAACACAATTGTACCAGCTAATTCTTCTTGGTAATCTTTTAGTTTTTCAGCTACTGTTAGAAGGGTAGTGGTATGTCCGTCGTGTCCACAAGCATGCATAACGCCAGGTACGTTTGATTTATAAGGTACTTCTTTTTCATCTTGAATCGGAAGTGCATCAAAATCAGCTCGTAAGGCAATAGTCTTTCCGGGTTTCCCGCCAACTAGACGAGCAACAACTCCATTTCCTCCAACTTTTGCTTGATAAGGAATACCTAATGATTCATATGTATTAGCAATAAACTTCGCTGTATTTTCTTCTTGAAATGATAATTCAGGATTTTGATGTAAGAAACGCCTCATTTTTACCATGTCATCATAGTGTTGATCGATGTTATTGATGATATCAGTCCACATAAAAAAACCTCCTATAATTATTACCTTATTATATCATATAGGCATTCGAAATCTTAAAAAGAAAGACCTTCAAAATCTGAAGGTCTTTAACTTAATACACTGATTTAGTTAGAAAAAGCACTATCTTTTAAAAGTCGAGCTAATTCTTCTTTATGTCCTGTCTCGTCTTCAATCATGTCATCTAAATGGATTGCCAATTCAGATAAGCCAAGTTTTTCAGCCTGCTCTTTTCTTTCTTCATAACGTTTAATGGTATCTTCCTCTGCTTTCACGGCAGATTCTAACATTTCTTTTGGATCATTAAATTGATCTACTTTTGCTGGTGTTGTAGTAGGGGTTCCACCAAGAATTTTTATCTTATTTGATAAATATAAGGCGTGGCCCATTTCATCTGTAATCTCACCTTCAAAAAAAGGTTTAAGAATCGGACGATACATTCCTTCAATTACTGAAGCGTTGTACGTGTACATAATAGCAGCTGAATATTCATTGGCTAGGTCTACGTTTAGTCCATTAATTAAATTTTCTAATTCATCGTTTGTTTTCATTTGTCTAACATTGTCTCCCATAAAAAACATCCTTTCGTTTTTTTATAAAAAGCTCGCTCTATAAATACAATTCCCGAATCTACTTTTTTAAAACATCTATACATAGTTCACGTATCTTTAACGTATATGTTGTTAAGGATAAAGATTGTTTCAAAATAAATAACATGAGAAACTATAGTGGAGGTGATAACGTGAAGAAACATAGTAAGGGTAAAATAGTAACATTTTTGTCCTTTCTTATTACTGCTTTGATCGTCTTCTGGGTTACAACGAGTGTTCAATCTAATCGAATGCCTGCAGTAGACAGTTGGTCTGCTCCTATAGTGGAAGAATTAAATCATAATGGTGTGTTCATGTTCTTTCGTTGGATTACAGAATTAGGATCAGGCACATTTGTTAGCCCATTTATTAGTGTATTTGCTATTGTATTTTTTCTATTTACTCGGAACTGGCTTGCTGGTTTA
Organism: Paraliobacillus sp. X-1268; assembly: GCF_003426095.1. Lineage (NCBI taxonomy): Bacteria > Bacillati > Bacillota > Bacilli > Caryophanales > Bacillaceae > Paraliobacillus > Paraliobacillus sp. X-1268. The sequence goes on from NZ_QJSK01000010.1 coordinate 20,948, forward strand.
ATAATACCATTAGGATCATTCTTAGGTTATCGATTGAATTATTGGATAAAGCTTTTTGTTGAAAGGGAGCGACCTAGTCTATTTCCAGAGGCAGAAGGTGTTGGTTTTAGTTTTCCATCTGGCCATGCGATGGGTGCAATGATCACATATGGTTTAGTTGTTTATTTCTTAACAATTTATATGAAAGAGGGGAACCGTCGATTAACTGTTCAGCTCTTTTTTGTGATACTGATTTTATTAATTGGAATGAGCAGATATATGATTCAAGTCCATTATCTGACAGACGTTGTAGCTGGTTATGGATATGGTTTCTTGTTTTTAGTTTTATGGATTTTGTTGTATCATTTTATAAACAAATTGATAACAAGAAAAAAGCGCATGTCTCCGCCTAAAGTCTGAGACGAAACCAAACTGTCGTAGGTTACCAATCGACAGTTTTTTCTATATAATAAGAAGATAGTGATGCATATTTTATTAAAAATTTAAATTCTAATATAATTAGATAAGGATGATAGAAGTAATGAAAAATAATTTCTTTCGTAATATACTAGCGATTATTGTTATTTTACTAGGTATTGCTTTAATACTAACGAATATCGACGTAGTTACTTGGGAGTTTGCAGAAACATGGTATTATATTTATCCCGCGTTTTTAATCATATTAGGGATAAAATGTTGTTGGGATGGGCTAAAAGGACAAGGTGGTATTAAGTCAGGATCGTTTCTTGTTATTTTCGGTTCGCTATTGTTGCTGGATAGGTTTGAATTGATTAATTTTACATTTTGGGACTTTTATAGATTATGGCCTTTATTAATTGTTTATATTGGATTTAGTTTCCTAGGAACTCCTAATAAAAAAAAGAAAAAGAAAAATTTCCAAATTATATTTGATTCAGACGATCATAAGAATAGTGAAACCATGTACACAGGTAAAAAACAAAAATTTATGATAGGCGATCACAAATTTAACACACCAAATTGGAAAGTAGAACCAATGGAACTTTGGAATGCGGTTGGTGACTATCATATAGACTTTACGAAAGCATTTATACCTGATAAAAATGTACCGATTCAAATCCATGGTTGGGCTGGTGATATTCAAATATTGATGCCTGAAAATATTGAATTCTCTGTAGAAGCAGAGGTTAAAGCAGGTGATATTATCGTATTTGATCAGACATCTGAGGGAATTGGACGCCATCTTTCTTATGAGTCAGAAAATTATCAAGAAGCAACACGAAAGCTAACAATGGATTTTAAATTAAAAGCTGGTTCGATACGAATCGATCGGGTTTAAGAGGAGGGTTGGTTTTGTTACAACAATTGAATTCAATCCGCTATACGTATATTCGATCACATTTACATGCTTTACTATTAACAGCACTAACCTTGTTAGCAATGTTGTTGACGATTCATGTAGTTTTCGATCCTAATTGGTTAAGTACTGCTAGTATATTTATCTTTATTGGTACATATTTTGTCATAGCGTTTCTTTTTTCACTATATGTTGGTTTCAGATCAAGTGGTGATATTAAAACGAGAATGGATTATCTTTCTGTCTTGATTGCGCAAATGTCACGGGGGAATTATACAACAAAAGTTTATGATATTGGTGATGACGAAATTGCCCGGATTGGTGAAGAATTAAATGAACTGGGTCAAAAAATGCAAAGTCAAGTAAAGTCTTTACAGCGACTAGCAGATGAAAAGGCTGAGTTTGCAAAATCAGCACATAAGGCAGCAACCATTGAAGAAAGACAGCGATTAGCGCGGGATCTACATGATGCTGTTAGTCAACAATTATTTGCCTTAGCAATGATGTCACAGGCAACTGTACGTTTAGTAGAGAAGAATCCAATAAAAGCTAAAGAACAAATTAGAGAAATAGCTGATACAGCTTTAAAAGCACAAACTGAAATGCGTGCTTTATTATTGCATTTACGTCCTGTTCACCTTTCTGGGGATCGATTGCCAATTGGTGTTAATCAGTTAGTAACAGAATTAGAACAGAAATGTCCAATAAAATTTCAATTACATATTGATGAGATTGATGGGTTATCTGAAACGACGGAAGAGCACTTATTTCGAATTGTCCAGGAGTCCTTATCAAACACATTAAGACACGCAGATGCATCAGAAGTAACAATTGAAATACAGCAACATCAACGCGATGTTTTTTTACATATAGCTGATAATGGAAAAGGTTTTGATCTGGCGGCAGATGAAGATAAAATGGCGTCTTATGGATTGAAAACAATGAAAGAACGTAGTGAGGAAATTGGTGGAACATTTGCAATCCGCTCTAAACAAGGAGAAGGAACGCATATTGATATTCGAATTCCATTGTAACTGAGGAGGATGGTCAGTATGATTCGTGTCGTGGTAATTGATGATCATGATATTGTTCGAAAAGGTATAATTGCTTATTTGGAAACTGAAGATGAACTAGATATTGTTGGAGAAGCTTCAAGTGGAAATGAAGGTGCAAAGATGGTCTTGGAATTAAGACCTGATGTAGTACTAATGGATTTAATTATGGAAAACGGTAATGGTATTGATGCTACTAAAGTGATCATGCAGCAACTATCAGACTGTAAGGTTATCATATTAACAAGTTATTATGATGATGAACAAGTATTTCCTGCTTTAGAGGCGGGTGCTTTTAGTTATATGTTGAAAACCTCTTCTGCGGAGGAAATTGCTTTAGCTATTCATAAAGCCCATCGAGGAGATACAGTGATAGAAGCGAAAGTCGCTAATAAAATGATGACAAGTTTTCGTGGTCAACAAGATAAACCACATAAACAATTAACAGATAGAGAACTTGAGGTATTAATGTGTATTGGAGAAGGATCAACAAATCAAGAGATTGGTGATCAGTTATTTATTGGAATTAAAACAGTTAAAACGCACGTTAGTAATATCTTGAGTAAACTTAGTGTGCACGACCGTACACAAGCAGCAGTTTATGCACATCGAAATGGACTAATTCGCAAATAATTAAATCGCTACACTTTTCATAAACTGATATTTTTAAGATGTCGCAGTAGATAGAAACTGTGACGTAGATTCCTTACCCGCTCCACAATTGAAATGGGATCGCTTTCCGTGGGCACGGCTTCAGCTAACTCGGATAAGCATAATTCGCTTTCCGAGTGGATCTTCAGCCCGCGCAGTTCCCACTGGAGTCTCACCCATTTCAATTGCTCCGCTGGATAGGCGTTAAAAGTGATACATCGTCTACTGGTCATAAATTTTAATTGCGCTTATGAAAACAGCTATTCACGTTATGCTCATTGATTGTAGCGTAGGACAGTCGACTCCTGCGGGAAAAGCAACAGCTGAAAATCCCGCAGGAAGCGCTTTTTGCTTCCGAGGAAGTTGAAGCGTTGGGTCTGCGATTACTCGACCCATCGAAAAGACTTGCCCGCGGAAAGCGACTGACCGAAGCGAAAATCAACATGGCGTTTTACGACATAGCTGATGATAAAAGTGATGTAAGACTCGATATTTGGGCGGAATATATCAAGTTTTTCTAAAAATCAAAAACGTAGAGGTAATCTAAATTACTTCTACGTTTTTTAAAATTGATTTTAGTTTTAATCTTTGTCTTGTTCTCGCTCTTTTTTAACTTCATCCCAATCTACCATTTTATAAGTCGTTCGAAAAGACTTTCCTGCACGATATTTCGGTTTAATATCCTTACCATAATTTTGGTTATAAACATCAGAGTCTCTCCATACTTGATATCTCTGTTCACTATCCCACTGAATAAGAAGAACATACGTGTTTCCATGTAATGGTCGTAATACTCGAAATGCATAAAATCCCGGAACTTTTTCAATTCTATCAGCACGTTGTTTGAATTCAGATTCGAAAATTGGTTTGCCATCATCCGTAACGGGAATGTGATTCATTACGACATAACCATCCTCTTGTATGCTACCTCTGTCGGAAATAACTGTATAGCTTCTAGCTTCTTGAAATATTGGTGCACTTGTATCTTCATAATAAACGGTAGTAGATGTATTATTACGCATGAAATGCATTGTGATAGCAGGATGGTTATCTTTTATTTGTTCTAAATACTCTAATGTACCATTTGTCATATAAGCTTTCACCCTAATCACTCCTAGATAACTTTTCTTACCATTTTAAAACTTTTCTTTTGTTTTGTATACGATTTTGAATTAAATGAGCCAATATATATATATTTCTTTATGTAAAAGTATAACTGTCGTATAATGGTGCGATGATAGCAAGAGTTTGTCGAAATATAGTTATTCTGAAATAACTAAAGAGGTGAAGATATGAAGAAGTATCGATTGAATTTAAAGAAATTTACCGCTAATCCTTGGATCAAGTGGCCATTATTAATCGTCGGAACAATCATTTTACTTGGAATAATTGGATTTTTATTTATTATATATGGAGGTCGATTGGTTGTAGATGAGAAGCAACTTATTTTACCAGCTACAACAACTGTAGAAACAGATGATGGTTTAGTAGTAGGAAAGTTATATGAAGAAAATCGGGAACTTGTATCGATTGATCAAGTACCTACACATGTCCAAAATGCATTTATTGCTGTTGAGGATGTCCGTTTCTTGGATCATGCTGGAGTGGATTTTCAATCTGTTATGCGTGCGGTTTATCGAGACATAATTGCGCTAGATAAGGTCGAAGGGGCCAGTACGATCACACAACAATTAGCAAAGAATTTATTTTTAGCTAATGATAAAACATTTATGCGAAAAACGAAAGAAGTTATGGCATCAATTTATTTAGAAAGACATTTCAGTAAAAAAGAGATATTAGAGTTATATGTAAATAAAATCTATTTTGCACATGGAATATATGGTATCGGTACAGCGGCGGAATATTATTTTGATAAGCCTGTGGAAGAATTGACGGTGTCAGAAGGGGCAATGCTTGCTGGTTTAGTTAAGGCACCCAATAATTATTCACCTTATATAGATGAAGATAGTGCAAAAGAGCGACGTGATATTGTGCTAGCACAAATGGGCAGAGCAGGCATGTTAGAAACAGAGGAAATGTTGACACTTCAAGGTAATACATTAGGTATTACTGAACAAACTACAGAAGAGGAACCATGGTTAGACGATTATCTTGATATAGTCATTCGTGAGGCAGCAGAGAAGTATCAATTAACAACTGCAGAGTTAAAGCGCGGAGGTTATCGTATTACTGTTCATCTTAATGAAGGTGCACAGCAGATTGCCTATGAGACCTTACAGAATGAAGAATATTATAGTGGTTCACAACCTGGTGTAGAGGCATCGTTTGTGTTAATGGAACAAGAGACCGGTGAATTAGAAGCTGTAATAGGTGGGCGTGATTTTCAAATTGGTGACTCTCAACGTGCACTAGTAAAACGACAGCCTGGTTCGGTGATGAAACCATTAGCGGTTTATGGACCGGCGATGATGGATGATTATCAACCGTATGATTTTTTAGAAGATGTTGCACAGGAATATGACGGTTACATTGCAACCAATGTCGACGGTCAGTATAGCCAAGAGGTTACCATGTACGACGCGATACAAGATTCGAAAAATGCTCCAGCTGTTTGGTTATTAGATCAAATTGGCATTCCATATAGTAAGGAATATTTAGAGAAAATGGAAATAGCACTGGAAGATGATGGTTTGGCAATTGCACTAGGAGGATTAGAGACTGGTATTACACCGATGCAAGTTGTGCAAGGATATCGGACATTTATTCATGAGGGATCATTTATTGAAGCACATACTATTGCTGAAATTAAAAATCGAAATGGTGAGGTAATAGGGGAAGCTGATACAGAAGAGACTACAATTTTCTCAAAACAAGTCGCATGGAATATGATACGTATGATAGAAAATGTTGTAGAGAACGGAACTGCTCAATCTGGGTCTTATCAAAAGGCGTTAGCAGGCAAGACTGGTTCCACACAACATCCCACTGTAGAAGGACAAGTAAAAGATGCTTGGTTTGCAGGGATAACGCCTGAATATGTGACAGCTTTATGGATGGGCTATGATAAAACAGACGAAGCACATTATTTAACAGAAGGTAGTGCAGCACCTACTCGTGCTACAAAGGCAATTTTGGAAAGTTTAGATCAACAACAAGAACTAGCTAGTTCCTTTATAAAACCAAGCGGTGTTGAAGAACTAGAGGATCCTATTTCTTTGCCAACTATTACAAATTTAGAAGGCTCTTATAAAATAGGTGGTTGGTCTCTTGTACAAGGGGAGTTAAATTGGAAAGCTGCGACTGATGATCGTGTAATATATCGTATTTACCAAGTGACAGAAACAGGTGATAATAAAATAGGAGAAGTTACTGGGAAAGGAGAATATTTATTGACAGAGGTCTCTTTATTTCAGTCTTCCACGTATTATGTTGTTCCCTATAATAAGCTTACAAAAAAAGAAGGAGAACCTTCGAATCAAATTACTTTATCATTTGGTAGGTAATCGGGTATAATTACAAGTGTTATTTGTTTATAATAATTATAATTTGGCGATTTAGTGACAATATGTTAAAACCACTATTCAATTAAGAAAGACATCGGTATAGTAGTGTTTGGATGAAGATTACGACTAGAAACACAAGAATTATTGTGATGTAAAGGGTGAAAGTGTAGTGAGAGAAAAGAATGAGACGATTTTAAAAGCGTTTAGGGGAGAAAAAACAGATTATACACCTGCATGGTTTATGCGGCAGGCAGGAAGATCTCAACCAGAATATCGTAAGTTAAAGGAAAAGTATTCTTTGTTTGAGATTACACATCAACCAGAGCTATGCGCTTATGTTACACGTTTGCCAGTAGAACAGTACGGTGTTGATGCTGCAATATTGTATAAAGATATTATGTCACCTTTGCCAGCTATAGGTGTGGATGTTGAGATTAAATCGGGGATTGGACCAGTAATTGATAATACGATTAAATCGTTAGCTGATGTCGAGAAATTAGGTGTAATTAATCCTGAATCAGATGTTCCATATGTATTGGATACTATTCGGTTGCTAACAAAAGAACAATTAGATGTTCCGTTGATCGGTTTTAGTGGAGCGCCATTCACTTTAGCTAGCTACATGATTGAAGGCGGTCCATCAAAAAATTATCATCAAACAAAAGCAATGATGTATCGCGATCCTGCTACATGGTTTGCTTTGATGGACAAACTAGCAGATATGACAATCACCTATGTAAGAGCACAAATCAAAGCAGGAGCACAAGCCATACAAATTTTTGATTCATGGGTTGGTTCACTGTCTGTAACCGATTATCGCTATTACATTAAGCCGATAATGGAGCGTATTTTTACTACACTCAAAGAAGAAAATGTTCCTCTTATATTGTTTGGGGTTGGAGCAAGTCATTTAATCATGGAATGGAATGATCTTCCGGTTGATGTCATTGGAATTGATTGGAGAATCTCAATTAAAGAGGCAAGAGATCTTGGTATTACTAAGCCATTACAAGGTAATCTAGACCCTGCATTCTTATTATCAGATTGGAAAACAATTGAAGCTCGAACAAAAGAAATTATTGATCAAGGAAGAGAAATGCCTGCACATATATTTAATCTAGGGCATGGTGTTACACCTGAAATATCCCCTGCTACATTGAAAAAAGTAACAGATTTAGTTCATCAGTATTCAAAGAAATAGAAAGGGTGCTTTAAATTGACAAAGAAAAAGGTAGGATTACTAATCATGGCGTATGGTACACCATACGAAGAGGCAGATATAGAAAGGTATTACACAGACATCAGACATGGACGTAAACCAACTCCAGAAATGTTACAAGACTTAACGGATCGTTATCGTGCGATTGGTGGTATTTCACCACTTGCAGAAATGACAGAACTACAAAAAGAGGCAATTACAAAAAAAGCGAATGAAACACAAAGTGAAGTTGAATTCGTTCCATACTTAGGTTTAAAACATATTGAACCGTCTATTGAAGAAGCGGTTCAACAAATGGTTGATGACGGAATTGAAGAAGCAGTATCACTTGTACTTGCGCCTCATTATTCAACATTTAGTGTCAAGGCTTATAATGGACGTGCCCAAGCAGAAGCTGAAAAATTGGGTAAACCTGTTATCAATTCTGTAGAAAGTTGGTATGACGCACCTGGTTTTATTGACTATTGGAAGAAAGCAATTTTAGGTGAGTATGCGAAAATGTCTACAGATGAAAAAGACAAAGCAGTTCTTGTTATATCTGCCCACAGCTTACCAGAGAAGATTTTAAAAGACGGTGACCCGTATCCAGAACAATTAAAAACTACTGCAAAATTGATTTCAGAGGCTACCGGAATTGAGAATTATGAAATTGGATGGCAGAGTGAAGGGAATACACCTGATCCATGGTTGGGACCAGATGTACAAGACCTAACAAGAACGTTATATCATGAAAAAGGCTACCGTACATTTGTGTATGCACCAGTTGGTTTTATTGTCGATCACTTAGAAGTACGTTATGACAATGATTATGAATGTAAAGTAGTTTGTGATGAACTTGGAGCAGGTTATTATCGACCACCAATGCCTAATGTTTCTGAACAGTTTATTGAAACATTAGCAAAGGTTGTTGTGAATAAATACAAAAGTACGGATAAGGCATGAGTAAACAGAAAAAAATTGCAATTATTGGTGGCGGAATAACAGGTTTAACCGCTGCCTATTATTTGCAAAAAGAGATTAAAACAAATAATTTACCATATAAGATAGATTTAATAGAGTCTTCTGACAAGCTAGGTGGAAAAATGGAGACTATTAAACAAGATGGTTTTACCATTGAACGAGGCCCAGATTCTTTCTTGATTCGTAAGGAATCTGCAGCACGTTTGGCACATGAAGTTGGAATTGATCATGATCTGGTTAAAAATGGAACTGGTAAAGCTTATGTTTTAGTTGGAGATAAACTTCATGAAATGCCAAAAGGTTCGTTTATGGGAATCCCTACGCAATTGGCACCATTTTTACTATCAAATATGTTTTCTTTAAAGGGTAAGGTTCGAATGTTATCTGATTTCGTATTACCTAAAAGCACGATCCAGTCAGATCAATCAGTTGGAGAATTCTTTCGGAGACGTTTCGGTAATGAGCTATTAGAGAATTTAATTGAACCGCTCTTATCTGGAATTTATGCTGGAAACATTGATCAACTTAGTTTAATGGCTACTTTCCCTCAATTCTATCAGATGGAGCAAAAACATCGTAGTTTAATAAAAGGCTCGCGTGAGACATTACCGAAGAAAAAGGATAGACCAGTCAATAAGACGAGTAAGTTTTATTCACTGCGGGGTGGGTTGCAGTCTTTTATTGACGTAATTGAAAAGGAATTGGATCCGGCTATTGTCTCTATACATAAGGAAACATCGGTTGATCATATTGAGAAAAAAACAGAAGACTATCACTTGTTATTAGATAATGGGGAAGTAAATAAAGCGGATAGTCTGATTCTTACAACCGCATTTCCAGTTGTGAAACGTATTTTCAGTCAATATGACTTTTGGCAGGTTTTTGGTGAAACAAAAGCTACCTCAGTTGCTAATGTTGTATTAACTTTTGATGTAGATTCGATTCCTAGTAATTTAGATGGCACAGGATTTGTCGTATCACGTAATAGTAATTATCGTATTACCGCGTGTACGTGGACACATAAAAAGTGGCCGAACACAACACCTGAGGGAAAAGCAATGTTAAGATGTTATGTTGGTCGCCCAGGTGATGAAGGTGTTGTTGATTTAAGTGATGCAGAAATTGCAGAAATTGCTTTAAAAGATTTGAAAAAAATCATGGGAATATCAGGAAAACCTGATTTTCATGTTGTGACACGTTGGCGAGATGCAATGCCGCAGTATACAGTTGGGCATCTTGATCGACTTAACGATCTAAGAGTTCAAATGGAAAAAGAGTTACCTGGTGTCTTGTTAGCTGGCAGTGGTTATCAAGGAATTGGTATTCCTGATTGTATTGATCAAGGGGAACGAGCAGTCGCAGATATCTTGGAATTTTTACAAAAATAAGCTGTTTTAAAATTTGATGCTGCACCCTTTAAGATAGAGATGAAAACTCTACTTAAAGGGTGTTTTTTTGGCTTGTGATCATTTTAGCTGAAGTTTTACTTTATTAAGTAATTAATGGAATTATGTTACACTATTTTTACCGAATAAAGTTTAGTAGAGGTGACGAAATGAAAGTAACGGTTGTTGGTTTTTGGGGTGCATATCCGGAAATAGGAGAGGCCACGTCTAGCTTTTTGTTAGAAAAAGATGATTTTAGCTGTTTAATTGACTGTGGGAGTGGTGTATTAGCTCAATTACCAAAGTATACGGACCCGATGGAACTAGATGCGGTTATCTTATCTCATTATCATAACGATCATATTGCAGATATAGGAGTCCTGCAGTACAATTGGCTTGTCCAAAATCAAATTCATAATACAAGTGACATTTTACCGATCTATGGTCACACGGATGACAAGACTGCTTTTGAAAAACTTACGCATCATTTTACCGAAGGAATTGGTTATGATCCGGAAAGAACGTTACAGGTTGGACCATTTACGATTACATTTTTGAAAACTGAGCATCCAGTTACTTGTTACGCAATGCGGATTACCGATGGGGACAAGGTTATTGTCTATACTGCGGATTCCAGTTATATGCGACAATTCATTTCATTTAGCAAGAACGCGAATCTGCTTATTGCGGATTGTAGTTTCTATCAAGGACAGGATGGATCAAAAGCGGGTCATATGAACAGTTTAGAGTGTGCCACAATCGCAGAAGCGGCTGGCGTACGTCAATTATTATTAAGCCATCATCCACACTTTGGTGATCGAACGGACTTAGTTAAAGAGGCAAAGCAAAAGTATTCGGGAATTATCGCGTTAGCGCGTTCCAGTTATATCTGGGACGTATAGATTGTAAAATTGCCTTTTTATCAGGAATATTTTACACTAGTAATTAGAAAAAAGGAGGTTGTTCACATGAAATTTATTGATAATGAAGGTGTAACAGATCCACACATTAACTTAGCAATTGAAGAATATATATTAAATAATTTCGGTGAAGAGGATACATATTTATTGTTTTACATTAATAAGCCATCGATTATTATTGGAAAAAACCAAAATACGATTGAAGAAATTAACACAAAGTATGTTGATGAAAAGGGCATTAAAGTAGTTCGAAGATTATCTGGTGGTGGCGCAGTTTACCATGATGAAGGAAATTTGAATTTCAGTTTTATCACAAAAGATGATGGCGATAGCTTCCATAACTTTGCGAAGTTCACGAAACCTGTTGTTGATGCGTTACAGAAGTTGGGTGTTCCGGCAGAGTTGAGTGGTCGTAATGATCTGATTGCTGAAGGACGTAAAATATCTGGTAATGCACAATTTACTACACGTGGTCGCATGTTTAGTCACGGTACATTGATGTATGATTCTGAAATTGAACATGTGGTGTCAGCTTTAAACGTAAATGCAGAAAAAATTAAATCAAAAGGTATAAAGTCAATCCGCAGTAGAGTTGCAAATATTTCTGAATACATGGAAGAAAAATTACCAATGGATGCGTTTAAATCATATATCCTAAAATACATTTTTGATACAGAAAATGTTGAGGATGTTCCACGCTACCAGTTAACAGAAGAAGATTGGAAAAACATTCATCAGCTTTCAGAGGACCGTTATCAGCAATGGGATTGGAATTTTGGTAAATCCCCTAAATTCGACATTCAAAAGTCGCATAAGTTTGATGCAGGTTTAGTTGATGTTCGGATGGACGTATCAAAAGGTATCATTAAAGATTGTAAGATTTATGGCGATTTCTTTGGTATTGGTGATGTGAATATTATTGCAGAACAATTGGTCGACACACGCTATCAGCGTCAAGCGCTAGAAGAAGCACTAGAAGACATAGATGTTCCACACTATCTTGGTAAAATAACAAGAGAACAATTAATTGATTTAATTTATTAAATTTAGTAAATGGAAAACTATCCTTATCTTATTTAACAAATGATAGGGATAGTTTTTATATCGAATAAATTGGAGCGGTAAAATGTGAAAAAAATACTCTTGTCTTACTTCGTCTATCTTGTTGTTGTGTTTGGTTATTTTCTTTTTTTGTATCCACTACAGACACTTAGTGAAACTAAGTATGCAGCAATTGCCCATGCGATATTCTTTGGTAAGTTACCACTAATTTTCATCCTATTATATGGTGTTATTACATATGAATGGATTCGTAAGTGGCAGGGAGTATTTCAGTGGCGTAATCACTTCATAGAAACTGGTTTCGTTGGATTGTTCCTCTTATTCATTTATCAATTCATTCAATTACCATTCGATCTCGTTTGGTTTTATGTAACACATGCTGTCGGAACAAGTAATCAATCACTAGTAGATTGGATTTGGGAGTTAACGCTTGATTTATTCTTTTTATGGATAGGTTTAACTTTACTTTTATTAGCATTTCAGTGGTTGGTTAAAAAACGAAAAAAAAGTTGGCCTGTTATTCTGTGGCTTATGACGATTCCTGTGGCTGTCTTTGTTGTGTATATTCAACCGGTATGGATTGATCCGTTATATGAGAATTTCACTCCGCTAGCAGAAGGAGAATTACGTCAGGCAATTGAAGCATTAACAACAGATGCTGGTTTACAGGATGCGACATTGTTGCAAGTGAATATGAGTGAAAAGGTAACAACCTTTAATGCTTATGTAACAGGTATCTTTGGAAATGCTCGTATAGTATTATGGGATACAACATTAGAAGGTATGAATCAGTCGGAGATTTTGTTTATCTTAGCACACGAAATTGGTCATTATGTTATGCACCATGTTTATTATGGTGTTATAGGTTATTTGGTGTTTGCGCTTGTTTTAATTTTATTAATTGCTTATTTTTATCGTCGTATTATGTACCGGAAATTTCGGCAAATGGAACTATTTGATATTCGAGCAATACCAGTTCTTCTTTTTATAACCATGTTCTTCTTAACGATTAGCCAGCCATTGACATTGTTTGTTTCGCGGCAAATGGAGGAACAAGCAGATGCCTATGCTGTTGCACACACCGAAGACTTGGAACCGGCTATTGAAGGGTTTGTTCGTATGTCTATCCAATCTAAAAGTGATATCAATCCAGCTTTTTGGGTGAAGTGGATGCGCTATAGTCATCCTCCGATGCAGGAACGGATTGATAATATCGAACGTGTCATGAAAGAACGTGAATTAGAATAGGTAGTATCTGTTTAGGGGATATCCAAGTTTCAAAGTGGATATTCCCTTTTTGTTGGTTAATTTGGTCGTATATTCGTAATGAGGTTTTCTTCATCGGTTATATAGAATTCTTCATGAGGACGATAATTCAATAGGTGTAGTTTTTCTAATTTATGATAACTTACTTTATGATAAGGGTCACCATGAATAATAGGTAGCTCGTTTGTTTGCTGGATGTACGCATCAACTGCACGTTGGACGTTATCAAAGTACTCAGCTAACTGTTGATCTTGTTCTTCAAATAATTGATATGTTTCGATTGACATGTAGTAGGTTCTGCTAGGTATACCATTTAAAACGGGAGCAAGTAATTCGTAATCAATGCTTAAGTCATCATTTATTAAAATACTTAAAGGAATTTCTTTTGGAAGAGCCATTCCATATTCATGGATGGCATGTTTTAGTTCTGCTAATGAAATATCTATGATTGGATAATGTCTTTTTTTCTTAGGTTCCTGTGCCTGTTTTTTTTTGAATAGATGCCACATAAATTCACTCCTTCCTCTTAATAATTTATATGTTCAGTATAACAAAAGAAGGCTTTGGATACACAAATGTGACAAATTTAGGTACAAATGGCTATTTTAGTACACAAATTTACATTTTGGTAGTATATTCTATTTATGTTTTTGAATAATTGAGATTATTCTTAAACAAAATTGAATAAAGGAGTGGATGAATATGGAGAAGGATTATGAAATTAATCCGGTAACTATAGCTATTATTGCAGAGAAATTGAATGGTATTTATGTTTCTAGAGTGTTAGAAATTAGTGAGGATGCTCCCTATTATATTAAGGGATCACCTTGTAAGTTAATTGATGCTGCTTGTAAATACTTTGGTAGTAGTTTGAAAGGAAGGCAGGAAGGAGCACGTACTGTTTGTGGAATTAAACATAAAGTACCAATATCGATTGATCCTTCAAGTGGTATGTACTTTTTCCCTACTTCTTCACCTCAGAATCCTTATTGCTCATGGATTTCACACACACATATTGACCGCATACGTAAAGCTCCAGATCGGGGGACAGAATTTATTTTTAAGAATGGTATGACTCTCATCTTAGAAGTTTCTTATGGCTCGATGATTAATCAACTACAACGAACAGCACAATTCCGCTACCTACTAGAAAAAAGAATAAACCCAACTCCACCACGACCAGACAAAAGAAAAGATGATGACTTTTTCGTCCTTACTTAATTCAGATTGATCAAGATAGTTGTTTATGTTTCTTGCGTATGAGTTTAATTACGAGACAACCGCCATGTTGATTTTTGCTTCAGTCAGTCGCTTTCCGCGGGCAAGTCTTTTCGATGGGTCGAGTAATCGCAGACCCAACGCTTCAACTTCCTCGGAAGCAAAGTGCGCTTCCTGCGGGATTTTCAGCTGTTGCTTTTCCCGCAGGAGTCGACTGTCCTACGCTACAATCAATCAGCATAACGTGAACAACTGTCATAAGCACAATAAAAATTCTGACCAGTAGACAATATATCACTTTTAACACCTATCCAGCGGAGCAATTGAAATGGGTGAGACTCCAGTGGGAACAGCAAATGTTTTCGATGGGATGAGTAATCGCAATCCCACAGGCTGAAGATCCACTCGGAAAGCGGTTTTTGCTTATCCGAGTTAGCTGAAGTCGTGCCCACGGAAAGCGATCCCATTTCAATTGTGGAGCGGGTAAGGAATCTATGTCACAGTTTCTCTCAATTTCGAATATTGAAAAGCAACAATATTTGCGAAAAGAGGATTAATTTAAAATGTAAACAATGAAGGAACTCATTTAATGATGGGTTCCTTCATTATTTAGTGAAACGGGGATAATTATTAGCTTGTTAGTGTATGGTTTGAAGGTGTATGGACGCTTTCCATCAACTCACGAATTATTTTTTCTACATTTTTTCGAATGGTAGGATTAAAGTAATTCCGCTTCTCTTCTCGTCCTTGGCAAAGGTATAAATAGGATGAGAAGGTATCCGTTTTTTCCAAAGCAATTACTTGTAACTTTTTCTGTACCATATATTTACGTAGTTGCTGTCTTTCTGCTACAGCTCTTTTTTCCATTCTTTGAAGCAATTCCAAATAAGGTTCTTTTATCTTAAATCCTTTTTCCTTTTCAATCTGTACTAAATCCTTTTGTATGACGACAATTGCCATGGATAAGAATAAAAACCGGGATCCTAATGCATATTCTGAATCATGTAAATAGCGCATCTTTGCCCTCCTTTATAGAACGTTTGTTCTTATTATAACCTAATTTAATTGAAATTCAAATGGATAGTTTAAAACTTTATTGGTAAAAAACGAAATAATAGGAAAAATCGGTGTTTTACATTAAGATAGAAAGTGTAAACTAAGTATAAGTAACTGTTTCAATAGAGGAGTCCGTCAACGATGATTTTATTTAATACAATAAATTTGAATATAAATTCTATGCAAGAATTAATTGAAGATAATCAATTCGATACACTTTTAAAACAGCTATTGAAAACGTATGAAAGTTTTGGGCCTTTACCTGGTTTACTTTTACCGTTCATTGAGGCATTTCTTCCTTTCCTTCCATTGGTAGTATTTGTTATAACGAATGCAGCAGCTTATGGTTTATTAGAAGGGTTTTTACTTTCTTGGGCTGGTGCAAGTGCTGGGGCAATAGCTGTATTCTTTATTGTCCGTAGGTTAGGCGATAAACGCTTTTTTGTTTGGATACGTCATAATAAACAAGTTAAACGTGTTACGCATTGGTTAGAACGTCACGGATTCGGTCCATTATTTTTATTGATGTGCTTTCCTTTTTCTCCGTCGGCTATTATTAATACAGTAGCTGCCTTGTCAAAAATCAGTATGTATCAATTTGTCCTAGCTGTGTTGTTAGGGAAAACAGTTATGATTTTTTCTATTGCTTATGTAGGCAGCAGTATCGCATCTTTTGCGCAAAATCCTGTTAAAGCCATTGTAGTAGGTATTAGTATTTCGTTATTTTGGTTACTTGGTAAATTTATTGAAAGATTCCTACATAGAAGAGGAAAAATGGGCGCTAAATAGGAATGAAAAAGGATTAAATTTCCTACCTCCTGGGTATAATAGTATAAGTAATACCTTGGAGGAATCCAGATGAAACGAAAAAAATGGAATCGTTGGATTGTGTTGCGAACAATTTTAATTGCAGTAATCTTTGCTATGTTTTTTCGTTCTTATTTATTTGCAAGTTATGTAGTAGATGGAAAATCAATGGAGCCAACATTGTATGATGGTAATTTAATTATGGTAAATCAAGTATTATATGATTTTTCAGATGTGTCCCGTTTTGATGTTATTGTGTTTCATGCAAATGATAAAGAAGATTATGTGAAACGGGTAATTGGAGAACCGGGAGATCAAATTAGAGTAAAAGATGATAAATTGTATATTAACGAAGAATATGTCGAAGAAGCTTATTTGCAGGCATTTCGTGATCGAGTAACAGGAACATTAACAAAAGATTTTACTTTAGAAGAAGTAACAGGTGAAAATCAGGTACCTGAAGGGAAACTATTTGTACTAGGCGATAATAGAGGGAATAGCTTGGATAGTCGTTATTTTGGTTTTATTGATCAAGAGACAGTTGTGGGAAAAGTTGATATTCGGTATTGGCCTGTTTCCCAAGTAGGATTTCATTTTACAGATTAGGTTAAAGTGTGGACACAAATAGGTGTCCACACTCTTTTTTTTGGGGCAGACATGTTAAAATAGATTTAGTCGATCCAATGATAGGAGAGAAGAAATTATGGGAATACGATTTCTATTAGGGAATGCAACAACTTCAAAGAGCAATCAATGCTTAGCTGAAATAAAAAACAAGTTAAAAAGTGACCCGATGGGCCCAGCAATTATATATTTAGTTCCAGATCAAATGACATTTCAACAAGAATATGCATTAATACAGGATGAAGCAGTTAGTGGAAGCATTCGTGCACAAGTTTTTAGTTTTTCTAGACTTGCTTGGCGTGTTCTCCAGGAAACTGGTGGTGCGACGAAGCAATTTATTAGTTCGATTGGTGTACAGATGATACTTCGGAAAATTATAGAAGAACGGACAACTGATTGGCAAATGTTTCAGAAGTCAATTGAGAAACAGGGTTTTATTGATCAAATGGAAACAATGATTACGGAGTTTAAACGCTATTGTATTACACCAGACATGCTATCTGTGCAAATAAGCGAAATGGATCGTTTTCACCATCTCGAACCAAATGAAATAGGACTTAAACAAAAATTAGAGGATTTACATTATATTTATGATAAGTTATCAAACGTATTATATGGAAAGTATATTGATAGTGAAGACCAATTAGCTTTATTGGCAGAGAAAATAGCAGAAACAACTTTTTTAGAAGATGCTGTTGTATATATAGACGGTTTTCATCGATTCACGCCACAAGAGCAATTGGTTTTAGAAGCAATTATGAAAAAAAGTGACGATGTAACAGTAACATTAACAATGGATCAGGCTACAGATGAAACAGTCTCCCAATTTGATTTATTTTCTCAAACAAAAGAGACATATCAAACATTAAATCAAATGGCAGATAATCTAGCACTCAGAAAAAAAGTTGAATTAGTCAAGCCAAAAGAAGGAGAAATAGCCCCTTATTTTGCTCATTTAGAAAAATATTTCGATAAACGTCCTGCTCCTGCTTATCATGCTGAAGTACCGATTCAAATAGCGCAAGCTGTACATCCGCGAGCAGAAGTAGAAGGAGCAGCACAAGAAATTCTTCGATTAGTCAGAGAAGAAGGTTATCGTTATCAAGATATGGTTGTATTAGTTCGAGAAACCGCGGTCTATCATGACTTGATTGCTACGATTTTTCAAGATTATCAGATTCCCGCATTTATTGATGAGAAACGAACGATGCTTCACCATCCATTGATTGAATTAATACGTTCTGCATTGGATGTTGTGAGTGGGAATTGGCGTTATGATGCGGTTTTTCGTTTGTTGAAGACGGGGTTAATTCCCGCCCAAGATCAAAAAGATCCCTTAGATGAGAATGCTGTTGATACATTAGAGAACTATGTGTTGGAATATGGCATACGTGGAAGAAAGCAATGGCTTGGCGAAAAGTCTTGGATTTTCCAGCGTTTTCGTGGGTTTGATCATGCGACACAAACAGATCAAGAAAGACAAATACAGCAACAAATTAACCACTATCGTAAACAAATTATCCAGACAATGAAACCATTAGATGATAGCTTAAGAGAAGCAAAGACGATTGAAGAAAGGGCTATCGTTTTGTTTGCATGGCTAGAATCATTAGATATTACCAAACAACTAGAAGAAATTCGCGATCAATTAGATGAAAACGGTCAGATTGAAGCAGCGCGTGAGCAAGGACAAGTATGGGATGCTGTTATGCAATTGCTTGATGAAATGGTCGAGATTACAGGGGATGAAAAGATTTCCTTACAGTTGTTCCAACAAAGTTTAGAAACGGGATTTGAAACGTTAAAGTTTTCCCATGTCCCACCTAGTATTGATCATGTCGTGATAGGGACGATTGATCGTTCACGGGTAAGTGGAATTAAGTCCGCCTTTTTACTTGGGGTCAATGAAGGTACGTGGCCGATGAAGCCAAGTATTGATGGAATGTTATCAGAAGAGGATCGGAATGCTTTAGAAGAGCATGGATTAAAATTAGCGGATGGAGAAAAGCAACAATTATTAGATGATTGGTTTTATGTTTATTTAGCTTTCACTGTAGCAACAGAGAGGCTATGGATCAGTTATCCACTTAGTGATGCGGAAGGAAAGGGCAAGATGCCATCTTCTTTGGTTAAACGAATAAACGACTTATTTCCTGCAAATTCTGAAAGTATTTTATTACCTGATCCAGAGGAAATGACCGATTCTGATCGATTTGTTGCAACACCAACAAAAACGAGATCAGCTTTAACAGCTCAATTGGCAAAGTATCAACGTGCTTATCCAATTGATCCAATTTGGTGGAGTGTGTTTAATTGGTTTGTTATAAACCATGATCAACATAGTAAAACAAATACGATTCTAAAAAGTTTATTTTATCAAAATAGCACAACGAATTTATCAAAAGAAACTGTTGAAGCATTATATCCAAAACAAATAAAAGCAAGTGTATCTCGGATGGAAATGTATCATCGGTGTTCTTACCAACACTTTGCTCAATATAGCTTAGGTTTGGAAGAAAGACGAACATATAAATTAGATGCACCTGATATCGGTCAATTATTTCATGAAGCACTCAAGCAAATCACCGATTGGATTCAAAAAGAAGGCCGTGGGTTTGTAGATGTTTATCAATCAGAAGCAGATCAATATGCACAGCGAGCTGTGAAGCAACTTGCTCCGATCTTACAACATCAAATTTTGCAAAGTTCGAATCGTTACGAATATATGAAAACAAAATTAGAGCGAATTATTTCACGAGTAACGTATGTCTTAAGTGAACAATCGAGAAAGAGTAACTTTTCTCCTATTGGATTGGAAATGGGCTTCGGATTACCAAAAAGTCAATTAGATCCCTTGCAATTAGACTTACCAAATGGACATGAGCTCGTTTTACGTGGAAGAATCGATCGCGTGGACCGCGCTAATATAAAAGATGCCCTTTATTTGCGAA
Organism: Paraliobacillus sp. X-1268; assembly: GCF_003426095.1. Taxonomy (NCBI): domain Bacteria; kingdom Bacillati; phylum Bacillota; class Bacilli; order Caryophanales; family Bacillaceae; genus Paraliobacillus; species Paraliobacillus sp. X-1268. The sequence continues at coordinate 40,898 of NZ_QJSK01000010.1, forward strand.
TCATTGATTATAAATCAAGTGCTCAAGGGCTGAATTTGGTAGAAGTGTATTATGGCTTATCCCTACAAATGCTTGCATATTTGGATGTTATTTTAGCGAATTCAGAAAAATGGTTAGGAATTCAAGCTACTCCAGCTGGGGTTTTGTATTTTCATGTTCATAATCCAATCATATCAGAAACAAAAGCATTAGATGAGCAATCACTTGAGGAAAAGTTATTCAAGAAGTTTAAGATGCAAGGCTTGTTAATCGAGGATGAAGAAGTGGTCCAACTGATGGACACAGATTTAGAAACAGGTATGAGTCCAGTTATTCCAGCAGGATTGAAAAAGGATGGAACGTTTAGAAGTGGTTCCCAAATTACATCCAATGAAAACTTTAGTCATCTACAAGGCTATGTTCGGCAATTAATGACTGAAGCGGGTGTTGATATAACAAATGGTGGTGTTCATTTAAATCCGTATCAACAAAAGCAACAAACAGCATGTAGCTTTTGCTCATTCCGCTCTGTTTGTCAATTCGATGCAACGTTACCAGAGAACAATTATAGAAGATTGCAAACGTATAAAGAAGAGGAAGTATTACAAAAAATCATCACAAAGGGGGAATTCTAATGCCACAATGGACGAAGGAACAAGAAGATGCCATTTACACACATGGTAGCGATACGCTAGTAGCAGCCGCGGCAGGATCAGGGAAAACAGCAGTTCTAGTAGAGCGTATTATTCAAAAATTGTTGAACCAGGATAAGCCTATTGATATAGATTCCCTACTAGTTGTGACGTTTACAAATGCTGCTGCACAAGAAATGCGAAATCGTGTTGCAGAAGCACTTGAGAAAGCATTAGAAGATAACCCTGAATCGTTCCATTTGAAAAAACAATTATCTTTACTACAACAAGCGTCGATTCAAACATTGCACTCTTTTTGTATGGATTTAATCCGTCGCAATTCTTATTTACTGGATATTGATCCAGGTTTTCGAATTGCTGATAGTGTCGAAGGGGATTTGATGCGTCAAGAGGTATTAGAAGATTTGTTTGAGGAGTGGTATGGCAAAGAGCCAGCTGAACAGGATGCATTTTTTGAAGTAATTGATCGTTTCTCTAGTGATCGTAGTGACTTAGAAGTAGAAGCGCTTGTCTTAAAATTGTATAATTTTGCAATGCAAAATCCTTGGCCAGAACAGTGGTTAGACAATCTTGCGGCAATGTACCAAGTTAGTCCAGATACAGATGAGAGTCAAATTAATTGGTTACAGATCTTAAAAAGAGATGTAAAAAGTCAGCTTTTTGCGATGCGTTCAGAGGCGGAGTCAGCTCTTGCGTTAACAAGAGAAAGTGATGGCCCTTACCATTATGCAGATGCAATTGATGCTGATTTGGCTATGATTCAAGAAGCGAGTACTCAATTGGAAATGGGCTGGGACATGGTCCAAGCAATATTTAAAAATTCAAAGTTCACCGCATTATCCCGTAAGAAAGCGGATTTTGATGAAGCTAAAAAGGAAAAAGTGAAAGAAATACGAGCTAAATATAAAAAACGCTGGAATGACCTTGCCACAGACTGGTTTTCGCGAGAACTTTCTAGTTATTTAACCGATATGCAGCACTTGTATCCAACGATGAAGCAACTCGTGATCCTTGTAAAGGAATTTAAACAAAATTATGTTATCTTAAAAAAAGAAAAGGCGCTCGTCGACTTTTCTGACTTAGAACATTATGCTCTAGCGATTTTATTAGCAGAGGAATCAACGGAAGTTGAAGCAAAACCGTCAGAAGTAGCCCATGCGCTACAAGCGAAATTCTCAGAAGTCTTAGTAGATGAATATCAAGATACGAACTTAGTACAAGAAACGTTATTAACATTAGTTACGCAAAAAGATCCTGGTAATATGTTTATGGTTGGGGATGTGAAACAAAGTATTTATCGTTTTCGTCATGCGGAGCCATCTTTGTTTATTAATAAGTACAACCAATTTGCTGCAAAGAGCCATCCAGCACACCGAATTGACTTAGCGCGAAATTTCAGGAGTAGAAAAGAAGTACTGTCAGCAACAAACTATATTTTCAGGCAGCTAATAGATGAAGAAGTTGGCGAGATCGCCTATGAAGATGATGCAGCTTTAATTTATGCAAACCTTATGTATGATGATATTGCTCTAATGGACGCAGATGCGGAAGTTGTAATTATTGATCGTGAAACACAAGAAGATCCAAACGAAGAACAAGCAGAGAGTTTAGAAGACTTAGAAAAAGCACAGATCGAAGCGCGTGCTTATGCAACACGGATTCAGGGATGGATTGGAAATAAAGACACACCACCAATGCAAGTAATTGATAAAGCAACAGGAGCGAAACGAAATATTGAATATCGTGATATCGTGATATTAATGCGGTCAATGACATGGGCATCTACCATAATGGAAGAACTTAAACAACAAGGGATTCCAGTTTATGCGGAGCTAGCAACGGGTTACTTAGAAGCAATTGAAATTAAGATTATGCTTAGTCTATTAAAAGTAATTGATAATCCAAAACAAGATATCCCTCTAGCTAGTGTATTGCGCTCTCCAATTGTTGGACTTAATGAAGAAGATCTTGCCCAAATTCGGTTATCTAAAAAACGAACAAGTTATTATGAAGCATTACAAACGTTTGTTAACCAGACAACTTCAGACGTGAAAAGAGCCCAAATTGAATTGTTTTTGACACAGTTAAAAGATTGGCGTTTGCAAGCACGTCAAGGTGCTTTAGCAGAATTGATTTGGCAGATTTATCGTGACACAGGTTATTATGATTTTGTTGGTGGCATACCTGGTGGACGACAAAGACAGGCTAACCTACGTGCCTTATATGATCGAGCACGCGGGTATGAAGCGACATCCTTCCGTGGGTTATTCCGATTTTTACGCTTTATTGATCGCATGGAAGAAAATGGAGATGATTTAGGTGCAGCACGTGCATTAGGTGAACAAGAAGACGTCGTACGCATTATGACGGTCCATAAAAGTAAGGGATTAGAGTTTCCAGTCGTTATTTTAGGGGCAATGGATAAGCAATTTAATCAACAAGATTTACGTCAGAAATACCTTTTGCACAAAGATCTAGGTTTTGGTAGTAAATATATTGATCCTGAAAAGAGAATCATGTATCCAACACTTGCTTATCATGCATTAAAACAGCAAATGCAGCGAGAGTTATGGGCTGAAGAAATGCGTGTTTTATATGTTGCATTAACACGTGCAAAAGAGAAACTTGTTATGATAGGAACGATAGCTTCTTTTGAGAAAAAACAAGCGAAGTGGCAAGAAATAACAGAACATAGCGAACTAGTTTTGCCAGCACATTATCGTTTGGAAACGAACACGTATCTTGATTGGGTAGCCTCAACATTAATCAGACACCAACAGGCTACGGTTTTACGTGATACTGAATTGAGTGAGAAAATTCCGCTTGTAATTCAAAACGATGAATCAAAGTGGAAAATACAAGTAGAGAATGCCGATGTTTACCGAACAATTGTAGAAAAGAAAGAAACGGCTTCAGTGGATTTGATTGATAAAATCAAGAATTGGCAAACGATTCCTACTACAGATGAAGATTTAGATGTGAAAGTGCGGGATCGTTTGAATTTCACTTATCCCCACAAACAAGCAGCAAGTTATCGTGCGAAACAGACGGTAACAGAAATTAAAAGACAACATGAAGTAAAAGATGATTATAGTGATACCAAGCTAGTTGAAACTTTCCAAACACCAATTATGAGACGACCAGCTTTTATGCAAAAAGAAAAAAAGTTGAGTGCAGCGGAAGTAGGAACAGCAATGCACACGGTAATGCAACATTTGCCATTTACAAAACAGTGGCAAGAAGCGGAACTTGCTGAAGAGGTACAAAAAATGGTCGTACGTGAAATCTTAACACAAGATCAAGCTGATGTTATTAATTTACCTGCTATTCTTAATTTTTTTCAAACGACTATTGGTAAGCAAGTAGTAGAGACGGAGACGTCAGCGATGCATCGTGAAGTGCCGTTTAGTTTGACTGTAGATGCAAGTGAGGTTTATCCTGATTGGAATAAGGAAGAAAAGGAACGTATATTCATTCAGGGTGTAATGGATTTATTAATACCTTTGGATGATGGTTGGATATTAATTGATTATAAAACAGATAAGATCCAAGGAGATGTAGATGAAAAGGTATTACTTGAACGCTATAAAGTTCAAATGAATTTATATGCACGTGCATTAGAAGAAATTTGGAAAAAGCCAGTCAAAGCAAAATATCTATACTTCTTCGATAAAGCAATAGTATTTGAAGTGACATAATTTTAAGCTGATGCGATAATAATGCATCAGCTTTTCTTTTTCAAATTAGCGGTAGATAGAAACTGCGACGTAACATTCTTTATATAAATTGCAATACAACAGAATTTATGCCCGCTCCTCAAGCGAAATGGGCTCCCTTTCCGCAGGCACGGCTTCAGCTAACTCGGAAGAAAAAACGCTTCCGAGTGGATCTTCAGCCCGTGGGATTGCGATTACTCATCCCATCGAAAACATTTGCTGTTCCTGCAGGAGTGTCGCCCATTTCACTTGATCCACTGGTTTTGTCTTTAAACATTTTATGAACTACAAATAAACACATTAATCATTCGTTTCTTGAAAATATTTCGACATGATTCTGTCTTACACTTAAAAATAAATCCACTAATCAGCGAAGGAAGCAAATGGTTGAGACTCCTGTGGGAATAGCACGAACCGAAGATCCTCTATAGAAGCGTTCTTTGCTTCTATAGATAGCTGAGGTTGTGCCCCATAGCCGTCAAGCTAAGGATAAACTATAGAAAAAACAAACATTACGCAACTAACTTCTAACATGAAGTTGAATTATTTTCCAATTAGATGTATGCGTAATAATAAGCCACTTTACTATTTTAAAAAAATGTATACCGTAAGCCTATACTGCTTGGAAGGTTTGTTCATACGTAAGATATAGAATGTCAAAAGGACTCTTATGTTGATAACGATGGTCTTTCCTTCCATGCCTGTAGACATTTTGATAGATATTCTTTATCAATGTAATAAAGGAATCGCTATGATACAACGCTTCTGGTTTAATTTGCATCATCTTTCCTTTTTCATCCCATGTCCAAAACGTCATATTGGCAGGGACACGTGAGATATAAAAGCCACCTGCACGATCTATTTTCTTCAAGTGTTCCCCAGAAAAGTAACCCAAATCGCGCAAGATAAGATCTCCTGGTTCAATTGTGTCTTCCAATTCCCGTGCTGCATGTTGGTCGCTTTTTGTTTGGTCATAAAGGAATGTATGCAGAAATTTCCCTTCAAATAGTTCATATTCTAATTGGATTTTGGCACCATCCGGGTGATCTGGATTATTTTTAGGTACACCAAAAGAAGTAGCGTCTAAAATACGTATACGAGAAAATAGACGATCTATATGCAAGGGAGACATAAAAAGATCTTGTTGTTGCGCTAATTGAAAGAAAATCCCCTTGAGAAAGGCTACACTTTTCTCATTGAAACGTTGATGTAAGGCTTGTTTAGAAATATCTGCGCCAGATAACCGCGTGATCGTTGCACATAACTTACTCAATCGTTCAGATCCAACCGTTTGTTGCATAAAGGCACAGATACTTAGAAAATCCTCTGGCTTTAATTTGTTTTGGCGTTGAACAAAACAAATTTCACGCGCCCATTGACGCACCTCAGAGACTGATAACACTTGATGAATGCCTTGAATAAATGGCTCCATTTCTTTCTTGAAATACATCGATATCCCCTCCAAATAACTACTTCTTATCCGTTAGGGTATCGTATTTTTTTGTTTTTTTAAATCGTACTGCTTAGCTTGACGGCTATGGGTTGTGCCCACGGAAAGCGAAACTATTTGCTGACGTAGCGAGTAAGACCAGATTGTTACGTCTTAGTTGATGGTTATTCGGCGATGATCTAGTTGGGTTTATCGTTTTGTTTAATAATTAATTGTTATGTAAAAGTGGGGTTCCCCACTTATTTTATGCGTTACCACTAACTACTTGATCTACGACATCTGGATCAATTGCATTTGTTGCGTTAAAGCCAGTGTTTGTATTGATAAAGTCTCCAGTGTTAAAAGCCCCAGAACCAGCAGCTGTTTTGGAGGCGCTCTTTGGTGCTAAATAAAAACTATCACCGAAATTAATTACACCACCAACTTCGTTAATTTTAATCGGTCCAACAATCGACGGCATTTTGACACACCTACTTTTTCGTGTATTTATCATATCGTATGCATATATTATTTGTTTGTTCCTTGTAGAATCCGAATATGCTTTATCCTTGCCTCAGATTGGATTGATTTTAGATTTCCTACTTGCATAACGGAAGAAGCACTTAGCCCTGTAACGTCAACAGAATTCACTGTAATCATTGCTTTGTGATTGGTTGTTCTTCTTATTACTGGTGTTCCAGGTGTAAATGAAGGGGACGGTCTTTCAAATATAGGGAAATCCGAAAACGCGATTCCTTCATCTGATTGTATGTCACTTTCCCTCTGAATAGCGATCGCTTTACTTGTCTGTTTGGAACGTTTTGCATCACCAATTTCTAGAATAGAAGAATAACCAATAGAATTGACACGTACTAGCTTGACATTACTCGTGCGTAACATTATTTTCTCCAACATCCATTCGACTAAGTGGCACCAATGAGCCAACAATATAGGAGTCTGGTGGTGTATCGTAATACGATTGGAGTTGCATCGAATCATTGTCTCCAACTAAGAAAACGGATGAAGAAGATATTGCTGTGATATCTACATTACCAACGTGTAATTTCCAATTATGCACTTCAAAATTCATAAGAACTAATCTCCTTTATTTGTTTTTTTCTCAAAATAGAGACGTAAGGAATGTGGAATTTCAGCTTGAATTTGTTGCTGAATGTAAGTCTCTAATTGTTGATTATTTTTAATTTGTTGCTTTATTCCTTCCTGTTCATAGTAAGTTACACGTCCTGGTAGTTGTTTTCGAATATCTTCTAAAAGCAACTGTCTGTTAGACTCATCTAGTTGGTACTGATATTCATGAACGAGTTGTTGCAACATCGTATCTCCTTCACGTGTTAGATAATTATCTAATTCATGGATTAACTGTTGATGATTTTGTTTTTGACTGCGAAGTGGAAGTGAAAAATTATCCATTTTAGTGAAGTCTTCTGGTGCTAAACCAATATGCAATGTGCCGTCCATCCGTTCAATTTTTAATTGATCGAAATGATATTCTAACTTTTCAATTGTAGTTTGTTGGTTTGTGGGTTGTTGATATTCCATTTGATCAAGTCTTTCTGTAAGTGTTTGAATTTTTTTATCTTGTTCTATTATATGTTGATGCAGTTGCTGAATGTATTCATACCATGCGGGATCGTTCACACCTTACCCCTCCTCGCTACAAGTCAAGTGTATAGTTATCTTCTACTAATATATGTGTCAGTAGCCCAATTGTGCTTACGATGGGGGGATAAGTGGTACTAGTGGTGTATCTACACCAGGCTGTAATTCAGCGGGTTCAGCGAGATCTTGGTATTCACCTGTGTTATAGAGCTGGGATGAGGCTTGGATTGATCCAGCGCTTCCAATTTGAAGAACAGAAGAGTTTGAAATACTGCCGATCTTCAACATATGAATAGCTATTGATTGATGAACGGTTAAATCCACTTCTCACACCTCAATCTTTATAAACTCGATATCACTTGATCGAATTTGTCTTGGTCATTTATTGTTGTATTTGTTTGATCTAACTGAATGGTAATACCGTCTCCAGTGTTAAAGGAACCACCACCTGCAAAAGTTTTTGCACTAGAATTGGGTTGCATCATGTAAACATCACCTATATGAAAAATACTTGATGTACCAATCGTTATTACTTTCACAGCGCCGACTATAGCAGGCATTTTAACTCCTCCTTTTTTAGCAGTTTATGAAACTGATTCAATTCTGTGTCATTTTCCTATACAATAGAATGTATGACAGTTTAGATGATTAGGGAGAGGCGATTTTATGAATCAACAGGTATCACCTTTAACAGAAAAAAAGCGATTAACCTGGATTGATGCAGCAAGAGGATTTGCTATTCTTGGAATATTTATGGTCAATGTACCTGCTTTTAATGCTCCTTATTTTTTGTATGGTGGGGAGGATACCTTTTGGACATCTGGTATCGATCAAAGCATTCAAGTATTTATTGATATTTTTTTTCAGGCTAGTTTTTATACGTTATTTTCCTTTTTATTTGGATTTGGAATTCAAGTAATAGTTGAAAATATCAAACGAAGAGAGCAGCCTGTTAACAAACTGATTTTTCGACGTTTAGTCATACTAATTGGTTTCGGTTTGATTCATGCGTTTTTAATCTGGCATGGGGATATTCTGCTTACATATGGCATTATTGGTATGTTTCTGTTTTTATTCTTTAAAAGATCGAATCGGACATTGATTGCCTGGGCAATTAGCTTATTAACCATTCCGACGTTGTTATACACGTGGGCTTTGTATCCTTTTCGTGACCAATTGGGTGGCTATAACCTCACTGCGATCGAAGAAGCAGTTAATCGCTATGGATCAGGAAGTTTACTAGATATATGGGCACAGAATTTGCAAGATTGGTCTTACAGCAATGGTGTTTTCACTTACTTTATCTTAGCATGTAATCTGTTACCGTTATTTTTACTAGGAATGGTAACAGCTCGAAAGAAATGGTTGCATAATGTTGAAGCACACCAATCATTTTTGCATAAAGTCTGGTTCGTTTCCTTGGTATTGTTTGTTGGCATAAAAGCAGGATTATATATATGGGGGAATCCAGCATGGTTATCCATGATTCAAGATAGTATTGGTGGGTCAGCATCAGCGATCTTTTACTTGACGACAATTACATTAGCGTATCAACGAACATTCTGGCAAAAAGTATTTAAGCCATTTACGTATGTAGGTCGAATGTCATTATCGAATTATATCTTCCAATCAATTGTATGCTTTTTCTTGTTTTATTCGACTGGATTTGGGTTATATGGTAATATAAAACCACTTGGAAGTATCGGTATCGTATGCGCAGTTTACCTTGTTCAGATCTTGCTCAGCAGTATCTATGTGAAACGCTATCGTTTTGGTCCAATTGAGTGGGTATGGCGTCGTTTCATGTACATGGAGAAGTTACCGAACAAACGATAAATCTATAGTATAGGAGGAAAAAAGAAATGATTCATTTACACATCACAGCATGGGTTCTAGCACTTATTTTATTTGCAGTTACCTTTTCATTCTACAAAAACAAAAAACAAAAACCAGCGAAAATAATGCATATGATTACAAGACTTACCTATCTATTAATCTTATATTCTGGAGGCGACTTATTCTATAATTATATTGTCTCAGGTACTTGGAATAGTTATATGGCGGAGTTGATTATCAAAGCTGCTGCAGGACTATGGGTAATCGCTTGCTTGGAAATCCTGTTAGTTCGATATGCAAAAGGGAAACCGACGAAAGGATTCATGGTCCAATTAGCTGTCTCATTAGTAATTGTGCTTGCATTAGGGTTTGGCCGATTACCATGGGGATTTTTACCCTTATAGGATTGGAAGAAGAGAGAGTTTTACTCGTATTATATGAGTGGAACTCTTTTTATTTTGTTTCTATTAATTATGTAATTCAGGTATAATAATTTTTAAAAGGAGGTTTTGGTATTTGATTATACTACCCCATCATAAAACAGCTATCCACCTTCAGCTAGAAGTTATTGCTCCTAGAATCTCACCACTAGATCCACTATACTCATTATTAACAGAAAATCTAAGAAGAGAACAATCCGGTTATAACGGAGAACAGTTGCTTGATTATTATTATCGACAACTTGTGAAACAACCACTCTTCTTGCATGGCCTTCGTATAAAAGATAAGGTTGGATCTGATTTCTTTCAAATCGATACACTAATGTTGTTTTCTAATTTCATTCTTATAGTAGAAGTTAAAAACTACACAGGCTCTTTGACTTATGAAGTAGAGACTGGTTTACTGACTAGAAAACGTGATAATGGAGCACTAGATCGTTTTGATGATCCTCGTGCACAAGTTGAGATGCAACGTTCTCGATTGCAACGCTATTTGGACAGACCTGACATACCAGTATATACAGTCGTAGTGTTTGCAAATCCAAATTGCATTTTACAAGTTAACGGCACACAGCCAAATTTTTTACTTCGTGAAAGACTCCCTCAGCATATTACCCAATTACTAGCATCCTATTCAAGTGTACCTACAAATCAGCCTGAAACTTTACAACTAGCAAACCATTTAAGAGATTCGCATCAACCATCAAATGTTACTGTCTTCGAAAAGTATCGTATTCATCGAAAATCGATACGTAATGGTGTTTGGTGTACGAGTTGCAAACGAGCTTTTATGATTAGGGAAAATCGAAGTTGGCATTGTCCGAGTAGCTTTCATAAAGATTCGGATGCTTCTAGCAGAACTTTTCAGGAATTTAAGATTCTTTTTGGAAATGAGATAACAAATCAGCAAGCTAGAGAATTTTTGAACTTAGAATCAAGAAAAACTGCAACAAGATTATTACAAAAAGCTAATTTTAAAGTGATTGGTAAGAATAAAGGAGTAAAATATATCTTGAAATAAGTGGATTAGCTTTAAGGGCTCATATAATTTTAGGAAGGCTCATTTATTCTTCTAAAAGGTGCATATAATTTGCGGAAGGGATCATATATTTCGCTGAAGGACGCATATAATTATCTAACGGCTCATATATTCCTAATTTAGATAATTATGAGCCTTTAATAGTTGGCACATTCCCCGCCGCCCATCATATAAATAGACATAAGATTTATTTTTCAATATGCGAGAGGATGTGGTGATCAAATTATGTGCGGTATAACAGGATGGATTGATTATCAAAAGGATTTAACTAAGTCCGAGCAAACAATAAAAAATATGGCAAATGCCTTGCAACATAGAGGGCCAGATGAACAAAAAGAGTGGATCGATACACATGTAGCGTTTGGACATAAGCGTTTGGTTGTTGTTGATCCTGCTGGTGGAAAGCAACCAATGCATTGTCTAAAAGAAGATAATGATTATGTGCTTGTTTATAACGGAGAACTCTATAATACCGAGGATATCCGAACTGAATTACAAACACGCGGGTGGCACTTTGATTCACATTCTGATACAGAGGTATTGTTGAAAAGCTATATCGAGTGGAAGGAAGAGTGTGTAGAGAAATTTAATGGGATCTTTGCATTTGCTATTTGGGATTCTAAGAATGAAAAACTTTTTCTCGCTCGTGATCGTTTAGGTGTTAAACCATTATTTTATACCGAAAAAAATGGTTCATTTCTTTTTGCTTCGGAAATCAAAGGACTACTAGCACATGAAGACGTAAAAGCCGTTCTAGATCAAGATGGAGTGAGTGAACTGTTAGCTCTTGGACCATCTAGAACACCTGGTAATGGCGTCTTTAAGGGTATTAATGAATTAAAAGCTGCACATGTTGGTATAGTCGACCGTAACGGTTTTCGTACAAAAAGGTATTGGAACGTTAAAAGCAAAGCCCATAAAGATAGTCTTGAGGAAACGGCAAAGCAAATACGTTTCTTACTTACAGATGCAGTAGAACGCCAACTCGTTTCTGATGTTCCAATTGGGACTTTTTTATCTGGTGGTGTTGATTCAAGTGCAATTACAGCAATTGCAGCAAATTATCTAAAAAAAGAAAAGCAGCAAACTCTCCCAACTTTTTCAATCGATTATGAAGATAATGCACGTTATTTTAAGAAAAGCACCTTCCAGCCAAACAGTGATGCAGATTTTATAGGGAAAATGGTTGATGCATGCAAAACAGAACAGCATACGTATGTACTCGATAATGAAACGCTAGCCGACTTATTAAAAAATGCAGTTGAATACCGTGATCTTCCTGGAATGGCGGATGTTGATAGTTCACTGTATTGGTTCTGTGGAAAAACAAAAGAAGAGATAACAGTTGCGCTTTCCGGAGAATGTGCGGATGAGATATTTGGTGGGTATCCCTGGTTTTACAGGGAAGAAGATTTAGATCGTGAAGGCTTCCCTTGGATTCGATCAGCAGATGTTCGAACCGGTTTACTAACAAAAGAATGGCAAGATAAACTAGACCTACATGAATATATGCTCGCTCGTTACCAAGAAACAGTTGACGAAACACCTGTTTATGATGGTGAAAGTGAAATCGATAAGAAGAGAAGACAAATGTTCTATTTGAATATGCATTGGTTTATGCCAACATTATTAGATCGAAAAGATCGTATGAGCATGGGGGCAAGTTTCGAAGCGCGCGTCCCGTTTAGTGATCACCGTTTAGTTGAATATGTATGGAATATTCCGTGGGAAATGAAGACATATCAAGGTAGAGAAAAGGGCATTCTAAGAAAAGCTTTAGAAGGGTTACTTCCAGATGAAATTTTATATCGAAAGAAAAGTCCATATCCGAAGACACATCACCCTGCTTATACAGCTGCGGTTGTAGGATGGATGAATCAAATTATTGCTGATCCAAATGCGCGATTATTTGATTTATTTGATAAAGAATCAATTAAAAAACTTGTCGCTAGTGAAGGAAAAGAAATTGATACACCATGGTTTGGTCAACTTATGCGAGGGCCTCAATTACTAGCTTATTTAGGGCAAGTAGATTACTGGTTACGGAAATATGATATTGAAATAGAAAAGTAAAAGAAGCAGAGGATTACTCCTCTGCTTCTTTAGTATAAACAAATGATTTGCGGATCCAAACTTTTGAACGCCACCGACCAAGCATTAAAATTCCGCGAAGCCATTCGTCAGCAATAAAGCCAATCCAAACACCGACTAGACCAAGTTCTAAAAATATTCCGAAAAACCATGTGAAAGTAACACTGACTCCCCACATAGATAGAACGCCAACAAATACAGGGAATTTAACATCACCAGCTGCGCGTAAGGAATTAATCACAACCAAATTAAAAGCACGTCCTGGCTCTAGAATAATTGTTATGAGTAGGAGCAATGCACCTTCTTCAATAATATAGTCATTATTAGTGAAAATACCGAGTAAAAAATCACTTGAAAAATAAACGACAACAGCTGCAAAAGTACTAACTACAATCGCAATTTGGAGACTTCTAATTCCACGTTTGTATGCAGAATCAATGTCACCGGCACCAATCATATGGCCAATTAATATTTGAGTTCCTTGCCCTATTGCAATTGAAAATAAGAGAATAAACATCATAATATTTTGGACATATACTTTCGTTGTAATTGCTGCTGTACCGAGCTGTGCGATAAAATAAGTGATTACCATTTGGCTACCATTATAAGATAATTGCTCTCCAGCTGAAGGAATACCAATGTTTAATAAGTGTCTAACGTTTGCTTTTTCATATTTATAAAAGGATTGAAACGGTAAGGTTCCTTTATTTCGTTTCACTAAAATAAACAGTAGTAGTAGAAATCCTAAAAATCTACTAATGATCGTGGAATAGGCAACTCCTTCCACGCCAAGAACGGGGAAACCAAACGGTCCAAAAATCACAAAAAAATTACCAATAATATTAATGATATTCATACCGATCGTTACGTACATAGTATCCTTAGTAAATCCGTAGCTACGCAAGATTGCAGCAACGGTCATAATCAAAGCTTGCACAAAGATTAAACCACCTACTATATTCATGTAGGCATCTGCATCAGCCATTAACTCATTAGGTAAATCCATAAGGTTAAGTAACGAGCGACTAAATATAAATAAGCCAAGACTTAATAATAAGGAAAAAATTAAATTAAGACTAATTGATGTGACTGCAATTTTTCCGGCGACAAGTGCATTATCTGCACCAAGGTTCTGTGCAATCAGTATTGCAGCACCAGCCGCAACAAAACCAAACATAACAATCACAACAGATAATATTTGATTTGAGACGCCGACTGCTGCAACAGCATTATCTGAGTATTGACTGAGCATTAAGGTATCAGCGTTTCCCATCAACATATGAAGTAGAATTTCAATGAAAATTGGCCAGGTTAAAGCGTATAAGGTCATTTTTTGAGGTGTATTCGATTTATTCAAAAAATCACTCCTTTTCCGTAAAAAAAATAAAAAGTTAACGTTTTCATAAAACCACACGATAATAACTTTACTTCTCCATGAAGGAAAAGGCAATCTTTTTTTAAGGTTTTTGCAAACAACGTTGCTTTCACTATTCGAATTTGAGAGGAACTCTGTCGTAAGATGCATAAAGTTTTAACTCGCTCCTCAAATGAAAGTGACTCTCTTTCCGTAGGCACGGCTTCAGCTAATTCGGTAAAGAAAACCGCTTTACAGAATGGATTTTCAGCCCGTGGGATTGCGATTATTCATCCCATCGGAAACATGTGCTGCTCCTAATGGAGTCTCGTCAATTTCATTTGATATGCTAGTATTGGTCTATAACTGTATGACAGGTTATCCTTTTTCGAACTGAGTTGAAATCACCAGCAACTTTTTACTAATTCTAAATATTGCTCTTTTCAACGAAGGAAGCAAAGGGTTGAGACTCCTGTGGGAACAGCACAAACCGAAGATCCTCTATTGAAGCGAACTTTGCTTCGATAGATAGCTGAGGTTGTGTCCACGGAAAGCGAAACCCTTTGCTGACGCAGTGAGATCAAACACGTTACGTTAGAGTATATGTTAATTTAGTCATAAACAAAAATTTCCAAACGACAGCCTTTTTAAAAGAAAAAGCAGGACTCCAAAGGAATCCTGCTTCTAATCAGCCATTTACGATAACGCCACCATTAACGTGAATCATTTGTCCAGTTACATAACTTGAATCTTGGCTAGCTAAATATACATAAGAAGGTGCAAGTTCATAAGGTTGTCCAGGTCTGCCCATTGGGTTGTTAGAACCGAATTTACCAACTTTTTCAGCATCAAAACTTGATGGAATAAGCGGTGTCCAAATAGGTCCTGGTGCTACGGCATTGACACGAATTTCTTTAGGAAGTAAAGATTGCGATAATGATCGGGTGAATGATGTTATTGCACCCTTTGTACTTGAATAATCGATCAAATCTGCAGCCCCTTTATATGCAGTGATAGTTGAGCTGTTAATGATAGAACTACCTGCTTTCATATGAGGAATAACTGCCTTTGATAGATAGAAAAAAGAAAAAATATTTGTTTTAAATGTTTTTTCTAATTGTTCGTTACTAATATTCAAGAAATCTTCCTGCGGGTACTGAACAGCAGCATTATTTACAAGAATATCTATTTTACTGAATTGCTTGATGACTTGGTCAATTGCGGATTGACAGAAGGTCGAGTCACCTAGATCCCCATTAATCAGTAGACAAGTTTGTCCTTCTTTTTCAACAGCACGCTTTGTTTCCTCGGCATCGTCATGTTCGTCTAAATAAATAATTACCACATCAGCACCCTCTTTGGCATAGTGGATACTTACTGCTCGACCAATCCCACTATCACCTCCTGTGATAACAGCAAGTTTGTCTTGGAGCTTTCCACTAGCCTTATACGTACCGTTATCAAAAATTGGACGTGGATACATTTCAGATTCTATTCCAGGTTGTTTCGTTTGATGTTGCTTTGGTTGTGCATTTTGTTGTTTATTTGACATATTCATTCTCCTTCTATAGCGAGTTATCGTATGTTTACCCGGAAATTGAATTCATATGTAAGAAAGTTGTAAAATAGGAAAAAAGTTTGATAAAAAAGCTATTCCAGATTAGCTGAAATAGCGGTGTTATTCATATAATAAGATATAATGTCCTTTTATTTGTACGTGTCATTTAAGAAGAATAATGCAATAGTCCCTGGTCCGGAATGTGCACCAATTGTCGATCCGACCATATTAATATGGATATCTTTCGTATGGAATCTTTCTTGTATCATATCAGCAAGTTCTTTTGCTGTATCGTATACATCACCATGGGTAATGGCTATGCGTTGATTTGTTAAGTCTTGGCCACGTTCTTCCATAATATCGAGCATTCTTTTCCAAACCTTTTTAGAACCACGAATTTTTTCCAGAGGGATTAATTGTCCATCTTCCACGTGTAGGATAGGTTTAATTTTTAAAAGTGTTCCAACAAAAGCGGCAGATTTGCTTACACGACCACCTCGATATAAATATTCAAGGTCATCGACAGTAAAGATGTGTTCCATATGGTCTGCATGATACTGACTGACTTCAGCTATTTCTGCTAATGCTTTACCTTCTTTAGCTAGTTCTGCAGCACGCATAACGACTAAACCATATCCGAGTGATGCACACTTGGTGTCAATTATGGTGATTTCCCAATTTGGATATGTGTTTTTTACTTCTTCCTCAGCTATTTTCGCGGATTGGTATGTACCCGAAAGTGCTGATGAAAAAGATAGATACAAACAAGGCTTATTCTCTTTTGCATACTTTTCAAATAGTGTAGTAAAAGCCTGTGGTGAAACTTGAGAAGTCTTAGGTGCCTTTCCATTACGCATCGCATCATATATTGTTTTTGCGGAAATAGTTTTACCATCCTCATAGTTTTGGTCATCTAGTTGGACTGTTAACGAGACACTGTCTACTTGAAAGTATTCAAAATCCTCTTTTGATAAGTCACTAGCAGAGTCTGCAATAATTTGAACTGACATGCTACTCACCTCCATTTAATTAATAAGATGTCGTAAACAATATAGACATCCATTGCAACGTAACTACTTCTAGTTTATAGTTACGTAGGGTATTCGTCAAAGTAAATATAGTCTGTTCTCTCTATATAAGATTATCCACTTGATATCTAGGGTATGTAAAGAGAACAAAAAGTAAAAGCTATAATCAAAAGTTTTTAGTAAGGAGTTGTAAGTATTTATGTTCATATTTGAAGCAAAACGTATTTTTGTTGTTATCATAGGTGCATTGCTAAACGCTTTAGCCTTGAATTTCTTTCTAATTGGCGCTGACGTTTATGCAAGTGGATTTACCGGGATGGCACAGTTATTATCAACCGTTTTTTCTGATTACTTTGGAATAGATTTTATTAGTACAGGTATATTACTTTTGCTATTAAATATTCCAGTTGCTATATTAGGTTGGTTTAAAGTTGGTCGTTATTTTACTGTATATAGTTTTATTTCCGTTGCATGTACAACGTTATTTCTTGAAATTATTCCAGTTATAAGTTTCTCAAGTGATATTATGTTAAATGCTGTATTTGGCGGTGTAATCGGTGGTGTAGGTATTGGGATTTCATTAAAATGGGGTGCTTCAACAGGCGGTTCTGATATAGTAGCAATGGTGCTGTCACGGATGAAGGACCGTCCAATTGGAAGTTATCTAATGATTATAAATGGTGTTATTATCGTGTTAGCAGGTTATTTAAATGAACCTGAAAACGCACTATACACACTGTTAGCACTTTATGTTACAACACGTGTAATAGATACCTTACATACACGACATGAAAAAGTTACAGCTATGATTGTCACCAAGAAAACAGATGAACTACAACAAGCAATACATGATACGATGGTACGGGGTATTACCATTTTACCAGCTCGTGGTGCTTATTCAAAAGAAGATAAGTCGATGTTAGTCCTAGTTATTACCAGATATGAATTGTATGACTTAGAAAGAATTATTCATGAGGTCGATCCACATGCATTCACTAATGTTGTTCAAACAACTGGAATTTTTGGTTTCTTCCGAAAAGGTGAATAAAAGAATGGCTGTGTTAAACAAGTTGTTTAACACAGCCATTTTTTAATAACCGTATTTATTTAATAAACTTTCTACTTGTGAAAGAAGACCATCCCATTCAACATCAATTTTTTTATTAACTGTGATGAAATGTTGATAACCGAATACGTTGTCTACACCTTCAAGTGCCATTAGCTCATTCATTACTTGATAATCACTTGTTTGACCAGGCATAACAGAGATACTGCTATTTCCTTCAAAAATTAATGAATCAGTTGAAAACTTCATTGCGTTTGGATTTGGTGTTG
Organism: Paraliobacillus sp. X-1268; assembly: GCF_003426095.1. Classification (NCBI taxonomy): domain Bacteria; kingdom Bacillati; phylum Bacillota; class Bacilli; order Caryophanales; family Bacillaceae; genus Paraliobacillus; species Paraliobacillus sp. X-1268. The sequence continues at coordinate 58,976 of NZ_QJSK01000010.1, forward strand.
CTTCTACTATAACGCTCATACTTTTTCCTCCTAAATCGACTACTTCCATATCATTTTAGCAAATTTTTAGCAATTAAAAAAGAAGAAAAAGATATTGCTTCCCATAGACAGATACTTTACGATAGATAGAGATGAAAAAAAGACTGGTTAAAGGGTATAATAAATAACGAATATAGCATTGATCCTGTTTGGAGTGAAAAGATAATGAAGGAATATCAAATCATCTTTATGAAACGCTACATACATATACTAGAAAAATGGAAAAAACGTGAAGTGATAAAGAATGATGAGATTCAACAGTTATTAAATGACATAAAAGATACGGCAATGCATATAGAACTACACCACTTGGAAGAAATAGCAACATCCTTGTTAGAAGAAATGAATAAGGAGAGAAAAGCTGATTGGACAGAGGAAGAGTGGAGTAACTTTATTCAACCACTCGTATTGCTATTTGACGAGCAGACGGTTGAAAGAAGTAGTAAGTTAAATAAATCACCAAAACGTATTACAGCATTATTATTAGATAATGAAGTAGGTTCAGTGTATCAAATTAAAGAAGAATTAGAGAAGCTAAATTATGAAGTGTTAATTGCAACCAAAGTCAAACGAGCCATTGAATTATTTTATGATTACCATCCAGATTTAATACTTATCCATACATCAATGGAAGAGACTGTTGTCTTATATGCTTTGTCTAAATTAAGTGAAAGAGCAATTGAGTCATTCATTCCAATTTTCGTAATTGGTAATTCAAATGAACCTTCCTTAAAGATTAAAGTATATGATGCTGGTGCAACAGATTATATAGATAATGCGATTGAATACGATGTGTTAGATAGTCTAGTTGCCAATCGAATGAGACAGCAAGCTTATTTTAAGAAAAGTGTTCTATTTGATGAATTAACACAAGCATATAATAGAACGTTTTTATCTAATGTTTGGAAAAACTTAATAAAAAGATACAAGGAACGTGAGCAGATTTTTAGTTTAGTTTTAATTGATTTAGACTTTTTTAAACAAGTAAATGACAGGTATGGACATGCGGTAGGGGACGTTGTCTTGAAAAATTTCTCATCTTATATGTTAAAAGAAAAACGTCCGTCAGATTTCTTTATTCGTTATGGTGGAGAAGAATTTATTTTAATTATGCCAGAGATAAATCAAATAGAAGCGCTCAAGTATACCAATGCGTTACTAGAGAAGTTTATCAAAACGGGGCACCATACGAAAGACGGCGAAATTTTCCTCAGTTTTACAGCTGGTATTTCTGAGATGGGAGAAGGCATTGCAACTATTGATCGTTTAATTGAGAAAAGTGATAAAGCTTTATATTATGGTAAGGATCAAGGAAGAAAACGAGTAGAAGTTTATCGATATGATTTGGAGAAAGACCCACTTGCTGAAGGTGGAGAGGTGACTTTGAAAATTGCTATTGTAGATGATGATCGTTTTATTCGACGTTTACTACAAGATAAGTTAGCGAAACTTCAAATTGAACCATATAGAATGGAGATAGCTTCATTTCACGATGGGGAGATATTTCTAGAATCTAATTGGTATAAGGGCAGAGAGAAGAAAATCGTCTTATTGGATGGCATTTTACCTAATCTTGACGGGTTAGATATTTTGAAATATTTAAGACAAACAGTAAATGAATCTGAAATTGGTATAATGATGTTATCAGGAAGACAAAAGAATAGTGATATGGTTAAGGCCTTAGAATTAGGTGCAGATGATTACATTACAAAACCATTCAGTTTAGAGCAACTAGAAGCGCGAATAAAACGATTAGTACATCGTCTGTTTAGTCGATGAATTGAATTATGTATAAAAGAAAAACTAGGTGGTTACCTAGCATAAACGCTAAGTAACCGACCTAGTTTATTTAACTTGTTTTGTAAAAAGGAGTCTTAATCTAATGCTTGTTCATCACTTAAATGAACTTCTAACTGTTGTAATTCTCTTTGTTCTTCAGGGGTAGCCTGTGCATAGGCAGCTTGAACAGCTTTAGAAGCAGCTTGCTTGTCTTCTTCTGTATAATTTGTTCCTGATGTTACACGTTGCATCGCGTCTTTTGCTTGCTGAAATAAATGATTTGCCACAATAGTTTCCTCCTACAAGTTGTTTTTTGTTGCGTCTGTGTCTATTAAGCGTTCGTGGTAAGGAAAGCGTTCATCATGTTTTTTTACTACATCTGCCCCTTGTGCAGTAAAACGTTTTGATTTACTTTTTTTAGACATATTTTTCCCTCCTATACCAATAAGAAAAAAGCCTGCACTCTAATTGAATGCAAGCTTAGTTTAAATCAAATTCAATTTTTTATACCTGTCGATAATTAGGCATCGACCTTTAATTTTAAATATGTTTCTAAAAATTCACCTATACCATCTTCTTCATTCGTCGCAGTAATATGATTAGCGAGATCTTTTAATTCATCTATGGCATTGCCCATCGCAACGCCAGCACCAGCATACTCAATCATTTCATTATCATTATCTTCATCGCCAAAAGCGATAACATTTGCTTGAGGAATATTGTAATAATGTGCAATACGTTGTAAACCAACAGCTTTATTCATACCTTTACGAACAATTTCAATCACATTCCATGGGGCGCCCCATTTACGATGTTCAATTACTTCAGCATGATCAAGATCTAATTGCTCGCGCAAAGCTACAATGTGGTCTTCACGTGGATGAATTAATAAAGAAGTAGGATCTTCCTTTAATTCATTCTTTAAGCTACCAATTACAATTGGATTTTTTTCTCTATCTGTATGCAAAATGGTCATTAACTCTTCATCATATCGATCTAGGTAAACATCATCAGTAACTTCAGCCATAATATTGTTCACTTCTAGATCGTAGCAAGTTTGAACTATTTTTAAAGCTGTCCGTTTTGGAAGTGGACTATGTAATGCTTTCCATTTAGAATCTGTAGGGTGGTGAATAAGTGCACCATTAAAATTAACCATCGGTGTATCCAAGCCTAATTCATGATAGTAATCAATACTAGCTCGATGTGGTCTACCTGTAGCAATTACGACGATGTGACCTTCTTCTTTTGCTTTTAAAACAATTTTTTTTGTACGTTCACTAATTACTTTTTTGTCAGTTAACAATGTTCCATCAAGATCTAAAGCAATTAGATGTCGTGTCTTTGTCATTAAAATCACCTCTTATTAGTAAGTACAGTTTAAAGAAGAATTTTACTTCTGTAAAGAATTTGTTGTATAACGTTTTTATTTTGCATCTGAGGATTGGAAAATATATGATAGTAATACTACTATATATTAATGTTAGAGAGGAAAAACTAATGATACATATTGAAAAGGAAATTTGGCATGAAATTCCGATTTTGGTTATTGTAGATAGTGAAAAGAAAGAAGAGCCTTTACCAGTATTAACTTATATACATGGATTTACAAGCGCAAAAGAACATAATTTACCACTTGCGTATCTAATGGCTGAAAAAGGTTATCGTGTTTTGTTACCGGATTGTTTTTTGCATGGTGAACGGGTAATAAATCTTGATGAAAAACAACGTCAAATGAAATTCTTTGACATTATAAAACAAAATATACTGGATCTAAAATTAATAAAAGAAATATTAGATCAACGCGGATTATTATTGGATAATCGTTTTGGATTAGCTGGGACAAGTATGGGCGGTATTACAACTGCGGCTGCTTTAACACAATATCCTTGGATTAAATCGGCAGCAATTTTAATGGGTACACCTAAAATCACGATATACGCGGGCCAGATAATTCAAGAAATTCAAAAGCAAGGCGTCAATCTCCCAATGTCAACAGAAGAAATAGAGAAGATGCTCGAGAGTTTAAATGCAATTGATTTATCGATGCAGCCTGAAAGATTAGATGGAAGGCCTTTATTCTTCTGGCACGGTGAAAAAGATATGGTTGTACCATTTGACCACGCTCATAGCTTTCATCAACAAATTCTAGGTGAATACAAGAACCAAGAAAGTATTCGATTTATACCTGAAATTGGTGCTGGGCATAAGGTAAGTCGCTTAGCTATTTTAGAAACAGTGAAATGGTTTGAATTGCAATTATAGAAATCGTGATATAGATCATTTTATTTTTAATACTTTTATGTTTATAATATAGTATACGTAAATAAAGGAGGAAATATTATGGAGGAAGCGTTACAAGAGAATCTAATGGGTGCTTTGGAGAATGTAATTGATCCCGAGCTTGGAATAGATATAGTTAATTTAGGTCTTGTTTATGGCGTTAATTTAGAAGATGATGGCCTTGCTGTTGTCACGATGACTTTGACAGCAATGGGCTGTCCATTAGCTGCGCATATTGAAGAAGACGTCAAGAGTGTTCTTGCAGATCTTCCTGAAGTAAAAGATACAAGAGTTGATATTGTGTGGAGCCCACCTTGGGGTAAAGAACGCATGTCACGTTATGCGAAAATAGCACTTGGTATTCCAGATTGATAAAGCCTTTTAAAAAACGTCCCTTAATTTAAGGGACGTTTTTAATTGTTAAATAATAAATGATTTAACAATTCCTTGTTTATAAGTAATGCACCGTTCTGATGCTTCTTAATAGTTTGTTGTTTTTTTAACTGAGACAATGTGCGGCTGACTGATTCTCTACTTGAGCCGATCATATTTGCAAGTTGTTGATTAGAGAAAGGAGTTTGCAGAACAAACCATCCGTTTACTTGTTCTTCGCCATGTGTTTCAGTTAGACGTAATAACAACATAATGATTTGTTCATAGGTATTATGTAAAATTTGTTCCTCTAATCTATTCTGTAAATCAATGATTAACCCACCTAATACGTGAATTAATTTGATGCTAATCGAAGGGTTAGTAATTAAAAAGTTTTCAAATGTTTGGATTGGTAAAGAATATATTTCTGTCTCTTCAACAGCTTGGGCATGTGCCGGGTAGTTACCTTTCCTGAAAAATCCTTGATGTGGAAACATATCCCCTTTGGTCAACAAATTCACAATTTGTTCTTTACCATGAATATCTGTTTTGTAAATGTTTATACTGCCAGTTTTAATAAAGAAGACAGTTGTTAAAGGTTCCCCCTGCATGAAAACATGATTGCCACGTTGATATGTATGTGACTTCATTAGTGACAAAATAGGCTCAAGTTCTGCTGGTGCTAAATCTTTGAACAATGGTATAGATTTAAATAATTGAATGGTTGATTCATCTCTCATAAACAATTCTCCCTTCATTGTTTATTCATTCTAAAAAGTCTCTTAGCAGTAGATAGAAACTGCGACATAACATACCGCTTTGGAAATATACTCCGCTTTCCGTGGGATTGTGATTACTCATCCCATCGAAAACATTCGCTGTTCCCACAGGAGTCTCAACCATTTGCTTTCTTCGCTGGATAGCGTAATTTTCCATAGTGCATATTGTTGATCATTTTTCCTAACTTGCGGATCGAGTGACATTGGCGACACTCCTGCAGGAACAGCACGAGCTGAAGATCCACTCGGAAAGCGTACTTTGCTTATCCGAGTTAGCTGAAGCCGTGCCTGCGGAAAGGGAGTCAATGTCACTTGAGAAGCGGGTCAGGGGACTATATTGTGTTGCAGTTTATTAGGTTTTTAATTAATTGTACATAACACGATGGGGCAGTTTTCACAGTTTATTTCTGTTTTTAAATAATCTAAATCAAAAATAGTGATTTTGCCTTTTTCCATTCCGATAATGTTAAGACGTTTTAATTCATTTAATAAACGATTAACACTTTCACGAGAGGTTCCGCAAAAATTTGCTAGTTCTTGATTTGTAAGATTAATTTCTAGTAATATGCCTTCCTTTTTCTTCTCTCCATAGCTATTGGAAAGTCGAATTAGTGTTGAATATAAAGCACCTTTTTTCCCATGAGAAACTAGATCTCTGAATTTTGTTTGATCACGTCGATAGTTAAGATTCATTATTTTTAATAACTCAATCGACAGTTTGGGATTCGTTAGTATTTTTTCCTCTAATGTTTTTCTTTTAATTACGCCAACTTCTCCGTCTTCGGTTACTTTGGCATTTAAAATGTACTTTACCTCTTCATTATCTAATGTAAGTTCCCCAACAATGTCATCTTTGGAGCAAATGCGTAAAAATAGTTCTCGACCGTCCGATGAAATTTTACCGATTTGTATGCTACCTGATTTAATAATAAAGAGGTCAGATACTTCTTCGCCTTGTTGGAAAAGGTACGTATTTTTTTTTATTGGTAAAGTATAATCGATTGCTGACAAAACAGTTGCAAGTTCTATTGATGTGTTTTGTGATACAGGAATTTTTTTCACATTTTTCAGCTCCCCATAAGACAATTTTTGTCATACTAATTTATAACAAAATAAAAGCGATGAATCCTGCAATAAAGCAATAAATAGCGAAATATTTTAAATTTCCACGAGCCATAACGTTCATAAACCATTTTAAAGAAAAATAAGTTGCTACAGCAGCTGCAATAAAAGCTAATAAATAAGGGATCCACATGGTTTTTAATTCTGCAGTAAATAAATCGTCAATTGATAACAAAAATGTTCCGAAGCTAATTGGAATGAAGAGTAGGAAAGAGAATCGTAACGCTGTCTCTTGCTTCATTCCAAGTAACATAGCAGCAACAATGGTTGCACCAGAACGACTAATGCCGGGGATTAATGCGACTGATTGAGCTAATCCAACTATAATGGCATCTTTCAGTGTTAGTGCACCGTCATTTTTACGACCTCTAATGTTTCGAATAATCCATAAACCTATACCTGTAATAATTAGCGTAATACCAATTTGTTGTGGTTTGCTAAAAATCAAACCAATTTGTTCCTCAAATAATAACCCAATTACACCTGCTGGAATTGTTGCAACAATAAGATACAAAATGAAATCAAAGTCTTCTTTAGCATCTCGTTCTCTTTTTACAATAAAACGCAAACCGTTTTGAATTAAACGAAGAATGTCATCCTTATAAATAATTAAAACAGCAATCAGTGAACCAAAGTTAACGAGTATCTCAAAAGACAAATTATCTAACTTTAGTCCAAACAAATTTTGGACAATGACAAGGTGCCCACTTGATGATATCGGAATTGGTTCGGTAAACCCTTGTACTAATCCAAAAAAAACATACTTTAATAACAAACTAAAGCTCTCATATAATTCCATTTCTTTTCCCCCAATTAATCATTTATCAGTTCCGCGTTTGTCACAAATAAAACCATAAAAGCATACGTTATGAATGAGAAAGGGAGGTTATTTTAATGCATCAGCCCAATCAACATCAACATATGCACGACTTATGTAAAAATCACATGCATAGCTATGTATTACTAGAAATATCAGATGGATCCGTAATTGATGGTATTATCACAGATGTCGATGAAACCCATGTTCATGTCGCTGTTCCTAATGATTTAGGGACAGAAAATGATGAGCGCTTCACTCCATATGGTTATGGTTTTCCACAAGGGCCAAGACCACCATATGGATACGGGCCATACCCATATCCAGGACCTGGACGTTTTAGACGCTTAGTCTTACCCTTAGCAGCTCTAACCGCGCTAAGTGTTCTTCCATGGTATTAGAAGCAGTTAGAAACTGTTTGGTAACAGTAATAAACCCTTGCCAATAGGTTTGACAAGGGTTCATCACCTAACTATTCGACTGTTTCATTTGTATCAGGAGTAATAATGAAATCCCCAACAATCGTAACGATTATACTGAATGTTACTGTTAAGACAATAACAGGTCCAAATGCAAATTGATCACCAGTCATGCTTGTTAAAACATAAGCAAGTAGCGTACCAAGGACAAAGGACCAAAAAACAACACCTAGAAAACGCATAGTTTCACCTCTATTTATACATTCACCTATCTTATTTTATACTACCAAATAAGAGCTTGAAAATAAAGTGAATTTTTTGTGCCATCCGTATACTTTTAACAAATGAATAAAACTTATGCAGTTCATAAGTGACTACTAAACGTTTCTATCGTACTTAGTAAGAAAGGAAGAGAATAAATGTACATCATAATAGGTTGTTTTAATTGGATTGGCTATCATTTAACAGATGCATTATTAGTAAATGGAGAAAAGGTTGTCGGAGTAGATCATTTAGGGAATCCCAAAAAAGAAGAATTAGCATTAAATATAGGAAGAAATGCTAATTTCACACTATATGAAAAAATAGATGCTAGCAATTTAAAGGAATTAGATCCTAAAGCTATATTTGTCTTTGATGCTAGAGTAGATTCTAATTGTACGTATTCTTTCGACGGTAGATGTTTTATTTGCACGAATGAAGGTGTTGCGAAAAATAATATAATAGAAATAACTCCACCACTTTTATATGGCGAATGGATGGAACGAACGGCAACTGGATATTATCAAGATCATACATTTATTAAATTTAATAGTGATTTATTTAATGATAAAGCAATTTATATTAAAGATTTTGTATATGCAATGGTGCAATTAATTGATGCGAGCGTATTACCTGATTCAATTACGTACTATACTCCTACACAAACAATGAATAAACCGACGTATAAGGATGAATTATTCATTTTACCTAGTATGCCTAATAAAAAAAGATTGGCTAAAGTAGATGATTTTTATCATATGAATAGTGATTTTCAGTAATGTAATCAAATTGTAATCTGATTTTACGTATACGTAATTCGTTTAAAAAGGTAAAATAAAGGTACAAGTCTCTTATGCGGAGGAGTGCCACTTTTTGAAAAAAGCAATTTTCTATTTATTTATTTTATTATTAATTACCATCCCATTACTAACTAGTTGTAGTTCTAATGGAGAGATTGAAAAGGTAGGTATGCTTGTAGAACATTCTGTTAATGATCAGACATGGGGATCAGAAGGGTATCAAGGTTTATTGCAAATTAAGGATCAATTCAATGTTGATGTTTATTTCAAAGAAGGAATACAAACACAATCAGACGTTAATCGCTCTGTTGAGGAGTTTGTTCAGCAAGGTGTGAATATAATATTTGGACATAGTAGTATTTATGGTAAATATTTTGATGTGATTCATACTTCTTATCCAGATGTGCAATTTGTCTATTTTAATGGTGGTTATGAAGGTGAAAACTTAACAAGCCTAAACTTTAACTCAAATGCGATGGGCTTTTTTGCAGGTATGGTTGCTGGAAAGATGACGAAAACAAACGAGGTAGGAATTATTGGCGCATATGAATGGCAGCCAGAAATTGAAGGTTTTTATGAAGGAGTTAAATATCAGAATCCTGATGCAAATATTTCAATGAATTTCGTCAATGACTGGGATAATGTTGACCGTGCCCTTGAGATTTTCTCTGTGATGAATGAAGAAAGTGTAGATGTTTTTTATCCTGCAGGTGATAGTTTTAGTTTAGAAGTTATTAAAGAGATTCAGGAACACAATAAATATGCTATTGGATATATTATAGATCCTTCCGATATAGTAGGGGCAACTGTTTTAACTAGTACATTACAACATGTTGATAAATTATATTTATCTGCGGCAGAACTTTTTGATAAAAATGAATTAAGTGGTGGTATATTTACTTATGATTTTCAGGATGATGTCATCTCTTTAGGAGAATTTAGTCCTGATGTGCCAGATGCATATCGAAAGAAAATTGAACAGGAAATAGAAGCATACATAAACACTGGTTTATTACCAAATGAAAAAGATTAAAGCAATTGCTTTAATCTTTTTTTGGTGTTATATATAAAAATAGTTTGTTATGATTTCTATTCTAATGGAGAAAGTAAAACTTGATTATATATAAAAATTCTATTATATTAGTACCAAGTCCTAATAATTGATTATAAAATTAATTTTTCTGAGAGGTTGAATAAAATGCGTGCAGGTATCATTGGAGCAGGACATTATGTCCCAGATAAAATAGTTACAAATGCCGATTTAGAGAAAATTGTAGATACAAATGATGAGTGGATTCGTACAAGAACTGGTATTGAAGAGCGCCGGATAGCAGAAGATACTATGGATACATCCGATATGGCCTATGAGGCTGCAATTCGCGCAATGGAAGATGCAAACATTACAGGTGCTGACATTGACTTAATCCTAGTTGCTACGGTAACTCCGGATATGCCTTTTCCTACAGTATCTTGTATGTTGCAAGAAAGATTAGGAGCAACAAAGGCAGCGGCAATGGATCTAAGTGCTGCTTGTGCAGGATTTATGTACGGAGTAGTTACGGCGAAACAATTCATTGATACGGCTGTATATAAAAATATATTAGTTATTGGAGCTGAGAAGCTTTCTAAAATAACAGATTGGTCTGATAGAAATACGTGTGTTTTATTTGGAGACGGTGCTGGAGCAGTTGTTGTCGGTGAAGTAAGTGATGATAAGGGGATTCTCTCCTTTGAATTGGGAGCTGATGGAAGCGGTGGAAAGCACTTGTATCAAGATAATGATTTTATTAGTATGAACGGAAGAGAAGTATTTAAATTTGCTGTTCGTCAAATGCCAGAATCATCGCTTCATGTGGTCGAGAAAGCAGGATATGCAAAAGAAGATGTTGATTATTTAATCCCACACCAAGCAAACATTCGTATTATGGAAGCTGCAAGAAATAAATTAGATATACCAGTTGAAAAAATGGCAACATCAGTTAAAAGATTTGGTAATACGTCATCAGCATCCATTCCAATTGCTTTATCAGAAGCGGTACAGAATGGCGATGTTAAAGATGGAAATCTTATTGTATTAGTTGGTTTTGGTGGCGGATTAACTTGGGGAGCAATTGCAATGAAGTGGGGAAGATAATTGTTTTAACCAGTTTAATGATTGAGACTAGATAGATTCGATTAAAGGAGGAGAATTGCATGGAAAAAAAACGTGTTGTTGTTACCGGCCTAGGAACCGTTAGTCCATTAGGGAATACAATAGATTCGTTATGGGACAATCTAATTGAAGGTAATTCTGGAATTGATTATATTACGAAAGTCAACAAAGATGAATTTCCTGTTAAAGTTGCTGCGGAAGTTAAAGATTGGGATGCATCCATTTATATGGATAAAAAGGAATCGAAACGTATGGATTTATTCACCCAATACGCTGTAGCAGCTGCTAAAATGGCAGTAGAAGATGCGAAACTAGATATAACAGATGAAATAGCACCACGTGTTGGTGTGTGGATTGGTTCTGGAATTGGTGGTATGGGTACCTATGAAGAACAGTTCAGAAAGTTTCTTGATAAAGGGTATCGAAGAGTTAGTCCGTTTTTTGTGCCGATGTTAATTCCAGACATGGCTGCTGGTCAAGTTTCTATTCAGTTAGGTGCAAAGGGGATTAATTCTTGTACAGTGACAGCTTGTGCTACTGGTACAAATTCAATCGGAGATGCTTTTAAAGTGATTGAGCGTGGTGATGCAGATGTTATGATAAGTGGCGGTGCAGAAGCTCCACTAACAAACATGGCCTTCGCTGGTTTCTCTACTGCGAAAGCATTATCTTTTAATGATGACTTAAAAACTGCAAGCCGCCCGTTTGATAAAAATAGAGATGGATTCGTTATGGGTGAAGGTGCTGGTATTCTTATATTAGAGTCATTAGAATCAGCAGAAGCACGTGGTGCAAAGATCTATGCAGAAATAGTAGGATATGGTTCAGCTGGTGATGCCCATCATATCACAGCACCTGCACCTGAAGGAGATGGTGCTAGCCGTTCGATGCAACAAGCTATTGATGACGCGGAAGTCGATGTGAGCGCAATTGATTATGTCAATGCACATGGGACAAGTACTCAATTAAACGATGCATTTGAAACAAAAGCTATGAAGACAGTTTTAGGTGAACATGCTTATAATGTTGCGATTTCATCTACAAAATCGATGACTGGCCACCTTTTAGGAGCAGCTGGTGCAGTGGAAGCAATTGCATGTATTAAGGCAATTGAAGATAGCATTATTCCGCCAACGATAAATTATGAAACGCCAGATACTGAGTGTGATTTAAATTATGTACCAAATCAAGCTATAAAAAAAGAAGTGAATGTTGCGTTAAGTAACTCATTAGGATTTGGTGGACACAATGCAACACTAATATTCAAAAAATATTAATCGCATGCTGTTTGATCAAATAACTACTGGCTTTGAAGTTTTTAATAAATTAAGACATAATTTCCTTAAGCCAGAGTTACCATCAACTGCGACTTAATAGAATTTCCTGCCCCGCTCCTCAAGTGAAATTGACTCCCTTTCCGCAGGCACGGCTTCAGCTAACTCGAAAACTAAGAACGTTTTCGAGTGGATCTTCAGCCCGCGCTGTTCCTGCAGGAGTGTCGCCAATTTCACTTGATACGCTAGTATAGTACACTGTAATATTAGAAGAGCATAAATTAATCACATGTCGAAAAGGTGCGCTATCAAGCGAAGGAAGCAAATGGATGACACTCCTGTGGGAACAGCAAATGTTTTCGATGGGTTGAGTAATCGCAATCCCACAAGTTGAAGATCCACTCGGAAAGCGATCTTTGCTTATCCGAGTTAGCTGAAGCCGTGCCCACGGAAAGCGGAGTATATTTCCAAAGCGGTATGTTACGTCGCTGTTATATAAATAAAAGATTAAAGCCTTAGCTGTGTTTTACAGCTAAGGCTTTTTAATTTCATAAATCATTATTTATGTTAGATAAACATATAGTTAATCTAAAGATGGACAGGCCAAAGAGGTGATAGATACATTGTTTTATTTACTTTTATTTTTAATAGGTTTTGGACTAGCTGTTGCAGGAGGCGTAACAATCATTTTGTATTTAAATTTTATTCCGGCGGGATTACCATGGATAGACTATTTTATGTTCATACAAACTCGAGCTGAGTGCTATCTTTTTTTGATAGGAATTATCATGATTACACTGGCAGTTCCGAAGCTACCTCGATTGTTCAAATGAATATTTTTTTCTAAATTGGTCATACTGATTGCTAAATCAAGATTCGTTCATCTCTTTATAACGAATTAAAGCAGATGATGACTGGGAGTGTGTTACATATGCAATATTTACATGATGTATGGGTGAATTGGTTTGAAGGTGAAGAGAATGGATATAACGTTTGTGGCTTTCATGAATGGCGTAAACATGACGGGATTGAGATACTAGATCAGATCCCTGTTATTTATGTAAATCATACATTGTTTGATTTAATTGAAAATGATTTAGCCGACTTGCCGCAGAAAATGTTAGATCACATTAAAAACCGAGCGTACTTACGCAAAAATCAGGAAAGAATTCCATTAGAGTTTGCTTGTATAATCACAGACTCAAAAGCAGTACTTGTCTTGGATACAATGGGTTATAATATACCAATTCGGAAAAGCAGGTTAATACCCCGACAAGAGCGACTTGTTTATGAGATGATTGATGAAAAAGCCAAACCAACATTTTCAATTGATACAAAAAAATCAGAAAAAGCGTATCATATTTTATCCTTACCACCAAAAGAAATGGTAGGTTTAACAAGAAGGGAACGACAATTAAAACAGCTATTAATGATGGCACTTGATCAATTAGAGCGAACGAATAATAAAGAAGAGTTACAATACTGGTTAACCGAGTGGGCTCCACAACGTTATCAAGCCATCCGGAAGATGAATGAGGATACTGCATGGCATATACTGTACCAAGAACTTGTAAATGGTTGGTCAATTGGTCATGAAGTCTTTTGTAAGAAGATTATTAAAGGACAACCATTTTTCGAAAAAATATGGGAACTGGAAGAGAGCGAACCCAAAAATCAAACCTATAAAAGAATTTTATAATGAAAATGGCGTAGGAGCATTAGCCCTACGCCATTTTCATTAAGTACTTTTTTTAACTCTAGCTAGTCCCATTGCTTTTTTTGCTTTTGCTAATGTTTTATTAGCAGTTAAGGCAGCTTTTTCTGCACCCTTATCTAAAATCTGATCTAATTCAGGTGAAGCAATCAATGCTTGATACCGTTCTTGAATTGGTTGTAATGCCTCAATAACAACATCAGCAGTAGATTGTTTAAATGGACCGTAGCCTATTCCTTCAAATTTATTTTCTATAGCTTCAATGGAATCACTTGTAAAGCTTGCATAAATAGTTATTAAATTACTTATTCCTGGTTTGTTTACTTTATCAAACTTAACGATACCTTCAGAATCAGTAACAGCACTTTTAATCTTTTTCTCTATTTTCTTTGGATCATCTAGCATGAAGATAGATGCTTTTTGGTTTTCATCTGACTTACTCATTTTTTTAGTTGGTTCTTGCAAAGACATGATCCGAGCACCAACTTTTGGAACACTAATTTCAGGTAAAGTAAAGATATCATTGTATTTTCGATTGAATCGCTGTGCTAAATTTCGTGCTAATTCTAAATGCTGTTTTTGGTCATCACCGACAGGTACAATATTCGTATTGTAAAGTAATATATCAGCTGTCATTAATGGTGGGTATGTTAACAGTGCAGCAGAAACACCTTCCTTACCAGAAGACTTGTCTTTAAATTGTGTCATTCTTTCTAGTTCACCAATATAGCTGACTGTTTGCATCATCCATCCTAATTGTGTGTGCGCAGGAACTTCAGATTGAATAAATAAAGTAGATTTGTCTTGATCAATTCCCGATGCTAAATAAAGAGCTGCTAATGACCGAATATTATCGCGAAGTTTTAAGCGATCTTGAGGTACGGTAATCGCATGTTCGTCTACGATACAAAAATAGCACTCATGATCTTCTTGTAAATCAACAAAGTGTTTCATCGCTCCTAGATAGTTTCCAATTGTTAGCATTCCACTTGGTTGAATGCCCGAAAAAATTGTTTTCATCTGTTATCACCCTTCTGTTTATAAACATAAAAAAATCCCATAATCCTAATACTAAGGGACGAATAAACCGCGGTGCCACCCTTATTATCTCAGGAACATGAGATCACTTTTAGACAAAATGTCACAGATAACGCCTGTTAAACGGTAAGTGATAATTCACTCACAAGCTCTAAAGCCCCAGTTTCACTAATCCTTGGTATCTGTTCACAGCTTCTCAGACTCTCTACAAACCAGAGGGATTAAATCCTATGCTTTATCAACGCTTTATTAATATCAAATTATATCTAAAACCAAATAAATATGCAAGTTTAGAAATAGTAGATGATAAGTAAGATGAACATGATAATTAATAGGTATAGCCCTTGTTTTAAAAGAAATGCGAGAAAAGAGTCGCCAACTTTAGCTGAGGGCATAGGCTTGTCCTCCCAATCATCAAATGCTAGCTTACGTAATACCCCATTTCCAACTTTTCTAAATCCATAGATGACACCATCAAAAAAACGTCCTTTGATCGTAAAGAAAATCATCCAACATAACAAATAAGTTAAGCTAAAATAAAAGATAATATCTATATAGTAAATTAAACGAAGACTAGGTGAAAATAGTAGAAAAATTAAAAAGGTAACAAACAAATTAATTAGTAACTGAAAAAAAGTGTTTCGCAAGATTCGCAAAATTAAATCACAACCTTCACTTATTTTGACAACAAGTAGTATAGCATATTTTTAATTAAATGGAGATAGTGGATTTTGATGACGTGTAAAAGATGACAGAATTACGGAATTAATTTATATTATAGGTAATTAGAACTATTTTTTGTTATAGAAATGTTAAGTTTATGGGATTTGTGTGTGATTGTGAAAAAATATTGTAAAAAAATAATGCAAAATTGTTAGAAAACTTGTATAATTCAATTTGTGAGTTAAATTACTCGCAGAATAATTAGAGAATTTAAAATATGGGGAGGTCATTTTATAATGAGAAAGTCGAATTGGTTGTTGCTAGTTCTTGCACTAGCATTAAGCATGTTCTTGGCTGCATGTTCTGGTGGAGACGATACATCAGAAACTGACGATACAGAAGGAACAGAAGAAAGTTCACCTGAACAAGTACTTAATTTAATCGAGGCATCACAGATACCTACGATGGATTCATCAATGGCAACAGACGCTGTTGCATTTCAGTTCTTAGGTGAAAGTATGGAAGGACTATATCGTTTAGATGAAGATGTAGTGCCACAACCTGCAATTGCTGCTGGAGAGCCTGAAATCAGTGAAGATGGTTTAGAATGGACAATCACATTACGCGATGATGCTGTTTGGTCAAATGGTGACCCAGTAACAGCGAATGATTTTGTTTTTGCTTGGAGACGAGCTGTTAACCCAGAAACAGGATCTGAGTATGGTCCATTTATGATGAATGGCGTAATTAAAAATGCTGAAGCTATTAATAATGGCGATTTAGACATAGAAGAGTTAGGTGTTGAAGCAGTAAGTGATACAGAATTACTTATCACTTTAGAGAAAGCTATACCATATTTCCATAGTTTATTAACTTTTGGAACGTTCTTACCGCTTAATGAAGCGTTTGTTACAGAACAAGGCGAAGATTATGGTTTATCTTCTGATAACTTACTATTTAACGGACCATTTACATTAAATGACTGGAACCCAACAGGGGATAATCCTGATCAATGGTCACTAGTTAAAAATGAAGATTACTGGGACGCAGAAACTGTGCAACTTGAAACAATTAATGTAAGTGTTGTAAAAGAAACAAGTACAGCAGTTAATCTTTATAACACAGGTGAGATCGATCGAGCTGGTTTAACTGCTGAGTTTGTTGAGCAATATGCAGGACAAGAAGATTATGTAACGCTTCCTGAGCCAACATTATTCTACTTGAAATTAAACCAAGCTAATGAAGCTCTTGCTAACCAAAACATTCGTAAAGCGATCGCAATGTCAATTGGTAAACAAGATCTTGTAGATGTTATTCTTGCAAATGGATCTGTTGTATCAAATGGAGCAGTACCACAAGATTTCACTACACATCCTGAAACAGGAGAAGATTTCCGTGCTATTAATGGAGATTTACTTACTGAAGATAAAGAGACAGCACAAGAGTATTGGGAAACAGGTTTAGAAGAATTAGGTGTAGATTCAGTTGAATTACGCTATCTTGGTGGAGATACTGATTTATCACAAGATATGGATGCATACATTATGGACCAGTTACAAGAAAATCTTGAAGGTCTTACAATTGATATTTCAGCAGTGCCTTTTGAAGAGCGTATTTCACGTGATGAAGCAAGTGATTATGATATTCAAAACTCTGGTTGGGGTCCAGATTATATCGATCCGAACACATGGTTAGAAATGTGGACATCAACTTCACCTTATATGACAATGAATTATGAGAACGAAGAATTTGATGCATTAATTTCTGAAGCAAATAACGAATTAATAACAGACCCAGTTGCACGTTATGAAAACTTCTTAGAAGCAGAGAAAATCCTAATGGATGATGCAGCAATTGCACCAATCTATCAGCGTTCACGTGCTTATCTATGGAGAACATCTGTTAAAGGTGTTATATTTAACCCAATGGGTGCTGACTTCTCATATAAGAATGCATATATTGAGTAAATAGAAATACAGTAAAGTTGGAAACCAAGATGAGAAACTCTTGGAAAGAGAGTGTAATGCCTAATGGGCATATGCTCTCTTTTTCCATTTACGAATGATTTTTGAATTATTTGAACATTTGATACGATTACATGATAGGAGGGTTTATAATGGCAAAGTATATATTACAACGTTTTGGATACATGCTTGTAACGTTAATTATTATCGCCACATTTTCATTTATCCTCATGAAAATGCTTCCCGGATCTCCTCTGACAGCAGAACAAAAGGTTACAGAAGCTCAAAGAGAAATTATTTTAGATAAATATGGATTAAATGATCCAGTTCCAATTCAATATCTAAGATACATGGGTAACTTAGCACAAGGCGATTTAGGAATTTCATTTCAAATGAAAAATCAACCTGTTACAGATATCTTATTAAGTAGGATTCCTGTATCAGCCCAATTAGGTTTACAAGCACTATTAATTGGAACATTTTTAGGTATGTTATTAGGTTTAGTTGCTGCAATTAGAAATAATTCATGGATGGATTATAGTGCAAATATTATTTCAGTCATTGGTATATCTATACCATCGTTTATATTTGCTGGTTTAATGCAGTATTTCCTCGGGGTTCGTTTTGGTCTGTTACCTGTTGCTTTTTGGGGAAGTTTTCAACAAACGATCATGCCAACTATTGCGTTAGCCATTTTTCCAATGGCAATTTCTGCTCGTTTCTTACGAACAGAAATGATTGAAGTATTAGGATCTGATTATATTGTTACAGCAAGAGCAAAAGGTGTGACAAAAGCTGGTATTTTATTTAAACACGGCTTGCGAAATGCACTAATTCCATTGGTTACTGTAATGGGGCCGATGGCTGTAAGTTTGATGACTGGAACACTTGTAATTGAACAGATCTTTTCAATTCCAGGAATTGGTGAACAATTTGTTAGTTCTATCATGACAAATGACTTTGCTATAATCATGGGAACAACGCTGTTCTTTGCCTTTTTCTTCATTTTTATAATTTTAGTAATCGATATTCTTTATGGAATTATTGATCCAAGGATTCGACTAGCAGGAGGGAAAGATTAATGGATAAGGAAAAACTAAACAAAGATTTATTTGTTCCTGCAAAAATGGACGAAGAGAAAAGTGAAAAAATAAGTCGTCCAAGTCTATCATATTGGCAAGATGCTTGGATCCGATTGCGCAAAAATCCTGGTGCGATATTTGGTATTATAGTGATCATTATAATCGCAATGATGGCATTGTTTGCACCATTGATGACTAGTCACGGATTAAATGATCAAGAGTTAACTCTTTCAAGATTACCACCTAAAGTCCAAGGTCTAGAAGAAATTGGATTTTTACGATTGGATGGAACAAAATCTGAAGTTTTTGAAGCTTCAACAGTAGAAGAAGCAAAACAGTTAGCATTAACACGTTTCACACAAACAGATTTATCAAATATGGAATTTGATGTGAAAGATGAAGGGGACGGTTCTCCTGAATCAGCAAAAGTTGTCGGTTATTTTGATGCTTATGCAGATAAAAATATTACAGAATATTATTGGTTTGGTACAGATACATTAGGACGTGATATATTTACACGTGTTTGGATAGGTACTAGAGTATCCTTATTAATTGCACTAGTTGCAGCTATGATTGATATGTTAGTAGGTGTAGCATATGGTGGTATCTCAGCTTACTTTGGTGGACGTGTAGATAACTTTATGCAACGAATCATTGAAGTGTTAGTTGGTATTCCGAATTTAGTTGTTGTTATCTTAATGATAATGGTATTAGATCCTGGAATAATGGCGATTATAATTGCCTTAACGATAACCGGTTGGACAGGGATGGCCAGGATTGTTCGTGGACAAGTACTGAAACTCAAAAATCAGGAGTTTGTCTTAGCGTCAAGAACGCTTGGTTCATCGCATACACGTATTTTAACAAAACATTTAATACCAAATACAGTTGGTATGATTATTATAAATACAATGTTTACAATACCTAGTGCTATATTTTTCGAGGCGTTTTTAAGCTTTATCGGACTAGGATTACAGGCACCAGATGCTTCTTTAGGTACATTAATAAATGAAGGATTTAAAGCATTACAAATTAATCCTCATATAATGATTTTCCCAGCTATTGTTATGTCCTTAGTTATGATTGGCTTTAACATATTGGCTGATGGTCTTCGTGATGCATTAGATCCAAAAATGCGTGAATAGGGGGTAGTGTAAGAATGGATAAAATATTAGAAGTAAATAATTTACATGTTTCCTTTGATACGCATGGAGGAGAAGTGAAAGCTGTTCGAGGTGTTACCTTTGATCTAAAAAAGGGTGAAACATTAGCGATCGTAGGTGAGTCGGGTTCTGGAAAGTCCGTGACAACTAGAGCACTTACTCGGCTTATCCCTTCACCTCCTGGACGTATTAAAGAGGGCGAAATATTATTTGATGGAAAAGATTTAGCAAAATTAAGTGAGAGACAAATGCAAGCAATTCGTGGGAAAGATATTTCAACGATCTTTCAAGATCCAATGACATCTCTAAATCCTACGATGAAAATAGGATCGCAAATTATGGAAGGTTTGATGAAACATCAAAAGATGGGTCGTTCAAAAGCCAAAGAGCGAACGATTGAATTATTAGATTTAGTAGGTCTTCCAGATCCAAAAGAGCGTGTGGATCAGTATCCACACCAATTCTCAGGGGGACAAAGACAGCGTGTCGTTATTGCAATAGCATTAGCATGTAACCCGAAAATTCTAATTGCAGATGAACCAACAACAGCTCTAGATGTAACGATTCAAGCACAAATTTTGGAGTTAATGAAAGATATCCAGAAAAAAACAGATAGTTCAATTATATTTATCACACATGATTTAGGTGTAGTTGCTAATGTCGCAGATCGCGTAGCAGTTATGTATGCTGGTAAAATTGTTGAAATAGGAACTGCGGATGAGATCTTTTATAATCCAAAACATCCATATACATGGGGATTACTTGCGTCAATGCCAACTTTAGATAGTACGGAAGAAAGTCTAGTGGCTATTCCAGGTTCACCACCGGATATGTTAAAGCCACCTAAAGGAGATGCATTTGCACCTCGTAACGAATATGCTTTAGAAATTGATAAAGAAATGGAACCACCTATGTTTAAGATTTCAGATACACATTATGCGGCAACTTGGTTATTACATGAGTATGCACCACATGTTGAACCACCTGCTCCAGTACAACGTAGAATGAAGGGCTTTGCTAAAACAGGTGCCTCTAGTTCGAATGAGGGGGAGGATAAGTGATGAGCCAGGAAAAATTGTTAGAAGTACAAAATCTAAAACAGCATTTTAAAACAGGCAGACATAGTGTTGTAAAAGCTGTAGATGGCATCACTTTTGATATCTATAAAGGTGAAACATTTGGACTTGTTGGAGAGTCTGGTTGTGGTAAGTCAACAACGGGACGAAGTATTATACGTTTATATGACGCAACAGATGGTAATGTTAAATTCAATGGTATAGATGTGCACGGAAAGAAATCTAAATCGAATTTAAAATTATTTAATCAGAAAATGCAAATGATCTTTCAAGATCCATATGCTTCTTTAAATCCAAGAATGACGGTAATGGATATTATCGCAGAAGGATTAGATGTGCACGGATTAGTAAAAAATGTTCAAGAGCGTAAAGCGAGAGTAGAAGACTTATTAGAACGTGTAGGTTTAAATAAAGAGCACGGAAATCGTTATCCACATGAATTTAGTGGTGGGCAACGTCAACGTATTGGGATTGCGCGTGCTTTAGCCGTTGATCCAGAATTTATTATCGCTGATGAACCTATTTCGGCACTAGATGTTTCGATTCAAGCACAGGTAGTTAATTTATTAAAAGAGTTACAAAAAGAGCATGGTTATACGTATTTATTCATTGCACACGATTTATCAATGGTTAAATATATTAGTGATCGGATTGCTGTTATGTATTACGGGAAAATTGTTGAACTAGCGGACAGTGATGAGTTATACAAAAATCCGTTACACCCGTATACTAAATCATTATTATCTGCAATTCCTTTGCCAGATCCTAACTATGAGCGAACTCGTGTTAGAACAGCTTATGATCCAACAGAACATGACACAAGTGAAGAACCAGAATTTCGAGAAGTTAGTCCGAATCATCAAGTTTTATGTACGACTAAAGAATTTGAAGCTTATAAGAAACAACTCGTTAAATAATGTTAAGAATGCTACCATAACTAATATGGTAGCATTTTTTTCAATTGATGGAAAAAGATGCAAAAATAAATTGTTGGAAATCGTATTATTTTGTCATGATTTCTTATATAATAAGGGTAAATAAATAATTGGGGAGTTTGATGAAATGGAGAATAAACAACAGCGGACTTTACTTATCAGTATGTTTCTACTTCTCGGTTTAGTGATACCTACTACTACATATGGTGCACCAGATACTGAAGTAATGATGGCAAGCGAAGTTGCAACAAAAGAAATTAACCTAGTATCCTTAGATGGCACGAAGCGACTAGCTCGTTTTTCTTATGACTCAGGTTTAACGTTTACATATCCAGATGCCGTTAGAGGGATCTATGTAACAGCTCATTCCGCAGGCGGCAGCAGATTCAACACATTATTAGATTTAGTCGATTCATCAGATCTAAATACTATGGTAATTGATATTAAAGATGATAATGGTAATCTAACTTTTAGACCAGATGAAGATTCACCATATTATGACATTGCGAAAAATATGATAGATGATCCAAGGGAAATGTTAGAAGTTCTTGAGGAAAAAGAGATATATCCTATTGCACGAATTGTTGTGTTTAAGGATAGTGTCTTAGCAAAAGAACGACCTGATTTATCTTTCACGGAAAACGGTAAGGTTTGGACTAATAATAAAGGCGAATCATTTGTTAACCCTTTTGAGAAAGAAGTTTGGGAACATAATGTAGAAATCGCAAAAATGGCTGTAGAATTAGGTTTCCAAGATGTTCAATTTGACTATGTTCGTTTCCCGGAAGGTTTCGAAACTCGAGATGAAGAATTATCCTACACGCTTGGTGATTATAAAGATGTTGATATGAATAACATAAAAAAACGTGTACAAGCTGTAACAGATTTTGTTGGTTATGCAAGAGAAGAACTTAACTCATACGGTGTTGATGTATCCGTAGATATCTTTGGCTATGCAGCTACAATAGAAGAGACACCAGGAATTGGACAGAATTTCTCGAAAATATCGAATAATGTAGATGTTATCTCATCAATGATTTATCCGAGTCATTGGACGCCATACTTTGGAATTGACTTTCCTGATAAAGAACCGTACGAATTGGTTAAAGCGTATGCTGAAGTTGAGAATGAAGTATTAGGTGCCTTAGAAGAATCGCCAGTTTCTCGGCCATGGATTCAAGATTTTGAGGCACCTTGGTTATATAGTGGTGCAACAAAACAGTATGGTGTAGCAGAGGTTGAAGCACAAATTAAGGCATTAAACGAAAACGACATTACAGAGTTTCTACTTTGGAATGCAGGAAACACTTACACAGAAAATGTGGATTACACACCTTTAGACTAATTGATATGAAGCAAAAACTCCTTTTCGGCAGTGAGAAGGAGTTTTTTTGACTATGTTATGCTAATGCAGTATTAGTAATCAAATATAAGGGTATACATAGACAGAGAGCTGTTAAATCGATTTAACAAAAGTCTGACTTTTCGTTATAATATATAAGGCAGACATTTTATAAAAACAAAAAGATAAAAAACACAAGGGAGTAAATTCATGAATTGGTATGAAAAATTAAATGAGTACTTTCCAATAGAAGAAATGAAATCTAGAAAACACATGGAAATGTTACTTAAAGAAAAAGGCGACGTGTATTATAAAGATGAGGGACCAGATCATGTATTAATGTACGCGGAATTTGAAACTTTTATTTTTATCGACTATGTATATGTATCTTCTAAGTCTAGAGGACAGGGGCTCGGACATAAATTAATTAGTAAATTAAAAAAGAAGGAAAAACCAATCATCTTAGAAGTGGAACCAGTTGATTACGATGAAACAGATTCTGAAAAGAGATTACGTTTCTATCAACGTGAAGGTTTCAAACATGCACAATCGATTGGTTATAATAGACGTTCTTTAGCGACGAATGAAGAAATTCCGTTAGAAATTCTATACTGGGCTCCATCTGATGAAGATGAAGAAATGATTTATGAAAAAATGCGAAAAATGTATGAGGATATTCATACTTATAAAGATGAGCAGATTTATGGAAAAGCTTATCAATCTGCAGAAGAAGTTTTATCATATGATAAAAAAAGAGAAACAGATGATATTTTTGATGTATTGAAAGAGAAAGCTTAAGAAAGAAACCTTCTCCACAAATTGGGGGAAGGTTTCTTTTTTCAATTACATGCTACGTATTGAAAATACATTGTGCAGGAATGGACAAAAAGTGTAAAGTATATTAAAAGTATTGAAATTAAGATATCTTACTTAAATATGATAAGATAATAAAAGACATAAAAATAAGTTAATTACTTAATAGTTTGAGAAAGCCTTGTACAATAGGGGAAAATATTTATTTAAAAAAGGTTTAACTCCATTTTTAAATGGGAATAATACTGTTTAGAGACAGCGTATAAGTTTGAAATGTGTAATTTCTAAGTAAAAATATATAATACTATATCGTAATATTGACAACTATAGTATACTAATATTATAAGAGTTATTTAAAGTAATTTTAATGTAGTAAGTTTTTTAAAGTCAAATTCTAATGAGTAAAAATAAAAATCATTTATTGAGGAGTGAAGTACTATGGTAACACTTTATACCTCACCAAGTTGTACATCTTGTCGGAAAGCAAAAGCATGGTTAGAAGAACATGACATTCCATTTTATGAAAGAAATATCTTCTCCGATAACCTGACCCTGGATGAGATCAAAGAAATTTTACGTATGACTGAAGATGGTACAGATGAAATAATCTCTACAAGATCAAAAGTATTCCAGAAATTAAAAATTGATTTTGAACAAATGGCATTAAAAGATTTATTCGATTTAATTCAGGAGAATCCTGGTATTCTTCGCCGTCCAATTATTATAGATGATAAACGGCTGCAAGTTGGATATAATGAAGATGAAATCAGAAGGTTTTTACCTAGAAAAGTACGCACTTTCCAGTTACGCGAAGCACAACGTATGGTGAATTAACTAAAAAACGCAGAACCTGTAAATAGGATCTGCGTTTTCATTTATTTAATCATTAAAAATGACAAACTATCTAATGTACGTTACTATATAATTTCATTATTCTTGAGAAGAATGAGTGCATAAGTGACAAAAGTAAGAAATTTTAAATTTATAGGCATTTCTATTTTCAATTTAGAGTGTTTTATCATAAAATAGAAGTATGCTTTAATAACAATATAATGATGGTTAACTTGCTATAAATAAGGGTAAGGTATAATAGGTGAAGATATCCCTTCCACCTAATTATATTTAGAAGGGAGAGGAATCAAATGGAAATAGAAAGAATTAATGAAAATACAGTTAAATTCTATGTATCCTACAAGGATATTGAGCACCGTGGTTTTAATCGAGAAGAAATTTGGTATAATCGAGAAAAGAGTGAACAACTCTTTTGGCAAGTTATGGACGAAGTTAATTATAGTGGTGATGAATTTAATATAGATGGACCACTTTGGATCCAAGTACAAGCGCTAGACAAAGGTTTAGAAATCGTTGTAACAAAGGCACAAATTTCTAAAGACGGTCAAAACTTAGAATTGCCATCTGAAAATGATAGCTCATTTGACCTTCCAATGGATGAGAAGATCGAATCGTTATTAGATGAGAAATTTGGTAATGATGAAGAAGAGGAAGATGACGAAGATGCAATTCAAGCAATAGATGAAGATTTGACCTTTATTATTGGATTTGCGGATTTTGAAGATGTTATTCAACTAAGTTATCAGACAAAAGCAGTAGAAGGAATTAACGATAAATTATATCATTATAAAGATCGTTACATTTTATTAGTGGAATTTGATGATGTTTTTCTAGATGATGATCAACAAGATAATATCGTGAGTCAATTATTAGAATTTGGCCGCCAAACTAATGCAACAGAACATATGTTACGTGAATATGGTAAAGTTATTTTTGAAGATGATGCATTAAAACAAATTAAAAGCTATTTTCCACAAAAGTAAAGCATTCCTAATTGGGTGCTTTTTTTTATCTAAAAAGAAGGAATTTATAATTTATTGTCGAAAATAATTATCAAATATATTTTTAGGGGGGATAAAAACTTGCTACAAGCAATTACACAAGATGGACAGCTAATTATACTAGCGTCGTTAGCAAAAGGGGAAATTAGTGAATATAAGCAACAGTATCTCTTTTATTGTCCTGTTTGTAAAGAACAAGTTATTGTTAAAAATGGGTATAAAATGATTGCTCATTTTGCGCATAAAAAAAACGCAAAATGTCTTGGTAAAGCTGGAGGAGAAGGTACATACCACGAGCAAGGTAAATTGGATTTATATCATTGGTTGAAAAAACAGGGATTAGTAGTTGAGTTAGAAAAGTATTTGCCAAATCTAGAACAAAGACCAGATATTTTTATTAGAATTGGCAAGAAACAAATTGCAGTTGAATATCAATGTGCTACTATTCCTATAAAAACATTTCTTAAACGAACACATGGTTACTTAAATGCCAATATAATACCACTTTGGATATTAGGTGGTAACCGAATGAAACGAACAACTAATACAAGCTTAGATTTAACTTCGAGTGATCTCCACTTCTTTCATCAATTTAACACATCAATGGAAACTAGAGCTTTTTTTTATTGTCCTGATAAATTGCAATTTGCTATTTATAAAAACGTATTTATGACAGGTCGAAAACGAACGATTGGTCATTTAGAATTCAAACCATTAAAGAACCTATCTTTTATGGATTTGTTTCATTCAAATCAAGTTGAAAATGATCAATTCTATTCTTTTTGGTTAAAAGAGAAGAGGCGATTACGTTTACAACCACACTATTCGATACAAACAACGGAAGGACAATGGCGGCAGTGGTTATATGTGAAAGGTTTATCACCAAGTAATATATCTGCTGTTATTCATCTCCCAGTGTTAAGTCAATGGAAGATGAAGGTAGCTCCATGGAACTGGCAAAGTCGACTTTGTATTGATTTCTTTGAAAGAAGACCGACATTCACGCTACAAGATTGTCAGGCATATTTACAAGCCTATATAGAATCAAGCAATGCATATCCACTAATTTTCCCCTCATGCAATCCCATAAAGGAATACATACATCAATTGGAGCAACTTCAAGTTATAAGAAGAATTTCAACATCATATTATCGATTACAAAAACAAATTAAAGTTTATTCTTCAGTCGATGAAGCAATGAAAGCAGACATAGAAATCGTTCGACAATTAGATAATATGAGCAGGATAACACATGAAAAATAGATAGTACGCTATAATAGTAAATAGAGACCATTATAAGTGTAATTAGATTAGAGGAGGTAATTGCGTTGGCAAAAGCAAACCAAAAGTTACAAACGAGAGATGAAGTAGCAATTGAAAATACGTGGAGATTGGAAGATATTTTTATTACAGATGAAGAGTGGCAAGCAGAGTTAGAAGCACTTAAGAAAGTTATTCCAAAGTTTACTGAGTATCAAGGCAAACTTGCTGCATCAGCAGACCAACTATACAGCTTATTAATTTTACAAGATGAAGTGTCGGAACGAATTGGTAAGCTTTATACATATGCGCATATGCGCTATGATCAAGATACTACAAATTCAATTTATCAGGCGATTAATTCAAAAGCTGAGAATTTGATAACGCAGTTTTCTAGTGCTATGAGTTTTATTGTTCCTGAAATCTTAGATATGGGTGAGAAGACGCTTGAAACTTTTTATGAAAAGAAACCTGAATTAAAGCATTATCAACACGCATTAGGAGAGATCACAAGACAAAAAGAACATATTTTAAGCGAAAAAGAAGAAGTGTTACTTGCTGAGGTATCAGAAGTAACTGGTAATGCTGCACAAACGTTTGGTATGTTAAATAATGCAGATTTAAGATTCCCAATGGTTAAAAATGACGATGGGGAAGAAGTAGAATTAACACATGGTCGCTATATTAACTTTTTAGAGTCGGATAAACCAAAAGTAAGACGTGAGGCATTCAAAGCTGTATATGGTACTTACGGAAGTTATATCAACACGTTTGCTTCAACTTTATCAGGAGCAGTTAAAAAACATAATTTTAATGCAAAAGTTCGAAATTATGACTCAGCTCGTCAAGCTGCATTGGATAACAACAATATTCCCGAGACAGTATATGATAATCTAGTTGAAGCTGTAAATGATCGACTTGATTTAATGCATCGTTATGTTGCATTAAGAAAGCGTGTGCTTAAATTAGATGAATTGCATATGTATGATTTATACACACCGCTCGTTAAAGATGTTTCAATGAAATATAGCTATACAGAAGCACAAGAGCACATCTTAAAAGGTTTGGCCCCATTAGGCGGGGAATATGTCGGACGCATACAAGAAGGGTTCACAAACCGCTGGGTTGATGTTGAAGAGAACAAAGGCAAAAGAAGTGGAGCCTATTCTTCTGGTGCATATGGAACCAATCCGTATATTCTAATGAATTGGCAGAGTAACTTAAATAATCTATTTACATTAGGTCATGAGCTTGGTCACTCGTTGCATAGCTATTATACAAGAGAAAATCAAGCTTTCCGTTATGGAGATTATTCAATTTTCGTTGCAGAGGTTGCTTCAACATGTAATGAGTCGTTACTGAATGAATACATGATTGAACAAACAAACGATGATAAAGAGAAATTATTCTTACTGAATCATTTCCTTGAAGGATTTCGTGGTACTGTATTCAGACAGACAATGTTTGCTGAATTTGAACATATAATTCATCAGCTAGATCAAAAAGGTGAAGCGTTAACTCCAGATAAGTTAACGGAAGAATACTATGCTTTAAATAAAAAATATTTTGGCGATGAAATTGTATCTGATGAAGAAATTGGTTTAGAGTGGGCTAGAATCCCTCATTTTTATTATAATTACTATGTTTACCAGTATGCGACAGGGTATGCTGCTGCACAGTCATTAGCTTCACAAATTCTTAAAGAGAAACAGCCAGCGGTTGATCGTTATCTTGATTTTCTGAAAGCTGGTAGCAGTGACTATCCGATTGAAGTTCTGAAAAAGGCTGGGGTAGATATGACGGATAAGCAACCAATTTTACAAGCATTAGATGTTTTTGAAGCGAAATTAAAAGAGATGGAAACATTGTTAGACAAAGTGGAATAAATAAAATAAAGCCATTCACATCATCAGATGTGAATGGCTTTATTTAAATCCTCTAAAAGTACGTTTGTGTGTAAATGAAAACAGAGTGAAATAAATTGAAATGAATAATAAAGGTAAGGTAAGAAGCATTGGAATAATATCCATTAGTGCAAATATGTTTAGAATAAAAGCACAACAAGCGATTAATAAAAACATAAATGGATAATATCGTCGCATAAAATCTCCTCCTTAATAAAAGCTACTACAATATTATGTACTAGCAGATGAAATTAGAAGTATGACAGTTTTGTGAAAATATGAACAAAACTATTGCTTATAACTTTGTAGGTTGTTATATTTATATTGTGAGATGTTTAACAAACAAACCCCTTTGTTTGACCTGAAACTTTCTCCCATCCCCCCTTGTCTAGTAATAGACTTGGTGTAAGATGATGTCTTAAGACATCATCTTTTTTTAAATAGAAAAAAGGAGTTTACTGTATAATTTCGTACAGCACTCCTTTTTATTTCAACCTATATATTTCCAAAAATATCCGTGTTTTACAGGTACTTGTTTTACTAGCCGTTTTAATTGTAACTTTTTCATTTCCTTTAAAGCTTTCTCGTTTGACCAATCATAAACGACTGCAACTTCCTTTGTAGCAAAAAATTGGAAATGTGCAGAAAAGGCTTCTAAACTAGGCTTTTCAGATGCTTTCACATCCTTTTGAAGCATTTGTTGTAGTACATTTACATATACTTCATAAGAATATTCGCCTGATAATTTCAATCCCTCTTCATTTTCCGTCTCATTAAAAAACACTATAGAAGGAATATAATCTACTTCCATCTCATTGGCTAATTTCAAATCGCATTGTAGCGCTTTTTTTGCTGAATTGGAATATAAGTCTTTTTTGAATTCATCTAGATCCAATTCTGCCTCTTCGGCACAGGCGAGCAGATTTCTTTCTTTAGATATATCCTTTTTGTTAATAAAAGCATGTTCTTGGATTTTTCGTAAAAATTTCTTACCTGCTTTTTTCCCCTGTAGTTCAGCTGCTTTGATTGCGATGGAAACGATGGAGGGATATGTTATTGGATCTTCTAACCACAAATCACCATCACAACACATTCCGGTACGAGAGGAAGTCTTTTCCCATACTTCTTTTAAATAGTTGTGTTTTTCTATTGCATCTTGATTTGCTGATGTCAACTGTCCACTTAAAATTGGCCTAATCGTAAATAAACGTCCATATTCCAATGTTAGTTTCTTTATAATTGGTTCTAAGGCCCAACATTCAGGGCAAAGAGGATCAACAAAGAGGTAGATTTCTACAGGCTTTTTCAGAAGATCAAAGTATCCAAATTGTTTCTTTACTTCAAGATCCTGAACGTTGGATGATGGCCCATTTGAATTCCAGCTCACAACGATTCTCCTTTCGTTCTCTCAGGTGTATTCATCATATGGTGTGCTGTTTTCGTTAGTCTTTCATATATGATTGTTCGATAGGGTTCTTCTATATTAACTTCTTCTAACGCTTCGTTCATACAAGCTAACCAAGCATCTTTTCTTGTTGGGGTTATAGTAAAGGGTAAATGTCTTCTTCTCAGCATGGGGTGTCCATGTTCTTCATTATATAAAGAAGGACCTCCAAAAAATTGAATTAAGAATTGTGTTTGTTTTCTAGCTGTTTCAGTTAAATCTTCTGGAAAAATTGGAATCAGATCAGGATGCTTACCGACACGACGATAAAAAGCATGCACCAAATTCTCTACTTTAATATGTCCACCAATTGCTTCATATATGGAATTAGTGTTTGTCATGTCTTTGAACCCTCCTTGTCTTCTTACTATTACCTCTAATATGTTATTCTAACAGCGTTCTACATATTATGGCAACTTATCTGTTTTCTAATGAGTGATAAAACCGCTCAATTTTATTTGGCGTTGGTTTCTTAGTGATATGAAATTGATTTATAAGTTGGTGTAATAATTTTTCGCTTTTTTCCTTTGTATCCGATTCAATTTCTAATTCATAATCGAACATATTGTTATATATACTATAATCTATGACAAGAAGGGCTTGTTTATACGGTAATTCAGTTCGATGTGTTGTTAATGAACCACCGTAAGAAAGTGCTTGGAAGTCGATTCCTAAGCCATCTAATTGTTGTTTAACTGCAGGTTTTGCAATTAGTTTATTATTAATCCATGAATTTGCTTCCTGTTCAGTTAAGTTATCATGTGTTTCTAATAAGCCATCTTGATAAGGCTCTTTTAATGTAAGTTGCCATTTATCTTTCTTTTTACGAATTCTTAAAGCGGCCCCTTTGTTTTTTAACTGAAAATCAGGTGTCTCAAAATAATGATTTGTTTGTGAATGTGCATCTTCTTTACGCAGTTCAAAAAAATCTAATAACGTGTTGTATTCCATTTCCGTTAATAAATTTTTACTTTCCATTTCGATTTCTTGTACCAAATTGATGACCTCCCTGATTCATAAATAGAAATAAAAAAAATATCTGTTAAAATAAGTATAGTCCAATAAACCCAGATAAGTCGAATAATATGCAAATCAATTTACCATGTCTAG
The DNA here is from genome assembly GCF_003426095.1 of Paraliobacillus sp. X-1268. Taxonomy (NCBI): domain Bacteria; kingdom Bacillati; phylum Bacillota; class Bacilli; order Caryophanales; family Bacillaceae; genus Paraliobacillus; species Paraliobacillus sp. X-1268. The sequence continues at coordinate 90,434 of NZ_QJSK01000010.1, forward strand.
TTAATGAATATAGATGAAAGATTGTAGCTTATCAAATGGATAAATTGCATATTGTGTTACAATAGGAATGAAATAAGGAAGAAAGTTTGGAAAGATGTTTTATAAGGTGGTGTCTATTGTGAATTGGGAAGCTTTTTTGGCCCCTTATGTGCAAGTCGTCGAAGAACTAAAAGTGAAATTAAAAGGTATAAGAGCGCAGTATGAATTTGAATCGAAACATTCACCCATTGAATTTGTAACCGGTCGAGTAAAGCCAGTAACAAGTATTATTGAAAAGACGCGTAGTAAAAACATGTCGTTTGATAAAATAGAAGAAGAGATGCAAGATATTGCTGGAGTTCGCGTTGTTTGTCAATTTGTTGATGATATTTATGGTATTGTTAGAATGCTACAAGCTCGAAATGACTTTAAAATTGTAGAAGAGAAAGATTACATAGAGAGAGAAAAAGATAGTGGTTATCGATCCTATCATATGATTATTCGTTATCCTGTCGCGACACTGCGTGGAGAGAAACAAATAATTGCAGAAATTCAAATTCGTACACTTGCGATGAATTTCTGGGCTACAAATGAACATTCATTAAATTATAAATATGATGGACAGATACCAACCGATGTAAAAGCTCGATTAAAACGAGCTGCTGAAGCTGCATTTAAATTGGATGAAGAAATGGCCAAGATAAAAGATGAAGTACAAGAAGCACAACGTATTTATCATAGAAAAAGAGTTTACATAAAAAATGAAGAAGGAGGCCAATCGTAACTCATGAAGTTTTCGATCACATCTAAAGGTGACCATAAGTCAGAAAGTATTAAAGCTTTAATGTGTCAGTACTTAGCAGATTTTGATTTGGAATATGATGATAGAGAACCAGATTTAGCAATCTCAGTAGGTGGAGATGGGACATTCCTACAAGCCTTCCAAACATATAGCACACGATTAGATAAAACAGCTTTTATCGGGGTCCATACTGGCCATCTAGGTTTTTATGCGGATTGGGTACCTGAGGAAATAGAACAATTAGTAATTGAAATAGCTAAAAACCCGTACCAAATTGTCGAATACCCGTTATTATCCATGCTGATTCATTCTGAGAATGGAACAGTTGAACGCCACTTAGCTTTAAATGAAACGTCAATAAAAAAAGTAGAAGGTTCTGTTGTCTTGGACGTTACTATTAAGGGAGAGCATTTCGAACGATTTCGCGGTGATGGATTATGTATATCGACACCATCGGGTAGTACTGCCTATAATAAGGCATTAGGTGGTGCTATTATCCATCCATCATTACCATCTTTACAGATCACGGAGATGTCATCCATTAATAACAGGGTTTATCGTACAATTGGTTCTTCCTTAATCTTACCGAAGCATCATATATGTGAGTTTTTACCTGTTGAAGATAACCAGAGTTTCTTAATTACAATTGATCATATTACGAAAAGTGTGATGAATATTAAAGCAATTGAATGTAAAGTAGCCAAAGAAAAAATTCGGTTTGCAAGGTATCGTCCTTTTCCATTTTGGAAACGAGTACGTGATTCGTTTATTTCAGATGATCGTTAAAGGTAATAGGCATGTAATTGTATAGAAAGGTGATATATAAGCGTGAAATGGTATGTTAAAAAAGATGAGAATCAAATGCTTTTACGAGAATATTTAAGAGACGTACAAGGTTTTTCACGTAGAATTGTCAAAGGGATAAAATTTCAAGGTGGAACCCTTTTAGTGAATGGAGAATTTGTTACAGTTCGAAAGGTGTTAAAACAAGGTGATCTTGTAGAAGTTTCTTTTCCACCAGAACATCACGGTATGTATTTGAAACCTGAACCAGTACCGCTTCATATTATCTATGAAGACGATGATGTTATGGTGATTGATAAAGATCCAAATATTGCAACGATCCCATCGAATCATCATCCAACTGGAACGGTTGCCAATGGGATTTTACATCATTATGCAATGCACAACATTAACTACACGGTACATATTGTAACGCGTTTAGACCGTGATACATCTGGTCTATTACTTGTAGCGAAGCATCGATTAAGTCATTCGGTTTTGGCAGACGGTCAAAAGCGAGGGGATGTTGCACGAAGATATCAGGCAATTATTCCTGGACATATGGTAATAAGAGAAGGAACTATCGATCAACCAATCGGTCGTAAACCTGGCTCTATTGTAGAACGAATAGTAGATGAAAATGGAAAGCCGTCGATAACGCATTATCAAGTGCTTGAGGAAACAGCAGCATATACACTTTTACATGTTGCTTTGGAAACGGGAAGAACACATCAAATCCGTGTCCATTTTGCCCATCTGGGTCATCCTTTACTAGGAGATAAATTATATGGAGGAGATACTAAACTAATGAAAAGACAAGCATTGCATTGTGTTTCATTAGCTTTTAATCACCCAATAACAAAAGAGAGACACACATTTACTTCTTCGTTACCAGAAGATATGAAACAAATAATCCAACAAGAAAAGTCATGACGATGACCTATCTTGTTGGATTATTTTTTGATTATACCCGCTATGAAATAGACGCTAGCTCATTAAGTTTTACATCAACTCTTGCATATCGCACACTACGCCAGAATTATCATCAACTGCGACTTAATAGGATTTCTTGACCCGCTACTCAAGTGAAATTGACTCCCTTTCCGCAGGCACGGCTTCAGCTAACTCGAAAACAAAGTACGTTTTCGAGTGGATCTTCAGCCCGCGCTGTTCCTGCAGGAGTGTCGCCAATTTCACTTGATACGCTAATATTCATCTACCTATCGCTAACAGAGAGTATAAATCTGCACATAAAAATGAACGGATTTAAATCATGTTTTATTAGTTGGAAATTAGCATGTGAATTATAACTTCATCCAGTTTAATTCATCTTTTCTATTCAAACTGATATAGTTTGTAATCAGGCACCAGCGAAGGAAGCAAATGGTTGAGACTCCTGTGGGAACAGCACAAACCGAAGATCCTCTATAGAAGCGATCTTTGCTTCTATAGATAGCTGAGGTTGTGCCCCATAGCCGTCAAGCTAAGCACTACGGTTTAAAGAACTAGAAAAATACGATACCCTAACGGATAAGAAATAGTTATTTGGAGGGGATATCGATGTATTTCAAGAAAGAAATGGAGCCATTTATTCAAGGCATTCATCAAGTGTTATCAGTCTCTGAGGTGCGTCAATGGGCGCGTGAAATAGGCTTTGTTCAACGCCAAAATAAATTAAAGCCAG
>NZ_QJSK01000011.1:0-81999 GCF_003426095.1 Paraliobacillus sp. X-1268
GGAAAGATCATCGTTATCAACATAAGAGTCCTTTTGACATTCTATATCTTACGTATGAACAAACCTTCCAAGCAGTATAGGCTTACGGTATACATTTTTTTAAAATAGTAAAGTGGCTTATTATTACACATACATCTAATTGGAAAATAATTCAACTTTATGTTAGAAGTTAGTTGCGTAATGTTTGTTTTTTCTATAGTTTATCCTTAGCTTGACGGCTATGGGTTGTGCCCACGGAAAGCGAAACCCTTTGCTGACGTAGTGAGATCAAGCACGTTATGTCGAAGTTTATAGAGAGTTAGTCATAGTTACTATTTTTTAGAAAGTGGCTTAATGATATAAGTAATAATGATCTCAATCACAATAGGTTAACTCGTTAAGATCCTATTTTTTATTAATACCGCTCGGATGATTTCATAACTGTAGCTTTCATCTAGACTGTCTTTGAGGGCTTTCAGTTTTGGTTCTTCTAGTTGTTCGTGAGCGTCCAATACCGCCATTTCCTCATCTTCGGAAAAAAAGAGTGACCAATCTAACTCCATCCCATGTTGATAAGCTTGAAATAAATGACTAGAAACAGTTTGTTCTTTAATTTCTCGTTTGTTAGCAATTTCAGCTAACGATTCACCTGCTTGATAAAGTTGATAACTAACCAAATAGCTTGGCTGATCATCCGTTTCCTTTGGTGCTTGTTCTTTTATCCATTCTGTAATAGCATCCATGAAGGGCACTCCATACTGTTCGAACTTTTTCGTTCCCACTCCTTTAATATGAAGCATGTCCTCTTTTGTTTGTGGTAAATAGCGACTTAACTCTTTTAATGTTGCATCTGAGAAAAGAACATACGGAGGAACTTTATCGTGAGCAGCCATTTCTTTACGTAACACACGCAGTTTCTCGAATAAACTTTCTTTGTAGTCTGTCTTAGCTGCTTGTAGAACTTTTCCTTTTTGCATCCAGATCTTTTGGGTTCCTTTTAAAATAGCTTCTGCATTTTTTGTTAATTGTAAAATAGGAAAACGCTGATCCCCAGTGGTTAAGAAATCTTCCGCTACTAAATAATGAATAAAATTCGTTATTTCTTTTTCTGTTTGATTGGCCATTAAACTATAAGTAGATAACTTATCAAAGCCAAACTGTTTGATCTTCTTATCTTTAGAACCCTTTAAGACTTTGGCTGTTAATCCTGCGCCGAAACTTTCATTCATTCGTTTTACACAGGAAAGCACCATTTGTGCCTCTTTGGTCCTATCTTGTTTTTCCCCAATATTCTCGCAATTCGTACAGCGACCACAATCCTTATCAGTTGAGTAATCATGAAAATAATGCAACATGTAAGTTTGCAGACAGCTATCCGTGTGGCAGTAATTAACCATTGATTGTAGTTTCTTGTATTCATTTGTTTTCATTTTTTCATCCATCATCGACTGTTCAATTAAGAACTTCTGTAAATGAATGTCTTGTCCAGAAAATAATAAAATACAATCACTAGGTTCTCCGTCACGTCCAGCGCGCCCTGCTTCTTGATAATAAGCTTCGACATTCATTGGCAATGCGAAGTGAATGACAAACCGAACATTAGATTTATCGATCCCCATGCCAAATGCATTTGTTGCTACCATTATCGTCGCTTCATCTTGGATAAAGCGATTTTGTTCTGTTTGTCGCTTTTGTTCACTAAGTCCTGCATGATATTTAGCTACGGACAAGTTTTTACCTTCTAATAGATTAGCAATGGAATCTACTTGCTTTCTTGTTGGTGCATAAATGATGCCGGATTCTTGAGGATGTTCCTTCAGATATTCAGAAACAAATTCATGTTTATCTCGTCCTTTAATAAGATGAAAAGCTAAATTTTCACGGGCAAAACCAGTGTTAACTACGGCGTCTGAATCAATCGATAACAAGCGCTGGATATCCTTCACAACCTCTGTAGTTGCTGTCGCGGTGAGAGCCATTACCATGGGAATGTGGGTGAGGGTGTGGAAGGTATTCACGATTGATCGATAGCTAGGACGAAAATCATGCCCCCATTGCGATATACAATGTGCTTCATCAAAGGCTAGAAAAGAAATCTTCATTTGTTTAATCGTATATAAAAAGGAATTGGTTTCAAAACGTTCAGGAGCAACATAGACGAAGTGATAATTCCCCTCCTTTAACTCTTTTAAGCGGGCTTGTTGTTCTTCACCAGAAAGTGAACTATTAATATATGTAGCAGAAATACCTAAAGCATGTAGCGCATCTACCTGATCCTTCATTAATGAAATTAATGGAGAGACGATGATAGCAGTACCGTCTAGTAGTAAACCGGGAATTTGATAGCAAATCGATTTGCCACCACCAGTAGGCATAAGACCTAACGTATTTCTTTTATGTAAAACATGCTGAATGATCTCTTCTTGGCCACGCCTAAAAGAATCAAATCCATAATATTCTTGTAATAACTTTTTTGCTTCTTCTAACATCTAGATAGCCATCCTTTTTCAAATTTAGTTTAGTATCACCGTCGATAAGGCTCCACTTTAATTGAAGTATAATGCGGTTAATTTAGTGGGAACGAAAGGACGCTAACAACCTGTTTAGTTCGACTAACAAGCCGTGGAAGTGCGGATTGAAGTTTCACTTTATATCTTATTCTAACATTAGATGACAAATTAATAGAAGGGACTTTTTAAAAAGTTGTTTTAAAATTTGTATGATGCTTTAAAATAGCTGAAATTCAAGGTTTAACTAGCTTCAAAGTTTCGTGAAGAGTAAAAAAGAAGACGAATATAGTTCAAACTGTTTTACATTATTAGGCGCGACAAGTAAACTATCGTTATAATTAGAAAGTTAGACGGATAGAGAGGAGGCTACAAAATGATCGGTTCATTTTTAGTGCAATTTATGATAATTGGTATACTTGGAGTCGGTTCCCAATGGGTAGCTTGGCGATTTCGTTTTCCTGCAATTGTCGTTATGTCAATTGTTGGTTTACTTGCAGGTCCTATTTTTAGTATTATTCATCCGGAACAGGACTTTGGTGACATGTATCGTCCCTTTATTTCCGTAGCAGTTGCGATTATCTTGTTTGAAGGTAGTTTGAATTTAAATTTTAAAGAAGTACGAGGATTAGGTAAACCTGTACTTCGAATTGTAACGTGGGGAGCTCTAATTAGTTGGGTTCTAGGCTCACTAGCTGCTCATTATGTAGCAGGATTATCATGGACTATATCCTTTGTCATTGGTGCCATTTTTATTGTAACAGGCCCAACAGTTATATTACCGTTATTACGACAGTCAAAATTAAAACCAAGGCCAGCTAAAATTCTGAAATGGGAAGGCATTATTGTCGACCCCTTTGGTGCACTACTAGCTGTGTTTGCATTTGAAATTATTGTCTTTTTAACAGCTGAAACTGCTGATATAACAGCATTACTAATCTTTATTCTAGCGTCTATTTTTGCTGTAGTACTTGGTATAGGATTCGGAAAATTGATTGGTTGGTTATTTGAAGCTGGACATATGCCAGAGTATTTAAAATCCTCGGCAGTATTAAGTGCAGTAATCGCTTGTTTTGCAATTGCAGATGAAGTAACGCATGAAACAGGTCTACTAGCTGTAACAGCTATGGGTATGACTTTAGCGAATATGGGTATTGCATCTATTCGACAGATGCGTCACTTTAAAGAAGATATATCTATCTTACTCGTATCAGCAATCTTTATTATGCTGACCGCTTCATTAACAAGAGAAACATTAATTCAAGTCTTTAATCCTGAAATTATAGGCTACGTACTTTTAATGTTATTTTTAGTTCGTCCACTATCCATCTTTATATCGACGATAGGAACTGATTTGAAGTTTAATGAAAAAATCCTAGTAGGTTGGATCGCACCTCGCGGAATTGTTGCACTAACAGTGGCGAGCTATTTTGCTTCTGTTTTTACAGATGGAGATTTTGAAGGTGCAGAGATCATCACATCTATAACATTTGCTCTCGTATTCTTTACTGTTTGTGCACACGGGTTTTCAATTGGTTGGTTAGCGAAAAAATTAGATTTATCCTCAGATGGTAAACCAGGTGCATTAATTGTAGGTAGTAATCAATTCTCCGTCGCCTTAGCGAAGGTAATGAATGAATTAAAAGTACCTATTTTAATTAGTGATTCATCGTGGGAACGTCTTTATAAAGCGAGACAGGCAGGAATAGATATCCATCATGGAGAAATTTTATCAGAGCAGACGGAGTATACGGTCGATATGACGCCGTATGATTACTTGATTGCTGCCACTGAATATGATTCTTATAATGCTTTAGTAGCTTCTACGTTTGTCCCAGAGTTCGGTAGAAAAGACGTTTATCGACTTTCTATTCAACACAATAGTGGTGATAATATAGAAGATATGGACCATACAATTGGTGGAAGAATATTATTCACTCGAGATGTCGCTTTGGATGATTTAGCACATAAAGTAGAAATCGGTTATGTATTCCGAAAGACAACATTAACAGAGCAATATACATTTAAAAATTATCGTGATAACTGTGAACCACATACCGTTTTATTATTTGTGCTAAAAGCAAACGGAAAACTACTTTTCTTTACGGAGGAACTAACAATTTCACCAGAAGTAGGTGATACGGTCATCAGTTTAACACCACCAAGCAAAGAATTTAATAAGATGAGAGAAAAGATTGAAGAACAACGAAATGATAAACAATCATAATAAAAAGGGGCATGCAAAAAATAGCATGGCCCTTTTTTCGTGCTATTTGTTAGGATGAATGCATATTTTTTAAAAGAAAGGGTATTACATAATGTGTATAGGTATCTCTTATGCATTTCATACAGTTTGTACATTATAAGGAGATGCGATATCCAGTAGTCTACAGATGTAATAGATATAAAAAAGGAGGGAGTTAAATTAATTAGGAATATATAAGTGAACTAAAACCCTTTTTTTAGCATATTTAAAGTATTTGCCAAGAAAAAAGAGTATTTAAGCTTATAACTACATATACACCGCTCCTTTTTATTACAGGCTTATATTTGTCGTAAGAAGCAGTGTAACTAAAGCTTAGCGTATTTGTTAAGAAATCTACGTTACACTATAATAGTAATAGTCTGAATAATATGGTTATCGTGTACCATCATCCCAATAGAGGAGGGAACAAGTAATTGAAACTATTCCAAATACTCGATAATTTTTTATTGAAATTAGAAGAGATTATCTTAAGTTATTCCGTTTTATTAATTGCAGTTATGGTTGTTGGAAACGTACTTAGTCGTGCGATTACAGGGAAAAGTTGGTTCTTTGCAGCTGAGATTAGTTTGTTTGCTGTAATAATCGCAACTTTTATGGGAATCAGTTATGCTGCACGAAAAGGACGACATATTAGTATGTCAGCATTTTATGATTTAGCTCCATTTAAAGTTAGAAAAGTATTGGCAATATTTATTCCATTAGTTACTGCAATTGTTCTTTTTGTTGTTTCTTATTACTCTTTCAGACACGTGCAATCTGTTTATGAGAGTGGAACAGTTACAGCTGCGTTAGAATTACCAGCAGTATATATGTTAGTCTTTATCCCTATTGGGTTATTCCTAGGTGGATTACAGTACTTAAGAAATGTATGGATGAATATCAGGCACAAAGAAATTTATCTAGGCACAGATGTGAAAGATTATAATGATAAAGAAAATGATGAAGATATAAAGGATCAAATTCATGTATAGAGTTAAAATAGTAAATATGGTAGGGGAAAGGATTACACTATGCTCACGACATTAGTGACGATTATGATCGTCTTGTTATTATTAAATTTCCCGATGATGATTCCTTTAATTGCTGCCCCATTAGTGGTAATGATGATCTATTTTCCAATGATGGATCCGATGTTAATGATTCAGCAATTAAAAACTGGAATTGAATCATATGTATTATTGGCTGTGCCATTGTTTATCTTTGCTGCAGACATAATGACGACAGGGAAAACATCTAATCGTTTATTAGATTTTATTGGCTCATTTGTTGCGCATATTCGTGGTGGTTATGCGATTACAACCGCAGCTGCATGTACATTGTTTGGTGCTATTTCTGGTTCAACACAAGCAACTGTTGTAGCAATTGGAACACCAATGAGGCAACGTTTACTTAAAGCAGGTTATAAAGATTCAAGTGCAATTGCATTAATAATTAATTCCTCAGATATCGCGTTACTTGTCCCGCCTAGTATTGGAATGATTATGTATGCACTTGTTTCTGGAACTTCTGTTGGAGATTTATTCCTAGCAGGCATTATTCCAGGCTTGCTCGTGTTTCTTACATTTGCAATTTATAGTTATTTATACGCGCGTTTCAAAAAAATCCCATTAGCAGAAAAGGCAAATTGGGGTGAGCGTTGGAAATTTACTAAAAAAGCATTATTACCATTAGGATTTCCGATAATTGTAATAGGTGGTTTATACTCTGGTATTTTTGGACCAACAGAAGCTGCCGGTGTGTCAGTATTTTACGCTTTTATATTAGAAGTAGTAATATATCGCTCAATAAAACTGAAGGACCTACCAAATGTTGCGTTGTCAACTGGTTTAGTAACTTCCGCGGTATTTGTTTTAGTGGCTGGTGGTCAAGCATTCACATGGTTGATCTCATTCGCAAGAATACCACAGCAGATTACGGAAACAGTCCTAGGTACAGATCCTAGCGCAATATATGTACTATTAATGGTATCTTTATTCTTTTTCATAGGTTGTATGTTTGTTGATCCAATAGTTGTTATTTTAGTTTTAACACCAATCTTTTTACCAGCGGCAACAGCAGCAGGTATCGACCCTGTTCATCTTGGAATTATCGTAACGTTCCAAGCAGCTTTGGGTTCTGCAACACCGCCATTTGGTGTCGATATATTCACCGCCAGTGCGGTTTATCAAAAACCTTATTTAGAGGTTATTAAGGGAACGCCACCATTTATTGTTATGTTATTAGTAATTGGTGCACTCTTAATCTTTATACCGGATATTTCACTAGCTTATCGTTGGTTCATCCCATCGTAGAGTAGTGATATCATATATAACAAATTTATTAGGAGGTAAGGCATATTTTTAAGAAAAAATATCTTTTCGGTTTATTAACAGTTCTCGCACTTAGCTTTTTATTAGTAGCTTGTGGAGGGGAAGAAGAAACAGAAACGGACACAGGAAGCGACACAGAAGGTGATGATACAGCATCATCTGATATTGAAGCTGCTACATGGCGTTTTGTAACAGAAGAAGTTTCTGGTCAAGTACAATATGAATATGCAGCTGAATTTGCTGCACGTATAGATGAAAAGACAGATGGGGCAATCACTGTTGAACCATATGAATATGGTGGTTTAGGTAGTGAAACTGACCAAGTAGAACTATTGCAAAATGGTGGAGTTGAAATGGCAGTTATGTCACCAGGTTTTACAGGTGGAATGGTTAAAGAAGGACAAATTTTTGCTCTTCAATTCCTATTTCCAGATAGTGTAGAAACAACGCAAGAAATTTTAGAAACAAGTGAAGCATTAAACACTGATTTACGTGAGCGTTATGAAGAATATAATATCTCGCCATTATCATTCTGGACAGAAGGTGCAATGCAGTGGACGAGTTCAACACCACTTGAAACACCTGAAGATTTTCAAGATTTCAAAATGCGTACACAAGAATCACCTTTAATTCTTGAATCTTATCGTGCATATGGTGCAGAACCAACAGCAATGAGCTGGAGTGAGTTATATACTGCATTAGATAACGGCACTGTGCAAGGACAAGAAAATCCAATCTTCTTTATTGGAGATGCTTCATTTAATGAAGTTCAGGATTACATGACGATCTCTAATCATAATAACTATGTAGCAATGACTACAGTTAATACAGATTGGTACAATGGTCTAGATGACAATGTAAAAGATATTGTTGATGAGACAGTAGAAGAGATGCAAGAATGGGTATTCGATGAACAAGCAAGTCAAAACGAAGAGTTCTTAGAAACAATTAAGAATGACACGGATAACCCAACAGAAGTTGTTGAGTTAACAGAAGAACAACGTGATGCATTTAGAGAACTAGCTGTTCCTGTTCGTGATTTCTATCGCGATGAAGTATCAGAGGTAGATGGTGCAATTCTTGATAAGTTAGAAGAAGAAATTGAAGCAGCACAATAAGCATAATCAAAAAAACCAGGCTCTCAACTAATGAGCCTGGTTTTTTGATTATAAAATATCTTGTTCATCTTCAGGTTGTTGTTTTTTCCATTCATGATAAAAGTGTGAAATGATTGTTTTAATTACTGCATATGCTGGTATTATAAACAGTAGTCCAAGAAAACCAGCAATACCACCAGCAGCAAGAATTAATGTAATGACAGTTAACGGATGAATTTGTAGTACCTTGCCCATTACATTAGGTGAAATGAAATTACTCTCAATTTGTTGCGCTATAATCATAACAACGGCAGCCCATACCCCGAGTATTGGATCTTGGAAGAGACCGACAATAACAGCAGGTACTGCAGATAAAAATGGACCGACAAATGGAATGAAGTTCATTAAGACTGCGAATAATGCAAGTGTTAATGAATAGGGCAGATCAATAATGACGTATCCAATATAGAGCATAATACCAACGCAAACACTAACAATAAATTGTCCTTGAATAAAGGAAGCTAATGTGTGATTAATATCCCCCATTAATGTTTTATAGCTTTTTGCTTTCGCTTTGCTTAAAAACTGTGTAATAAATGGAACAAACTTATACCCATCTTTCAACATAAAGAATAGGAAGAAAGGGATAAGGAAGAAAGAAAATACAAAGCCGAATATTTGTCCAACTGCATCAAGTAGAAAAGATGTAATGTTTTCTACATAGGTGTTTAGGTTATCTGTAACATTCTGAATGGTAGTCTCGAGTTGTTCTGGAATATAATCTTGATTATTTTGCCATAAGTTTATTAACTCCTCTGCGGTCGAAATCATACTTGGTGTATTCGAGACAAGTTTATTAAATTGATCTTGAACAATTGGTACAATATAATTCACTCCAAAAAATCCAAGTGTAATTATTAGAAGGAATACAATGAAAATACTGATGAGACGTGGAACTTTGTATTTTTCTAATAGATTCACAAGCGGATTAGTAACGTAAAAAATAACTCCCGCTCCAATGATTGGTACGGCAATTGCTGTCAGATAGGCGACCAATGGTGCAAAAACAAAATTAGTTATCGAAATTAAATAAATAAGTACGAAAATTAATATGGTTGTTATTAGAATTCGAAACCATTTTTGATGCATCAAAAAAAACCACTTCCTTTATTGAAATTTTTTAGTATGTATTTTAACAGTATTTACTATAAGAATAGCATATAAAACTACAATCTTCTAATATTTTAAATATAGTAAAAAAAGATAGTTTTGTTGACAATATCTCACAGTAGACTTAATATAAAATACATGAATAAAGGGGAGTAGCTGTTACAATTATATCGTCAATACGAGAGAATATCTCCGGTATAATTGGCAACGAAAGTTGTTAGCAAGACCTTTACCAGTAAAAATGGTAAAGGTCTATTTCTATGTTGAAAAATAGAGACCAATTATTTATTAATAGAAATAGGGGGAATACTAATGGATGCACAATTGTTAATTGAATATGGTTGGGTATTAATTGTACTTGTTGGTTTGGAAGGGATCTTGGCAGCTGATAATGCACTTGTTTTAGCTATTATGGTAAAGCATTTACCAGATAATCAACGTAAAAAGGCTTTGTTTTATGGTTTAGCTGGTGCTTTTGTATTACGCTTTGCATCATTGTTTGTTATTTCATTTTTAGTAGATGTTTGGCAAGTACAAGCAATTGGAGCACTTTACCTATTGTTTATATCTGGTAATCATATGTATCAAAAGTTTCGAAAAGGCTCGGAAAAAGAAGAAAAAGAGAAAAAAGTTAAAAACAGTGGTTTTTGGCCTACAGTTGTAAAGGTGGAATTTGCTGATGTTGCCTTCGCAGTTGATTCTATTTTAGCAGCTGTGGCGTTAGCGGTCGCACTTCCACCTACTAGTCTGCCCAATATTGGTAGTTTAGATGGTGGTCAATTTCTCGTTGTATTTGCTGGAGGTATGATTGGTCTAATTATCATGCGTTTTGCTGCCAATGTATTTGTTCGAATATTACATGAGCGTCCGGGTTTAGAAGTTGCAGCCTTCGCTATTGTTGGTTGGGTCGGTATTAAACTAGTAGTTAGTGTTCTCTCCCATGATGCAGTTCAAATTTTATCACATGGTTTTGCACATTCCTTAGCTTGGAAATTAACATTTTACATTGTTCTCATAGGGATTGCACTTGCTGGTTGGTTTTTATCAAGTGTTCAAAAAGTTGAAGAGCGTGCATTATAAATAAGTTCAAAGCAGCCTATCCTTTACTTAAGGAATACTATATTAATGGAAAGGAAGATAATAATGGCATTACATCAATTTCATCTAGAAGCAGATTGGACTGGAGGTCGTAATAGCGTTGGTAAAATTGAAGCAGGTAATCTTCAAACCGAAATTTCGATCCCAACAGAAATGGACGGTCCAGGAATTGGTACGAATCCAGATGAAATGTTACTTGGGGCGGCAGCTACTTGCTATTTGATTACATTAGCTGCAATGATAGAACGAGCAAATCTACCATTAGAAACGATAAAATTAACTTCAGTTGGTGAAGTCGATGTAACAAATGGTATTTTCACCTATCAAAAGATTACACATCGACCATTAGTACAGTTAAAAGTGGAAGCAAGTGAAAGAGATTTAGACATACTTAAAGTACTTGTGAAAAAAGCAGAGTCTACCTGTATGATTTCAAAAGCAGTGCAAAGAAATGTAACAATTGAACTCGAACCGGAAATTTCGATTGCACGATTATAGATTGCTATCATAACTTTTGTTAAATATCTTGACAAAAGAGTTATGAAATTGTAATCTATTCCTTATAAAACTTATCGGATTAAGTGTAATTCGATAAGTTTTTACTTTTGTTTTTATTTAGCATAATACTACATACATATGGGGGAATTAGCTTGGATACAGTATTTATTCTTATCAACATTGCATTAATGTTAGCACTAATAGGTTTATTAATTTTCATGCAAAAAAGACATGTCTCTTTCAGTAAAAGAGTCTTTACAGGTTTAGGGTTAGGAATACTCTTAGGGGTGTTATTACAAGTAGCATATCCTGCTGATTCAGAGATAGTAAGTACTACAACAGAATGGTATAACATACTTGGCCGTGGCTATGTACAATTACTAATGATGATTGTTATTCCGCTAGTTATGGTATCAATCATTCAATCTATTATAAACTTAGAAAAGTCGGCTGATCTAGGTAAGATGTCGGCTTGGATTATTGGTATCCTTGTTGGAACGGCAATGGTTGCAGCGTTAGTCGGTATTGTGGCAGCTTCTGTATTCAATTTAGATGCTAACCAAATTGAAATAGGTCAAGCCGAACAAGATAGAGGATTCGCTTTAGAAGAAACACTTGGAGAAGTAGAAAACTTATCTACACCAGACAAAATATTAAGTTTTATTCCAGCTAATCCATTTTTGGATATGACAGGACAACGTTCAACCTCAACGATAGCTGTTGTAATCTTTTCTGTGTTTATTGGTGTAGCAGTATTAGGTGTGAGACGCAAAAAACCAGAAGAAGCAGCAAAATTCACTGAGATAATCAATGCGGTATATGCTGTCGTAATGCGAATTGTAACGTTAATATTACGATTAACACCATTTGGTATTTTAGGTCTAATGGCTAATACAGTTGCCGGAACAGATGTCGCTGGAATACTAGAACTCGGTAAATTCGTTGGAGCTTCTTATGTAGCATTGATTGCAATGTTTATAATTCATTTAATTGTTTTAGCATTGTTTGGCTTAAATCCACTAACTTTTTTAAGAAAAGTATTACCGGTATTAGGTTTTGCCTTCACATCACGTTCAAGTGCGGGTACAATACCACTGAATATCCAAGCACAAAAGAATAGTTTAGGTGTGCATGAGGGAATTGCAAACATGTCTGCATCATTTGGTGCAACAATCGGTCAAAATGGTTGTGCAGGAATTTACCCAGCTATGTTAGCTGTAATGATTGCACCATCACAAGGCATTGATCCACTGTCATTTGGTTTCATTGTTCAATTAATTTTAATTATTGGAATTAGTTCATTTGGTGTTGCAGGTGTTGGTGGCGGTGCAACGTTTGCAGCATTAATCGTTTTATCATCAATGAACTTACCAGTTGCGTTAGCTGGTCTACTTATTTCAGTAGAACCATTAATCGATATGGGACGTACTGCATTGAATGTTAATGGTGCGATGTTATCTGGAACATTAACATCAAAAATTATGCGTAAGTTAAATATAAAAACCTATAACAACCCAACAGCGATCGAAAAAGATACAACTATCTAATAATGAAAGACAGTTCTCATCAACAATACTACTGTTTAAATGTCATAGTAGATAGAAACTACGACGTAAGATTATAAAGGTTAAGTTATATAATTCCTTGTTAATCTGTCGCTACGTAAAAATACTCGCTTTCCATGGGGAACGCTTCAGCCTCCTCGTAAGCAAATGTTTTCGATGGGCCGAGTAATCGCAGGTCCAAAAATCGCTCACTGCGGGGTCTTCAGACTGTTCCTTTCCCATAGGAGTCTCGCATTTTTCCTCCGCTAGTTTGTATTGATATTTTTCTTTTCTAAAGCGGGGTGCCATAATAAACATACATTAGTCTTAAATCAAACTAGCGTATCAAGTGAAATTGGCGACACTCCTGCAGGAACAGCACATGTTTTCGATGGGATGAGTAATCGCAATCCCACGGGCTGAAGATCCACTCGGAAAGCGTACTGTGCTTATCCGAGTTAGCTGAAGCCGTGCCTGCGGAAAGGGAGCCAATTTCACTTGAGGAGCGGGTCATGGTATTCTGTTAAGTCTAATTATATCGATTCTTCAAACGATAATCTTTTAAAATATAACGAATTAAAGCGCATCTCCTCAAATGAGGAGATGCGCTTTTAGATTCTTGTTTATTTTCGAATTCGATCCATTGTCACGTAAAATGCTGGTAATAGAACGAGCGTTAATATAGTGGAGAATAATAAGCCGAAAACAATGGAAACTGCTAAGGGCTTAAAGAGTACATCTCCAGTGAAAATGATTGGTACAAGTGCCGCGATGGACGTAAGTGTTGTTAATATGATCGGACGAATACGAGCACGACCAGCTTCGGTTATAGCTTTTATTGTTGATTCATATTTTGTTTTGTTTTGTTCGATAAATTCAATCAGTAAAATGGAATTTCGGACGACAACACCAGATAAGGAAACAATACCGAGAACGGCTAAGAAACTTAATGGCTGTCCTGAGATAAATAGTCCGACAATAGCACCTGTAATCGCTAAAAAGACTGTACTTGTTACGAGCAATGGCGTTAACAAGGAGTTAAACTGAATAGCAATTGTTAAGTAAATTAAAAACAGAACGATCAAAAATAGTTTTGCAACTTCAATAAAGAAGTCTGATTCAGCAGACGATTCACCCGTTTCTAAGATTTGATAACCCTCTGGTAAATCCTCTATAGCACGAGCGATTATTTCATCTGAATCTGTAGTAAAGGACTCACTCTCATCGTCCATTTCATATCCTTCAATTGTAATCGTACGTTCTCCATCTAAGTGTGGAATTGCGCCGATTTGAACTGTTGTTTCGGTTGTAATAAATGTGTCAAAACCTACCATAGTAGGAATGCCATTTTCAGCTTGATCTGTTAACGCAATCTCTAACGTGCTTAAATCAATACCTTCTGGATTTCCGTCGTCTAATCCTAACTGGATAGGTAAACGATCAATACCATTATCGAAATAGCCAAGAGGCACGCCGATGTTAGCCAGTTGTAATGTACCAGTTATTTGATCTACACTGATATTTTCTGAAGCTAAAAAGTCCTGATCAATCTCATAGTTAATAAATGGCTGTTCTTGACTAGTGTTACTCGTGACAATTTTAGCTGTTTCTAAGCTAGCTAGTTCTTGCTTAAGGTTGTCTGAAATGGTAACAAGTTGATTAATTTCTGGCCCTTGAACCTTTACTTCAACACTTGGAGAAGGGGGTGGACCTGAAACAATAGTTTCTAAGAATAGTTCCGTAGTTGGAAATTCCGCGCGTAAATCTGTTTCCCATTGATCAATAAATGCAGTTGCACTTGTTTGATCACGATCTACACGAACAACTAATTGTCCTGTGTTTTCTCCAGACCGTGTTAAAGAGGAAGCAAATATACCAGGTAATCCACTACCACTGTAAATGGCTGTTTCACTTATATCATCTGATTGTGAAATGAGAAAACTTTCGATATCCTCAAGTTCTTGATTTGTTGATTCAAGTGTTGTTCCTTGTGGTAACGTAGCTGAGATAGTAACCTCCGAACGATCAGCGGCAGGGAAAAATTCAAAAGGCACTTTAAAAGCTAAAAGGACTAACAAAAAGCAAAGGACTACGCCACTAATGACTGTCAACCATGGTCTTTTTAAAGTTGCAGGAATAATTTTATCAGCATAACCTTTTTCCATTTTACTGAAAAGAGGTCCTAAAAGTCCGTTTGCCGATTTGGTTTTCTTCGTCTTTGAATATTTTTGTTTTGTATATTGGATTGTTGGTATCATCGTTAGTGCCAATATAGTTGAAGCTACTATTGTACAAATTAGTGCTAAAGGCAAGGAACGGATAAAGTCTCCATTACTTCCTGATAAAAATGTTAGTGGTAGAAAACTGAATACAATCATCAAGGTCGAGGTAATAATCGAAACAGATATCTCGCGTACACCATTAATTGTACCTTTAAGTGCAGATTCTCCCATTTGGAATCGCCGTTGAATATTATCATTTACTACGATCGCATCATCAACTAGAATTCCAATCGCAACAATCATTCCAATAATTGATATTTGATTTAAATCAACACCCGCATAAGGTAATGGAATTAGCCCGATTATAATCGATATGGGTATGGCTAATGCTACTAGAATGGCTGATGATAGTGGTAGCCCCAATAACATAATTACTAGTACAGCGATTAATGATATGGCGAATGAAGTAATAAGACTCGTGAAAACCTCATCTATAACTGTGCTTTGTGTGTAAAATTGGTCAACAGATACATCGTTAGGAAGACCCTGTTCTAATTCTTCAATTTTATCATTAATTTGTGCTTGTAAATTAGCAATATTTACGCCTTCTTGTGCTTGGATAGTTAGAGATAGCGCATATTGATCCTGATAACGAATAATATCATCAAGTTCATCATCTGCAACTTCTAGTGATGCGATATCTGCTAAATAAACAGGCTGATTATTTGCATTTTGCCCGATCAAAACACGCTCAAGGTCATCGATTTCTTGATAAGACTCTAGAGATAACTGATAAATAGTATCATCTTGCTGTTCGGTGCCAATCGCAGTGGGGGCAATTGCCGTATTCAGTGCCGAAATGACTTGATTAGGTTTTATTTGATTGCTACCTAAATCATCTGGATCCATGGTAATTGCGATAGATTGATCTGGTAATCCTTTTGTTAAAATTGCTTCTACCCCAGTAATCCCTGTTAATGTTTGTTCCCATTCATTTACCGACGCGCGAAGCGCAAATAGGCTAGCTTGGTTATCAGCTAATAAGTGATAGGTCGCTACGTTTGAGGTAACAATGTCAGTAGATACAGAAGCCGATTGAGCTGTTTCAGGAAAAGAAGCACTTTCCTCTGCTGCAGCTTGGCGTATCGTGCTATATACAGTGGATGCTTCAACATCACTGTCGAGTGAAATGGTTATAGTAGAAAAACCAGTAGTAGATGCGGATGATACTTCTGAAATACCATCAATATCTTCTAATGCATTTTCAAGTGGATTGGTAACTGTTTGTTCGACTTCCTCAGGATTTGCACCAGGGTATACGGTTGAAATCGATGCAATGTTTTGGCTTATTTCTGGAATGTCGCGTTTAGGTAGTTGGATATATGTAAATATGCCAGTGAATAGTAATAAAATGACAAAAACCCAAACGATTTTTCGGTAATGTAAAAGCAGTTTCATATCGTTCCTCCTTGATTTATCTATAGTGTGATTATAGCAGATCGATCATTAAAATGCTGATCAGATACACTATTTATTTTTCTGGAAATATGGAATAATAGAGATAGATATTACATAGAAAGTGTGGGGATTAGAATGTCTCAAAAAGATACATTAACAAAGTATGGAGAACTTGCGATTAAAACAGGTGTTAATGTCCAACAAGGGCAGGGGTTAATTATCAATGCTCCCATTGAAGCAGTTGATTTTGTTCGAAGTCTTACAAAAGAAGCTTATAAAGCAGGGGCAAAAAATGTTCATATCCAATGGAGTGACGATCAGCTGACTTATCTAAAAATGCAACATGCACCACTTGCCGTGTTAGAAAACTTTCCAACTTGGCAAGCAGATGGTCTGATTGAAATGGTAAAGGAAGGATACTCCCTTTTAACTGTGTATGGTCCAGATCCAGACTTGCTAAATGGAATTGATGGCGAACGTATCAGTGCGGTAACGAAAGCAAGTGCAAAAGCCTTAAGTGAATATCGTGATTACGTGATGAATGATCGTGTAACATGGTCAATAGTAGGTTTTGCATCGAAAGCCTGGGCAAAAAAAGTATTTCCATATTTACCTCTAGAGGAAGCGCAAGAGAAATTATGGGAACAAATCTTTTTTATTACACGTGTAGATCAAGATGATCCAGTAGCCGCTTGGGAAAAACACAATGAAAAATTAAGGTCAGCCCGAGAGTATTTAAATGAGAAACAATATAAAAAATTGATTTATCGTGCAGCAGGAACAGATTTATCAATTACTTTGCCAGATGGTCATATTTGGCAAGGTGGATCAGGGCCATCAGAAAAAGATATAGAATTTAATGCGAATATTCCAACTGAAGAAGTGTACACCTTGCCTGATAAATATGGTGTAAATGGTACAGTTACGAGTACCAAGCCACTTAGCTATGGTGGAAACATTATCAATAATTTTACTCTTACATTCAAGGATGGAAAAGTGGTTGATTTCTCAGCACAAGAAGGAGAAGAATCATTAAAAAATATGCTTGATACAGATGAGGATGGTGCCAGGCGCCTAGGGGAAGTGGCACTTGTACCACATGAATCTCCAATTTCAATGTCAGGATTAATTTTCTTTAATACCTTATTCGATGAAAATGCATCTTGTCATCTAGCCTTAGGAAAAGCATATCCGACCTCCATTGAAAATGGTTCGACAATGTCTAAAGAAGAGCTTGATCAACATGGGGTGAACGATAGTTTAATTCATGAAGACTTTATGATAGGTTCAAGTGATATGGACATTGATGGTGAAACAGAAACTGGAGAAACAGAAGCTGTTTTTCGAAATGGTAACTGGGCAATTCAAATATAGTTAGAAGAAATGCGTGCTCAATGGAAATTGGCACGCATATTCTTTATATATTATTCTTTTATTTGGACAACAATTTTTTTAACTCTTCTATCCGTAACATCATCTACAATAATATTTAGTTTGTCGTATGAAAAGGTAGCACCTATCTCTGGAATAGCTTCAAACTTCTCGATAATCCAACCACCAAGGGTATGATATGAACTCTTGGGAATAGGCACATTCATAATATTAGCGAAGTCATCTAAAGGATACTGTGCATCAAGCCTATAGTTAAGGTCGTCGATTTGGGAAAGAGAAGTTAACTTTTCATCTTGCTCATCCCATATTTCTCCTACAATTTCTTCTAATATATCTTCTAACGTTATTAAACCTGCTGTACCAGAGAATTCATCTAAAACAATTGCCATATGAACTTTTTCTTTTTGTAAAGTTGGTAATAAAGTTGATATTTTTGTTGATTCTACAATGAATAAGGGTTCTCTAAGCAGCTCCCTAATATTTAATTCTTTATATCTAATCATATGAGTAAGGAAGTCTCTTTCTGACAATATTCCAATTATATTATCAGTATTACCTTCATAAACTGGTATTCTTGAAAACTGCTCAGAAAAGAAAACTTCTTTCATTTCATCTATTGATTGATTAACATCAATGGCTACCATATCAATGCGAGGTGTCAAAATTTCCTTAGCAATCGTATCATCAAAATCCATTGATCGGTGAATTAATTCACGTTCTTCTTTATCAATAACTCCTTCTTCTTCACTAATATCAAGCATTACTTTCAACTCATCTTCAGTAACAGAAGGCATTCCGTCACTTTTAGCAAAGAAATTTGAGACGAATACTTTTAATTTAATGAATAGAAAGTTAATAGGGGCAAGTATTTTTATTAAAAGAAATAGTATACCTGAAATTTTCAAAGCATATGTTTCAGCATGTTCTTTTGCTAAAGATTTAGGTAATATCTCTCCAAAAATTAATATTAAAATTGTCATGACAATGGTACTGATTACTATAGCGCTATTTCCGCCGACTAAATCGGTAGCTATTTTTGTAGAAATACTTGCAGCTGCAATGTTAACGATGTTATTACCGATTAAAATTGTCGACAATGACTTATCGAAATTTTCTGAAATATATAATGCTTTTTTACTTCCACTTTTGCCTGCTTCAGCAAATTTTTTAATTCTAATTTTGTTGAGACTAGAATAAGCTGTTTCGGCAGACGAGAAAAAGGCTGATAACAGGATTAAAGATATAAGTAAAAAAATCGCATTCAGTGGTAAATCGTCCAAAAATGTCACACTCCTAATAGTTTAAAAAAATTTTTGAAACCTTAATTGAAAAGGTATACAAAAGGTATTATAATATAAAGCTTTATACGTGTACAGTTAATTGTATAGGAGTTAGATCTTAAAGATAAATTAATTAGTTAGTAAATTACTCTAAATAATTACAAGGATTACATTAAATTAAAAATCCATTACAAGTTGATTAACGGCATTTAAATTTGCTTATTTTATCATATAATGGGTATATAGATAAAAGGGATCTTTCAACTAGATAAGGGTGAGTGAAATGAAGCGAGATGCTTTTTTTGATAATGCTAAATTTATATTGATTTTTTTAGTAGTATTTGGTCATATGATTCAACCGTTTACGCATGATTCAGCAATTATGCGTGTCAGCTATGATTTTATCTATCTATTTCATATGCCTGCATTTATTCTGCTAAGTGGATTCTTTGCTAAAGGAATAGGAAATGCAGGGTATATTTGGAATTTAACTAAAAAGTTAGTCTTTCCGTATGTGGTATTTCAGGGTGTATATTCGGCGTATTACTTTTTAATTGGAAACGCTAGTTGGCAAACCCCACTATTTCAACCACATTGGTCATTATGGTTTTTACTAAGTTTATTCTCTTGGCATCTGTTATTAATACTATTTAAGAAAATATCACCAATGGCAGGGATTATTATCGCAGTGGGAATTGGAATTAGTGCTGGTTATATAAATGGTATCGGAGCGGAATATAGTCTTTCTAGAACTTTTGTCTTCTTCCCATTCTTCTTAATTGGTTACTGGATAACAAAAGATCAAATAAAAAATTTAACGCATCCAATTGTGAAACAAGTAAGTTTTGCAACAATGAGTCTCGTAGTAATACTACTTGTCTATCTACCTAGCTTTTCATCGCATTGGTTACTCGGATCGTTTGCTTTTGCAGATTTAGATCAACCAATATGGGGAGGTTTCATACGTCTAGGTATTTATCTTATTGCAACAATATTAACCTGTAGCTTATTTGCCTGGATTCCTCGCAAACAATATAGATGGACCAATTTTGGCAAACAAACACTTTATGTTTATTTATTGCATGGATTATTCATCCAATTATTTCGAGAAGCAGGTTGGTTCAGAGTAGATCACATACTTGATGTCTTCGGATTAGCTGTCTTATCGCTTTTAATCGTTTTGCTATTATCAAGCAAAACAGTGTTCATGTCTTTTCAACCAATTATCGAGGGCAGATTAACTGAGATCAATCAAAGATTAACAGAAAGAAAAACCAGAAAAAACAAACAAGTAAACTATCAATAACAAAGACCTTTTTCGCGAGTATTGTTATGCTATTTGGATTTTAGAGAAACTACGACGTACCATTCTTATCACAAACAAAAATCTATTAATTTAGACACGATACGCTACGCAAGCCAATGGTCTCCCTTTCCGCAGGCACGGCTTCAGCTAACTCGGAAGCAAAGAACACTTCCGAGTGGATCTTCAGCCCATGCTATTCCTGCTGGAGAATCGACCATTGGCTTCCTCCGCTGGTTTGTAGTAAAAAAATGAAGAAATGACTAATCTATTTTACTGGCAATTAACATATAAGAAGAGAGATTACAATTATTTAATAAAATAGCTTTTTATTTTCTGGGAATATCAACCACCTGAGTTGCTAATTTAGCTACCACCCCATTTATCAAGTCGCTAATTCTTACTTGTAATTGCGTGCAAACAAATGAATAAGAACTATATCAGCGAAGGAAGCAAATGCTTGACACTCCTACGGGAACAGCGAATGTTTTTGATGGGATGAGTAATCGCAATCCCACGAGCCGAAGATCCACTTGGTAAAGTGTTTTTCTTTACCAAGTTAGCTGAGGCCGTGCCCGTGGAAAGGGAAAGCATTTGCTGACGTAGCGGGTAAGACCAAAATGTTACGTAGCAGTTGATGATAATTTAGTCATAAACTATAAATGATTTAGATATTAATAACAAAACACGTATCCGTTATGGATGCGTGTTTTGTTATTAACGTAAAAGGTAAGAGAATCCTGCAATTGCTAATGAAATGGCGGCTATTAAACCTGTATATAATGCAAACTTTGTCCTGGAATTACGGTGTTTGCTTGTTTCCGATTGATAACTAGATCGTTCTCGATGTGTACGGACAGTTGTCGGAAGACCACCAATAAGAAGCATCGAAATAATCAAGGCAATAACGCCAATAATAAGGAAAAATGACACATCAACACTCCTCTCTAGAAAGTTACGTAGCAATATAGTACATATTTATATTACGAATAAATTTTATCAAAAGTTTCATTTAAACGTATCTGTTTAAAGTTCGATCTACAGCGGTCCCGTAACCTTCACCGAATAAGGTTAAATGGACCAGAAGATAATAAAGTTGGTATAACGGTTTCACATCATTATAGTAATCTTCAATCGGCATGACTTCCTTGTAGGCGTTGTAAAAGTCCTGTGGAAACCCGCCAAATAATTCTGTGAAAGCTAATTCAAATAAATGATCACCATAAAAAACAGCAGGGTCAATTAGAAATGGTTTACCATTAGCGCCAGTTAACCAATTTCCGCCCCAAAGATCCCCATGTAATAAAGAAGCTTTAGGGTTAGCAGGAAGCCATTTATCAATATGATTAATTAATTTTTCTAATTTAGCATAGCGTTCGTTTGATAATCTGCCTCGTTCATTTGCGAGAAGAAGTTGCGGAAGTAAACGATAATCACGCATATAACTTATCCACGTATCGGTAAAATCGTTTACTTGTGCTAAGGATCCGATAAAACCATCTTGGTCTAACCCGTATTTTTCGTGATGATGTTGATGAAGTGCAGCAACTTGCTCCCCTAATTCAATTGTCGACTTTTCTGTTGATTTCCCTTCAATCCAATCCATTACGAGTATGGCATGTTCATGTTGCTTTGGTTCATTGTAGTAATGGACTGTTGGAACAGCGATTGTATTTGTATTCTTAATTAACTGAATTCCATTTGCTTCAAACGTAAAAAAGTTGGCCGGTACATGTTGATTTGTTTTTACAAAGTAATTTTTATTGTTTGTTTCCACACGATATGCTTGGTTAATATCTCCACCTGAGATAGATCTAATAGTCTCAATAGTCGCATTTGGATTGAT
Organism: Paraliobacillus sp. X-1268; assembly: GCF_003426095.1. Taxonomy (NCBI): domain Bacteria; kingdom Bacillati; phylum Bacillota; class Bacilli; order Caryophanales; family Bacillaceae; genus Paraliobacillus; species Paraliobacillus sp. X-1268. The sequence goes on from NZ_QJSK01000011.1 coordinate 21,970, forward strand.
TTTTTCTATTGCTTCGTGTATGATTCGATTCAATCTGTTCACTTCCTTTACTTAATTATAAATGCTTATTTGGCATAATTTCAAATGCTATCCATTTCAACTAAAGGATTTGAATTGTATAATAGGAAAAGAAGTTTTAGGGAGGCATAAAAAGTGATAACAAATAAAAAAGTACTGCAAAAAATGCAGCAAGAAGTACAAACTGCACTTACAAAACACGACCAACTAAGTGAAGTGAAAGAACATGCTCGAGCAATTCGGTTATTATGTGATTTAGTTTTAGATACGGAAGAAACTGAAACTGTAGCTAATTCTACACATGTACAAACACACGATGCGCAAGAAGAGCTAGAACTTCGAAAAATGATGGGCGAGTCACCTGCATCATCAAAACCTACTGTTACAAATGGCTCACCTCAATCAAAGCCTCTTGTTGAAGAGGACGCTAATGGGGATTCGTTATTTGATTTTTAAATAGGGAAATGTGTTATTTAATAAAAAATATTAGGAGGATGGAACAATGAAGTTTTTTTTATTACTTGGAATTATTAATGGATTTATCGCAGTTGCATTAGGAGCATTTGGTGCACATGGACTAGAAGGTAAGATTTCTGAAAAGGCAATAGCTACATGGGAGAAGGCCGTTCAATATCAAATGTTTCATACTGTCGCATTACTAGCTACAGGTTTTTTATTAGCGAAGTATCAAATCACAAGTGTCTCTTTGGCAGGCTGGTTTTTTCTAGCGGGAATTATTCTTTTTTCGGGTAGCTTGTACATCTATTCAACAACCGCGATCAAAACATTTGCATTAATCACACCGCTTGGAGGCGTAGCTTTCTTAGTAGGTTGGATATTACTTGGATATGCTGTAATGAAAGTTGTTTAATTTATAACCTATATTATGTAAAATACAAATAACTAACAAAGACTAGGATTAGAATAACACGTAAAACATGATAGGCAAATTGAATGGTATCATGATTCTTCCATTCAATAAGCCCTTCACATAATAGGTTAACAGCTAGCATAAGACAAGTTACATATGCAAGAAATATGTACCCAGAGAACACTGTTATAATACCGAATACTATTGCTAAAAGTAACGTTAAAAATTGTAATTGTAATAACCTTTCATGTGGATGTCTCATCATGCTTTTCCTCCAAATAAAGTAGTCCTTGCCTCTTGATTAAAAAGCAAGGACTTCTTATTTCTCGGTGCAACCGACCGAAGTGCTCTCCCTTTAAAACATGAGGTGAAATGAAGCTGTTTAAGCGAGAGTTGCAACGGACGGTAATTTAACTAAAAAACAGTGTGGAAAGAGAAAAAGATACCTTACTGCTGAAGTTTTACTTTATCAATTAGCGGGCACCAGGAATATCGTAATTTATCTCCCCATCAAATGTAATATAATCTAAATAGACCATTAATAAGAGATAGCGTTTCGTAGTCTCTGGATCACTAAGGATAATATGATCTCTACCAGCTGCTTCGATTACGCCTTTAAACACTTTTGCATTCCAGCGATCGTTATTTTCAAAAGTCATATAAACAGTGGCTACTTTTCCTTTGTTTAGGCGCAAAATATTCTCAATGTAGGATTCTTCTAAAGGTAACATCCCTGGTACTTGGCTATAAGAAGGTTGATTTTGAGTAGGGCTTGTAAAGGCTTGTGCAGGATAATAAGCTGGTTGTTGGTAGCCTTGTTGATACATCCCAGGTGTGTAACCATAGCTAGGCATTTGTTGTGGCTGATACATCGTCTGTCCTTGTAATCCTTGTTGCTGTGTAACTTTGGGAGTTGGTTGCCCCGGCATTGGTTGCGCTTGAGCCATATATCCTCCAGCAGGTGTTTGGCGTTGCTTCTTTTCATCAGTCATTTATTATTCGCTCCTCTCATTATTTTACTTATATATGTGACTTCGTTAGCCCACATGAATCGTGCTAATAAATCTACTTCTTCTTTCATATCGTTCACAACAGCCATGCATTCACCTCATTTTGTTAAGAAATTCTCCACTACCTATACTTATGCATGGGCGAAAGAAAAATGATTGAAAATGGAAAGATAATTCATCTTCTAAAGGACTTTTATTAAGTTACTTGTATTTTCACTAATAAATAGCAATCTTTTATTTAGAAAATCACCCAATAAAAAAAGCCCCACATATGTGAGGCTTTCCTAATTTAGATGTGTAAAAATGTAGGGACAGTATCTTTTGTTAAAATATTACCAACGTAAAATGCACCAAATTCGCCATATTTAGCACTTACTTCATCAAAGCGCATTTCATATACCAATTTTTTAATATCTATTGCATCTTTGGCAAACAACGTAACACTCCATTCCCAATCATCAAAACCCATGGAACCAGTAATGATTTGTCTAATTCGTCCTGCATATTTACGTCCAGTCAAACTGTGTTCATACATTAAGTTACGACGGTCTTCCATTGGTAGGGAATACCAGTTTTCATCACCTTGTCGCCGCTTGTCCATTGGATAGAAACAAATATATTCCCATTTAGGTAAACGAGGTCGTAAACGTGCTTGTGTTCCAGGATTATCTTCTGGATTTTCTCCTTCTTTAACCATATATTTAGACAACTCGACAACTGATACATAAGAATAACTTTGCGTTGTAAAAGCAGCGAGGGATGATTTATTGAACTTTAATTCAGCTTCATTTAATTCTTTCATCGTTGGACGTAAGATCATAAAAATCATATCTGCCTTATGTCCGATAATGGAATAGACAGCATTACTTCCGGTTTTTGCTTCATCAATTTCTTCCCAATTTGATAAAAGTGATTGGAATTCTGCCAAAGCTGCATCTCTTGTTTCAGTTGAAGCAGCTTTCCAAGCGCCCCAGTTTATTTTGCGGAGGTCATGTAAACAATACCAACCATCCATTGTTTCTACTGCTTGTGCCATATTAATCTCTCCTTATTTTATAATTGTTATAATCTAAAAGTACTCATTGTTTTTAATATAACATAATTCGGGAATAGTAATCATACTGGAAGTTTTAATTTTAGTGATTTTAATCGTTGCTTCATAACGTATTGTCATAATTTAGACAAGATTTAATTCTAAAATGATTCAGACAGAAAGTAGCGTCTTTTCTAACGTAAAGAGGTAGGAAGTGAATAAAAGGGAAAGGAGAGGACGAGATCAAGCCAATGATTGAAAAAAAATAATCAGTAACACTTTCATTCACACACAAAAAGGCGTATTATATATAACAGAATAGATTTTGGAGGGTAAAAACATGAGCGATTTATATGAAATGTTAAAAGGTAGATTAAAAGGAAATAGCAGAAGAATTGTATTCCCAGAAGGATCAGATGAAAGAATTCTACAAGCTGCAAGTAAATTAGGCGAGGAAGGTTTAGTTCAACCTGTACTAGTCGGATTAAGAGATAAATTAGAACAGCAAGCGAAAGAATTGAATGTTTCTTTAGCAAATGTGGAAATTATTGATCCTAATAAATATGAAGCATTTGATGAAATGGTTGCGAGCTTTGTTGAACGACGAAAAGGAAAAGCAACAGAAGAAGCTGCACGTAAAATGCTTTTAGATGAAAATTACTTTGGTACTATGCTTGTTTATATGAACAAAGCAGACGGGTTAGTAAGTGGTGCGGTGCATTCTACTGCTGACACGGTTCGTCCTGCTTTACAAATTATTAAGACAAAAGAGGGAATTAAAAAGACATCTGGTGTATTCATAATGGTTCGCGATGAAGAGAAGTATGTATTTGCGGATTGTGCGATAAATATTGCGCCAGATAGCCAAGACTTAGCTGAAATTGCTTTAGCAAGTGCTGATACAGCTAGCTTATTTAATATTGATCCACGCGTTGCGATGTTAAGTTTTTCAACGAAAGGATCTGCAAAATCTGAAGAAACAGATAAAGTAGCAGAGGCTGTAAGAATTGCTAAGGAACAACGTCCGGAATTAACATTAGATGGCGAATTTCAATTCGATGCGGCATTTGTTCCTAGTGTAGCAGAGAAAAAAGCACCAGATGCAGACATTAAAGGTGATGCAAACGTATTTGTATTCCCTGGATTAGAAGCAGGAAATATTGGTTATAAAATCGCTCAACGTTTAGGAAACTTTGATGCTGTCGGACCAATTTTACAAGGGTTAAATAAACCAGTAAATGATTTATCTCGTGGTTGTAACACAGATGATGTTTATAAATTAGCGATCATCACTGCAGCACAATCTGTATAATATTTATGAAGAAAGGTTCCGCTGAAAAAGACGGAGCCTTTTCTGTATCTTTTGGGAGGGATTTAATTGCTTACAATAAATCGTGTCGTACTTCATCACCTGATAATGGAATATAAATACCCGTTTGTGACAAGTTTTGGGCGTGTGGAGCATAAGGACTTTTATATCATAGAAGTTATTGATGAAGATGGAATTAGTGGTTTTGGTGAAACAGAAGCATTTACAACTCCCTGGTATACAGAAGAAACAACGGAAACAAATCGACATGTGATAGAAAGATTTTTAGTTCCTTTGGTAGTAGCATCGCCAATTTCTCATCCAGAGGAGGTTGCGGAACGTTTTCAAAAGGTTCGTCGTAATAACATGGCAAAAGCGGCTGTAGAGAGCGCTGTTTGGGATTTGTTTGCGAAAAAGATGAATCGACCTTTATATCAGCTAATTGGTGGAACTAAACAAGTAATCGATGTTGGTGTTAGTATTGGCCTTCAGACATCTACGAATCAACTTTTAAAAGTGATTGATGACAAGCTTGCTTTTGGATACAAGCGAGTTAAGTTAAAAGTTAAGCCTGGTAATGATGTGGAACTTGTTCGAGAAGTGAGACGAGTGTTTCCTGCGATTGATTTAATGGTAGATGCGAATTCTGCCTATAAATTATCCGATTTAAAAATTTTAAAACAGTTAGATCAATTTAATTTACAAATGATTGAGCAACCATTAGCGAATGATGATTTTGTTGAACATGCATCTTTACAAAAACAATTACAGACACCAATTTGCTTGGATGAAAGTATTCATACATATAGTGATGTGAAAACTGCAGTAGCACTTGGTAGCTGTCAAATTATTAATGTGAAAATGAGTCGTGTAGGTGGAATTCAGGCTGTTAAAGAAATAGAAAAGTATGCAACAGAACATAATGTGAGTCTTTGGTGTGGTGGCATGCTTGAAGCAGGTGTTGGAAGAGCGCATAGTCTTGCGGTGGCGAGTTTAGGACAATTCACATTGCCAGGAGACACAGCAGCATCAGAGAACTATTGGCATCGCGATATTATTGCACCAGCTGTGCATGTGAAAAATGGCCAAGTTCAGATACCAAATAAATCAGGAATTGGATACGAAGTTGACAGAGACGCGCTAAAGCACTTTACAGTAGAAAAAATAGTTATCAATAAAAATAGCACGGACTAATCAAGCGGAAGTCCGCACTAATCCGTCGGAGCATGCATTAATTCGGCGGAAGCCGCACTAATTCAGCGGGAGTCCGCACTAATCCGTCGGAGTCACGCAGTAATTCGGCGGAAGCATGCATTAATTCAGCGGAAGGGCGCCATAATCCGTCGGAGTCCGCACTAATTCGGCGGAGTGCGCAATAATTCAGCGGAAGTCCGCCATAATCCGTCGGAGCACGCCTTAATTCAGCGGAAGTCCGCACTAATCCGTCGGAGTCACGCAATAATTCGGCGGAAAGACGCCATAATCCGTCGGAAGACTTCATCAAACATAGTCAAAAAGCACTCGTTAAGCTAAATCACCGAGTGCTTTTTGATTTCTATCAATCATATGTTGTTTTCTTTTTTTATATTCGATACTTTCTTCGTCCGTTAAATCAGTTTGATCACTTTCTGAAGTCAAATTATCCAATAGATGTGTAAGTTTATCTTTTACTTGATCGACTGTAATCTGCTCGCCAATTAGTTCGGATAAGGAACGCATGGTATCAGGTTTTACGGTTGGATAAGTGAATTTCGATGTTTCCCCTCTTAAGCCAAGATTGTAAAAATGTCGAATTAATTCTGCTCGTTCTTGTCCGTCACCTTCTACTGAAAGATAAATTTGAACAGCTATTCCGTCACGAACTCGTCGTTGAGAAATGCCAGCAAATTTTTTGCCATTGATACTTAAATCATATTCCCCCGGACAATAGGATCCAACAACCTCAAATGCTTTAATTTCATCTGTGTAATCTGTTAATAAATCTTGAATGAATGCGACCATGATATCGTATCCTTGATGAATGCCTACTGTATTTCCGCCAGAAAGTAAGAGTGATATATTAAGTACACCTGAATCAAGTACGACGGCTAATCCCCCAGAGTTTCGGACAACCGTTTGGTAACCTTGACTTTGCAACCAGCGCACAGCTTCCTCCATATAAGGTAAGCGAGCATCTGAAATTCCCAAGACGACCGTTTTGTCGTGTACCCATAATCGAATCGTGTGTGGTGCTGTATGTTTACTAACAGACAGAGCGATTGCATCATCATAAGCAAATGAATCCATTGCCTTTTCCGTTACGCTAGGATCACTGTGGTCAATTAGTCGATATGTTTTTCCAGTAAAAAAAGTTTTCCAATCTATCATGTGTTGTGCTCCTTCGTATGTAGCTATTATTTTCAATAGTTTTGATTTGTTTAAAGCTAGTACCTCTTTTAGAATAACCAAAACTATTATATAATGAAATAATAAATTGTGCAGACAAAAAGGTAGAGGAAAGGAATAGAATATGGCTTATAAGGACGAACAATTATATGAAGAAAAAGTTTTTAAAGACCCTGTTCATCGCTATGTTCACGTGAAAGATCGTGTGATATGGGATCTTATTGGAACTGCTGAATTTCAGCGTTTACGTCGAATTAAACAGTTAGGTACAGCTTATGTCACCTTTCACGGAGCAGAACATAGTCGTTTCAATCATTCCTTAGGTGTATATGAAATTGTTCGGCGAATATTGTTTAATTTTGAAGGAAGACCTAATTGGAATAAAGACGAGCGTCTTCTCAGTCTATGTGCTGCATTATTGCACGATCTAGGTCATGGCCCATTTTCTCATTCTTTTGAAAAGGTTTTTAAATTAGATCACGAAGACTTTACAAAAAAAATAATTTTAGGAAATACAGAAATTAATCAGATATTACGTAAAGTTGATGTAGATTTCCCACAAAAAGTGGCAGATGTCATTAATAAGACGTATGAAGATCAATTAGTGGTTAGTATGATTTCAAGTCAGATTGATGCTGATCGAATGGATTATTTACAACGAGATGCCTATTTTACTGGTGTTAGTTATGGTCATTTTGATATGGAACGTATTTTACGTGTCATGCGTCCTCTTGAAGATCAGGTCGTGATTAAAGCTTCTGGTATGCATGCAGTAGAGGACTATATTATGAGTCGCTATCAAATGTATTGGCAAGTTTATTTCCATCCGGTTAGTAGAAGTGCAGAAGTCATTTTATCAAAAATTCTACATCGTGCAAAAGATTTATATCAAGCGGATTACGCCTTTTCCTTAGAACCAACACATTTCCTATCTATTTTTGCAGGAAAGGTAACAGTGAAAGATTATTTGCGATTGGATGAATCAATTGTTCTTTATTACTTTCAAATGTGGCAGGAGGAAACCGATCCTATTTTAAAAGATTTATGTCGTCGTTTTATGAATCGTAATTTGTTTAAATATATTGAATTTAATCCTAATTTACAAATGAAAGAATCGATAGAATTAACACGTTTATTTACAGAAGTAGGAATAGATCCAGCATATTATCTTGTTGTCGATTCATCCTCTGATTTACCATATGATTTTTATCGTCCTGGCGAAGAGGGCGAGCGATTACCAATTAACTTATTAATGCCGAATAAATCGTTAGAAGAATTATCAAGGCAATCTGACATTGTTGAATCAATTTCAGGGAAAAAGAGAACAGATCATAAGTTGTATTTTCCGTTGGATTTTGTTCAAACATTACCTGATGATAACCCGAAAAAGGCAAGAATAGAAGTTTTACTAGGCTTGCGTAAAGAATAAGGGATACAGGTCTGGAATAATTTTTACTAAGTTTGGAATAGGAGATGTTTGTATGTTAGCAAATCATGCTAAACTGATGAAGTTTTTCATGACTTCCGGCGAAATTGTTGGCCGAAAAAAATTACAGAAGATGATTTATATCTTAAAACAGTGTGAGGTCCCTTTTGAAGAAAAATTTGAATTTCATTTTTACGGACCTTATTCAGAAGAATTATCTTTGAGAATGGAAGAGTTATGTAACTTAGGTTTTATTGCAGAACAGAAGGAAAAAAAGAGCAATTATTATCAATATCGTTATACAATGACAGCAGATGGAGAAGACTTTCTTGAACAATCCGAAGTAAACCTTCCATCATTTGAAGATAAAATAGTAAAGATGAAAGAAAAAAGTTCGCGTTTTTTGGAACTTGTGTCTACGATGCTTTATTTTAGCGAGTTAACCAAAACAGAAGTGGAAGAAAAAGTGCAAGTCGTGAAGAAAAGTTCAAATTACACACCAGCCGATATCGATGAAGCTTGGACGTTTATTAATGAATTGCAATAAACGCTTTAGCAAAAAAACTTTTAGTACGTTAAACAGAAAAGCACAGCAACCAATGCTGTGCTTTTTACTGTTCATAGATTTGTTGTTAATTTTTAGAATTTTCATTATAATAAAAATAGTAATTGGAAAGGAGTTGTAAAATTGCACAGGATCGTACGTTTTTTTCTATATTACATAGCAGGATTAATTGGCATCATTCTCGTTAGTAGTGCACCTATATTATTTCAACCTTCAGACCTATTGAACCTATCTCCATATATAGATCAAGTTATCTCGCTTGTAAAAGCATTAGGTCAACCAGATAGCTGGACATATTTTTACTTAGATCGGGAGTTATCCGTTTTTTCAATGATATGGAATCCTTATCTATATTCGATAAAATTATTTGTTGGAGCTATTATTCTAGGTTTTTTTGTTGCATTTATATTAGGTATCGTAACGATGTTTTTACCGAAAATACTGATGCAATCTATTAAACGCTTACTAGGATTTATGGAATCTATTCCAGATTTGATGGTGGCTTTTTTGTTACAGTTAGGTGTTGTTACGATTTTTCAACACACTGATATTTTACTGATGCGTTTTGTTACATTAGGCGATGAACGTATCTTTTTAGCACCTGTTGTGGTTTTATCTTTTTTGCCAATGGTCTCCCTCTATCGAATCCTTATCTTATTGATGGAAGAAGAGCTGACAAAAGAATATATTGAATTGGCTCGAAGTAAAGGGATTAGGCAAAGTTATATTTTAGTGAAACATGTGCTGCGTAATATTATGAAGAGTGTTTTCTACCAGTCAAAAATTATTGTTTGGACAACGTTATCCAGTTTATTTGTTATTGAATACATGTTTAATATTAATGGAATCTCTAGTTTTGTGATGACAGACTTTCGTTCGATTATCCTTGCTGTCGTTCTATGGTTGGTTTTCACACCATTATTTATCCTTTACCAAGGCGTCGAGATATTCATTTTTAACGAATCATATGATTCACATCCGGTAGCTCCAATAAGACGAACAAACCATTGGCAAACGTTTAAACAATTGGGGGTTCGAAAATGAAATTTGGCTATCAATTGCTAAAAGGACTAGGAGCGCATTTTAAAAACCCCAAGTTCCTCATTGGCTTCCTGATCATCTTTGGAATGCTAGTCGTCAGCGTGGTCCACTCGATTATCCAAGAAGAACCCGTTCGACAGTATGTATTGGTTTATGATGAAGATGGTGGTCTAGTAAGTTCTAAACCGCATCCACCTTCCAAATATGTGCCGATGGGCAGTGATCTGCTTGGATATAGTATTATGGATCAATTAATTACAGGAGCGAAATATACGATCCTTTTTGCTAGTGGGATTGCTTTATTGCGTATGTTAGTTGGATTTCTATTTGCAATTCCATATGTGTTTTTACTGAGCAATAAGTGGAGAAAGATGTTTGAAAAAGTAGTAGACAGCTTTCACTACTTGCCGTTAACTGTTCTTGCACTTGTATTATTATCACCTTTTATAATGGGGTCAACAACGGGATTTGAATATAGTTTCACGGAACGTATTCTTGTACAAGGACTTATCTTGACCATTCTAGTTGTGCCGCTTCTTACCGTTTTAATAGGAAATGAAATGCGTTTAATTCTAGAAAAGGAGTTTATCACTGGGGCGAGGGTTTTAGGTGCATCTAATCGACAAATTATTAAGAAACATGTGATGCCACATTTAAGTGCCAGATTAGGGCTGATCTTTGGCCAACAGTTTATTCAAGTATTAGTCCTACTCATTCATTTAGGTTTATTTGGTTTATTCTTAGGTGGAACAAGTGTCATGTATGATGAATTTCACAAATCACCACCACATTCTGTCACATATGAATGGTCTGGGCTCATTAGTAATACAAGGGAAGCGTTTATGACTGGTTATTATTGGATTGTTGTACCTGTCTTTCTTGCATTTATAATCGTGATTATTTCTATGCAGCTTATTGTAGAAGGCATCCAAGAGGTACAGCAGAGAAGAATTGGTGTGGGAATAAAAGGTTCAAGATCGATAAGAAGTTTATTTCATCGGAAGAGTAAACCAAAGGAAAGCTCTGTTAAAGAAGTAACAGTGAAACCAGAAGACTTTCATTTCTTATAAAGAAAACCCTAGTTACGTATGGTTACGTTACTAGGGTTTTCTATTCATTAATCTATCAGACGTTTACCACCGACACCATATTGACTTTTATCAATATCTTCAATAAATACAACGACTTTCTCTTTGGAAGCTCCAGTTGTTTCACTAACTGCCTCTGTAACCTTTTCTATGAGTGCTTTCTTTTGGTCGTCTGTTCGGCCCTCTAACATTTTTACTGTAACGTATGGCATAATAATTCACTCCTTTTCTATCACCATTATACTTAAATTAGGATGTGAATTCATTTCTGAGGTTTGCAAGATGAAAAATGGTTACGCAATATGCTACAATAACACCATATAAGAGAAGTCATGTAGGAGGATTTTAATTATGTCTAATGAAGATGGATCAAAGCAAAAGAAAAGTAATGCTTTTACAATAATGAAAGACGATTCGACAGCAGGTCATGGTGGTTATGGTGTTGGTTCAGTTAGTTTGGAAAATATATCACCAGTAATTATTGATCCAAATGAAAGCCGTGCTTTTGTTGATATGGGTGCGATGCATGCCAGAAGTGAAATCGAGCGACGCGTGAAATTTCTACCAAACAAAGATGAAGTGCCAAACGGCCTTTTATATTGGATTGTCTGGGTAACCGTTGAACGAGGCGAGAATGGTCCATATTACCATGGTGTTGCAGGTAGTGAAGTTCGTGTAGATCGATCAATCAAGCGGGCTTACAAATCAATGCCTGAGCATGTTACACATATGGATAAGTCCATGAAAGGCTACTATATAGTAGAACATATGGATGATGCATCGAAGAAATTATTAGCTGATTTTTTACGTGAATTTGATCCGAAAATGTGGGAAAATGCACCGGATGAATTAAAAGATGCACTCCCAGCACAATAGCACGCACAAAAAAGGATTCTGCAGAGAGCAGAATCCTTTTTCTTCGTACGCAACTGACGAACTTGACATAAACTCTGTCGTAGTTAGAGTTTATGCTTAGTCCTCGCTGCGTCAGAAAAGGCTTTCCCTTTCCGTGGGCACAACCTCAGCTATCTATAGAAGCAAAAATCGCTTCCATAGAGGATCTTCGGTTTGTGCTGTTCCCACAGGAGTCTCAAGCCATTTCTTCCTTCGCTTGATAGCTAATCTTTTCGACTTGTAATTATTTTACGCCCTCCTTCTTATATTGCAATATAATAAACAAGCGTATTAAGTGAAATTTTCGATACTCTTATTGGAAGAGCATGTACTTTTCCAAATAAAGTGTAACCTATTCGCTTCCGTCGCTGTACAGACTTTAAAAGCAAGATCTGAAGATCCACTCCGTAAAGCGATTTGTGCTTTACGGAGTTAGCTGAAGACTTGGGACTGCGATTACTCGCCCCACCGAAAACATTTGCCCGCGGAAAGCGACGGCCTGAAGCGGAAATCAACATGGCAGTTACGAAAGAGTCTATATAAATTCTGTCATTGACAGAAATCAGATCTGTTTAAGGAATGTCACATAATAGAACAAATATAATCCAAACGCAACACGGCCAATGATTAGCGCTTATTTTTAAATGAGAAAGTTGAATTCGTATATATTAATTTATCCTTCTGGCCGATGAACAGAGCAATAATGTTCTGGAACTGTTCCCTCAACGAAATACATAAGCTGTTTGTTTTCACAGTATGGAGTAGCTAATTCGCCAATAGTAGGATCAATATATGCCGCGACAATACCAGCAGGTACCTCAAAATTTTCAACAGGTAGGTTCGTATGAACACCTTCCATAAAATCGGCCCATATTTGCTTGGCAGCCTGTTGTTCGATTGTTTTATCAATCGTCCTGTTATCGTCATAGCCTGTCCAAACCCCCATAACTAGTTGTGGGCTATAACCAATCATCCAACTGTCAGTCTCGGTGGTACCTGACTTTCCTGCATACGTATGATGTAATTGATCTACGATTGATTCTCCTGTGACATGCATATAACCATTTAAAGAAGGGTTGAACATACCTGTCATTAATTGATTTAAGATAAAAGTTTGCTGTGGATCAAGCACTTGTTCTTTCACTTGTTTTGGACGTTGATAAACAACCTTCCCTTTAGAATCGGTTATTTTTTCAATGGTGTGAGGTGATAAAGAGTTACCGCCATTTGCCAACATGCTATAGGCAGTTACCATTTCTTTCACACTTATGGATGCAGTTCCTAAAGCAAGAGAAGGTACAGCTTCAAGCTCACTTGTAATACCAAATGTACGTGTTGTATCAATCAGACGTTTTGGTGTTAAGAAAATATTCGTTTTTACCGCATAGATATTATCACTTACCGCCAATGCTTGCGCTAAAGTGACAGGTTTATCGGCATAATAGCCATTGTAGTTACTAGGTTGATAACTACTCCCATCAGCTAACACAAAGGTAGTTGGCTTACTCATTAATGTTGTGGCCGCCGTATAACCATTTGTCAATGCACTATAATATAAGAAAGGTTTAAAAGTAGAACCAACCATCCGTTTTGCTTGAACGGCTCTATTATAAGGACTTTCTGAATAGTTCTTACCACCTATTAAGCCTGTAATAGCACCTGTTGACGGGTCCATTGCAATGCCGCCAATTTGCAACGCACTACTCTCACTAATTTGGCTAGCTGCTGTTTGGTCTAATTTCTCTTGATGGGTTTCGTCTAGTGTTGTATAAACATGGTACCCACTAGTACGAATAACGTCGGACTCTTTTTCTAATATTGCTTCCATCTCAGCTAATACGATATCTTGGAAATAAGGTGCGATTGAATCCGAAGTAGTTGGCAATTCACTATTGATTTGTAGATCTTCTCTTTCAGTCAAAAAAGCTGTTTGTTCGGTTATCATTTCTTCCTCAGCTAATAAAGATAGAATGTGCTGCTGACGTTCTTTTGCTTGATCATAATGATTGATTGGTGAATAGTAGCTTGGACTATTCGGTATGCCAGCTAATAGTGTCGCTTCTGCAAGCGTTAGGTCACTACTTTCTTTTTCAAAGAAATATTGGCTAGCAGTTTCAATTCCGTAGGCACCATGACCATAATAAATCGTATTAAGGTAGCCTTCCAACAATTCATCTTTACTATAGAAGATTTCTAAGCGCATGGTATAAAAGGCTTCTTTTATCTTTCTCGACCATGTTTTTTCATGTGATAAGTAGAGGTTCCGTGCATATTGCTGGGTAATGGTGCTCGCCCCTTCTTTCATTGAACCAGTTTTTATATTAACTAACACTGCAGCTAGAATTCGCTTCAAATCAAAGCCGTGGTGACTATGAAAATTTTGATCCTCTGCTTGTAAAGTTGCGTCAATTAGTGTCGGATTAATTTCTTCTAAATCAACCCAATAACGATTAACTACACCTAATTCTTCACCTATTTTGGTTCCGTCTTGACTGTAATAAATGGTGTTTTGAATGGTCGTTAAAGGAGGCGCTCCCAGAACGAGCGCATATATGTAAATGGACAATGCGAAAATAATGATCGAAAGCGATCCAATATAAAAACTTCTTACAATCCAGCGAGGGGGTCTGTCACCTAACTTTTTGAATTTATGTTTGAATAACTTCTTCATTTTTGTTAAAACTCCTTTATACAGCCAATATCGCTCTGGATAGTAGTATCATTATGGTGAAAACTATCCATAAATAAACGTATATATTCGACAAATTTTATGAAAAAAAAGAAAACACTTGCTTTTTTTATTAAACTCTCTAAAATTAGTTTGTTTGAAACATTAAATAAGTAGTTGTAATATAGATTTAAAAGCCAAAGGAGATAGACATATGGATTTATGGTATACAGAGAAACAAACAAAGGATTTCAGTATTTCAGCAAAGGTTAAACAGACATTACATACGGAGAAAACAGATTTTCAACAGTTAGATATGATAGAAACAAACGAATGGGGAAATATGCTTGTATTAGATGGAATGGTTATGACAACAGAGAAAGATGAATTTGTTTATCATGAGATGATTACGCATGTTCCGTTGTTCACGCATCCAAATCCGAAACATGTTTTAGTAGTAGGTGGAGGCGATGGTGGTGTCATTCGTGAAATTTTAAAACACCCGTCCGTTGAAAAAGCGATTTTAGTTGAAATTGATGGTAAAGTAATTGAGTATTCAAAGAAATTTTTACCGGGAATAGCTGGTAAGTTAGATGATCCGCGTGTGGAAGTAAAGGTAATTGATGGTTTTATGCATATCGCTGAAAGTGAAGCAATGTATGATGTCATTATGGTAGATTCAACTGAACCAGTAGGCCTAGCTGTTAATCTGTTTTCAAAAGGATTTTATGCTGGAATATCTAAAGCATTAAAGTCAGACGGTATTTTCGTCGCGCAATCAGATAATCCTTGGTTTAAGGCAGATTTAATTAAGCAAGTTTACCATGACGTCGAAGAGATTTTTCCGATTACTAAATTATATACGGCTAACATTCCTACGTATCCAAGTGGTTTATGGACGTTTACAATTGGAAGTAAACAGTACAATCCATTAGAAGTAAAGCCTGAACGTTTCCATGAGATAGAGACTAAATATTATACAGAAGAAATCCATAAAGCTAGTTTTGCTTTACCGAAATTCGTTAAAGATTTAACAGAAAAATAAAGGAATAAAATTTGTAGCGCTTCTATATCAGTAGAAGTGCTTCTATTCCATTTGTAAGACCCTTTTCGTAAATCTTGTTTCTTTTAGAGATTAGTGAAAGATATATATGCCGACTTAACATTATCGAGAATTTGTTCTATTCTTTATAAGTGCAGTTTTATTCTGCCACTGCGGAAAAACACTCGCTTTCCATGGAGAACGCTTCAGCCTCCTCGCGAGCAAATGTTTTCGATGGCCGAGTAATCGCAGGTCCAAAAAACGCTCACTGCGGGGTCTTCAGACTGTTCCTTTACCATAGGAGTCTCGCGTTTTTCCTTCGTTTTGTATGGTTTTTCTTAAGAAAGTATAAAAGTCTGTTATTGTTGGTCTAATACCTCTGATAAATCTGTTCGACTATCGACGGAAATACACGAAGACTCCTGCAGGAACAACGCGATCTGAAGATCCACTTCGTAAAACGCTTTTTGCTATACGAAGTTAGCTGAAGACGTGCCTGCGGAAAGCGTAGTGTATATCCAAAGCGGGATCATTACAGAGTTTATCGATTTATCTCAACAATCTTTTAAAAAATTAAAGTTTACAAAAAGGTCTAAATAAAAAGAGGGTTGAGTTTAATTGAAAACCTTCTTATACTTAAGGTTATCTAGTTAGTGAGGGTGATACAATGGAAAGTGAACAAATCCCTGTTACAATTAAGTTAGTTACAGAAATTCGTGAGCTTAGTGATAAGACAAGAACGGTCGTCGAAGAGACAGGCTCATTTATTCAAAAGGGTGCGATTGCGGCAATTCGCTTCACGGAGCATCAAGAAGAACAAGCTGACGTCGATGCATTTATTACCATTACAGATGATAAAGTTAGTATCAAGCGAACAGGCGCTGTGACGATGCACCAACAATTTAAGATGAAACAACGTACGGAAAATATCTATCACCATGAATTTGGTACGATACATATGGAAACCCACACAGATCAAATTACTTTTCAGCAACCAAATGGAGCGCGTTCAGGAAAACTGTTTATTAGTTATACCACAAAAATAAATGGTGAAGGTGAGCGAAGACACCGATTAACATTGACTTTCAAGGAGGTTTCGTAATGAATATTATGCAAGAAATGCAAGAAAGATTAAAAACAGAGATTAAACAAGCTGTACTTAAAGCAGAATTAGCAACAGAAGCAGAATTGCCTGCTATTGTACTGGAACAACCAAAAGACAAAGGACATGGAGACTACGCAACAAACATCGCCATGCAGCTAGCACGAATTGCTAAGAAAGCACCGAAACAGATTGCAGATGAAATTGTAGCTGCATTAGATACAATGGAAGCTTCGATTATGAAAGTAGAAATTGCTGGACCAGGATTCATTAATATTTTCATGGATAATACGTATTTAACGCGTCTAATCCCAGTTATATTAAAAGAGGGCGACAATTACGGACGATCAGAAGCGGCGTTAGGCTATAAAGTCCAAGTTGAATTTGTGTCAGCAAACCCAACAGGGGACTTACACCTTGGGCATGCGCGTGGCGCTTCAGTAGGTGATTCACTTTGTAATATTCTTGATGCGGCTGGTTATGATGTCGAACGTGAATATTATATTAATGATGCTGGTAACCAAATAAATAACCTTGCTAAATCTGTTCAAGCAAGATATATGCAAGCGCTAGGAAAAGACACGGCGATGCCTGAAGATGGTTACCATGGTAAAGATATTATTGCGCTTGGCGAGGAATTAGTTGATGCTTATAAAGATGAGTGGGCTAATAAACCGGAAGAAGAACGATTAGAATTTTTCAAAGAATATGGCTTGAAATATGAGATTAAAAAACTGGAAAAAGATTTATCAGAATTCCGAGTGAACTTTGACCAATGGTTCTCAGAAACATCTCTTTATGATGATGGTAAAATAGCTCCTACTTTAGCTTTACTAAAGGATAAGGGACACACTTTTGAAGAGGACGGTGCAACTTGGTTCCGTACTACTGATTTTGGTGACGATAAAGACCGTGTACTTATTAAAAATGATGGAACGTACACGTATTTAACACCAGATATCGCTTACCATAATAATAAATTAGAGCGTGGTTTTAAAACATTAATTAATATTTGGGGTGCTGATCATCATGGTTATATTCCAAGAATGCGCGCTGCTATCCAGGCATTAGGTTATGAATCAGAAACGCTTGAAGTAGAGATTATCCAAATGGTTAACCTATTTGAAAATGGTGAGAAAGTCAAAATGAGTAAGCGAACAGGAAAGGCTGTAACATTGCGTGAATTGATGGAAGAAGTAGGCGTCGATGCAATGCGTTATTTCTTCGTTATGCGCTCAAGCGATTCACATTTAGACTTTGATATGGATTTAGCTAAATCTGAATCAAATGATAACCCGGTTTTTTATGTCCAATACGCGCATGCAAGAATCTGTGCAATGCTTCGTCAAGCAGAAGAAAAGGGTTTCCTTACAGATGAAAACATTGATGCTAGCTTGTTAGTTTCTGAAAAAGAAGAAGATTTATTGAAGCGCATTGGTGAATTTCCACAAGTAATTATCGATGCAGCTGAAAATAGAACACCACATCGTCTAACACAATATATCTTTGATGTTGCGTCAGCCTTGCATAGCTTCTATAATGCTGAAAAAGTTTTAGATGCTGAGAATCCAGAGCGTACAAAAGCAAGATTGGCTTTAATGAAATCTGTAAAATACACGATTGCAAATGGTTTACAGTTAATTGGCGTAAAAGCCCCAGAAAGCATGTAATTTTCATAAAAGAAGATCCAGTCCATTTGAAGATGGACTGGATCTTCTTTTTTTATATAAGGCATTTTTTAACCTATAATCCGTCGGAGCGCGCGCTAATTCAGCGGAAGGCAGGCATAATCCGACGGAGCACGCATTAATTCAGCGGAAGGCAGGCATAATCCGACGGAGCGCGCAATAATTCAGCGGAAGCCCGTAATAATCCGACGGAGCGCGCGCTAATTCAGCGGAAGGCAGTCATAATCCGTCGGAGCACGCATTAATTCGGCGGAAGGCAGTCATAATCCGTCGGAGCACGCATTAATTCGGCGGAAGCCCACAATAATCCGCCGGAGCACGCATTAATTCAGCGGAAGGCAGTCATAATCCGTCGGAGCACGCATTAATTCAGCTGAAACAGAATAGTAGCTCATTTCTATCAACATAAAGGAAAATTTTCAAGAAAGTTGTGGTAATATATTAGTACTGATTAACAAAACGAGGTGGGAACGCGATGATTCGACAATTGACTGAACAAGATGATGCTGTTACACAAGCATTAATTCAACAAAAACCAGCAGAAAATTTATTTATTATTGGAGATATTGAAGCCTTCGGTTATGCGCAAGATTTTCAGAAAGTATGGGGAGACTTTGACGAATATAACCAGTTGCGAGCTGTTTTATTAAAATATGAAAAAAATTACATTCCATATGCACAAGGAGCCTTTGATGCAAAAGGATTTGCGGATATTATTAATGCAGATCAAAATGCTCCGCTGCTTTCTGGATTGAAAGAAATAACGGCCCAAATCGAGCCACATTTACAAATTACATATAAAATTAAACGGGAGCTATATTATGCGAAATGCACCAATGATGCATCTTTATCAAAAATGGATACATCAGAGGTTAAGGAGATAACATATAACGAAATCGACGAATTAGGTGGATTTTTGATTCGGGTGCCGGAGTTTGATGAACTAGTATATGATCCTGAAGCCAAGCGTCGAAATCTCGACAAAGGTGTAACGCGCGGCTATTATATTGAGCGAAGCAATAAAATGGTTTCTTCTGCTTCTACAGCTGCGGAAAATAGTAGTTCAGCAATGATAGTAGCTGTTGCAACGGATCCAAGCTATAAACAACAAGGACTTGCGACAGCTTGTTTAACAAGGCTCTGTCAGGATTTATTGGCTGAAGGGAAACAACTATGTTTATTTTATGATAATCCAGATGCCGGAAAAATCTATAAGCGTCTTGGATTTCAGGATATAGGATATTGGATGATGTATCGCTAGTCGCACTTCGAGTCTGATGTTTTTACAAAAGGCCTTCAACTAATTTGCCAATCCAACCAGAAATTTTTGCTTTGATGGATTGGTTATTTAAATAACCTTCTGTAGCAGGAAAACTAGATTTAAGATCTTTTAAGAAAGCGTCTTTGATTGGAGCAATCATTTCTTTGTCACCAGACATTTTAAGGTTAATCTCTTGGTTTAAAAAAAGGCTACGCTTATCAAAATTTGCAGTTCCAAGATCAGCCCAGTTATCGTCAATTAAACTAATTTTTGCATGATAAAATCCATTGTTGTAAAAATGGACTGACCCTCCTGCCGCTAGTAATTTACGATAGTAAGGGAAAGCAGTTGGTTTAACTAGCGGATGGTCCGCTTTTGCGGGAATAAGTACGGTTACATTTATACCTTTCTCACATGCTTGTAATAAGCAATCGAAGACTCGTTTACTTGGAATAAAGTAGGGAGAACCAATGCTAATGGAGTGTTTTGCCTGCTGTAACCATTTCACTAGCAAGTCTTCTAGTTGTCCAGCTTCTGTTATGTGAATAGTAAAGCTTGTATTTCCTTTTAACGGTTTAGTCGGATTCCTCTTTAGAGCTGGTTTATTTTCTATCTCCCAGTCATAGTCGAAAATATTTTGCAATAGCAAGGCCATTTGTTTATCAACTAGTTTTATATGATAATCACGCCAATCACCTAACTTTGGGTCAGCACCTAGATATTCTTTACCAACGTTAAAGCCACCAAGATAACTAATGTTATCATCGATTATCGTTATTTTTCGATGATTTCTTCTGTTAAGGCGATAAAAGAAGAATGGAAAAGAAGGTGGATTACTTTTACGCACATGTACACCGCTAGCTCGCAAGTCTTTTATTAGCTTTCTTTTTAAGGTAATAGATCCAAACCAGTCCACATTTAATTTAACTGTCACACCAGTCTCGGCTTTTTCCTTTAGCAGTTTAAACATATCTTTACTAATTTGATCATTTCGGACAGTGAAAAAGGAGATAGAAATGCGTGTTTTCGCTTGTTTCACATCTTTAAATAATTCTTTAAAAAATATATCTCCTCTTGTAATTAGCTCATATTTAGTAGGTTCTAATGGGAAAGTAACTTTGGGAGCCTTTTTTTGAAAGTGTCTTTTTCCTATTTGAAAGTCAACCCATAGTAGAATGAGTAAAATGAATGCCCCAATGATGATACTAGACATTTTATGTCCCCCTTATTGATTCGTAGGAGTTATCTTTCCCAAAAAAGCAAAAATCATTTGCTGATCTAGAAAAAGTACATGCTTTTTTAGGAAGTATGCGTTACCATAAAAAGTAGTTGATTTAAAATGTGAAGGGATGATAAATTTATGCAAAAGCTTATATTTTTTGTGGGAGTAGCAGGCACCGGAAAAACAACGGTTGCGAAAGAAGTTGCATCATTTGTACCAAATGCATTTCTTGATCGTGATACGGTTGGTGGACGTTTTGTCGAACGTTTTTTGGATATGCAAAGAATGGATAAAAATGATCGTGATTCTGCATTTTATAAAGAGAATTTAAGAGATCTAGAATATGATACAACAATGGATATATGTATAGATAATCTAGCTGCTGGTCAGAATGTCTTTATGATTTCACCGTTTACAGCAGAGTTAAAAAATAAGCAATGGATAGAAGATGTTTTAACTAAAAGTGGCAAAACCTTTGCAGAAGTAGATGTTAAGGTCGTCGTAGTCACACTAGGGGATATAGAGACGCAGCGCGCTCGTATTGAAGAACGAGGTACCATTCGTGATACATGGAAGCTTGATAATTGGGATAGTTATGAAACACGAGTAGACTTTGTCCCAACAATTAACTGGGCAATTCCTACTGAAAACATTCACATATTTGATAATTCTGGAACCTTAACAGAAGCTAAAGTTAAGAAAGTAGTCGATTTTATAAGCTAGTTGGAAGTGAGTTGATCGAAATTCCCTCTCTTTTAAAAAAGGAATGGCGGTAAATATTGCATTTTGATTTTCATACCAATATAATGTATTGGAGACAATTCAGATTCATGTTTTACTTGAAGAAGAAGAGTCTGCTTATAAAAGAGTATCATCATGCCATTCGAAAAAATGTTTAATAGATGCTGATGCGTTTGCTAACATATAAACAGAAAATAATATGATAAAAGGGAGTGCTTTGACGGTGAGCTTCGATAAATATAGCCGCGAAGAATTACAAGAGCTATCAATGGTTAATTTAGCAACAATGGTATTAAAAAAAGAGAATAAAGCGATGCCTTATCAGGAGATTTATGATCAGGTTATTGAATTAAAAGGTTTTAATGATGTAATGAAAAAGGAATATTATGCACAATTTTATACAGACTTAAATGTTGATGGCCGATTTTTAACAATTGGATCTGGTCTATGGGGGCTAAGAGATTGGTATCCTATGGAAAAAATTGAAGAAGAAATTACAGCAGTACCTAAGAAAAAGAAGAAAAAGAAAGCTGCTGCCAAGAAGAAAAAAGCTGTAGTTGAAGAAGAGGATCTTACAGAAATAGATCTTGATTTTGAACAAACAGATTTTGATGAAAGTGATAATGAAGATGATGATGAATCATATGATGACGATGAAGATATAGATGTAGACTTTGACGATGATGACGAAGAAGATGACGACGACAGTGACGAAGAAGATGAGAAAGATAAAAAAAAGAAATAGTCACTAAAATTGCACTTGACTTTTGATAGTGGAATGCGTACAATTTTATTCGGGCTCCATTATTTATTTAAATAATAGAAATAGCGTCCCCCTATTAATAGGGGGACGCTTTTGTTTTTTTATGCACTTATGTCCATAAATTATTTTGTTCAATAGATTTTTTTGTATTGGAACGCCAATAAAATCACACATTAACCAAAAAGGAAGAGGGATGTAAGGTGACTAAATATATTTTTGTTACAGGTGGTGTTGTGTCGTCAATAGGAAAAGGTATTGCGGCAGCTTCATTAGGACGTTTATTAAAAAATAGAGGATTAAGTGTAACGATTCAGAAATTTGATCCGTATATTAATGTTGATCCAGGAACAATGAGTCCTTATCAGCACGGAGAAGTTTTTGTTACAGAAGACGGTGCAGAGACAGATCTGGATTTAGGTCACTATGAACGTTTTATTGACATTAATTTAAATAAATATAGCAACGTAACCACTGGTAAGATTTATTCTACTGTTATAAAAAAAGAACGTCGCGGGGATTATCTAGGTGGTACGGTACAAGTAATTCCACATATTACGAATGAAATTAAGGAAAAGGTTTTTCAATCTGGTAAACAAACAAATGCTGATGTTGTTATTACCGAAATTGGAGGTACTGTTGGAGATATCGAATCCTTACCGTTTTTGGAAGCTATCCGTCAAATAAAAAGTGATATTGGAAAAGAAAATGTCATGTACATCCATACAACATTAGTGCCATACATCAAAGCAGCTGGTGAATTAAAAACAAAACCAACGCAGCATAGTGTAAAAGAATTGCGCTCTTTGGGAATTCAACCAGATGTCATTATTCTTCGTACAGAAATGAAGATCACGCAAGATATGAAAGATAAGATCGCTCTATTCTGTGATATTGATGCTGGATCTGTAATTGAATCAACTGACGCTGAGACACTTTATCATGTGCCATTAGCTTTACAAGCACAGCATCTTGACCAAATTACATGTGACCATTTTGGTTTAGATTGTCCACCAGCAGACATGACCGAATGGAATGACTTAGCCGAAAAGGTTAGAAACTTATCAAAAACAGTTACAATTGGATTAGTAGGAAAGTATGTTGAATTACCAGATGCGTATATCTCTGTAGTTGAGGCATTAAAACATGCAGGCTATAGCTATGATTCCGATGTTTGCGTTCGATGGATTGATTCTGAAGGTTTACATGCTGAAAATGCAGCGGAATTACTTTCTGATGTCGATGGTATTCTAGTCCCAGGAGGATTTGGTGATCGTGGGATTGAAGGTAAAATTGAGGCAATTCGTTATGCTAGGGAATCTAAGATACCGTTTTTAGGAATTTGCTTAGGTATGCAGTTAGCGACAGTTGAATTTGCACGTAATGTACTTGGATTCGATGGTGCGCATTCTGCCGAAATTGATCCAAATACGCCTTACCCTATTATCGATTTATTACCAGAACAAAAAGATGTTTCTGATATGGGTGGAACACTTCGATTAGGTGTCTATCCATGTCGCTTAAAAGAGGGTACAAAAACGAGAGAGGCATACGAAAATGAAGATGTTATTTATGAGCGTCATCGCCACCGTTTTGAATTTAATAATGAGTACAGAGAAAAAATGGAGGAAAAAGGATTTATCTTTTCCGGTACAAGCCCAGATGGTAAACTTATTGAAACGATCGAGCTTGCAGATCATCCATGGTTTATAGCATCGCAGTTCCATCCGGAATTTAAATCTCGTCCGACTCGTCCACAACGTTTGTTTTATGGATTCATTGGAGCTTCAGTAGCGCAACAAAATCAGTAATATGGAAAGTCGACATGGTTTAACCATGTCGACTTTTTTTAGTAGTATACATATAGAATAAGTAGAGAATACAAAGAAAAAATGGTATCTTTATACAATGATTATACAAATTAAGTTTAAAAAGCAGGAATAATATCAGAGGCATAGAAATATATAGTATATAATGGTTATTTTAGTTAGCCTGTTTTTTTCATTTTTATTATACTATGATGTAAATTGTGATACTAGATAGAGAGGTGGATTACGATGACGCGAACAGTTTTGATCGTAGATGATCAACTAGGAATACGATTATTATTAGAAGAAATAGTAAAAGGTGAGGGTTATAAGGCTATTAGTTGTGCAAATGGTCAACAAGCATTAGATTTTGTGGAACAAGCACCACCAGATTTAATAGTAATTGATTTTCGTTTACCGATAATTGATGGTGCCACTGTTATCGAAAAACTAGAGGAAAGTGGAAAATATATTCCGACAATAATGATGAGTGGTTTAGCGGAGCAAGCAAAGAATAAAACAAAAGATTTTTCATCTGTAAAAGAAGTTTTCTCAAAACCATTTAATATAGAAGATGCAAGATTTCATATTAATCGATTATTAACTAAAACATAGGTATATTTAATGGATATTTTTTCAATATAATTAAAAAAATGGGTTATAAAATGATAACCTTCATATAAATGACAAATTAATTCAATAGAAAACGTTTACATATGTAAGATTTGTTGCACCTTCTTCATGAAATTGGTATTCTTATAAAGTACCCAATCATCAAAACATATTTGACTGGCTATAGGGAATATTATATTTACTAAACTTTATTAGGAGGAATAATTATGCCATTAGTATCAATGAAAGAAATGTTAGACACAGCAAATGAAAAACGTTATGCAGTTGGCCAATTTAATATTAACAACTTGGAGTATATTCAAGCTATCTTACAAGCTGCTGAAGATGAAAAATCTCCAGTTATTCTAGGGGTTTCTGAAGGCGCTGGAAAATACATGGGTGGTTACAGTGTTGTTGTTGCAATGGTTGATGCGACAATGAAAGCTCAAGGAACAACAGTACCAGTTGCGATCCACTTAGACCACGGTCAAACATTTGAGTCATGTGCTAAAGCAATCCATGCTGGTTTCACATCAGTTATGATTGATGCTTCTCACCATCCATTTGAAGAAAATGTTGCGTTAACTTCTAAAGTGGTTGAACTTGCACATTTCCATGGTGTTTCTGTTGAAGCAGAAGTTGGAACTGTTGGTGGAACAGAAGACGGTGTTACAGGTGGCATCATGTATGCTGATACTGCGGAGTGTAAAGAGCTAGTAGAACGTACTGGAATTGATTGTCTTGCTCCAGCTCTAGGTTCTGTCCACGGTGCATATGAAGGTGAACCAAACCTAGGATTCAAAGAAATGGAAGAAATTAACGTAGTTGCTGGAGTACCACTAGTACTTCACGGTGGAACTGGTATCCCTACAGCAGACATCAAAAAAGCAATTTCTTATGGTACATCTAAAATTAACGTGAACACAGAAAATCAAATTCAACAAACACAAAAAGTACGTGATGTTTTGGCTGCAAATCCTGACATGATTGACCCACGTAAATACTTAGGACCAGGACGCGATGCGATTAAAGCAACAGTAATCGGTAAAATGCGTGAATTTGGTTCATCTAACCAAGCATAATAGTGAAGAAAAAGCCATCCTAAGCGGGTGGTTTTTTTGGTTTTATTAAAGAAATATAACCTTCACTCTCGCATACCTTTTTAATAAAATATCTGGATAGGGTGGATAGATAGCCCAATTGTTAGTATAATAGGAATTGTGTTAGTAAAAATTATGCATGTTTTCGGGGAAAATGTGTACGATAAGAAGAATACAATCATTATTTATATAAACAATAGATAAAGCGAGGAATGCAAAAATGCAAAAACTATATGTGCAGGGCGGTACTCCTCTCAATGGAAAAGTGCGGATCAGTGGTGCGAAAAATAGTGCGGTGGCATTGTTGCCAGCAGCTATTTTAGCTGATTCTAAAGTTATTATTGAGGGTTTGCCGAAAATCTCTGACGTCGGTATATTAGGCGAGTTATTAGAAGAAATTGGTGGAGAAGTATCGTGGCATGGACAGACTGTACATATTGATCCTTCGAATATGACATCCATGCCATTACCGAACGGAAAAGTAAAAAAACTAAGAGCTTCCTATTATTTTATGGGCGCTATGTTAGGACGTTTTAAGAAAGCAGTAATTGGCTTACCAGGTGGCTGTCATATTGGACCACGCCCAATTGATCAGCATATTAAAGGGTTTGAAGCACTTGGAGCAAAAGTTACAAATGAACAGGGCGCAATCTATTTACGTGCTGATGAACTAAAAGGTGCACGCATTTACCTTGATGTTGTTAGTGTAGGTGCGACAATCAATATAATGTTAGCAGCTGTAAAAGCAAAAGGGAAAACAATTATTGAGAATGCAGCACGCGAACCAGAAATTATCGATGTGGCTACATTGCTTACTAGTATGGGTGCAAGAATTAAAGGTGCAGGAACAGATGTTATTCGAATTGAAGGTGTGGATTCTCTAACGGGTTGTATGCATACTATTATTCCTGATCGAATAGAAGCAGGAACCTATACCATTATGGCGGCAGCACAGGGGGAGAAAGTGTTGATTGATAATGTTATTCCACAACACTTAGAGCCATTACTCGCTAAACTTCGTGAAATGGGTGTTCAAATTGAAGAAGGGGAAGAACAGTTACTGATCACTCGATCAAAAGACCTAAAGAGTGTTGATATCAAAACTCTGGTACATCCAGGCTTTCCTACCGATTTACAGCAACCTTTTACATCGTTGTTAACGAGTTCAACTGGAACAGGTGTTGTAACGGATACAATTTATCAAGCGCGTTTTAAACACATAGATGAGCTCCGTAGAATGAATGCACAGATAAAAGTTGAAGGAAGTTCAGCAATTGTTTCAGGTCCTGTTCAATTAGAAGGAGCAAAAGTGAAGGCTAGTGACCTTCGCGCTGGTGCAGCCCTAATTGTCGCAGGTTTGATGGCGAATGGTATAACAGAAATAACAGGATTAGAACATATTGATCGTGGTTATGAAGAGTTAACAGAGAAACTGACTAAATTAGGCGCGATTATTTGGCGTGAAGAGATGACAGATAGTGAAATTGAACAATTTCAAAACTCATAAATACAATGAAAAGAGTAAACAGGAAGCTAGTAACTAAAATATGCTTCCTGTATTTTTTTCCAAATCCTCTTAATATTACTACCTCAAAAACGCTTCTTAATTTTATTTTTTTGCAATAATCTAGTCAACTTGTGCTAAAATAAAATTATAGATTGAATAATCTATAATAAAAAGGTACGATATAAGAGGTTTAAGTATTTAAGAAAAGGGTATCCTTTGTAGCAATGAACAAACTTCTATTCTATCTTTAAGAGTTGAATCTATTTTTTACTCCCATAAAGACGGTCTACTAGCTAGATATAACAATGAATTCCTTCGCCTAACTTCTTGAATAAATGTGTAAAAAACCAGATGCTTTCTACGCTGCATACATATTTCACAGCAGGATATTTACACAACTTAGCAGACTTCAAATACAAGAAGTATCCAAAGAATTAAGTAGCTTCTATATAATAAAGGAATAATTTTTTACAGTTGAATAGATTACAGGATGGACATGCTTGTTTATTTATAATTAAGATGGCCATGTTGTGTGTTTAAATAATTAAATAGGTGTGGTGATTGTGTGAACGAAGTAACTATTTCTCAATTAGAGACCATGACATTGAAAGACCTTTATACTCAGGCAAAAGAGTTTAAAGTATCTTACTATGCCAAATTAACAAAAAAAGAATTAATATTCGCAATTTTGAAGGCACAAGCTGAAAAAGGTGGATATTTATTCATGGATGGTGTGTTAGAAATAATTCCATCAGAAGGATTTGGTTTTCTACGACCAATTAATTATTCTCCAAGTGCAGAAGATATTTATATCTCAGCATCTCAAATACGTCGATTTGACTTACGAAACGGTGATAAAGTTTCTGGTAAGGTACGACCACCAAAAGAAAATGAACGTTATTATGGATTGTTACATGTTGATGCTGTAAACGGAGAAAATCCTGAAATGGCAAAAGAAAGGGTCCATTTTCCGGCGCTTACTGCTTTATATCCGAATCGTTTAATGAATTTAGAGACCGATGAAAAAGCAATATCAACGCGAATTATGGATTTAATAACGCCTGTAGGGTTTGGGCAGCGTGGACTTATTGTTGCACCACCAAAAGCTGGTAAAACGATGTTATTAACTCAAATTGCGAATAGTATAACGAAAAATCATCCGGATGCTAAACTGATAATTTTATTAGTTGACGAACGTCCAGAAGAAGTTACAGATATTGAGCGTTCCGTTCATCCTAATGTGGATGTTGTAAGTTCGACCTTTGATGAAGTTCCTGAAAATCATATTAAAGTATCTGAACTTGTTTTAGAGCGGGCAATGCGTCTTGTTGAGCATAAAAAGGATGTCATTATCTTAATGGATAGTATCACGCGCTTAGCTAGGGCATATAACCTAGTTATTCCTCCAAGCGGTCGTACCTTATCAGGTGGTATTGATCCAGCTGCATTTCATAGACCGAAACGATTCTTCGGTGCTGCACGTAATATTGAAGAAGGTGGTAGTTTCACTATCTTAGCAACTGCTTTAGTCGAAACAGGTTCACGGATGGATGATGTTATTTATGAAGAATTCAAAGGTACTGGTAATATGGAACTACATCTAGATAGATCATTGGCACAACGCCGTATCTTCCCGGCGATTGATATTTTGCCTTCTGGTACAAGAAAAGAGGAACTGTTATTACCACAAGCGCAACTGGATATACTATGGGCTGTGCGTAAATCGATGCAGGACTCATCTGATTTCTTAGATCGCTTCTTACGAAAGATTCGTTCAACCAAAACAAACTTAGAGTTTTACGAGCAGTTAGAGACAGAAATGAAACGAAAAGGAACGATGAAGAAGTAATCCTAGTAAAAAATAAAACTAGCTATTGCAAACGGCAAATCAGACTGTTATAATCTTTCAGTGTGAGTTCTAAAAAAATATGTATATTAACAGTTTTTAAAATTGTGTAATATAGCTAAATAATAACTCTGTTTCTAAGGGATTCAGGGCAGAAGGAGTGGAACAATATGAAAGAGGGCATTCATCCAGAATACAAAAAAGTTGTATTTCTTGATACAAGTTCTGATTACAAATTTCTTAGTGGATCAACGAAATCTTCCGACGAGACAATCGAATGGGAAGACGGTAACACATACCCGTTAATCCGTGTAGAGGTAAGTTCAGATTCTCATCCTTTCTATACTGGTAAACAAAAAGCAGATAAAGCTGGCGGCCGTGTAGATCGCTTTAAGAAAAAATATAAGCTTAACTAAGTCACTTCATTGTGCTAGTTAGAGTAAGAAGCCATTCTTCATTTTGAAGGGTGGCTTATCTTAACTAATGTTGACGAGAAAACAGGCGAATTATCTTCTTTTGCCTGTTTTTTTCTTTTTAAATAGTGTGTAAAAATGAAAAAAGCCTTTGTTACAAGAGCAATGAACAAAATAGATTGAATATGTATATAATGCTACTAGATGTTCTCTAATACAGCTTGTGTTACATATGAAAGGAGAAAATCACACGTGTATGTTATGAAGCAAAGTGGATGGGTAGAACTCATCTGTGGTAGTATGTTTTCAGGGAAATCAGAGGAACTTATTCGACGTGTCAGAAGAGCGACATATGGTAATTTATCTGTTCGAGTTTTTAAACCAGCTATTGATGATCGGTATGCAAAAGAATCCGTCGTCTCTCACAATGGAAATACTATTTTAGCTCGCCCAGTTTCATGCGCTGACGATATTATCGCTGAAATGGATGACTCAATTGATGTTGTAGGTATCGATGAGGTTCAATTTTTTGATGATAAAATTGTTGAGATAATAGATGAATTAGCCAATCATGGTCACCGTGTAATTGTTGCTGGTTTAGACACTGATTTTCGTGGGGAGCCATTTGGTCCTGTTCCGGCGATAATGGCATTAAGTGAATCCGTCTCTAAATTAAATGCTATTTGCCCTATTTGTGGCTCACCTGCAAGTAGAACGCAACGTTTAATCGATGATTTACCTGCCTCTTATGATGATCCAATTATTTTAGTTGGTGCTTCAGAATCGTATGAACCACGCTGCCGCCATCACCACGAAGTTCCAAATAAGCCAAAACAATTACTAAATATAAAAACTTCAGAAAAAACATCTGAATAATGCTAAAGCACCGTCCATGTACGGTGCTTTTTAGTCGATATTTTTATGATGTAACTCTATCACTAATTGAAGATTAAGGCGAAGCGTGGCGATAATTCGATGGAAGGCAGCGGTAATCCGGCGGAGCACGCGATAATTCGACGGAAGGAAGCATTAATTCGGCGGAGCACGCAATAATCCGACGGAGCGAAGCGTTAATTCGGCGGAGCACGCGATAATCCGACGGAAGGAAGCATTAATTCGGCGGAGCACGCGATAATTCGGCGGAGCGAAGCATTAATTCGGCGGAGCACGCAATAATCCGACGGAGCGAAGCGTTAATTCGGCGGAGCACGCGATAATCCGACGAAGCGAAGCGTTAATCCGTCGGACCACCGCAGTAATCCGACGAACCATTCAAAAGTGCGCTATATAAAATTAAAACCTGTCTAGAGCTATTTTGAAACTTTGACTCGGGATATCACCTATACTATAATGAAAAGTATTGTATAATAAATAAGAACGTGCTTTGGAAAAGAAAAAAGAGGTGAATTGCATGCTTGATAAATTACAATCATTAGAAGATCGTTATGAGAAATTAAATGAACTATTAAGTGATCCTGAGATAATTAATGATACGAAGAAACTAAGAGATTACTCAAAAGAACAATCTGACTTAACAGATATTATTGAAGTTTATCGCCAATATAAAGACGTGTCGACAGAACTGCAGGATGCAAAGGTAATGCTTGAGGAAAAATTAGATGCAGATATGCAGGACATGGTCAAAATGGAAATTTCAGAATTAGAAGATCAATTACCAGAATTAGAGGAAAAGTTAAAACTGTTATTACTTCCTAAAGATCCAAATGATGATAAGAGTGTTATTATGGAAATTCGTGGTGCAGCTGGTGGGGATGAAGCAGCATTATTTGCAGCTGATTTATACCGGATGTATGCTCGATTTGCTGAGTCACAAGGTTGGAAGATGGATGTGATGGAATCAAGCTCATCAGGAGTTGGTGGCTATAAAGAGATTATCTTTATGATTAATGGTAAAGGTGCCTATTCCAAGTTAAAATATGAAAATGGTGCCCATCGTGTACAACGTGTACCAGATACAGAGTCAGGTGGACGAATTCATACATCAACTGCAACTGTTGTAGCCATGCCAGAAGCGGAAGAAGTAGAAGTAGATGTACATGAAAAGGATATTCGTGTCGATACATTTACGTCTAGTGGACCAGGCGGACAGAGTGTTAATACAACAATGTCAGCAGTAAGACTAACGCATATGCCTACAGGTACAGTTGTTTCGATTCAAGATGAAAAGTCGCAAATAAAGAACAAAGAAAAAGCGATGAAAATTTTGCGCGCTCGTATTTATGATAAAGTCCGTCAAGAAGCACAAGCAGAATATGACCAAACACGTAAGTCTGCTGTTGGTTCAGGAGATCGTTCAGAACGAATTCGCACATATAATTTTCCGCAAAACCGTGTGACAGATCACCGCATAGGTTTAACTATTCAAAAACTTGATCAAGTTTTAGAAGGTAAACTAATGGAAGTAGTCGATGCGTTGATTATGGAAGAGCAAACAAATAAAATGGAACAAATAGGTGAATAACAAATGAAACAGCCTAACTTACAAGAAGTCCTTCGTTGGGCTTCTCTTTTTTTAGAAGAACATAATCGTGAACCACGCGTCGCAGAAATTCTTTTACTACATCATTTAAATTATACGAAATCACAACTTTTAATGAACTTACGCGAACCAATTTCTACTAAGCAATATCACGCTTATCAACAGGATATACACAAACACACAGACACAGGGATTCCAGTTCAACATATAATTGGTTCAGAGTATTTTTATGGACGGAACTTTCATGTAACAAAAGATGTCCTAATTCCAAGACCAGAAACAGAAGAATTGGTGTTAGGTGTTCTTGAACGAACGAAACAAATGAAACGACCAATCAAAGTAGCGGATATTGGAACAGGCAGCGGGATTATTGCAATTACATTAAAGTTGGAAGATCCAACGTTACAAGTAGAAGCATGTGATATTTCAGTAGCGGCGCAGGAAATAGCAGCCAATAATGCAATGCGCTTAGATGCGGAGGTAACGTTTCACCAAAGTGATTTTTTGCAAAAGTGGATAGACAATGGGGAAACGGTAGATGTCATTGTCTCTAATCCCCCTTATATTGCCTGGGAAGAAAAAGAGACGTTAGCAGATACGGTTAGAAATTTCGATCCAGAGCTAGCTTTGTTTGCAAAAGCTAACGGGCTTTTTGCTTATCAACAAATTATAAATCAAGCTAAAATTGTGTTATCCACATGTGGATTACTTGCATTTGAAATAGGTTATCAACAAGCTGCACAGATTAAGAAACTTATTTTGCATGCATTTCCTGATAGTGAGGTAGAAATCTGCCAAGATATAAACGGGCGTGATCGCATGATTTTCGTAACCTTAACAAGGAGCAAATTAAACGGTAGTCCTAAAATATAAATTTAAGAGATTACTAGTTTAAAGAAAGAGTAACATGCCCATACTAATGCTAAGAAGCAATTAGGGGGCTATTACAAATGAAAAAAATCATACCTATTATTGGACTTTTAGCAGTGTGTATTACACTATTTTCTATGCAAACTTTTGTCAGCGGGGAAGAAACTGTATCAGAAGAAGCTTATCAGGTCATTCCGGACGAGGCGATACGATTAAGAATCCTTGCCAATAGTGATCAAGATAAAGATCAACAGATAAAAAGGTTGGTACGCGATGAAGTAAATGAAGAAATTACGACATGGGTAGAAGACCTGGATGATATTGATGTAGCACGTGAGTTGATTGAGTCTCGACTAGATAAGATTGAAGAGATAGTAAGGAACACGTTGCAAGCGGAAGGGATAGAGATGTCATCCGAGGTATCATACGGCAAGAACGTCAATTTTCCTGATAAAGTATACGGATCTTATGTTTATCCTGCGGGAGAATATGAAGCTATTATGATAACGTTAGGTGAAGGGAAAGGCGCGAATTGGTGGTGTGTACTGTTTCCACCCTTGTGTTTTCTAGATTTTTCTAATGGGACTAGTGTTGCAGCTGCAGAAGAAAAGGATGAACCAGAAGAAAAAGAGGAAGAGGACGTAGAAGTAAAGTTCTTTTTATTCGAATGGTTTAGGTTTAGTTAAATAGGTATAATTCCTTTTTTCTCTCATAAACTGATAGAAAACTAGATTCAATTAGGAGATGATAGGAATGGAATGTCTTTCAACACGCGTAGCAGATCATGCAGTAGTGGATGATTTTTTTCAAGATAAGTGGCCTGACGGGCTAAATGAACAAGAAATATGGGAATCTGGCTATCTAGTAAAAAATGAAGATGAACAAGTTGCATATGCTTTCTTCATGTTACAACCAGTAGAAGAGAATGCGTTTTGGTTAAAAAACTTCTATATTAAACAGGTGTTAGCACCATCATATATATTGGGACTAATAGAGGTTTGTATAGAAGTAGCACGAAAGAAAGAAGCAAGTAAACTCTATGTGCATAGTCAGCAAAAGACAATAAGAGATTTAGTTGAACAACTTGGTTTTGAATTAATTGATGAACCAGCATTTCAGCGAGAATCAACAGGAGAATGGTGGATGCTTCCTGTTGATAAATGAAGATTCTATCAACAGGTGTGGATAAACCCTGTTGATAATGTGTGTATAATATGAAGTGCTTGTTAATAATGTCAATTTTATATAAACTAAGTAAATGTACGGTAAATAAAGAGTTTTGAATTGTGGACAGAAAGTTGATATGTGGATAACTTGTATATAAATTGTATACAACTTGTGGGTAAACTGTTAATAGTGAAAGGGATTATGATGAAGACAAAATACTGGAAAGCAACAGAAATAGATAGAGAAGGACAACAAGCAATCAGTGAAGCTGCAAACTTATTAAAGCAACAAGAAGTTGTTGCTTTTCCAACAGAAACCGTTTATGGATTAGGTGCGGATGCAACGAGTAATCAAGCAGTCAGCAATATATTTGCAGCAAAAGGGCGACCATCAGATAATCCGTTGATCGTCCATCTTGCTAGTCCAGAACAAATTGGAGAATATGTTACAACGATTACACCTATTGCAAAAAAACTGATAGAGGCGTTTATGCCAGGACCACTTACTATCATTCTGACGAGTAATGGAAAGATTGCAGAAAATGTTACAGCTGGATTAGATACAATTGGGATCCGAATTCCTGATCATAGGGTAGCTAGAGCATTATTAGCGGAAACAAATTTACCGGTTGCAGCACCAAGTGCAAATACATCTGGAAAGCCAAGTCCTACAAGCGCTGTACATGTGTACAATGATTTGAACGGAAAAATTGCTGGGATTATTGATGGCGGTCCAACTGGTGTTGGTCTGGAGTCAACGGTGGTAGATTGTACGATGGAAGTGCCTGTCGTGTTGCGTCCTGGTGGCATAACCCAGGAACAATTAGAAGAAGTGACTGGAGCGCTTGTCTTAGATCATTCGATTAAAAAAGAAGATCAGCCTAAAGCGCCTGGAATGAAATATAATCATTACGAACCGGAAGTACCTTTATATCTAGTTGATGGTGATGTAACTTTTTTTCAATCACAGATTGATCAACTTGAATTAGAAGGGAAAAAAGTTGGTGTCATGGTAAGCGAAGAGCTAGTAGCAAACTTAACGACATCTCATATGAAAATTATCGGTACACAGGCAGACTTAACAACTGTCGCTGTGCATCTTTATGATACATTGCGTTCTTTTAACAAAACAGATGTGGATGTTATTCTATCTGAAGTTTATCCAAAAGCTGGAGTAGGTGAAGCCATTATGAATCGATTAGAAAAAGCGGCAAGTCAATTGATTAAGCAATAACGCGTTAGGTGGCTAGAAATAGTTCACTTTTCGCTTGTGAAAACTTAAATGAGTAAGTGAACTAGCATACCAATTCGTATATGGGTATGCTAGTTTTTGTGTATTTTAGAACAAATTCTGAACGTGAAACAGGAATTTAAGGCTTGATAAACTTAAGAAGTCTCACAATCAAAAGTTGAAGTTGACCACGTTCTCCTCATTGCGTTTCATCTTTCGAAATTGATAGAAAATGTGACGTAGTGGAACTTTCTTACCCGCTACGTCAGCAAACGATCTTGCTGGGGCGAGTAATCGCAGCCCCAAATGGATTCCCTTTCCATGGACACAGTATGGATAGAAAAGATGAATTGAACTGGATGAAAATAATAATTTACATGCTAATTTCTAGATAACAAAATATAATTAAAATCTGTTCTTTTTATGTAGATTTATACTCTCTGTTAATGATGTGAAGATGGGTATTAGCGTATCAAGTGAAATTGGTGACACTCCAGCAGGAACAGCACGGGCTGAAGATCCACTCGGAAAGCGATCTTTGCTTATCCGAGTTAGCTGAAGCCGTGCCTGCGGAAAGGGAGCCGATTTTACTTGAGGAGCGGGTCAGAATTTCCTGTTACGTCGTAGTTTATAAATGTTTTGTAATAAACGACAATCTTTTATAAAGTAGCTTTTTTGAGACTGCCAAGCAATATATCAGTTATACGCCAAACTCATAACAGTCAAAGATTAGGACTGATTTTTTTGGTGAGAACGTGATAGTGTATATATAATACTTTATGAAAACTTGTAACTATATGAAAAGTAATTGAGCTTAAAAATAAAGGAGGTATGAATAAGTGCCTACTTGTAAAAATTGCAACAAAGAGTGGAGTTGGAAACAAACATTTAAAAAGATGTTTACATTAGATATTGCTATGAAATGTCCACACTGTGGCAAGAAGCAATATTATACAAAACGAGCAAGGAAAAGATCTACAGCCATAGTCTTTATCACTCCCTTTATGTTTCTTTTAAATATGTTTGGTATTTCACTTTTCCTTTCAATTGGAATTTTTCTTGTTTATTGTATTTTAATCCTGGTGATTTATCCGTTTCTGATAGAATTATCGAATGAAGAAGAGTTTCTTTGGTAGTGAATAGGAGTGTCAATGAAGTGGAAATTTAAAATAGATCTACTCATAACGTCTTACTTTCGTGCATATAGTACAATAGCATGTCCGAAAGTAGGGGATAAACAGTGCCGATCGATCAACTTGATCAATATCTATCACTAATAATGATGGCAATTGCGTTAGGCATGGATGCTTTTTCGGTAGGGCTTGGCATGGGTTTACAAGCCTTACGCTTAAAGCGCATCCTTTTTATTGGAATTACGGTTGGCTTCTTTCATATGTTTATGCCGTTTATCGGTATCGTCCTAGGCAAATTCATTTCTGGGCGAATGGAAGGACTTGCTGTAATCGGTGGAGGGTTCCTTTTGTTTGGTTTAGGCATACATATGATATTACAAACATTTGAAAAGGAAGAGAAGATCCCATTGAAACCAATTGGTTTAGGTCTATTGTTATTTGCTTTAAGTGTTAGCCTAGATAGCTTTTCAGTAGGCTTGAGTTTAGGAATGTCTGGAGTTAAAACTTTTTTCGCAATAATTATTTTTGGCTTATCTAGTATGATGTTGACGTGGGCAGGTTTACTTTTAGGAAAGAAGGCCCGCGGTTTACTTGGTGTATATAGTGAGTTATGTGGTGGAAGCATTCTATGTGCATTTGGTCTTCACTTTATTTTTGGCTAAAAAAATATCCGGAACGAAACCGAGCTGCGCGAACCAAACGGAGCTCTTTTTTCTTGTTTTGGTGCTAGTATATAAATATGATATAGTTTTAATAGGTAAAGTTGTCAGTTGAGGAGGAAGCAAGAGATGAAAAACGTTTTATTTATTTGCACGGGAAATACTTGTCGAAGTCCAATGGCAGAAGCGCTACTTAAACATAAATCTGACTTTGAAGTGAAGTCAGCAGGAATTTTTGCATCAATCGGTTCTAAAGCATCACAAGGAACAATCGATGCGTTACAAACTGTTAATATTGAATTGGAACATCAATCACAACCTGTTTCGGAACAACTGTTAGATTGGGCGGATCTTATCCTAACAATGACGATGCAACATAAGCAAACAGTAACCATGCAATATCCACAGGTTCATGACAAAGTTTATACATTAAAAGAATATACACTATTAGATGGACAATCAACATGGGAACAATTAAAAAAAGCATATATCAGATTAGAAGAAAAAAGAGCATTAGTAGTAGCAGAAAAAGATCAAAGTCAATCAGAACAACAGCTCCGTGCTTTTTTACGAGAAGAACAAGATGAAATTGAGCGGTTAGAAGCAGAAATGCCTAATTTTGACATCACAGATCCTTATGGTGGAAGTTCTGAAGTTTATAATCAAACCTTAGAAGAAATGGAAAAATATATTGATATTTTAGTCGAAACGTTAAAAAGCAAAGAATAATTAGAGTGAATTTATCCTAGTGCATTATAGATGCTAACATTCCAATTGGCTCAACTATATCTAAAAAACTTCTAAAAATTTTTAGAAAAAGACTTACTTTATCTGTTCATTTTTCTGTAAAACAAGTAAGATAGTAGATAATAGAATCTATGTTGAACAAAGGAGCGGTTTACTCATGAAAGTAGTAGTGGCTTCGGATCACGGTGGCTATCAATTAGCAAAGCAAATAGGTGTATTACTAGAAGACTTAAGTATTGATTATACGAATATTGGCTCGGATTGTGCTGATTCAGTCGACTATCCCGATTATGGGATTCCGGCAGCAGAACGTGTAGCTAAAGGTGAATTTGATCGTGGGATCTTGATTTGTGGAACTGGTATAGGTATGTCTATTGCTGCAAATAAGGTAAAAGACATTCGTTGTGCATTAGTACATGATGTGTATAGTGCACGTGTTACAAGAGAACATAATGATTCGAATATGTTGGCGATGGGTGCACGTGTAATAGGAGAAGATTTAGCAAAAGAAATAGTGCGTACTTGGATTGGCACGACATTTCAAGGTGGACGTCACGCAGATCGAATAAGTAAATTAAGTGATTACGAAACGAAGCAAGAAGCATAAAGGATGCGAAAATTATGATGCAACTCGAAAAGCAATTACAAGAAATTATTATCGAGTGGAAAAATAGTGGCTATTTAAAAGAAAATAGCCTGTTTGTGATTGGTTGTTCAACAAGTGAAGTAATTGGTGAACATATTGGTACGTCTGGTAGTGAAGAGGTAGCTGAACAGATTTATCAAGCCTTTCAACAATTACAAAAGGAAACAGGTGTTGTCTTAGCCTTTCAGTGTTGTGAACATTTAAATCGAGCGCTCGTAGTTGAACGCCATACAAGTGAAAGATATGGTTATGAGGAAGTGTTTGCTGTACCTGTTCGCAAGGCGGGTGGTTCAATGGCTACTTTCGCATATAAACAAATGAAAGATCCTGTTGTTGTTGAACAAATAAATGCAGATGCTGGAATTGATATTGGTGAAACCATGATTGGCATGCATTTGAAACATGTAGCAGTTCCACTTCGCCTTAAACAACGCGCTGTTGGGAGCGCTAGAATTAACGCCGCTTATACTAGGCCCAAATTAATTGGTGGACCACGTGCGGTTTATGAACGTTAAGTAGACAGTTTAGTTAGGACACTAACTTTTCTAATATAATAAACGAAGCAACCATATTACTTAGGGGGAATTACAAGATGGAGCATGTGAAACAAAATGATTTAGAGCTTTTCCAAGCAATGGAACAGGAACGCGAGCGTCAAAATGACAAAATTGAGTTAATAGCATCTGAAAACTTTGTATCTGAAGCAGTTATGGAAGCCCAAGGATCTGTACTTACAAACAAGTACGCGGAAGGCTACCCTGGCAAACGCTATTATGGTGGTTGTGAATATGTTGATATCGCTGAAAATTTAGCACGCGATCGTGCAAAACAGCTATTTGGTGCAGAACATGTTAATGTTCAACCCCATTCAGGTGCACAAGCAAATATGGCGGTTTATTTCACGATTTTAGAGCCTGGCGATACTGTTTTAGGTATGAACCTTAATCATGGTGGACACTTAACACACGGGAGTCCAGTTAACTTTAGTGGAACGCTTTATAATTTTGAAGATTATGGGGTAGATCCTGATTCAGAGCAAATTGATTATGCTGTTCTACTGGAAAAAGCAATCGAAGTAAAGCCGAAGCTAATTGTTGCTGGTGCTAGTGCTTATTCACGCACAATTGATTTCAAAAAGTTCAGAGAAATCGCTGATCAAGTAGGTGCCTATTTGATGGTCGATATGGCTCACATTGCTGGTCTTGTAGCAGCAGGTTTGCATCCTGATCCAGTTCCACATGCCCATTTTGTAACGACAACAACGCATAAAACACTTAGAGGTCCGCGCGGTGGGATGATTTTGTGTAAAGAAGAGTTTGCGAAACAAATTGATAAATCTATTTTCCCTGGTATTCAAGGTGGTCCATTAATGCACGTTATTGCAGCGAAAGCAACGGCATTTAAAGAAGCTCTATCGGATGATTTTAAAGTATATGGCCAAAATATTATTGATAATGCAAAACGTTTTGGTGAGACATTACAATCAGAAGGTATTCGCATTGTATCAGGTGGAACGGATAACCATTTATTATTATTAGATGTACGTGATCTTGGATTAACCGGAAAAGTTGCTGAAAAGGCACTAGACGATATTGGGATTACAACAAACAAAAATACCATCCCATTTGATCCAGAAAGTCCATTTGTAACAAGTGGCGTTCGTGTCGGAACTGCAGCTGTAACTACTCGTGGATTTGGTTTAGCAGAAATGGAAGAAGTAGCATCTATCATTGCATTCACATTAAAAAATCACGAAGATGAAACAAAATTACAAGAAGCCAAAACACGTGTGAAGGAATTGACAGCCAAATTCCCTCTATACAAGCGTTAAATCCCTAATAAGAATAATCCCTAACCAGATTAACGGTTAGGGATTATTTTAAATGACTGTTCTCTAAAAAAATGATGTTTTGGTAATAATACATAATAGTGGACCCGCAGATCAAATGAAATGGTTTCCCTTTCTTTGAGCACAGCCTTATCTAACTCTGATAAGCAAAATGCGCCTTCCGAGTGGATCTACTTCTATGTGCAAAACAGAATCAATCAGTAAATTATTATGTTACTAACTGTTGGATTTGTTTATAGTTGTTGAAGAACTGGGATTGATGATAGCGTTCTCTGGTGACATATCTAAAAAGTATTTAAGAACGATTTTAAAGCGTTCAACGCCATCGTTATCCTGTCACCCCTTTTTTCTGATTACTTAACTATACTAAGAAAAAACGCGCAATATTCGTAAAAATATGTTGATTATTAATTATTAATTATTAATTATTTTATAGTAATTATTAAACAGTAGCTATGCATGGAAGATTAGCATACGATCCATAAAGTAATCCGTAGATACGAAGTCCTGTGGGAACAGCAAATGTTTTCGATGGGATGAGTAATCGCAATCCCACGGACTGAAGATCCACTTCGGAAAGCGATTTTTACTTTCCGAAGTTAGCTGAAGTCGTGCCCACGGAAAGCGAAGTATCTACGGATTACGGTAGCGTAGACTTCAGGTATAAATATTGCAGGCAAAGGTTTCATTAATAATTTCCTGAATATAAGAGTGACTTTTTGATTAGCTGAAGCCGTGCCTGCGGAAAGGGAGCCGATTTCATTTGAGGAGCGGGTAATAAAGTCACAGGTTTTCGTAAATAGCTTATTAAATCGTAACATTTATCAAAAAAACAAAATTAATTAGTGTCTTAACTTGAAACAATGCATTTTTTTCAGTACACTTTTAAAGATGCAAAAAAAGATAAGGAGTGATCGGAAGTGGGAAATGTATTTGTACTGGATCATCCATTAATACAACACAAACTGACGTATATTCGAAATAAAGAAACGGGTACAAAAGAATTTCGTGAATTAGTTGATGAAGTGGCCGGTTTAATGGCTTTTGAAATTACCAGAGATCTACCTGTAGAGGAAAAAACAATAGAAACACCAGTAACTACTGCAGTTACAAAAACATTAAGTGGAAAGAAAATTGGTTTAATACCTATTTTACGTGCCGGATTAGGTATGGTAGACGGCGTATTACGCTTAATTCCAGCAGCAAAAGTAGGACATGTTGGCCTTTATCGCGATCCAGAAACATTATTACCAGTAGAATATTATATTAAATTACCTTCTGATATTGAAGAGCGTGAATTAATTGTCATTGATCCAATGCTTGCTACCGGTGGTTCTGCTAATGATGCGATTGAATCATTGAAGAAGCGCGGCGCAACAAATATTAAATTGATGTGTTTAGTAGCAGCACCAGAAGGCGTAGAATTGATTAAAAAAAATCATCCTGATGTAGATATCTATCTTGCAGCATTAGATGAAAAATTAAATGATCATGGCTATATCGTTCCGGGTCTAGGTGACGCGGGTGACCGTTTATTCGGTACCAAATAATATTGTGAAAAAAGCGCTACCTATGCCATATATGTAGCGCTTTTCTTCTGAAAAGGAGGAAGTGTGACACATGACAAAACGAATCAAAGTAATGACGGTATTTGGAACACGACCAGAAGCGATTAAAATGGCACCACTCGTACTAGAATTAAAAAAACGTTCAGAACAATTTGAACCGATTGTTACGGTCACAGCCCAACACCGTGAGATGCTTGATCAAGTCTTAACGATTTTTAATATAAAGCCAGATTATGATCTAAATATAATGAAAGCTCGCCAAACGCTAGCTGAAATTACAACACGTGCACTTGAAGGTTTAGACAAGGTAATGAAAGAGACAAAGCCTGATATTGTCCTAGTTCACGGCGATACGACCACGACATTTGCGGCATCCTTAGCAGCTTATTACAATCAAATTGTAGTGGGTCACGTTGAAGCTGGACTTCGGACGTGGAATAAATACTCGCCTTATCCGGAAGAGATGAATCGTCAATTAACAGGTGTAATGGCGGACCTTCACTTTGCTCCTACTACTAGCGCAAGAGAAATCTATTAGCAGAAAACAAAGCAGAAGAGAATATTTTTGTAACAGGTAACACCACGATAGATGCACTTAAAACGACTGTTAATGCAAGTTATACGAGTAAAGTTTTAGATGAAATAGAGGGAAAAAGACTTGTGTTAATGACAGCACATCGACGAGAGAACCTGGGCGAGAATATGCAACAAATGTTTCGTGCAATCAAACGTCTTGTAGAAAAACATCAAGATATCCATGTGTTATATCCTGTTCACCTTAATCCAGTTGTCCAAGAAACTGCTGATCAAATTCTAGGAAATGACAAGCGTATTACTTTAATTGACCCGCTTGGCGTTGTTGATTTCCATAACTTCGCGTCACGAGCATACCTCATTTTAACGGATTCTGGTGGCGTACAAGAAGAAGCGCCATCATTAGGCGTGCCTGTATTGGTACTTCGTGATACGACAGAACGTCCAGAGGGTGTAGCGGCAGGGACACTAAAACTAGCTGGCACAGATGAAGAAATGATATTTCAATTAGCAGATCAATTACTGTCTGACGATACAAAACATCAAGAAATGGCACAAGCATCGAATCCATATGGAGATGGAGAAGCAAGTGCACGTATTGCGGAAGCTATTCGATATTTTTTTAAGGAAGCTAGCGATAAACCAGCTACTTTTATAACAAAATAGTTTTTGAAAAAGAACTTCTAAATAGGAAGTTCTTTTTTTATGTAAGATTGCATTCTATCCGCACACGTACATTAAATTAAAGCAAGTAACTAAAAAAGTATAGGGTACGGATTTTTTTCACATACTATCGTAAAAACAAGGAGAAAAACATTGTATGCGAACCAGAGCCATTCTATCTATTCTTATTGCGCTAGTCTTTATCATCCCCCCGATTACAAGTCAAGCGCAAACAG
Organism: Paraliobacillus sp. X-1268; assembly: GCF_003426095.1. NCBI lineage: Bacteria > Bacillati > Bacillota > Bacilli > Caryophanales > Bacillaceae > Paraliobacillus > Paraliobacillus sp. X-1268. The sequence continues at coordinate 65,182 of NZ_QJSK01000011.1, forward strand.
AGACACAATCAATTATTATAGAAGTGGAAGGGAATCCACACGAACAAAAAGAATATATTGAAGCATACTATCCAACAGTCGAAGTGCTCGAAGTTTATGATACCCTCTTTCAAGGGCTAGCATTACGTGGTAAAGCGCATCAGTTAGACCGTCTGAATGGATTAGATTTTCTGAAAAAAGCTTATCCAGTCCAAACGTATCAAATAACAGAAGAAGCTCCGATTAACGAGAGTGTTCCTTTTCTACTACAAGATGAAGTAACACAAGAATCCTTATCTTATACAGGTAAAGGTGTAAAGATTGGTGTGATAGATACAGGTATTGATTATCAACATCCTGATTTAGAAAAGAACTATAAAGGTGGATTCGATCTTGTTGATATGGACGCGGATCCAATGGAAACACAAGTAGAACAAGGATTATCGACTATCCATGGGACACATGTTGCCGGCATTATCGCTGCGAACGGAAAGATGAAAGGTGTAGCACCTGATGCAGATCTTTATGGTTATCGCGCACTAGGACCAGGTGGTGCTGGAACGTCCGTGCAAGTCATCGCAGCCTTAGAGAAGGCAGTGAAAGACGGGATGGATATCATTAATATGTCACTTGGCAATACTATTAATGGTCCAGATTGGCCGACTAGTATAGCTGTTAACCGTGCAGTAGATGAGGGTGTGTCCGTTGTGATCGCGAATGGAAATTCTGGTCCAGATGATTGGACAGTAGGTTCTCCTGCAACAGCAACAAAGTCGATAGGAGTTGGTTCCTCCACACCTCCAATCAAGACAGCTTCTTTATACGATAGTTTTGAAAATAAAAAAATAGAGCTTATCACATTAGCAGGCGCACCAGCATGGGATTTACAGAAAAAATATCCGATAGTAAATGGTGGGGATGGAAAGAAGGCAATACCTGATGCAAGAGGGAAGATCGTTTTAATAGAACGAGGAGATATTTCATTCACGGAAAAGGCCAAACAAGCAGAAACTTCAGGAGCAGCTGCTGTGCTTATATATAATAATGAAAAAGGCACCTTTCAAGGCGGAATGGAGCAAGAGATTTCTATTCCAGTTACAGGTATATCACAAGCAGATGGCGAGTGGTTGTTAGACCAATTGGACACGCACAGCTATTGGATTGAGACAGATTATCAGATCACACAAGATCAAATTTCAGATTTTAGCTCACGTGGCCCTGTAACGGCTAACTGGCAAATCAAACCTGAAATTGTTGCACCTGGAGCACAAATCACAAGCACAGTCCCAGGTGGTTATCAAACACTTCAAGGAACAAGTATGGCTGCCCCGCATATTGCAGGTTCACTTGCTGTTTTAAAAGAAGCACATCCTGATTGGACGCCAACTCAATTAAAAGGGGCACTCCTGACCCAAGCGTTACCACTGACGGATGGGGAACAATTATATGAGCCGATTGAGCAAGGGATGGGTAGAATCAGATTATCAGAATCGATTAATACCGCAACGATTATTACGAATCCATTACTATCATTTGGTAAAATTAATACCGGAAAAGAAAGCAACGTTGTAAATCTTGAAGTGAAAAATGTATCAGGTAAACCACAAACCTATTCTTTTGACTTACCTGAACAAACAAAGGGATTACGTTGGTATACACCAAAGACTTTCACGATTGAGCCGGGTCAAACAGAGCAAGTTCCAATCGAATTAGCGATTACGAGCAGTTTACTGGAACCAGGACTTTATCAGGGGTGGTTAGAACTTTCAAATCAAGAACAAACCTTTTCTTTACCTTACATGTATGTGAATCAAATGAGTAATTTCCCTAAAGCAATGGGTTTTGAATTAGAGTTAACCCCTTTTCAGGAAAAAAATTATACGTATCGCTTTTACTCACCAGAGGTTGCAGAAAAAATTACGGTTGATTTATATGATCCGAATACCCTGACATTTCAACAGACACTATTTAGTCTAGATGATCCTGAACCAGGTGTAATAGAAGGGGAAATCCCATTGAAATTAATGCCTAAAAAAGGGGAATATATTGCTGATATTTCTGTTGAGACTGAAAAAGAAGAAGTTTTTCACTATCAAATGAATATATTGATTGAGTAATATAACGGATATTGGTAAGATAGTGATAGCAAATTTTAAATCTTCAAAATTTAATAGTAGAATTCACAAAATTGTCTCTACCTTTATAGTGAATAATCCATTATAATAGTAAATAGACATTTTAAACCAAGCTATGTATTCTTTGGGAGTAGCTAGCTATTTAGATGTTTTCTAAATAGAACCTGCTTTTTTTTACCGAAACTCCCTTAAATACAGCGTGCCTAAAGAAATTAAATTTTGATTTATGATAGGGTTTTCATGTGACTTTTATCACTGACAATACTTTTCTGATTTAAAGCCTTGCGAATATATAGGCTATTTGTCATAATTTGTTGATGGAATCGAACAATGAATAGGTGACTCATACGTTTTTGGAGGACGACGGATCATGCATGAATATGAACAAATGATATCTCGTCAGAAAAAATGGATGTTTTATTATCTTGCGATTCTAGCTTTAGGTACGGCGCTAACATCTTACCATAGTATATTTAATGGTTTGTTACTTGGTAGTGCAGTTAGTTTTTATAATCTCTGGTTGCTCCAAAGGAAAATGAAAAAGCTAGGTGAAGCTATTGTAAATAACAAAAAGATTTTTAGTCTCGGAACATTAGTCCGATTTGGTTCAATTGCAGTATCTGTCTTAATTGCATTAGAATTTGAGCAGTATTTTCATTTTATTGCAGTGATTATCGGATTAATGACAATGTATGTTGTTATTATGGTAGATGGCTTATTATTCCTAACAAGAGATTAATTTTCAGGAAAAGAGGTGAAACAAGTGGACCACGAATCACCAATGGTATATGATTTTCTTGGTATTTCAGGACTCAACTTTAACGCGTCAACTGTACTGATGATCTTTGTAGCATCAGCCATTGTATTTATTCTTGGTTTTGTAGGTAGTCGTAAGTTGCAAACGAAACCAACTGGTATGCAGAATGCGATGGAGCTTCTTATCGACTTCGTAAAGGGCATTATTGGCGATACAATGGATTGGCGCAGAGGGAAAATGTTTTTGCCTTTAGGACTCACATTAATTTTATACATCTTTATTAGCAATATTTTAGGTGTTATTATGATGGGGGTATACGATCATGAGTTATGGTGGAAATCACCGACATCTGACGTAGGTATAACATTGTCACTTGCAGCATTTATTATGATTCTTTCAAACTTTTATGGGATTAAAATTAAAGGTATGAAAGGTTATTTTAAAGATATGACAAGCCCAGTTGCATTCATCTTACCATTTAAGTTAATCGAGGAAATCACGAATACAATGACACTTGGTTTTCGTTTGTTTGGTAATATTTTTGCAGGGGAGATTTTATTATCCCTTATAGCCCAAATGGCATTTATGGCTGGACCAGGTAGCTATATTTTTTCACTGGTACCGATGATTGTATGGCAAGGATTTAGTTTATTTGTTGGGGCGATTCAAGCCTTTGTATTCACTATGTTAACGATGGTTTACATGTCGCATAAAGTGGCAGATGATCATTAATTATAATGTAGAAACTAATAAAATTTTTACATATTTTAAAAGGAGGAATTTTTAAATGGAAGCATTAGCAGCAGCATTAGCAGCAGGATTGGCAGCATTAGGAGCAGGTTTAGGAAGTAGTATGGTAGTTAAGACAACAGTTGAGGGGATCGCACGTCAACCAGAATTAAGAGGACCATTAACTACAGTTATGTTAATTGGTATTCCACTAGTAGAGGCCGTTCCGATCTTAGCTATCGTTGTAGCCTTCATGGTACTGTAGAACTCAATAGTAAAAATACAGTGGCGAAATTTATCTTTAGAGGAAGTTTCGCCATTCCTTTAATTTCAAAATAGGATGAATCCATTCTAAATCAGGGCTTTCACCATAAAACTTGGCGATGAGCCAAGTTTTTAATCTGTTTAAAGTCTATTTTTATTTAATCACGGACAGTTTCATGTTAGTAGTTGTTGAAAGGAGTGAATACAGTGCAAGATTTAGCTGGAAATCTTATTCTCGGAGCTGCAGTTGGCGGTCTAAATAGTGGAGATATTATTTTTTCGTTACTAAGCTTTGCGATATTACTTTATCTATTAAAGAAATTTGCTTGGGGTCCATTACTTAATAAAATGGAAGAACGAGAAAACTACATTGCAAATGAATTAGATGTTGCCGAAAAAAACCGTATCTCAGCAGAGAAAGCGACAGAAGAAGCAAATGAGCGCTTAAAACAAACACGTCAAGAAGCACAAGTTATTATCGAAGATGCTAAAAAGGCTGGAATCGAACAAGAACAAATCATTATAAAAGCAGCTGAAACTGCTGCAGATAGAATGAAACAATCTGCACAGGCAGAAATTCAGCAAGAAAAAGAAAGTGCCATTCAAGCACTTCAAGCACAGGTGGCTTCACTTTCTGTTCAAATTGCTAGTAAAGTAATTGAAAAAGAACTAAATGCACAAGATCAAGAAAAACTAATTTCTGACTATATGAAAGAGATAGGAGAAGAGTAATGAGTAAAGCAGTGATTGCTAAACGCTACGCAGAAGCTCTTTTTCAACTTGCTCAACAAAAAGAAAATGTTGATTCAATTGAATCTCAACTTTTAATAGTCAAGGAAGTTTTTCAACAAAATCAAGATTTTAATGATTTTTTAGAACATCCTGGCTTTGATGGGTTGAAAAAGAAACAAATAATTGATCAAGCTTTTCATGATTTTGCAAAAGAAGTTCGCAACACATTGAAGCTATTAATAGATCGTCATAATGAAAGTGCTGTTCCAGAAATCGTAGATCAATTCTGTGCATTCGCTAATGAATCTAAAGGAGTAGCAGTAGCGACAGTTTACTCTGTTCGTCTCCTCTCTGAAGAAGAAAAGCAGCAGTTACAAGTTGTATTCACAAAGAAACTAGCTGTTAAATCATTAACAATTAACAATGTAATTGATCCTTCTATTATGGGTGGCATCAAGCTTAAAGTTGGTAATACCATTTATGATGGCTCTGTAAAAGGAAAATTAGAACGAATTGAACGTAATATCGTTTCAGTAAATTAAAGATGATAGGGGTGAATTGGCATGAGCATAAAAGCTGAAGAAATCAGTGCGCTGATTAAACAGCAAATTGAGAATTATCAAGCTGATATTGAAGTTACTGATGTCGGTACGGTTATCGAAATCGGTGATGGTATTGCACGTGTACATGGTCTTGATAACGTTATGTCAGGTGAGCTTGTTGAATTTTCAAATGGAGTAATGGGATTAGCCCAGAACTTAGAAGAAAGTAATGTGGGGATTGTTATCTTAGGTCCTTATACAGAGATTCGCGAAGGCGATGAAGTTCGTCGTACTGGTCGTATTATGGAAGTGCCGGTTGGTCGTGAATTACTAGGTCGTGTAGTAAATCCATTAGGACAACCAATTGATGGGAAAGGGCCAATTGAGACGAGTAAAACACGTCCAATTGAAGCGCCAGCACCAGGTGTAATGGATCGTAAATCTGTTCATGAACCACTACAAACAGGTATTAAAGCAATTGATGCACTTGTGCCAATTGGTCGCGGACAACGCGAATTAATTATTGGTGATCGTCAAACAGGTAAGACGACTGTTGCAATTGATACGATCATTAATCAAAAAGACCAAGACATGATTTGTATTTATGTTGCTATTGGTCAAAAAGATTCTACTGTTCGTTCTACAACAGAAGTATTTCGTAGACACGGCGCATTAGATTACACAATAGTAGTTAGTGCCGGTGCGTCAGAACCTGCACCACTTCAGTACTTAGCGCCATATGCTGGTGTTTCTATGGGTGAAGAGTTTATGTATGACGGAAAGCATGTGCTAGTTGTATATGATGATCTATCTAAACAAGCGAATGCATACCGTGAATTATCACTATTACTGAAACGTCCACCGGGCCGTGAAGCATTCCCAGGTGATGTATTCTACTTACACTCACGTCTATTAGAACGTGCAGCAAAGCTTAGTGACGCAAAAGGATCAGGCTCATTAACAGCCTTACCATTTGTTGAAACACAAGCTGGTGATATTTCAGCGTATATTCCTACCAATGTTATATCCATTACAGATGGACAAATATTCTTGCAGTCTGATCTATTTTTCTCTGGTGTTCGTCCAGCGATTAATCCAGGTCTATCGGTATCACGTGTTGGTGGATCAGCACAAATTAAAGCGATGAAGAAAGTTGCAGGAACATTGCGTTTGGATCTAGCTTCTTATCGAGAATTAGAGTCATTTGCACAGTTCGGATCTGACTTAGACAAAGCAACACAAGCAAAACTTAATCGTGGTGCTCGTACGGTAGAAGTTTTAAAACAAGGCCTACATAAACCACTTGTAGTTGAAAAACAAGTTGTTATTATCTATGCGTTGGTTCGTGGCTATTTAGATGATATCGAAATTGATGATATTACGCGTTTCCAATCAGAGTACTTTGATTATTTTGATGCAAATCATGCTGACATCTTAACAACAATCCGTGAAACCGGAAATCTTGCTGAAGCAGAAGCAATGAATGCAGCTATTGAAGCGTTCAAAGCACAATTTGTAGGGAAAAGTAAATAAATTGGAAGTGGAAGGAAGGAAAATAAGAATCAAATTCTGATTTTTATCCTTCTTTTGCAACAGAAACCTTTTCAAGAAAGGGGGCTGAACGTAAGTGGCATCACTAAGAGATATTCAAACACGAATAGGCTCAACTAAAAAAACAAAACAAATTACAAATGCGATGCAAATGGTTTCAGCATCAAAGCTCAGTAAGGCGGAATTAAGTTCAAAGTCTTATATCCCATACAGTGAAAAGATGCAAGAAATGGTTCATCATATCGCATTGAGTAATGAGACATTTGAACACCCTATGTTAAAACCAAGAAAAGTGAAAAAGACAGCGTATTTCGTCATTACATCTGATCGTGGATTAGCTGGACCTTTTAACAGTAGTGTATTACGTAAGGTGTACCGTACCATTCAGGAAAAACATCAATCTGTATCAGAGTATACATTGATTGTAGTCGGACGAATGGGGAGAGACTTCTTTAAACAACGAGATATGCCAATTACAAATGAAATTATTGGTTTATCAGATCAACCTGTTTTTTCGGATATTAAAGATCTAACATTGGAGTCCGTACAACTATATATTGATGAAGAAGTAGATGAATTAAACATTGTCTATAATCATTATATTAGTGCAATCTCACAAGAAGTAGTTACCAAAAAATTACTACCTCTTACAGACTTTGAAAATACGGAACAAACACCAGTTAGTAAGAACAACAGTGCATTTGAATTTGAACCGAGTAAAGCAGAAATATTGGAGTCATTGTTACCCCAATATGCAGAAAGCTTAATCTATGGTGCTTTATTAGATAGTAAAGCAAGTGAACACGCAGCACGCATGTCAGCAATGCGCAGTGCTACAGATAATGCGAACGATTTAATTGATGATTTATCTTTACAATATAATCGAGCTCGTCAAGCTGCTATTACACAAGAAATCACGGAAATTGTCGGTGGAGCAGCAGCCCAAAAATAGTAAAATGTAAGTAAGGAGGGAAATCGATGAGTAAAGGACACGTAACGCAAGTAATGGGACCAGTTATTGATGTAAAATTTGATAATGGACAGCTCCCTGAAGTATATGATGCATTAATCATTTCTCCTAAAGAGGAAAATGGTGTTGCATTAACACTTGAAGTAGCATTACATTTAGGTGACAATTCAGTTCGTACAATTGCCATGCAGGCAACAGAAGGTATTCAACGAGGAGCAGAAGTAATTAGTACTGGTGCTGCTATTTCTGTACCTGTAGGTGATCTTACATTAGGTCGTATATTTAATGTGTTGGGAGAAGAGATTGATTTAGGTGAAAAATTACCTGATGATGTTCGTCGCGATCCAATTCATCGTCAATCACCAGAGTTCGAACATTTGGCGACTGATACAGAAATTTTAGAAACAGGAATTAAGGTTGTTGATTTATTAGCACCATACATTAAAGGTGGTAAAATCGGTTTGTTTGGTGGAGCCGGTGTAGGTAAAACGGTTTTAATCCAAGAGCTTATTAATAATATCGCACAAGAACATGGTGGTATTTCTGTATTTGCTGGGGTTGGAGAACGTACACGTGAAGGTAATGACCTTTACTTTGAAATGAAAGACTCAGGCGTTATTACTAAAACAGCAATGGTGTTCGGTCAAATGAACGAGCCACCTGGTGCACGTATGCGCGTAGCTTTAACTGGACTAACAATGGCAGAATACTTCCGTGATGATCAAGGACAAGACGTATTATTGTTTATTGATAATATTTTCCGTTTCACACAAGCGGGTTCTGAAGTATCTGCATTGCTAGGCCGTATGCCTTCAGCTGTTGGGTATCAGCCAACATTAGCGACGGAGATGGGTCAGTTACAAGAACGTATTACATCAACCAATAAAGGTTCTGTTACATCAATTCAAGCGATTTATGTACCTGCGGATGACTATACCGATCCAGCGCCTGCAACAACATTTGCGCACTTAGATGCAACAACTAACTTGGATCGTAAATTATCAGAGCAAGGTATTTATCCTGCTGTTGATCCGTTAGCATCAACTTCACGTGCACTAGACCCTGAAGTTGTTGGAGAAGAGCATTATAACGTATCTCGTGAAGTACAGCGTACACTACAAAAGTATAAAGAATTACAAGATATTATTGCAATTCTAGGGATGGACGAATTATCTGATGAAGATAAATTAACCGTTTCTCGCGCTCGTCGCATACAATTCTTTTTATCGCAGAATTTCCACGTAGCTGAACAGTTTACTGGTCTTCCAGGTTCATATGTGCCAGTAAAAGAAACGATACGAGGCTTTAAAGAAATTTTAGCTGGTAAATATGATGATCTTCCCGAAGACGCATTTCGTTTAGTTGGAACAATTGAAGATGTTGTTGAAAAAGCAAAACAAATGGCGTAAGAATAAAGCGGTTATAGCTCTATTCCAGCCTGAGGAGGGGTTTCATTGAAAACACTAACGGTGAGTGTTGTCACTCCTGATGGCCCTATTTTAGAAGACACATTTGAAATGGTTAGTTGTAAAGCTGAAAACGGTGAATTAGGAATTCTCCCAAATCACATTCCATTAATTGCGCCACTTGTAATTAGTGTGACACGATTAAAAAGAGATGACGAAACGATAAAAATTGCAATAAATGGCGGGTTTGTTGAAGTGAATAACAACAAAGTAACCATTCTTGCGCAATCAGCTGAAACGCCTGGTGTCATCGATGTTCAGCGTGCTCGTAAAGCGAAAGAACGTGCTGAAAGGCGTTTGCAAACTAAACAAGATGATGTTGATTTTAAAAGGGCAGAATATGCACTTAAACGTGCACTAAATCGTCTAGATGTGATAGAAAACAAATAGAGAGTGCTACATTATAAAAAGACTTTATTTCCATTTTAACTTTGGATTTAAAGTCTTTTTTTGATTCTATGCGACTATATTTAGTATAGGAATGGTATGTTTAGTTTAAACTTGCTGGGGAATAGATAAAAAGTCATTTAAAAAACCAACGATCCATGGTATTATCTTTAATTAGGTTAAATGATAATTGTGAAAAAAATATATGCGTATTTATTGTCGCTATTTCCCGGGAAATGACAAATATTTGTATGCATGATTAAATTGAAAAGTGAGGTTTCATCTATGGAAGAACTAGGGAGATTAGCTTTAATTAGCATGCTTTCCCACATTATTTTTATTGTTATAACGTGGCAAATTATGCAAGCATTAAGATTGGATCCAATTTTTAAAAAAGCGCGGACATTTGAAGCTAAGATTTTGATTGTTTTTATTGCGATTGTTATTGGTTCGACTGTTAGCAATTTCTTCTTAGATTTTCTTAAATGGTCGCAACAATTTGTTTACTTGTTTTAAACTATTGTCATGATTTGACGAATACCTTTTAGTATGGAGAGGAAGCAAAGCGACCATACTGAGTAATAAAAAAGGTAGGGAGATAAAATCATGATTAAAAATAAAGGTTTAGCAATTATACTACTTGTATTACTAATTTTCACTTTTCATTTAAAAGACGTCGTTGCAAAAGAATCGGCAACAGATGAGTTGGTAGAAATGATGGAAGCTGTAGAAGCAGAAGCGTTACAGGTAAAGACATGGCAAATTATGATGAGAGAACAAATTAGCAAAAAAGAGATGCCAGAAATAATGCACGCAATAAATCAAATCGGCTTTTCTAATGGTTATACGACTGAGAAAACTGAACAAGCAACAAAATATAAGTGGGACAGCCGTAAAGAAGAGGATCGGATCGAATCTATTATAATGGTAACCTCAGAAAATCAAGATACTGTAGATGTGATTTATAAAATGGAATCATTAGAAGCAGGTAGTTTTAATCAAAACCCTATAGAAGAACGTCTTCATCTCTTATTGGAAAATGTTTTTAGTAAGGATGTGACAAAATTTACTTGTATTTCGACAGAAGTAGATGCTATTATAGGTAGTGATTATTTTTTTGATAGAATGATAGAAAAGTTAGATGTAGAAGTGATCGATGAAATGAATGAAAAAGATTTTAATGTAATGTCTGGATATACAGACAAATGGGAAGCTGCTATACCTTCATTGAACAAGTCAATGAATATTCAATTAGCAGCAAGAAAAGGTTTAAACGGAAAAATAACCTTAACAATAGGAACACCTATCCTAACGACTGAATATTAATAATATAGAAATTGGACTTTAGAGGAGAATGAGCCTTGGATAAAATCATCGTCCGTGGTGGTAGGCAGCTAAACGGCACTGTACAAATAGAAGGTGCGAAAAATGCTGTATTGCCTGTCATCGCAGCAAGTATAATGGCAAGTGAAGGAAAAAGTGAGCTTCATAACGTTCCAGCTTTAGCTGATGTTGTGACTATGAAAGATGTATTAAGCAATATGAACGCAAAGATTGATTTTCAACATAATACAGTAGTAGTTGACGCAGTGAAACCTTTAATTACGGAAGCCCCTTTTGAATATGTAAGAAAAATGCGCGCGTCGGTTCTTGTTTTAGGACCAACGTTAGCACGTTTCGGTCATGCCAAAGTAGCAATGCCAGGTGGTTGCGCTATTGGCTCAAGACCTATTGATTTGCATTTAAAAGGCTTTGAAGCTATGGGTGCAGATGTACATGTTGGAAATGGATTTGTCGAAGTGTTTTCAAATGGACGTCTTAAAGGTGCGAAAATCTATTTAGATGTACCAAGTGTTGGTGCAACAGAAAACCTCATGATGGCAGCAGCATTAGCAGATGGTAAATCTACAATTGAGAATGCAGCAAAAGAACCAGAAATTATTGATCTTGCTAACTATTTGAATGAAATGGGCGCTAGAGTTGTCGGAGCTGGTACAGAAACAATTAAAATTGAAGGCGTCAAAACGTTACATGGTGCAAAACATTCTATTATCCCAGACAGAATTGAAGCTGGAACATATATGATTGCAGCTGCAATTACTGGTGGAGATGTGCTTGTAAAAGGTGTAGATGCAGAACATTTACGTGCATTAATTTCTAAAATGGAAGAAATGGGTGTGAAGATTGTAGAAGAATCTAATGGTGTGCGGGTAATCGGGCCACACAAGTTAAAAGCCACTGATTTGAAAACAATGCCACATCCAGGTTTTCCTACCGATATGCAATCACAAATGCTTGCGCTTATGTTACAAGCGGAAGGCACGAGTGTCATTACGGAAACCGTCTTTGAAAATCGGTTTATGCATGTAGAAGAATTTCGTCGTATGAATGCAAAAGTTAAAATTGAAGGTCGTAGCGTAATTGTCGAAGGACCAGGTGTCTTACAGGGCGCAGAGGTTGCAGCTACTGATCTTCGTGCAGGTGCAGCATTAATATTAGCTGGCTTAAAAGCAGAAGGTTATACACGTGTTACGGAATTAAAACATCTTGACCGAGGTTATGTAGATATTACAGAGAAACTTGCAGGATTGGGTGCGGATATTGAACGTGTGAATGATGAAGAAGAAATTATAATAGAAGAAGCAGAAACAGAAACAAAACATTTTTCTGCTTTATAAAAAATAAAAAGCTGTGCGATTAGACGATTTCAGTCTCAATTGCACAGCTTTTTTTCTATACATATCTGTCTTATTGAAGTGTATTCCAATTGTGGTGCTGATGTAGCAATTACCCTTACCACCTGATTTTCTATCAACTACGACACAACATTATTATCGGCTAGCTAAATAATATACTAATTACTACCACGCTACGGTAGAAAATGGTCTCCCTTTCCGTGGGCACAACCTTAGCTAACTACTTGGAAGCAAAGAACACTTCCAAGTGGATCTTCGGCTTGTGGGATTGCGATTACTCATCCCATCGAAAACATTTGCTGTTCCCACAGGAGTGTCAACCATTTACTACCTTCGCTGGATAGCGTATCTTTTTTATACAGGTGATAAAATCACTTTTTATTGTTTCTAACTCTTGCTTTAGTTAGTCATTAATTAAGGAAAATAGAGTCATTTACGCAATTTTAATTAGCTAACTAAAACCAGCGGATCAAGCGAAATCGGCGAGACTCCTGCAGGAATAGCCGTGCCTGCGGAAAGGGAGCCCATTTCGCTTGAGGAGCGGGGCATGAATTCTGTTGTGTTACAATTTATGTAAAGAATGCTACGTCGCAATTTCGATCAATTTCAAATGATGAAACGAAATGAGGAGCTCGATGTCAACTTCAACTTTAGATTGCTTTACTTTTTAAGTTTACAAAACTAATTTTAAAATTTCTCTCTGCGTAATTTGTTTATATTTTTTAAAAAAATAGCTGGTGCTTTTTTTACAATGTTTGCTCGTACCAAACTAAATTTCTCGTTCTACTATCTTGTTTTTATGTATAGAGTAATTAGTAGATACGAAGATGATGTTTGGTAAAGGGAGGACGTATATGCATCCGTATAATAAAAACAAAAAACGAGGCTTATATTGGAAATCTAGCAGTATGTTACTGGTAGGACTGTTGTTAACTATTATATTGTTAGTTCCAGCTTTAATTGTAGCGCCACATACAACAAAAATGACAGAATTAGAGACATCTACCGAAGCGGAGGTAGAAAAGCCTGCAGAGGCTGTTACATTGTCCTCTGATGACTCAGCATTTACGGTTGAAGTAATGCGTTCAGAAACAGATCAAATCGAAAAGGTTCTATTGGAAGATTATGTAACACGAGTTGTTGCTTCTGAGATGCCTGCCGAATTTGAACTGGAAGCATTAAAAGCACAAGCACTTGCAGCGAGAACCTACATTGTTAATTATCTGGCACATGTAACAGATGATGCAGCAAATGTTACAGATACAGTTCAGCACCAAGTTTATAAGAGTGATGAAGAGCTCAGGGAAGTTTGGGGAAGTGACTACAGTTGGAAAATAAGTAAAATTAAAGAAGCAGTTGCAGGTACAGTAGGAGAAATTTTAACCTATGAAGATCAACCTATTACACCAGCCTTTTTTTCAACTAGTAATGGTTACACGGAAAATGCTGAAGATTATTGGGAGAACGCTTTACCTTATTTAAAAAGTGTAGCTAGCCCGTGGGATCAAGACTCACCAAAGTTTCTAGATCAAAAGATTGTTCCGATTGATCAAGTAGAAGAAGCTTTAGGTGTAACACTATCTCAATCTAACAATGATTTTAGCATGACAAGAACAGCGAGTAATCGTGTGGAAACGGTTAAAATAGCAGAACAAACCTTCACAGGAAGAGATATACGAGAAGCATTAGAGTTAAGATCGAGTGATTTTAGTATAGAACAAAAAAATGATCATCTCATCTTTACAACAAAAGGTTATGGGCATGGAATTGGTATGAGTCAATATGGTGCCAATGGTATGGCTGAGGATGGGAAGAGTTATCAAGATATTGTAACCTATTATTACCAAGGAACAGAGATAGAAAGAATAGAAGATGCAACACCTACTTTAGTAGTGAAAAACTAAACTTATAATTAGGATGAACGTTTTACCAGCGAAGAACTTTACTGAATTAGAAGAGGGTTTAACAAATATATCATCGTATTAATTAAAAAATTGATAAACGATGTATATTATTTCCTGTTTCTGATCAGAATGGTTCCTGAGGTGATGTAAAATGAGAGAAGATAATAATAACGTTTCAAAACAAAGTTGGAAACGTATCTTCAAGAAGAAATGGTTTTTTCCTGCTGTATATTTAACAGTTGCTGCACTATTGTTAACTGGTGTTCTATGGTATCAAAATTTAGATAACCAGATTCCAGAGGCAACGGATAATACAGAGACGAATCTAGGAAATTCTAATGGGAATCCATTAGACTATGAACAAGATTCAGATACTGTTGTAAGTCAATCAGAAGTCGTAAAGATGCCAGTAGCGGAAGATAGTCAAACTGACATTGTAACAAAATTTTATGATTTCGATAAGACATCTGAAGAGCAAGAACAAGCACTCGTTCTATACAACAATAAATACTACCAAAGTAAAGGTATAGACATTGCATCAGCTTCAGATGAAACATTTTCAGTAACTGCAGCATTAAGCGGTGAGGTTACAGAAGTGAAGGAAGATCCATTGCTAGGCTATGTACTAGAAATGGAACATGAGAATGGTGTTTCTACTTATTATGCAAGTTTACAAGATGTAACAGTCAAAGCGGGCCAAAAGGTTGAGCAAGGTGAGAGTGTTGCAACTTCAGGTCAAAATGTATATGGCCAAGCAAGCGGCACACATGTTCATTTTGAAATCCGAAAAGACAACGTAGCAGTAGATCCAGAAATGTACTTGAACAAACCATTAGCAGATATTAAAGCTCCAAGTGCTGAGGAATCTGCTGAAGAAACAGAAGTTACAGATGAAGCAGAAGATACAGATGAAGCAGAAAATGATGAAACAGAAACTGTTCCAAACCCAGATGAGTCGACAGGAGAGCAAGAATCTTCTAGAGCAACAACGAACACATAAATGAATATAAAAGGCATGAGGGAATTTTCCTTCATGTTTTTTTTGTCTATGGATTGTTAAAGTAGAATAGAAGAAAAGTATAATGAAAAATAGTTGATTAAATCATAGACTTAATTAACTTTTTCATCACTAGTTTGAATATTTGCAGGAAATTGTCGAAAAAATATAGACTTTAGGGTTGAATTATTATGAATATATGAAATAATAATAAGTGATGGTTGATTTTGGAAGGAGGGGTGTTTATGAGACAAGATAACGCTCTCCGCAAGGAAAACAACAAAAGTACCGAGATAGAAATGGATCGAATAAGTAATCTAAACGAATTTATTACGGTAGCTAGTATGGAAAAAGATGATGATACGGTTATCAAATTAACAAGTGAATATTGTCTAATCACAACAAATGAAGTCGATTGGCGAATAGGAATGCATTTTTTGTATACGAATGGATTCTATGAAGAAACACAAGTATTAATAGATAAAAATAAAAAAAGTAAAAATCAGATCAACCACAAATGGGCTACTGTTTATGAACTGGTTCTCGCCAGACGTTTTCGGACGATACCGCATCACAAAATTCTAACAAAGTTACAAAGAATCGAAACAGAAGACAAAGAATTACAGTTTGTCATGAAGTATACAATGCTTAGTATAAATTTTGATATGTTTGATTATGGAAGTTTTAACTTCTTGTTAGACGAAATACAAGACTTGTTACTTAAATTAGACAATCATGTGTTGATTTCTCTAGCTAATATCAATTTGGATCAGTTATTCTTTGCATATTATTGGAAAAGCAATGAAGCTATCTTAGCGAGAAAGTATGGCTTTCGCTTATTAAATAAAATGTATAATAAAAAACAAAAAGCACACCTACATGTAAATCTGAGTCTAACCTATATTTTTGATGATTTCAACTCTTGTATGTATCACTTAAATCAAGCGAAGATAATTGCTGAAAACTTACAAGATCAGCGTTTATTAAACTTGATAAACAATCAAAACAACCCCTTTATATGTGCTCATTTCGCCCAAACAGATGGTGTTGTTACGAATGATTGGAGTGAACAAGCACATTTGGAAATAGCAAAAGAGAACTTTTTAAGGGCTCAAGAATTACTAATTGGAATTACTGAGATTACCCCATTTACAAAGTATTACCTTGGACGAGCATATCAGGATAGAAAGCTGCTTATTAGTTCCTATAATGATTTTATTGAAAAAAGAAGTGATCTTTTTTTCGCTCGGTTACCACTTCATGCTATGGATAAAATGTAATCTCAGTTTTATAACTCTATTTAGAGGAGGTGAATAATACATGAAGAAAATTTTCTCATCAATGTTATTGGCTGTTATTTTATTAGTAGGTAGCCAAGTTACTCTGGTAGAGACGGATATAATATCTACCGGCGAAGAAGAAGTGAATATTTCTGTCAACATAATGGCTGATCCTGGACATGGCGATGTTGGTTAATGTTTTTAGAGGCTGGGACATAATTAGCCAAAATAACGAAAAAGATTCCGATCATCTTAGGAAGATGGTCGGAATCTTTTTTTGTTGGATTATTTTCAGGATTTGTTGCACCATGCGCATGCTTAGCCGTGTACTTTCTCAAGTTCACCGCCATGAATGCAAATCCTAATTCATTTTCCACTTTCTTCTTGCCTCTTACTGACATACGAGTGAAACGCAAATTAGCCTTCAAA
>NZ_QJSK01000012.1:0-81194 GCF_003426095.1 Paraliobacillus sp. X-1268
AGAAAACAGAAAAAGCTTTATCTGGTATTTGTTCAACTAAGTCATGGATTGTATAGGCAATATCATTTTTTTGCAATTTAATTTCTAAATCTAACGGCAAAATTACTTGATTCATGTTATAATCTTTGAACATAAGGATACCTCCGATAGTTATTGTTTCGTCACTTTAATTTTATCAGAAGGTATCCTTTTTTACTTACTAAAATTTTCGATTTTATAAAAAGTTGCACCCTCCAACCATAAATTTGGAAAGGTGCAACTTTTTATTGTTTATCTGGGTTTTGTCCCAGCCTCGTTTTTTTAATTTTATTTTAATTTATTATCAACTTTCTAGGTGAATCGCATATGTTGATAATGAATTATAATGTGATATGCCTAATTCACTAAGTGCTAAAATATAGGAAGGAGTTTTCACTGTTGAAAATTCATATTGTACAAAAAGGTGATACGTTATGGAATCTTGCACAGAAATATGGGGTTAACTTTGAAGAAGTGAAGCAATTGAATGCACAACTAGCAGATCCAAATCAGATTATGCCAGGTATGAAAATTAAAATACCTACTTCAACAAAACAAGTTCAAAAACAACCGGTAAATGACAAAACGATGCATCCATACAAAGATGTGTCAAAGAAAGCCCAACCAGTTATGTACGAAGATGATACAAAAAAAACAACGCCAGTAAAAAAACAGATGCCAGTAAAGGCTGAGCCAATGCCTGTGCCACAACCAATTCAGTTACCAAATTTACCTGATTTTTATTCAACTAATTATAATATTGATGTAGATATTGAGGATAACGATACGGAAATTAATCAACATAACTTCCAATATACGGAACACCAAACGCAGCCACAACCACAACCAATTCAGCAACCAATTCAACAGCAAATGCCACAACCAATGCAACCATCTCATCATATGATGCAGCAGCCATGTATGCCGTGTATGCCACCGATGCAGCAGATGCCGATGCAATACCCACAACAACAGATGCCAAGTTTTGCTTCTGTTCCAATGGATCCGTGTCACCAATTTCAATCACCACAAAGTTTAATACATGGTCAGCCACCTGTTTATCAAGGATATGACATGGGTGATGAAATGGAATCATCCAGCATAGAAATGCCACCTATGCCAAACCAGTATATGAATCAACAAACCATGCCATTAATGCAACAAAATGGCGGCCAGTGGAATACGAACCCAGGCATTTATTCAGGTGAGCAACAAGGTAATGCTCCGATGCCTCAGTATAATATGACGCCTAATGGATATAACCAAACGCCACCTCCGAATGGAATGCAACAAGGTATGCCCCAAGGGACACAACCGGGTATGCAAATGCCACAAGGATTGCAACCAGGTATGCAGATGCCAACAGGTGTTGAAAATGCAATGGATCAACCATTTTATCCAACACAACAAGGCGCACCAGGAATGATGCAACCACAAATGGACTATAATATGCCATTTCAACCGATGCCACAGATGGGTTCACCTTATCCTTATCGGATGACTGAAGATGATGAGGGAATTGAATAGTAGTAAACGAGACGATTCAGCAAAGAGTCGTCTCGCTTCTTTTTTACTAGAAGAGGGTGATTTAAAAATAATTTCTATAAAGATCATTAAGTATCCAATATTTAAAATAAAGACAGAAACGAATCAACTATATATTATAAAAGGATACAAACAATTTTCTATCATCGATAAACAATGGGATTTTTTTTCGAAAGTGAGTCAATCCTTTATTACTAAGTTTATTGCATTTCCGAATAAAAGACTTTTTTTAGAAGGATTTGGGTATTACTGGGCGATGCAACCTTATCTGCATGCTAAAAAACTAGATTATCATGAAGAAATAGATCGTCAAGCGGCACTAGAGACATTATCCGATTTTCATGAAGTTACCAGAGGGATACGTATGGATACTGAACTTAAGTCTACTAAAATAATCGGGAAATGGTTCAGACGATTAGAAAAGTGGCGTCAAACTAAACAGGCATTAATTAATACTGGAAATGCTTCATTGTATAGTGAAGTAGAAAAAGTAATGTTAGAACGGATCGATCTGTATCATTTAGAAAATATACCGAAACTTGAATCGAATGATGCATCGCTTTTAACTTGGAATCATGGTGATGTTGCTTCTCACAATTTTTTGAGAGATAATAGAAATAGAATATACATGATAGATTTTGATTTGTTGGCGTCCGCTCCACCATTATATGATTATATCCAGTTATGCCAGCGTTTCTTACCGTATATAGATCACAGTCTTGATCAATTATACACATACATACACACCTACTCGCTAAAAGAATGGCGTTTGTTGTTAATTGGTGTAACTGTTCCAACTGATTTAATACGTGAATGGTGGTATTATATGACAAGACCTCATACTGAAGCAGAGATAAAGGCATATATAGAGCAGTTTTCAATGAGTTGGCAGGAGCGGAAAAAGTTTGTCGACCAAGTAGATACCATGCTAAAATAATAGTAATGATAGTGGAAGGGGATAATCAAAGATGCAAGAAACAGCAGAAAAACTCGTTAAATGGTTACAAGATCAAATCAAAGAAACTGGCGTAAAAGGTTTAATAGTCGGTGTGAGTGGGGGAATTGATTCAGCAGTTGTTGCAAACCTGATTAAGCGTGCTGCTCCTGAGGCTTCTTTAGGTGTTATGATGCCATGTAAAAGTAATCCTGAAGACCTGGTACATGCAAATAAAGTAGTAGAAGCTGCTGGAATAGACAATGTAACAATTGATTTAACTAACACACATGATACTATGCTAACTGAAATTAATAGCCAATTGACACAGGCTGGTACATTAAATCCTGATCAAAAGCAATTGGCAGATGCTAATCTACGTGCGCGTTTACGTATGAGTACATTGTATGCATTAGCAGCAAATCATCAGTACTTAGTTGTCGGTACAGACAATGCTGCCGAATGGTATACTGGTTACTTCACTAAATTCGGAGACGGTGGTGTCGATTTAGTACCACTAGTGCATCAAACGAAAGGTGAAGTAAGAGAATTAGCTAAAGTCTTAGGTGTACCAGATGAAATTATCAATAAACAGCCAAGTGCAGGTCTATGGGAAGGTCAAACAGACGAGAACGAGATGGGCACAAGTTATGCAACTATTGATAGTTATCTCAAAGGTAATGAAGTTCCTGAAAAGGATAAAGAAATTATTGATCGAATGCACCGTACAACAGCGCATAAACGTGAAATGGCTAAAGCACCAGAAGTATTTTAATTGATAAGGCTTGAATTTTTACTTTAAAAAAGACTCTTTGTAATTGAAACATACAAAGAGTCTTTTACCTGTTTTAAAGGAAAATCTAGATATGTTATAGTAATATAAAGTACTTAATATCAACGGTATATTTAGGAAAGGATGTTATATAATTGGCAGGTCATTCGAAGTGGAAGAATATTGAACGCCGTAAAAACGCTCAAGATGCAAAAAAAGGCAAAATATTTATGAAGGCTGCAAAAGAAATTTTTATCGCAGCAAAGCAAGGTGGAGGAGACCCTGAAATGAATCCTTCCCTGCGGTTAGCAATAGATAAAGCAAAGGCAACCAATATGCCAAATGATAATATTGATCGGGCAATTAAAAAAGCTACTGGTGGGTTAGATGGCGCAAATTACGAGGAAGTTATCTATGAAGGATATGGCCCTGGTGGTGTAGCGGTAATGGTCGAATTGTTAACAGATAATAAAAATAGAGCAGCTGCTGATGTTCGCCATGCATTTACAAAAAATAATGGTAATTTAGGTGAAAATGGGTGTGTTTCTTTTTTATTTGAACGAAAAGGATACATAGTGATTGAAAAATCGGCAACAAATGCTGATGAAGATTCGATGCTTCTTACTGCTATAGAAGCTGGGGCAGAAGAAATGGAAACAAATGAAGAAGTATATGAAATCTTTACAGAGGTAGAAGATTTTCAAGAAGTTAAAGCTAATTTAATGGAAGAGGAGTACGAGTTGGAAACAGCAGAAGTAACAATGTTCCCTCAAACGTATACAGAATTAAGTAAGAAAGATTCGGAGTCAATGGAACAGTTACTAAGTGTATTAGAAGATTTAGAGGATGTTCAAGAGATTCATCATAACGGTTTAGTAGAATAAAGATGGTAAAATATAATAAAGTCTGACATATTTCTGATTATTTTAAAAATAATAGGCAGTAAGCCATTTCTAAATCAAGCAAATTAGAATATAATGATAAAAAACATAATGAGGTGTCTTCAATGAGTGAAATAAATGATAGTGAAGCTTTACAAGATCAATTTACTACAGACAGACAAGATGCACTCAAACATTTAGATCATTTTATTAATGATGAAAAGGATTACTATGTAATCTATCAAAAAGCAAGTCAAAGTGCAAAAAGAGAATTGAAATTTAATCAAGTTAAAAAATTGCATGACAATAAGTATGCTATTGCGATGCATAATGAAGATTTTAATGATGCTATCCGTTACTATAACGGAGAAGAAATTATTTTAGAAGAAAATGAGATATTTGAAGTGCGAATTATTGATCCTGATGAATATGATTTTGTAGTGTATACCGACTAAACCTTTAGTCGGTATTTTTGTTTTGTTTTTTATACTTTCACGAAAGTATAAAAATTTAACTATTGGTCAAAGATAACAATGATAGGACAAACTATCGTTGCATAAGTTTAATTGACCGAGGTGAAAACAAATGCATAGAAAAAAAATTTATATAAGCGTGTTAATTAGTGTAATAGCAGTCGTGGTTTTAATTGTTAGTGTTAACAAAGAACAAAGCGATGTTAATGATGTAATAGAAAGAGAAGTTACACCAACAACAAGCCAACCTGAAGTTAATGAACAACTAGTATTAGAAGTGACATTACAGAAACAATATCTTGATGGTAAAATAGAGGAAGAAACGCATGAAGAGTCTATTGGTGCAATGGAAGACTTTTGGGCATCGTATGAAGATTGGCAACTAGTAGAACAATCATCAGGTGAAATGACTTTTAGAAAGCAAGTGGATGATATTTCTCCATACTTAAAGGCAAATGGTTATTTTGGTTTACAAGAAGGAATGCTATCTATTTTTGAGGGTGAACCTGTACATCAGCAAGTAATTCAATCTTTTTATCAAATCGATACAAGCACATTAGAGAGTTTTCAAATAGAAGAATTAGAAACAGGAATTAAGATTGAAGACATAGAAACCTATCATCAAGTTTTAGAAGTTTATCGTGATCTCTCTCCAACAAAACAAGTCCAAGGTTAAACAAGTGAAGCGGATCGATGCTTCGCTTGTTTTCTTTTAGTTTATTTTTACTTTCTCAACTTTCGTAATGTAAATCAGGCACTTAAGTCTTGGTATAACAAGAAAGTCTCACAATTCAAAATAGAAGTTAGCTGAAGACTTGCCCGCGGAAAGCGACTGCCTGTAGCGCAAATCAACATGGTAGTTACTACAGAGTCTATGGTTCTTCGAAAATCAACAATTTTTTGAAATTGTGTCAAGCTATTATAATAGACATACTCTAAACTCATAAAATCCAACGTTTAATGTAATATGCTCAAATGTCTGAAAGTGATGTTATACGAACGTACGATTGTGTGATAAACTAGAGTAAAGATTTTTTGGAGAATGTTAGGGAGAGATGATGATGATTGCGTACATAAATGGTAAACTAGATACAGTGACTGAAACGACTGCTATTGTCGAAGCAAATGGAGTAGGTTATGAAATTATTTGTGCAAATCCTTTTAAATTTCAAGATCAGTTAGGTGAGCAGGTACGTATTTTTACATACCACTACATAAGAGAAGACGCTCAAACTTTATATGGATTTTCAAAGGTGGACGAAAAATCATTATTTGCACGAATATTGAATGTTTCAGGAATTGGACCAAAAGGTGCTTTATCAATTGTCGCCACTGCTGGTGTACAAGATTTTGTTGTGGCAATTGAGGAAGAAGATGAAAAATTCTTAACGAGTTTTCCTGGAGTAGGAAAAAAGACGGCTCGTCAAATGATTTTAGATCTTAAAGGGAAGTTAACAATAGAATTTGATGTATCTGCTAATGTAGCGGATGCTAAAACTGTAAAAGTTACAACAGATCAAATAAAGGCATTAGATGAAACAGTAGAAGTATTAAAATCACTAGGATACTCTGATCGAGAAATTAAACAAATTTCCCCTAAGTTAAAAGAAGAGGCTTCTAAAAATACGGATGAATTAGTGCGAAAAGGTTTAGCACTACTTATGCAAAATTAGAGGGGTGAGGAAATGGAAGAACGTATGATTTCAAGTGAAATACATGAGGAAGATACATCCATCGAATTAAGCCTACGTCCCTCCACCTTGGCGCAGTATATTGGACAACATAAAGCGAAGGAAAATTTAGCGATTTTTATTGAAGCAGCCCGCTTGCGGAATGAACCTTTAGATCATGTTTTATTATATGGCCCACCTGGTTTAGGAAAAACGACAATGGCTTCTATTATTGCAAATGAAATGGGTGTACAATTTCGAACAACTTCTGGGCCAGCAATTGAGCGTGCCGGAGATCTAGCAGCAATATTGTCTTCATTGGAAACAGGAGATGTTCTGTTTATTGATGAGATTCATCGATTGCCACGTGCTGTGGAAGAGATACTATATCCCGCGATGGAAGACTTTTGTTTAGATATCGTGATAGGTACAGGTTCTACTGCTCGTTCAGTGCGCTTAGAATTACCACCATTTACATTAGTAGGTGCAACGACACGAGCTGGGCTATTAACAGCACCATTGCGTGACCGTTTTGGTGTATTAAGTCGCTTAGAATTTTATGAAACGGATGATTTATGTGAAATTGTAGAACGTACTGCCTCTATTTTCGAAGTGACAATTGAAAAACAGTCAGCAGTAGAGATTGCAAGAAGATCGCGTGGAACACCACGTATTGCTAATCGGTTGTTAAAACGTGTGCGAGATATATCTCAAGTGCGAGGAGAATCTGCAATTAGTTTAGCTATTACCAAAGAAGCATTAGAGATGTTACAGGTCGATCAATCTGGATTAGATCACATTGATCATAAACTGCTACTCGCTATAATTGATTCTTTTCAAGGTGGACCGGTTGGCATAGATACATTAGCCGCAACAGTTGGCGAGGAATCACAAACAATTGAAGATGTTTATGAACCATTTTTACTGCAAATGGGCTTTATTCAACGTACACCAAGAGGACGTCTTGCTACACCAAAAGCCTATCAGCATGTTAATCGAGAGGTGCCAAAACCTTGACCGATTTCGGAAAAATGCTTATTGTTATTGGTATTGTATTGATTATAGTTGGTGTATTGTCTGGGATTATTGGTAAAATACCTGGGGATATTAGCTTTAAGAGAGGGAACTTTTCTTTTCACTTTCCGATTATGACATCTATTATAATAAGTGTGATTTTATCGGTTATTTTATTTATTATTAGTAAGTTTCGTTAAGGAGTGCAACATGGAGATAAAAGATTTTGATTTCAATTTACCAGAAGAGTTAATAGCACAAACGCCATTAAAAGATCGAACATCATCTCGATTATTGATAATGGATAGAAAAGATCGAAAAATAGAACATAAAAAGTTTGTAGATGTACTAGATTATTTAAATACTGGCGATTGTTTAGTATTAAATGATACCAAAGTACTGCCAGCAAGATTATTTGGAAGTAAAATTGATACTGGTGCAAAAATAGAAGTGCTATTGCTTCATCAACAAGAGGAAGAAGATGTTTGGGAAGTACTAGTTAAACCAGGAAAAAAGGTCAAAATAGGAACTGAAATAAGTTTTGGAGATGGCAAGTTAACCTGTGTTTGTCTAGATTTAAAAGAACATGGTGGTCGAATTGTGAAGTTTAACTATCAAGGAATTTTCTTAGAAGTGTTAAATCAACTAGGAGAAATGCCACTTCCTCCATACATTAAAGAGCAATTACCTGATCAAGATCGTTATCAAACGGTATATGCACGTGAGCAAGGATCTGCAGCAGCACCAACAGCAGGCTTACACTTTACTGAGGAGCTGTTAGAGAGTTTTAAAGAAAAAGGTGTTGCAGTTACTTTCTTAACGTTGCATGTTGGATTAGGTACATTTCGTCCGGTAAGTGTTGATACAGTTGAAGAACATGATATGCATGCTGAGTTTTATCATATGTCACAAGAAACAGCTGATACGATTAACAACACGAAAAAAAATGGTGGTAAAGTTATAGCAGTAGGAACAACTTCTACAAGGACGTTAGAGACGATCGCACGTGATTATGATGGGAAGCTAGTTGCAGCTAATGGTTGGACGGATATCTTCATTTATCCTCCTTATAAATTTCGTGTAATTGATGGATTAATCACCAATTTTCATTTGCCGAAATCAACACTTGTTATGTTAGTTAGTGCTTTAGCGGATAGAGATTTTGTATTAGAAGCATACAACGAAGCAGTACGTGAAAAATATCGCTTTTTTAGTTTTGGCGATGCAATGTTAATTCTATAAATTTTACAACTAGAAAGGAAAAATACAAAACATGGCAGCAATCACATATGAATTAATTAAAACATGTAAGCAAACGGGGGCTAGATTAGGTAAGGTTCATACACCTCATGGTTCTTTTGATACACCAATGTTTATGCCGGTGGGCACACTCGCAACAGTTAAGACAATGAGTCCTGAAGAATTAGAAGAGATAGGTTCCAAAATAATACTATCAAACACCTATCATTTATGGCTTCGACCTGGTGAAGATATTGTTAAAGAAGCTGGAGGCTTGCATAAATTTATGAATTGGGATGGAGCAATTTTAACCGATTCAGGTGGATTTCAAGTGTTTAGTTTAAGTGATTTACGTGATATAGAAGAAAAAGGTGTTCATTTCCGTAACCATATTAGTGGGGAAAAGTTATTTTTGTCACCAGAAAAAGCAATGGATATTCAAAATTCTTTAGGTGCGGATATTATGATGGCTTTTGATGAATGTCCACCATATCCAGCAGAACACAAATATATGAAGGATTCAGTAGAACGAACGAGCAGATGGGCTGAACGATGTTTAGAAGCACATAATCGTCCTGGAGATCAAGGTTTATTTGGAATTATTCAAGGAGGCGAATATGAGGACCTTCGTCGTTTAAGTGCTAAAGACTTAACGTCACTTGACTTTCCAGGTTACGCTATTGGTGGACTTTCCGTTGGTGAGCCTAAAGATGTGATGAATCGTGTTTTAGATTTCACGACTCCGATGCTTCCAAGTGAAAAGCCACGTTATTTAATGGGTGTAGGATCGCCTGATTCTTTAATTGATGGTGCAATTCGGGGAATTGATATGTTTGACTGCGTTTTGCCAACACGCATAGCACGAAATGGTACGTGCATGACTTCGGAAGGTCGTGTTGTTATTCGAAATGCAAAATATGCACGTGATTTCTCGCCAATTGACCCAAATTGTAAATGTAATACTTGCAGAAACTACTCTCGGGCGTATATTCGTCACTTAGTAAAAGCAAATGAAACTTTCGGTTTTAGACTTACTACTTATCATAACCTGTATTTTCTGTTAAACTTAATGGAGCAAGTCCGCGAAGCGATAAAAGAAGATCGTCTTGGTGATTTCAAAGAGAAATTCTTTGAAGATTATGGTTATAATAAACCAAATGCTAAAAACTTTTAAGAAGGAGGGGAATAGATTGGATATACTTGCAACAGTTTTTCCGTTTATTTTAATGTTTGTGATTTTTTATTTTCTTTTAATTCGTCCACAACAAAAACGTCAAAAGAAAGTAAGACAAATGCAAAGCGATCTACAAAAGGGAGACAAAATTATCACGATTGGTGGTATGCATGGAACTGTGTATGCGATCGATGAAGATACAGTTATTATTGAAGTAGATGGAACGAAGCTTACATATGATCGTTCGTCTGTTAGAGATGTAGTCTCTCAGACAGAAGCTTAATTAATAAAACGTTACAGGCTAAAAAATAGAGAGGACAGCACTCAAGTGCTGCCCTCTCTATTTTGTTTCGAAAACACCCCTTACGTCGTAGTGTATAGATGTTTCGTGTTAAACTAAATTTTTTAAATAAGTAGTCTCTTTTAGATACTATCAAGCAATTCCAAACCTAGTGAACGATCAGAAAGTATAGTTATTAGGCTTTACGATACGTATTAACCCCAAAAATAGCTCCAACTAGACCCGTTACTAAAAACCCAGTATGATATAAAATCTGTGATAAAGAAAAAACAGTTTGAAGTCCTAAGTATTGATATAAGAAAATAAATAAAGAAAATCCAAGACTAGTAAGAATCCCAATTAGCCATCCTTTTTCTCCGGCTTTTAGTCCAGCAACCCAACCCCCTGCAAATAATGCAAGAAAACTAATAATTGTTGTTGTTCCACTAAGTGTAGAAGCTCCTAAAGAAGTAAAGCGTAGTAATAAAGATAAAATAAGACTTGCTAATAATAGAATAGCTAATATGACAATCCAGCCATGTAACAGTGCCTTAAACCTCGTATTTACCATAGTTGTTCCTCCTTCGCTTGTCCTAAATTACGTGTTAATTAAATCTATGCAACAATTGCTGAAAAAGACTTAAATATTTTCTTAATCTCAGCATATATTGATAGAAAAGCTCTATGTATTTAGACAGGTTAATTTACCCTTGGAAAGGGGACAAGCAATGGCTTTTACAATAGCAATTATCATCTTTATCGTATGCTATCTATTTATTATTTCGGAAAAGGTTAATCAGGCATTAATAGCGCTCTCAGGGGGTGTCCTATTATTACTTACAAAAGTATATACGTGGGAGGCCGTATTCACTGATTACATTGATTGGAACACAATTGCATTACTTTTTTCAATGATGGTTTTAGTTTCTATTACGAAGAAAACGGGATTATTTACTTATATTGCAATAATATTTGCACAGAAAGTAAATGGAGCCCCAATTCCATTGTTAATAGGGACGGCTGTTTTAACTGCTTTAGGATCTGCGTTACTTGACAATGTAACAACAGTCCTCTTATTTGTGCCGATCATTTTAACATTAACAAAGCTTTTGGAGTTGCCAACTTTTCCTTATTTGTTAACTATTATTTTAAGTTCTAACATAGGAGGAACAGCTACACTAATTGGAGATCCACCAAATATAATGATTGGGCAAGCAGTTGAACATTTTACATTTTTATCATTCATTACTAATTTAGGGCCTGTTGTTATCATTTTATTTATTTGTATGCTTGGATTTGTAGTCTTGCGATTCAGAAAAGAGCTTGTCATGAAATTGCATTTAGTAGATGACTTACTACAAATTAATGCTAGTAAATATATTAAAAAAAGCCCGATGATTTATCAATCAGTATCTGTGCTAAGTCTCACAATTCTTGGATTTTTACTTCATCCAATTTTTCATATTGATCTAACAACTGTAGCTGTTTTTGGTGCTCTTCTTTTACTTATGTTAACGGAAAAGGAGTTAGAAACAGAAAAAGTATTTCAAGAGATTGAATGGATTACCTTATTCTTTTTTATCGGATTGTTTATGTTAGTAGGTGGCCTGGAAGAAGTAGGTGCTATTGATGAACTGGCACGATATATTATATGGGTAACAGAAGGTGACCTTCCTTTAACAGCTATTATACTACTATGGATATCAGGATTAATTTCACAAATTATTAATAATATTCCTTTTGTTGCTGCTATGATACCGGTTATAGAAGAGTTTCAGGCCTATGGGATGACGAACGTTGATCCATTATGGTGGGCTCTTGCTCTAGGTGCGTGTTTAGGTGGTAATGGTACATTAATTGGTGCATCTGCTAATGTTGTCGTAGCTGGATTAGCGGAGGGCGAGGGAGAAAGTATATCCTTTATGCGTTATTTAAAGTATGGAATTCCTTTTGTTTTATTTTCAATGATTGTTTGCACAATATATATATATTTCCGTTATTTGCGTCCTTTTATTGATTCCTTTTTAATAGGATAATAATTAGAAAACAGGCGATAATAAAAGGAGGAAAGACCATCAAGTGAGGACGGGATAACGATGGATTTTGAGTTAGGAACGTTAATTTTTAGAACATTCTTTATTTATATCATAGTTGTGATTATCTTTCGTTTAATGGGTAAACGAGAAATTGGAGAACTGAGTATATTAGATATCGTTGTATTTATTATGGTGGCAGAAATGGCGGTGTTTACAGTCGAGGATACCGATAGGATGTTGATTGAAGCTCTCATCCCAATGGGTCTTTTGTTGTTTATTCAGCGAACTGTTGCATGGCTATCATTAAAAAACAAGCATTTTAGAGACTGGTTTGAAGGAAAAGCCTCCGTAATTATTTCACGTGGTAAAGTTGATGAGTATGAAATGAAGAAAAATCGATATACGTTTGATGATTTATTGCAACAACTAAGAGAGAATGGAACGAAGAGTATTCAAGATGTAGCATTTGCTATTTTGGAACCATCAGGTAAGTTATCTATTTTTGAAAATGCGAATCAAGAAGAGGAAAGTGCTAAAAACGGTTTTGTTGTTCCACTGATTATAGATGGTGTCATTCAATTAGAAGGTTTAGAGAAAATAGATCAAAATGAATCTTGGCTTATAGCGAACTTAAAACAAAAAGGATATGCTGATATAAAGCAGATATCCTTTTGTTCTTTAGATCAATCTAAAAACTGGTTTGTAGATATAAAAAATGAATATACTTAAGAAACAAAACGATTAATGAATGGTAGTTGAGCTAATTCTTCTTTTGTAATAAATCGCAAGAAAAAAAGCAAACAGATATATACAATCAGAATCGAAATTAAGAGCAATAAAAATGGAAGTAATGTAGTTTGGTACCCAGTAAAGATTTCTTTTAAAATGTTAGCTGTTAGCCATGTTAATCCTAACAACGCAATCATTTTAAGTAAGTCAACTTTTGGGATACGAAATTGTATTACTTTATTTAATGTTGCTAGATGTAAAAATGTCCCTAAAACTACACCTACTGTCATCGCAATTGCAGCCCCCATAATGCCAAATGCCGGATTTGTTGTTAAGACAATTAATATAACAAACTTCACACATGTACTAAGTATATTATTCCACATTGCTTTTTGAGCAAAGTCTAATGCTTGCAAGGTAGCATTCAATGGAAATTGAATGTATAGAAATAAAAATAAAGGCGCCATTAGAATAAGAAACCCACTTGCATTTGTTGTGCCATACATAAAATGTAAAATAGGTGAAGCAAACATAGTTAATATAATTGTAGCTATTGCACCAGAAGCGAAGGAAATGCGAATTGCTTGATGGATACGGTAATGAACTAAAGAATGATTATGTTTCGCTTCTGCTTCACTAATATTTGGAATTAAGGCTACAGCTAAAGAATGTGTAATAAAAGTAGGGAAAAATAAAAGTGGAATAGCATAACCGGTTAATGCACCATATTGCTTGGTTGCAGCAATCGTGGTAATACCGGCAATAGCCAAACTTTGAGATACTAAAATAGGTTCTAAGAAATTTGATATTGAACCAACTAATCTGCTCCCCGTGCTAGGTAAGGCAATTGATAATAAAGATTTTAATGTATCTTTCCCCGTTGTTATATATGAAAAAGTAGCATGATGTAATGTGATTCGTTTATGTTTGCGAAACATTCGTAGCATGAACATAAGTGAAATGAGTTCACCAATTATAACTGAAATCATAGCTCCACAAGCAGCAAATTCAATTCCATAAGGAAGTAATAATCTTATAAAAAACGCTACACATGAAATTCGTATTATTTGTTCGATAACTTGTGCATAACTTTGTGGTTTCATATTTTGTCGCCCTTGAAAATAACCTCGAATAACGGATGATATGGCGCTAATAGGTACCATTGGCGTAATGGCTAGTAATGGGTATAATGTTCTTGGGTCTGTTAAAAAATGCCTTGCAATAATTGGTGCACTGATAATCATCCCTATTGTAAAAAATATACTTAATGTACCAGTGATAACGAGAGAAATTATTAGAATTTTTTTAATTTGTTTCGTGTTATTATTTGCTTCTGCTTCAGCTACCCGCTTGGAAATTGCGATAGGTAGTCCAAACTGTGATAAAGTATAGATGAGAAACAGGGTTGGTAAAGCCATGTTGTAAAGGCCTATACCCTCTTCACCCATTAACCTAGCTACAACAATTCGATTAATAAAGCCTAATAATCGTGTGATAAGTCCAGCAACTATTAATATAAGTGTTCCTTGCAAAAATGTTTGTTTTGTCATTATTGACAATCCTACCTTCTCAAAAAAATAAAATTCCTATACAATAATGTATATGCAGATAGATTGGTCAAGCATGACAAGCAGTTAGATAAATCCGAAAGAGGAGGTTTTATATATGGTAGTAGTTAAACAAGTAGAAGACTGGAAAAGTACAGTACTAGTGGTCTTGGATAGTAAGGTAGAGGAATTAATTTTAATGGGCTATGATAATGCAACACGCAAAATTGTATGGAATTGCTTAATTGAAAAAGTGTGGAAAGGTAATCCGGAAAAGCGGTTGTTTGAGATAGTAGAAGATATTTATCATTTAAGTGCTAGTAAATTCATGAGTTATTTGACCATGCAATCTTATCAAAATGAAGATTTGATGGCTTCTATTGCTGCATTAAATATAATGAATGAAGTGAACTAAACACTTATTGCTTATTTGTGATTTTTGGATTGACATTAGTTGATCTTCGTTTCATAATATTTTGGTAGTATAGTTTTAAATATGAAAATGTAATAGAGTTTAAATGAGTTACGCTATTCTTTTAGAAAGTAGTCTTACATAGTTTTTTTAAAAAGAAGAATAGTGTAGAGGAGGCGCAATTGTCCATGGTAAAACGAGGCAGAATTATTGCCTTTTTTCTGATCGTCTTAGTCTTAGCAGGTACGATTGGGACGACAATAACAGGTGTTACAAAAGATATAAAATTAGGTTTAGATCTACAAGGTGGAGTTGAGATCTTGTATGATGTGGAGGCGCTTGATGGTGGAGAAATAGATACGGCTGATCTTGAAGCCACTGTTGAATCATTGCGTCAACGTGTCGATGTGTTAGGTGTAAGTGAGCCTAATTTCAATATTGAAGAACCAAACCGTATAAGGGTTCAATTAGCTGGGATAGAGAATGAAGATGAAGCACGTGAATTACTATCCACATCAGCTCAATTGTCATTTCGAGATGTCAATGATGTAGAATATTTAAATGGTTCAGATATTGTTGAAGGTAGTGCTAGACAAGATTTTGATGCCACAACCAATCAACCAATTGTAACCGTTCAATTTAAAGATGCTTCCGCATTTGCTGAGGTAACGAGTGAAATTTCTCAAATGGAAGATAATCGATTAGCGATTTGGATGGATTATCAAGAAGGTGATTCATTTGAAGAAGAATCGCAAAAAGCTGAACCAAAGTATATTTCCGCTCCAGCTGTAAGCTATACGATAGATCAACCAAATGTACAAATTGATGGTAGTTTTACAGTTGAATCAGCTAAACAACTCGCGGATATTTTAAATGCAGGATCACTTCCCGTCAATTTAACGGAAGAATATACGACATCTGTAGGTGCTCAGTTTGGTTTGCAAGCGTTGGATAAAACGGTCTTTGCTGGTATGTTAGGGGTTGCGTCAATCTTCCTATTTATGCTTGTTTATTACCGGTTCCCAGGCTTTATAGCTGTCGTTACATTAAGTATGTATATTTATTTAGTATTACTCGTATTTGAACTAATGAATGGTGTATTAACATTACCTGGTATTGCCGCTTTGATTCTTGGGGTGGGTATGGCAGTAGACGCTAATATCATTACCTATGAACGAATGAAAGAAGAATTAAAACAAGGCAAGTCTATCAGTGCCGCGTTTAAATCAGCAAATAGTAACTCCCTGTCTACTATTTTTGATGCGAATATTACGACTTTAATTGCAGCAAGTGTATTATTTGCATTTGGTACAAGTTCTGTCAAAGGTTTTGCGACTTTATTAATCGTAAGTATCATTTTAAGTTTTATCACCGCAGTATTTGGTTCCCGATTCTTCTTAGGTCTATGGGTTAAGAGTAGATTCTTGAATAAGCGTCCAAGTTGGTTTGGTGTTAGAAAAACAGATATTAAAGACATAGCGGATACAACCGAAGTCGAGCCTAAAGTTTTTGGACGTCAAGTTGATTTCGTGAAGCATCGCAATAAGTTTTTTGCGCTTTCAGGTATTTTGGTTATAACGGGTATCGCATGTTTAAGTATTTTTGGATTAAACCTTGGAATTGATTTCGAAAGTGGTTCACGTGTTGAAATTAATGTTGGTGAACCAGTTGCCGTTGAACAAATTGAACAAGACTTTAAAGAAATTGGATTAGAAGCAGAAAATATTGTTTTATCTGGTAACGCTAACGATATAGCTGTTGCACGTTTTGATACTAAATTAGAACAAGATACTGTTGCTGATGTACGAACTTATTTTAATGAAACATATGGTTCAGATCCGAATGTGAGTACAGTATCCCCTGTTGTAGGTCAAGAATTGGCAAAAAATGCCCTTTATGCGGTCATAATTGCTTCAATTGGGATAATTATTTATGTAACGATTCGTTTTGAATATTATTTCGCATTAACAGCGATTCTAGCCCTACTGCATGATGCATTCTTTATACTTGCAATATTCAGTATTACCCAACTAGAATTTGATATAACGATTATTGCTGCAATACTAACGATAGTCGGTTATTCAATTAATGATACAATCGTTACATTTGACCGGATTAGGGAAAACCTCAAAGCTAAGAAAAGAGTGCGAACGTTTGAGGCGTTATCTGAAATTGTCAATAGAAGTTTAATGCAAACATTAGGTAGAAGTATAAATACAGTACTTACCGTTATTATAGCTGCTGTTTTCCTCTATATTTTCGGTGCAACTTCGATTACCAATTTCTCATTTGCACTCGTGGTTGGCTTAATCGCTGGTACGTATTCATCACTATTTATCGCAGCTCAAGTATGGCTGATATGGCGTGGTAAGAATATAAAAGAAAAACCAATCATCTATGCAGAAAAGAAACGAAATGATGGTCCACAAGTTTAAGGAAAATAGCTCTTCCTAAAAAGGGAGAGCTATTTTTTAATACGTTTTATATTTAAGGGTTTAGGGAATTATACTTATAATTCAAGAAAAAGAGGTGTTTACATGAAAGGACAAACGCATATTATTTTAGCACTTATCTTCGCACTTATTGTAGCTGTGTTTGCAGTTATTAATGTCGCTCCTGTAGAAGTTGATTATCTATTTGGAACTGGACAAGCACCATTAGTACTTGTCATCTTAGTATCTGTTTTAATGGGTGGTTTAATTACAAGTGCATTTGGTATTTTTCGATTATTACAATACCAAAAACAAGTTCGTTCACTTAAAAAAGAAATCGCAAGTCTAAAAAATGTTGAAAAAGAAAAGGACATATCTACATTAGATGAGCAAAGTGCAGATAATAATGAAATTAATAACACAAATGACACTTCTAAGGAATAACAAGAAGTATTTGTATTTGAACCCCCTGACATACTCTTGTATAATAAGTAAGTCAGGGGTGAACTTATGTTACAAAGTCAAACAAAATGGAATTTTACATATAAACAGCATGCTGCAATATCTGAGGAACTTGCATCATTAAATGTATCACCAATGATTAAAGGTATGCTTGCTAAGCGAGAAATTTCGACAATAGAAGAAGCGGAAACATTTTTAAATCCTAACTTAAAAGATCTACATGATCCTAGTTTGTTAAATGATATGGAGAAGACAAAACAACGTATTGATCAAGCGATTGAACAAGGTGAAAGTATTTTAGTTTTTGGTGATTATGACGCTGATGGTGTTAGTGCGACGGCTGTATTGATTGAGGCGTTGCGTGAGGCAGGAGCAATGTGTGATTACTATATTCCGAATCGGTTTACAGAAGGATACGGGCCTAATGAACAAGCTTTTAGGGATGCAAAAAAACAAGGTTTTCAACTTATTATTACTGTTGATACTGGAATTGCTGCAATCGAACCTGCTTTTGTGGCGAAAGAAATTGGAATTGACTTAATTATTACGGATCACCATGAAGTACAAGAATCACTTCCAGAAGCTTACGCGATTGTACACCCGAAATGCTCGGAAAGTTATCCATTTAAAGAATTAGCTGGTGTAGGCGTTGCTTTTAAGTTGGCCGAACATATATTGGGCTATTTTCCAACACAACTTTTAGATCTAGTTGTTATTGGAACAATAGCTGATTTAGTTCCATTAGTAGGAGAGAACCGTATTTTAGCGTATCATGGTTTAAAAGCAATTAGTCAATCTAATCGTCCGGGTATAGATGCGTTAAAACAAACGTGTAGTATACAAGGTGATATGACAGAAGAAGATATAGGCTTTTTAATCGGGCCGCGTATTAATGCTGTGGGTCGATTACAAACAGCTTATCCTGCAGTTGAATTATTATTAACGAAAGACCAAGAAGAAGCGCAAGAAATTGCAACACAGATTAATCAGCTTAATCAGGAGCGACAACAAATAGTGAAAGAAATTGCTAAAGAAGCAATTATGATGGTGGAATCTACACCTGATGAGAATAGGAACGTGATCGTTGTTGCCAAAGAAGGTTGGAATCAAGGTGTTCTTGGAATTGTAGCATCAAAACTAGTTAGAACGTTTCAAAGACCTGCCATTGTTTTAACGATTCAGCCAGAAGAAGGTTATGCAAAAGGATCTGCTCGCAGTATTCAAGCATTTGATTTATTTAAAAACGGTATGCAAATAAAAGATCAATTTTTACGGTTTGGTGGTCACTCGCAAGCAGCAGGCATGACGCTTTTACAAGAGAACGTTGATAAAATACGTCATTCGCTTAATCAACTAGCAGAAGAGCAACTGCAACCGGAAGACTATAAAGAACAATTAGATATAGAAGACTCTATTGAAATCAATTCAATTGATATTGGTTTAGTAAATGAGTTAAATAAAATAGCTCCATTTGGTATGGGTAATCCGAAGCCTTTATTCCATTTAAAGGATAAACCTAATGAATTGAGGCAAATAGGTAGTGAAAAAAACCATTTGAAAGTTTCATTCCGTAGTGATTCTGTTCAACTGGCTGGTGTTGGTTTTGGTATGGGAGCATTGTATCATTCTATTTCAGAACATACTGAAATAGAAGCAGTAGGTTTTTTGCAAATTAATGAATGGAATGGTAAAAAAAGTCCACAGCTCATGATCCAAGATCTAGCAGTAAATGAGTGGCAATTATTTGATTATCGAGGTTCTAAATTATGGTCAAAAAAACTAGAACATTTAGATAAAAACAAAACGATTATGCTCTCTTTTGAAACAAAAGAAGCTGAGCATAAGGTTGAAGGAACATATGCCACCTTTGAAGAGTTACGGATACTTGCTAAAGAGCAAGATGTTACAACGTTTAAGAATATAGTTTTGTTAGACTTACCCAATCAATTGGAACAATTAGAAGAGGTATTCTCCCTTCTCTCTCCACAAAATATCTTTGCGTGTTATCATATCGAGGAAGAGCACTTTTTGCAGTCTTTTCCTACTCGTGATGAGTTTAAATGGTTTTATGGTATGTTATTAAAAAGAGAACAATTTAATAGGAAAACTGAATTAGATATATTAAGTAAAAGCAAAGGTTGGAAAACAAATAAAATAGAGTTTATTATTAAGGTGTTTTCCGAGCTGGAATTTGTTAAAATGACAGATGGTGTGATTTATCCTAATAAGCAAGTAAGAAAACGAGATTTAACAGAATCAAATGCTTATCAGCAATCGATTAAACAAGCTGAGATGGAAAAAGTATTATATTATTCTAGTTACCGTGAGTTAAAAACATGGATGGACAGTCAAATGGAGCACACAAGCTCTGTTGAGGAGGAAATAACGAATGAATTATAAAGATTATATTACTGTGGTAGAAGATTGGCCTAAAGAAGGTGTACGCTTTAAGGATATTACAACACTGATGGATAATGGCAAGGCTTATAAAGCTGCAGTGGATGAAATCGTTGCTTATGCAGATAAAAAAGATATTGATTTAATTGTAGGACCTGAAGCTAGAGGATTTATTGTAGGTTGTCCAGTGGCCTATGCATTGGAAATTGGATTTGCACCAGTTAGAAAAGAAGGTAAATTACCACGAGAAGTAATTAAAGTGAATTATGATTTAGAATATGGTGAAAATGTACTAACACTTCATAAAGATGCAA
Organism: Paraliobacillus sp. X-1268; assembly: GCF_003426095.1. Classification (NCBI taxonomy): domain Bacteria; kingdom Bacillati; phylum Bacillota; class Bacilli; order Caryophanales; family Bacillaceae; genus Paraliobacillus; species Paraliobacillus sp. X-1268. The sequence continues at coordinate 20,330 of NZ_QJSK01000012.1, forward strand.
TTAAACCGGGCCAACGGGTACTAATAACAGATGATTTATTAGCTACTGGTGGAACGATCGATGCAACGATTAAGTTAGTAGAACAATTAGGTGGTATTGTAGTCGGATGCGCTTTCTTAATTGAACTTACATACTTAAACGGTCGAGATAATTTAGAAGGTTATGATATACTAACGCTAATGGAATATTAGACTGAATAGAGCATTGATAAGAGATGTTACAATAATGTTAAGTTACAGTTTATAATCTAATTAAAAGACAATGATTTCTTATAAGAAAGGAGTGCCTAATTGGAGGTACTCCTTATTTTCCTAATTAAAGGCGTAATTTGTTTTATTTTGTCAATTTCACATTTGAAAAGAGTTAATACGACTATTTGAATTAAAGAGAATTGAAATCCTTGTATCATTTGGACAAATCTTTTATTATACTATAATAAAGCTTTATGGTTTTTCGTTCTTATATATTTATATGGAAAATGTCATACTAAATGAACAGAGGCATAAGAGGGTAAAGGTGATAAAATGTCGAAAGAGAATATTTTGACAGCACAAGATGTAATTGAACAAGCTTCTCAATATCTTTCAGGTAAAGATCTTGATTTTATTAGGCGTGCTTATGAATATGCTAAAAAGGCACATGAGAACCAATTTCGCAAATCAGGCGAACCATATATTATCCATCCGGTTCAAGTAGCTGGAATTTTGGTTCATTTAGAACTAGACCCAGAAACGATTGCAGGTGGCTTTTTACATGATGTTGTGGAAGATACAGATATAACGGTAGAAATGTTACAAGAAAACTTTAATAATGAAGTTGCGATGTTAGTAGATGGGGTTACAAAATTAGGTAAAATTAAATACAAATCGAAAGAAGCACAGCAAGCGGAAAATCATCGTAAGATGTTCATTGCAATGGCAAAAGATATTCGTGTTATTTTGATAAAATTAGCTGATCGTCTGCATAATATGCGGACTTTAAAACACTTGCCCCCAGAGAAACAAAGACGTATTTCAAATGAAACGCTTGAGATCTTTGCACCATTAGCACATCGCTTAGGTATATCTGCTATAAAATGGGAGCTTGAAGATACAGCATTACGCTATTTAAATCCTCAACAGTATTATCGTATTGTCAATTTAATGAAACAAAAACGACAAGAACGTGAATTTTATATTGAAGAAGTTATGACAGAAGTGCAAAATCAATTAGCGGACATAAGTATTAAAGCAGACTTTTCTGGAAGACCAAAACATTTATATAGTATTTATCGTAAAATGGTCTTACAAAACAAACAATTTAATGAGATTTATGATTTGCTAGCAGTTCGAATAATTGTTGAGAGTATTAAGGATTGTTATGCCGTTTTAGGGATTATTCACACCTGTTGGAAACCTATGCCAGGACGTTTTAAAGACTATATTGCAATGCCGAAACCAAATTTATATCAGTCTTTACACACAACAGTGATTGGTCCTAAAGGTGCTCCGCTAGAAGTGCAAATTCGAACAAAAGAAATGCATGAGATAGCTGAATATGGAATTGCAGCTCACTGGGCATATAAAGAGGGTAAACAATTAGAACAAACAAAAGGAAATTCCGAGAAAAAACTTGCTTGGTTTAGAGAGATACTAGAATGGCAAACAGAAACACATGACGCAGAAGAATTTATGGAATCACTAAAGGTTGATCTCTTCTCTGACATGGTATATGTTTTTACTCCAAAAGGTGATGTAATTGAACTACCAGCTGGTTCAGTGCCTATTGATTTTTCCTATAAAATCCACACAGAAGTTGGAAACCAAACAATAGGTGCACGGATAAACGGAAAAATGGAGCCATTAGATTATCAACTTAAAAATGGCGACATTGTTGAAGTTTTAACATCAAAACACTCATACGGACCGTCACGTGATTGGGTGAAGATGGCACAAACATCTCAAGCTAAAAATAGAATTAAACAGTTTTTCAAGAAACAGCAACGAGATGAAAATGTAGTAAAAGGAAAAGAAATGGTAGATAAAGAAGTGAAAGCAACTGGTTTTGCTTTAAAAGATGCCATTACTACAGACAATTTAAAAAGAGTTGCGGAACGTTTTAATTTTATAAGTGTTGAAGATATGTATGCCGCTGTAGGGTATCAAGGAATAACGGCTGCTCAGATTGCAACTCGACTAACAGAAAAGTTGCGAAAAGAGGAAGAACATCAGGAATTAGAGCAAATTTTAGAAGGTGCACAGAAAAAAACGGTAAAACCAAAAGCCTATCGAAAAAAGGATTCTGGTGTAAAGGTAGAGGGTGTCGATAATTTATTAGTGCGATTATCAAAATGTTGTAATCCTGTACCAGGTGATAAGATTGTTGGCTTTATTACTAAAGGACGTGGTGTTTCTGTACATCGTGTTGATTGCCCTAATATTAAGGCAGAATTAACCGATGAACGGTTACTTTATGTGGAATGGGAAGATAGTAACACTGACATAAAACAATACCATGTTGATTTAGAAATATCTGGATATGATCGTCGCGGTTTGTTAAATGACGTTTTACAATCTGTAAATGAAATGCGAACAAATATTACTGCTGTAAACGGAAAGTCTGATCGAAATAAAATGGCAGTAATTCATTTGACTATTCTAATTCATAACTTAGGACATTTACGTAAAATTGTTGATCGTTTAAAACAAATAAAAGACGTTTATACTGTTGAACGCGTATTACAATAGCTAGTCTTAAAGGAGATATTTTTAATGAGGGCCGTTATTCAACGAGTTAATCATGCAAGTGTGTCAGTCAAGGGTGAGCAGGTAGGAGAAATTGGACGAGGTTTAATGGTCTTACTCGGTGTTACCCACGAGGATACGTTGAAAGATGCAGATTACCTTGTTCAAAAGATCATTCACTTACGCATTTTTGAAGATAATTCTGAAAAAATGAATCTCTCTGTAAAAGATATAGAAGGAAGTATACTATCCGTTTCACAGTTTACCTTATTCGGTGATTGTCGAAAGGGAAGAAGACCTAATTTTATGGGAGCAGCTAAGCCTGATCAAGCAAAAGAGTGCTATGATTATTTTAATCAATCTATTAAGAACACTGGCATTCATATCGAAACGGGTTTATTTGGAGCGATGATGGATATAGATATGGTTAATAATGGACCAGTTACGCTGATCTTAGATAGTAAAGATTGATTAAATTTTAAAAAAGTAGATCTTCCGTAATTGGAAGATCTACTTTTTTACTTATTCATTATATGAGTAATATCTTTGTAAACCTGCGATAATTCCCTGCGCAATTTTCTTCTGGTAGGAAAGTGTTTGTATCTTTGATTCCTCTTCAACGTTCGATATAAATCCTAATTCTAGTAATAGTGATGGACGGTGATTTGTTCGAATTACTTGATAGTCTCCATAATTAGTTTGACGATCTTCTGCTAATAGTGACTTTAATAATTCTGTGTGCACTATATCAGCTAAGGCTGCATCACTTTCGTTATAATAGTAGGTACTTATCCCAGCAGCATTAGGATATTGTGGGGTACTATTATAATGCAAACTTAAGAACATATCCGCATTCTGATAATTAGAAAAGGCTGCTCTACTCGTTAGTGTGTAATAGTGATCGTCATCACGTGTTAAATAAACAGTTGCTCCTAGTTGTTCTAAATAGGATTTGACCATTTTAGCAGTACGTAACGTGTAATCCTTCTCGTAATTACCACTTGCACCAATTGCACCAACGTCTCTTCCACCATGGCCAGCATCTAATACAATCACTTTATTTTGAAATACAGATGTTGCATCTGTTCGAATTGGTGAGACATCGCCAATAACCCATGAAGGAACATAACCAGTTGTGTTATCCCATTCTATTTCAAGCCAATCATTTTCAGATTGTATTGTGGAAATGACTTCACCTTTACCTAGTGTAGTGAGGATATCACCAGCTGTTGAAGGTTGACTTCGAACATTGGTTTCTTGAAATTTAGTCATGGCATTTTTAATTGTATTTTGCTCTTCTGGAACGTTTACTATATTTTCCTCTGTTGTTTCTACTTCTTCTGATTGATCAGTCTCTTCTCCTGTTTCAGGTGATAGGCTAACATATTCTGCTGCTACCCATACGGTTTGAGAATTATACGAAATCGCTATCCAATTCGGCTTTTCTTCTATGAGTTGGAATATTTCTCCTGTATTAACTTGTCCAACAACGTCATAATCCTCGCCTGGACCACTTCTTATATTTAGACCATCAGCTGCAATCGTTACTTCTTGTGCATAGACCTCAGCATAATTGGATAGACTAAAAATAATGAAAATGAAAAACAAAAAAATATGCTTTCGTCGTAGACGCATGATGTACCCCCAAATTTTTTAAAATGAATTCTAGTGTAATTATAATAGAACAACTCTAAAATTACCATAAGGGAGTTAGATTCATGCGAGTTAATGATAATCAATCTAATAGATACAATAATGGATTATTAAATGTAGACTTTCATCGGTTTATTGAACTGGAATCAGTAAGTAATAGTTTAGAGATTGCAGAGGAGTTAGGAATTTCTTTATATGATGTTAAAAAGTTAAAAAGAAAATTAAATCGTTCTTGACAAGATAGCTCACAAACAGTAATATTATAAACAATTCTTACAATTCGTACGAGTTTATAAAGTGTTATCTCCAATGAGGGAAAAAGTAGTTAGGAAATGCGGCAAAAGAGAGTGAATCCCCTAGGCTGAAAGGGAATCCGGTTAAGCAGCTTAATGAAAGACATTCCTTAGGATTTGTATTGAAAGCGAAGTAAATACAAACGTAGACAGGCGTTAACTGTTTCGAGTGGGAATGTAGTATACATTTCAACTAGGGTGGTAACACGGGTTAAACTCTCGTCCCTTCTTTATTGGAGGGACGGGAGTTTATTTATGTTTAAGAATAGGGATTAATTAACAGGGGGTTAAACAAATGATTAATGCGCCGAGAGGAACACAAGATCTTTTACCAGGTGTAACAGAACAATGGCAATATGTTGAAGAGAAATTCAAAGAACTTTGTCGTACATATAATTATAAAGAAATTCGCACGCCGATATTTGAACACACCGAATTATTTCAGCGTGGAGTTGGTGATACAACTGATATCGTACAAAAAGAAATGTATACATTTGAAGATCGAGGAGAACGGAGTCTTACGCTCAGACCAGAAGGAACTGCATCAGTCGTTAGAGCCTTTGTGCAACATAAGTTATTTGGACATGCTACACAGCCAACTAAGCTATTTTATGCAGGCCCGATGTTCCGTTATGAACGACCACAACAAGGAAGAATGAGGCAATTTGTACAGTTTGGTGTAGAAGCATTAGGAAGTGCAGATCCAGCAATAGATGCAGAGGTAATCTCACTTGCAATGTCTGTTTATCAGCAATTGGGATTACGTTCGCTACGATTGGTTATTAATAGCTTGGGAGACACCGAAAGTAGAACGAGTCATCGCAATGCTCTAATTGAACACTTTAAACCTCATAAAGAAGAACTATGCAGTGATTGTCAGTTACGATTAGAGCAAAATCCATTAAGGATTTTGGACTGTAAAAAAGATAAAGATCATCCGTCGATGGCAACAGCACCATCCATATTAGATTATTTAAATGATGCATCACGAAATTATTTTGAACAGGTAAAGGGTTTCTTAGACCAAATGAATATCGCATATGTAGTAGATAAAAACTTAGTTAGAGGTTTAGATTATTACAATCACACTGCATTTGAGATTATGAGTGATGCAGATGGTTTTGGAGCGATTACAACTTTATCTGGTGGTGGTCGATATAACGGTTTAGTAGAAGATTTAGGTGGTCCAGAAACGCCTGGTATTGGATTTGCATTGAGTGTAGAACGTTTATTAATGGCTCTTGAAGCAGAAGAACTAACCTTACCAATTGATAGTGGTTTAGATTGTTATGTTGTAACAATGGGTGAAAAGGCTGAACAAAAGGCCACAAGTCTAGTATATGAAATGCGCCAAGCTGGTATCCAAGTGGACAAAGATTATCAATCGAAAAAGTTTAAAGGTCAATTTAAAACTGCTGACCGTCTCAAAACGAAGTATGTATTAGTTTTAGGAGATAATGAATTAGCTGAAAACAATATTAATGTCAAAGACATGAACACAGGTGAACAAGAAACTGTACAGCTTGATCACGTGATTACGCATATAGAACAACTATTACACGGGGGGAAAGTATAATGCAACAGGAGAGACGATTAGCAGGTACGATAAGAACAACAGATATTGGTTCAACGGTATGTGTAAAAGGATGGGTTCAAAAACGTCGGGATCTTGGTGGCTTAATATTTATTGATTTCCGTGATCGTTCTGGTTTAGTACAAATTGTATTTAATCCAACTGTTTCTGAACAAGCTTTAACTATTGCAGAATCGGTTCGAAGTGAATATGTATTAGAGGTTCATGGAGAAGTTGTTGAGCGGGAAGCAGCAACTATCAATGAAAAACTAATAACTGGTAAAATTGAGATATTAGTTAATGAAGTGACGATTTTAAATGAAGCAAAAAATCCACCATTTTCTGTACATGATGATAAAGAAATCGCTGAAGAATTACGTTTAAAATACCGTTATCTTGATTTGCGAAGAGAATCGATGCAACAAACATTTCGGCTTCGCCATCAAGCGACACAAGTTATTCGTCAATTTTTGAACGAGGAACAATATTTGGAGATGGAAACACCAATGTTAACAAAAAGTACCCCAGAGGGTGCGAGAGATTATCTTGTTCCTAGCCGTGTTCATCCAGGTCATTTTTATGCACTCCCACAATCTCCGCAATTATTTAAACAATTGTTAATGGTTGCTGGGTTTGAACGCTATTTCCAATTTGCTCGTTGTTTCCGTGATGAGGATTTACGTGCAGATCGTCAACCAGAATTCACCCAAATCGATATAGAAACATCATTTATGTCAAGTGATGAAATCATGGAGATGACGGAAAGAATGATGGTAAAATTAATGAAGGAAGTTAAAGGGATCGATTTATCTTTACCTTTACCTCGTATACGGTATGAAGAAGCGATGGAGCGTTACGGTTCAGATAAACCAGATACACGTTATGATATGGAACTAGTTGATCTATCAGACTTAGTTAAAACATCGGACTTTAAGGTATTTGAAAGTGCCATTTCTTCAGGTGGAAAAGTAAGTGCGATAAATGTTAAAGGACATGCAAAAGATTATTCGCGTAAGGATATTGATAAATTAACTGACTTTGTAAAAATATATGGTGCAAAAGGGTTAGCATGGTTGAAAATAGAAGATAATGCATTTAAGGGTCCAATTGCCAAATTCTTCACTGAAGAAGAGCAAAATGTATTAATGGAAAGACTCCAGGCGGAAAGTGATGATTTACTACTATTTGTTGCTGATAAAAATGCTGTTGTATATGATAGTTTAGGTGCACTTCGTATGAAATTAGCAAAGGAATTAAACTTAATTGATGAGAACCAATTTAATTTCTTATGGGTAACCGATTGGCCATTATTAGAATATGATGAAGATTCAGGAAGATACTCTGCGGCACATCATCCATTTACAATGCCTAGTATGGAAGATATAGATAAATTAGAAACACATCCAGAGCAAGTAAAGGCACAGGCTTATGATTTAGTGTTGAATGGCTTTGAGTTAGGTGGAGGTTCGTTACGTATATATAAGAGAGACATACAAGATAAAATGTTTAAAGCACTTGGTTTCTCAAAAGAAGAGGCTGAGTCACAATTTTCTTTCCTTCTACAAGCACTTGAGTATGGTACTCCACCACATGGTGGGATTGCTTTAGGCTTCGATCGTATTATAATGCTTTTAGCAGGAAAAACAAATTTACGTGATACGATTCTATTTCCGAAAACGGCATCTGCATCTGATCCATTAACTGATGCTCCAGGTAGCGTTAGTCAAGCACAGCTAGATGAGTTGCAATTACTATTACAAAAAAAGCCAGGAGAAAGTGAAAAATAAAGCGATAATTGGAATAAATTGCTTGTTAAAACATTTGAAATAAATCGTTTTCTATGCTAATATATGTGTAGAAGTTAATTAGTAATTAACAACTAAATGATAGTAAACAATCCTGATGTGTTCGTTGAATTATTAATGTTTTGACCGAACATTTATAATTACGGGAGCCAATTGTTTTTATATGGCGTACATGCCTTTTAACTAAGGACGTATTAGATATAAAACAGGGCACCCACCTGCAAATAGGCGGGCTCAAAACTTTTTACAAAGACGGCACAATCGGGATTGAACTATTCATACATAAGTAAAGCATCCTAACCTTCGTTTAATGGAGGTGGGATGCTTTTTTGTTATCGTGCAACTTGTTCTAAATTTCCATTTTTCTCCATTCTGAATGCTGGAGATGCATTTCCATCTTTATCGTCAAACACAACCATTTTTCGTGCTCTGTCCATGATTTGTAAGAAAGCTTGATAGTCTGCTTGTACTGTTTCTAATTGTTTTTCCAATTGTTTTACTTCTTTTTGTAATTGTTGATTCTCATTCGATAAGCTATCATTTTCTACTTGTAATTTAGCTTCATTGTGTTTTGCTCGATTAGAATGATCAACGTTCTTCTTCAATGATCTTAAATAACGGATAACACTATCTAAATCAATTGATTCGGGTTCATTTGCAAAGGAAAAATTTTGTTCTGCCATCATTTGAGGTTGTTCTGTAACTGTTGTATTTGTTTCTTCTGATGGTGTGATTTCTTTTTTCCAAAGCATCGAATGAGTAGGTTGCTTTTGCTGTGTTGCAAATTGCCGTTTCTTTTCTTTTCTTTGTCTTTTCGCAATTGCAACAGCTTGATCATAACGTTGACGGACTTCTGCATTCCAGCGAAATCCACAAGCAGCAGATGTACGATTTAATTTGTCACCAACTTCTTCAAATGCATTTAGTTGCGTACTTCCTTCTCGTATATGACGTAAAACGGTTTCTGCAAGTAATAAATCATCTTCGTGTGACCACGCATCTTGTCTAACTTTTGCCAATTTAATTCACTCCTTTTGATACGATACTGTCTAGTAAATTCACTTATAAAACTAGTTATTTAACTACTAATAGTAATCTTTATAAAAGATCCTTTAAAAATAGAAACTAGCTAAAATCACATTAATAACGCTTTTTTACTAGTATGTTCGATTTGGAATAGAATTATACAAGTTATGATTTTATTTTATCATAGATTAGTTTCAGTGCTCGCTCAAACTTACTTGTTTGCTTAGGTTGGTAATATCTTTTATTCTTAATTTTATCTGGTAGATATTGTTGCTTGACCCAACCACTTTCATACTGGTGTGGATATTTATAGTCGACTCCACGTCCTAATGTTTTCGCTCCTTGATAATGTGCATCTTTTAAATGAGCTGGTATATCGCCAGTATCACCACTTCGGATATCTGCCAAAGCTTGATCAAGGGCAGAATAAGCTGAATTCGATTTAGGTGAAAGACATAATTCAACTATCGCTACAGATAAAGGAATTCGTGCTTCTGGAAATCCAACGCGTTCAGCGGCTTCAACAGCGGCTAATGCTCTAGGACCAGCTTGTGGGTTAGCAATTCCTATATCTTCATACGCACAAACAACCATCCTTCGAGCGATACTCTCCAAATCTCCTGCTTCTATTAATCTGCCTAAATAGTGAAGTGCAGCATTGACATCACTACCCCGAATGGATTTTTGAAAAGCAGATAATACATCATAATGTGCATCACCGTTCTTATCATGAGAGAAACTTTTCTTTTGCATACACGCTTCAGCAACGTCCAATGATATATAAATAATTTCACCCTCATTGGGAGGGGTTGAATAAGCAGCTAATTCAAGTCCATTTAATGCTGCTCGTAAATCTCCGTTTGCTGATTGAGCAAAATGTTCGAGGGCTTCGTCTGTTATTTCAACTTGCATAGATCCAATTCCCTCATCTGAATCACTAAGTGCACGATTTATTGCTTTTTTGACATCTACTGGTTGTAACTTTGATAATTCAAATAAATGAACACGGCTTCGAATAGCTGGGTTAATTGAATGATATGGATTACTTGTAGTACAACCAATTAAAGTTATTAAATTACTTTCTACATGAGGTAATAGAAAATCTTGTTTAGCTTTATCTAAACGATGCACCTCATCTAAAATTAATACAAGTTGTCCTGACATTTTTGCTTCTTCAACGGCGATTTCCATGTCTTTTTTCTTATCAATAACAGCGTTTAAAAGTTTATACCGAAGATTCAAACTTTTGGCTAAAGCCATTGCCATCGATGTTTTTCCAGTTCCAGGTGGGCCGAATAGAATCATGGAGGATAACCTGTTCGCTTCAATCATACGGTGAATCATTTTTCCTTTTCCAACTAAATGGGTTTGTCCGATGATATCGTCTATATGTTTCGGTCGCATACGGAATGCGAGCGGTTGATTTGCCATGGAAGTTAACTCCTTTAATGGATTGAAATACTTGACTTCTTACTTATTAATCGATAGAATTATTTCTTGTTTTCAACCTCTATATATATGAGAATATCATATTTTCTCTAGCGTACTGATAACGTTTGAAAAATGCAAGAAATATGTCATTCGTGCTATAATAATCTCATAATAGAAGAAAAAAAGAAATTTATTTAACAAAAGAACCAATTACGCTATATGCTATTTATTGGGTAATGTTATAGAGTTAGTGTTAGTTAGCAAATAGGGAGTGTAAAATATGAAAATTTCCACTAAAGGTCGCTACGGTTTAACAATTATGATTGAGTTAGCGAAAAGGGTTGGTGATGGCCCAATTTCTTTAAAAACAATTGCAAATGAAAATAATCTTTCTGAGCATTATTTAGAACAATTAGTTCCACCTTTACGAAATGCTGGTTTAGTAAAAAGTGTTCGAGGAGCTTATGGGGGTTATTTACTTGCGAAAGAAGCAAGAGAAATAACAGCTGGAGATATTATTCGTATTTTAGAAGGACCGATTACTCCTGTAGAAGGTATTGAAGATGAAGAACCCGCAAAGCAAGCACTATGGATGCGCGTTAGAGATGCGGTTAAAGATGTATTAGATACTACCACATTAGAAGATTTGCGAAAACATGGTGACGACGATAGTCAAGAACCACATATGTTTTATATATAAATGACTCAACTTCCTAAACAAAAATAAGTGCTAATCGTTGACTGTTTTAAATTTGAAGTATATCTTTTATATTGCTTTATAGTCTTTCAAAGAATCTCTCCAACGTAACAAGAGTGTTTTCGAGCCGCTTTCTTAAGTGAAATTGGCTCCTTTTCAACAGGCATGACTTCAGTTAACTTAGAATCAAGTGTCTTCAGTGGACCGAGTAATCGCAGGCAAAAAACGCTTCTGAGTGGATCTTCAGACCGCGCAGTTCCTGTTGGATTGTTGCCAATTTAACTAGATATGCTAGTTAGTACTCTTCAAATTAAGAAGCAGACTGTCAACTTTTGATTGTGAAACTTCCTAGTTATACTAAGACTTATTTGCCAGTTTAAACTATAGATAATGGAAAGAAGGCAGACTAATGGATGCAATTTACTTGGATCACGCAGCGACTTCTCCTATACACCCAGATGTGATACAAGCGATGCTCTCTGTGATGGAACAATCATTTGGAAATCCATCAAGTATTCATCAATTTGGACGAAAAGCTAGACAGCTACTCGATGAGGCTAGAAACACAGCAGCACAGAGTATTAATGCTTCTGAAAAAAACATCATTTTCACAAGTGGTGGAACAGAAGCTGATAATTTAGCTTTACTTGGCATTGCTTGGGCGAATAAAGATAAAGGCAAACATATTATTACAACGAAAATAGAACATCATGCGACATTGCATGCAGCTGAATCTCTAGAAAAACAAGGCTATCAGATCACTTATTTACCTGTGCAAAAATCAGGACAAGTAATGATTGAAGACTTTCGTGCTGCTTTGACAGATCAAACGATTTTAGTTTCTATCATGATGGTGAACAATGAGACAGGCGTTATGCAACCTATTCGAGAGATTGGCGAAATTCTTAAAAATCATCAAGCTTATTTTCATACCGATGCGGTCCAGGCCTATGGTATTTGTGATATTAATGTAAGTGAATTGGGTGTGGATGCACTAACAGTATCATCGCACAAAATCAATGGACCTAAAGGAACTGGTTTTCTTTATATAAAAGATGGTGTACGAATAAATACAATGCAATTTGGGGGCGAACAAGAACGAAAACGACGTCCAGGAACGGAGAATGTTACAAATATTGTTGGTTTTCAAAAAGCAATTGAAGTAATACAACAAGAAAAAGAGCAACGAATGAATGCTTATCAAGCTTATAAAGAAATGTTATTGGGGATATTAGAGAAGGAAAACGTGCATTATTCTATTAATGGTGAAAATGCAATTACAGTCCCAACAATTGTAAATATAAGCTTTCCGGGAGCTAATGTGGAGTCTTTATTAATGAACTTTGACTTAGCAGGAATTGCGGCTTCAAGTGGTAGTGCTTGTACAGCAGGATCTGTAGAGCCTTCGCATGTGTTAGCTGCAATGTATGGTAAAGAAGATGAGCGCACGATAAATTCTATTCGATTTAGCTTTGGTTTAGCAAATAACAAGGAACAAATTGAAGAAGCAGCCACCAAAATAGCTGCAATTGTAAATAGAGTAGTATCATAAAAAATAGTTAGGTGGTGAATGAGATGGAAGATAATAAAAATATACGTGTTGTTGTAGGGATGAGTGGCGGAGTGGATTCCTCGGTCACAGCACTTTTGCTAAAAGAACAAGGTTATGATGTAGTAGGCATTTTTATGAAAAACTGGGACGATACCGATGAATTCGGTGTTTGTACCGCAACAGAAGATTTTAATGATGTTATTCGCGTTTGTAATCAACTGGGTATTCCATATTACGGTGTTAATTTTGAAAAACAATATTGGGACAAAGTATTCACTTATTTTCTAGACGAATATAAAGCTGGTCGAACACCAAATCCAGATGTAATGTGTAATAAAGAAATTAAATTTAAAGCCTTTTTAGAGCACGCATTATCTCTAGGTGCTGATTATGTGGCAACGGGACATTATGCGCAAGTAAGTAAAAACGGTAATCGAGTTGAAATGTTACGAGGTGTTGATTCAAATAAGGATCAAACTTATTTCTTAAACCAATTATCTGCTGATGTTTTAGAGAAAGTAATGTTTCCATTAGGTCACCTACCGAAAAAAGAAGTTCGTCGTATTGCAAAAGAACATAACCTTGCAACTGCGACTAAAAAAGATAGTACGGGTATTTGTTTTATTGGAGAACGAAATTTCAAAGAGTTCTTGAGTGAATACTTACCGGCACAACCAGGTTATATGCGTACGATGAATGGTGTGAATCAAGGCCAACATGAGGGCTTGATGTATTATACAATTGGACAACGCCAAGGATTAGGAATTGGTGGTCCTGGTGGTCCATGGTTTGTAGTTGGAAAAGATCTTAAAGAAAATGTCTTATATGTAGAGCAAGGCTATGAGAATGATTACCTTTATTCAGATGGCTTAATTGCGACAGACTTAAATTGGATAAATGAAACGCCGCAAGAAGCGTTCACTTGTACAGCCAAATTCCGCTATCGTCAAGAGGATAGTAAAGTGTCGGTAATACCATTAACTGATAATAAAGTACGTGTTGTATTTGATCAAAGAGAACGTGCGATTACACCTGGACAAGCTGTTGTATTTTATGATGGTGAGGTTTGTCTTGGTGGTGGAACAATAGATGAAATTTTTAAAGATGAAGTAATGTTAGATTACGTTGGCTAATAATTAAAAATACAGAACAGATTAACATTCCTCTGTTCTGTATTTTTCTGTATAATAAAGATTGAAAGAAGGTTTTAACATGGAGGAAACAAATAAAGGTATACAGTTTATGCAAGAAGGAAAATTTGAAGAAGCAGCAAGTTGCTTTAATAAGGTTATTGAAGAAGCACCAGAAGATCCAGTAGGGTATATTAACTTTGGTAACTTACTATTACATATGAATGATAATGAAAGAGCGGAAAGATTTTTCACGAAAGCAATTACATTGGATGATAAAGCAGGTACAGCATATTATGGGCTTGGCAATCTCTATTTTGAAATAGATGATCTTAAAAAAGCACAAAAGAATTATCAAAAGGCGATTGATAGTGGATTAGAAGAAGCAGATGTGTATTTCATGCAAGGTTTAACACTTCAACAACAAGGACATGACAAACTTTCACTAGTCTATTTTCAACGAGCAAAAGAAATAAATCCAACAGATGAAGCAGTTTTATTTCAATATGGCCTGGCTTTAGCTCAAACAGATCAACTCGAACTAGCCAAAGAAATGTTTAAAGCAGTATTAGAACTTGATCAGACACACAGTGATGCACATTATAATTTAGGTGTGGCATCAATATTTGAAGACAAGCCTGAAGAAGCGTTAGCTTACCTTTCTAAAGCTGTCGAATTGCAACCGGATCATAGTTTAGCACTAGATGCTAAATCAAAAGTAGAAATGTTAATTGAGCAATCGAATCAATAAATAGCAGAGGGGTATTTTAGTAATGGAGGACAACTACAATAAAGTGGAAGAGAATTATATAAAAGGGGAACTAATTCATATGATTTTCACTAATCATCAAGAACACTTTTCCATTGCTAAAATTAAAGTGCTCCAGACTAATGAAACGTTCTCTGAAAAGGAAGTTGTAATAAAAGGCTATTTTAATCAACTGAACATGGGAGAACCGTATATCTTTCGTGGGGATTTTATTAAACACAAAAAATTTGGTTTGCAGTATCAAGTAACGCATTATGAACGTTATATACCAGACACGAAAGAAGGATTAGTTGCTTATTTATCAAGTGAACTGTTTCACGGAGTTGGTAAAAAAACAGCGCAGCGAATCGTTGAAAAACTTGGTGAAAATGCTGTTTCTAAAATATTGAAAGATCCTCATGTCTTAGATGATATTCGTGGCTTGACCAAAGATAGAGCCGAGGGACTTCATCAAAAGTTACAAGAACATCAAGGATTTGAGCATGTTGTTGTCCATCTCTCTAAATACGGTTTCGGATTAAAGATGGCACAAAAAATCTATCAAGTATACAAAGATGAAGCAATAAATATATTAGAAACAAATCCGTATCAATATGTTTTTGACATTGATGGTGTTGGATTTTTACGAGCAGATGAAGTTGCTAAACAACATAACATAGCAATGAATCATCCCAGTAGAATTCAGGCTGGTTGCATGTTTTGTTTACAAGATTCAACACAAAATGGACATGTGTATCTTCCAGTAACAGCATTAATCGAACAATCGAGTCGATTAATACAAGCAAAACGTTATCAAATAACAGAAGAGGAAATTTGGACGGAACTACAATCTTTAAATGAAGAAAAACAATTAATAATGGAAGAAAATGATAAGGTATTTCTACCAATTTTGTATTATGCGGAAGCGGGTTTCACAACGCAATTAAATCGTGTTCTTGAACAAGAGATAGAAGATGATGTGGTGGAAGCTGAATTATTAAAAATTGTAGGACAAATTGAAGAAGATGAAATATTAAGTTATGGACAAGAACAATTCGCTGCGATTAAACAAGCTTTAACTGAAAAAGTGATGATTCTTACAGGTGGGCCAGGAACAGGTAAAACTACTGTAATCAAGGGTATTATTAAGGCGTATGAACAGTTATATGATTTGTCTGCAGATATTGATAAATATGATAATAAATCTGATTTCCCATTTGTGTTAACAGCTCCAACAGGAAGGGCAGCAAAAAGGATGAATGAGTCTACGGGTTTGCCTGCTGTTACTATCCACAGATTACTAGGTTGGGATGGAAATGAATCTTTTGAAAAAGATGAAGATAATCAGCTAAATGGAAAATTATTAGTGATTGATGAGTTTTCGATGGTAGATGTCTTTCTAGCTAATCAATTATTTAAAGCAATACCTAAAGAAATGCAAGTGTTAATAGTGGGTGATGAAGATCAATTACCATCTGTGGGACCGGGTCAAGTATTAGCAGATCTACTTGCAAGTAAATTGGTACCGGCTGTTAAATTGGAAGAAGTGTATCGGCAAAAAGAGGGCTCGAAAATTATTCAGTTAGCACATGAAATGAAACAAAAAAGAGTAACGAAAGAATCACTTCAAAAAGCAAATGATTTTAATTTTATTGCTTGTAATGAAGGACACGTCGTAGATGTTGTTAAACAAATTGTAACTAAGGCGCATGAAAAGGGTGTTGAGCTTAAAGATATTCAAGTTTTAGCCCCAATGTACCGATCTCAGGCAGGCATTCATCAGTTAAATGAGGAAATTCAAAAGTTAGTTAATCCTAAAAGAAAAGATCGTAGGGAATTAAGAGCTAAAGATGTTACCTTCCGCACTGGAGATAAAGTCATTCAATTAGTTAATCAGGCCGAAGATGGCGTCTTTAATGGAGATATAGGAGAGATAACAGCTATTTTTCAAGAAGACGAAAATGTCGATCAAGTTGAACAAGTAGTTGTGTCATTTGATGAGAAAGATGTTGTTTATGAAAGAAAAGATTTATTAAACTTAATGCATGCTTATTGTATATCAATCCATAAATCACAAGGTAGTGAGTTTCCTATTGTTATATTACCTGTTGTGCCGGGTTATCGACGAATGCTTCGTAAGAATTTGTTATACACGGCATTAACGCGTGCAAAACAATCTTTAATTATTTGTGGCGATAAACAAGCTTTTCTATATGGCGTACAAGAAGAAGATACAAATAAACGATATACAACCTTAACTGATAAATTAACGCTTATAATAAAAGAAGATCAAAACCTGAAAACTGCTACTGAGAATGAGGAGGATAGTGCTTTATCCCCTTATGATTTCTTATAGATATACTAAAACACACCATACAATCGCTGTATGGTGTGTTTTAGTGTATTCATAAGATTGTAATAATTTGAGTTGAATAAATAACCAAAAAGGTGGAAAGAATAGCAGTAATTGTTTTATTAGGTAAAAGGAGTGCGAAATACATGTATTGTCCAAATTGTAAAGGGAAAAACATAGGGAAAATAGGAAATCAACATTATTATTGCTGGAATTGTTTTATCGAACTTACTGTAATGGAAGGTGTTTTTAATATGCATGAAGTTGAGGAGGATGGTTCCCTAAGTTCACTTGATGATCTTTTTACGGAAGAAGATAGAAAGATGCAGTGGTAAAAGATGATGAAGCATTTCTGTTAACTTTTAATAAGGGGATAAATTACTAATGTTTAATCAAAAAAAAATAATCCATTGGTTGTATTGGATTGTATTCGGTATCTTATTACTCCTATTTTTCTATTTAATGCTCAAACTATTTCCTTTCTATCATTCTGTGTTGGTCAGCCTACTGCATATTAGTACACCATTTATAATAGCAAGTATTGTTGCTTTTTTGTTACACCCACTTGTTGAAAAAATACACACTTATCAAATACCACGTTGGTTAGCTATCACACTAATTTACCTTTTGTTCATTACTAGCATAGGGTATATTGCTTATCACATATTTCCGGCATTTGTCTTGCAATTAAAAGATTTACAAGAAAATTTACCTGATTTTATCCATACATATCGTACAAAGATTTATCAATTGTATGAAAGCACATCTTTTCTACCAGAAACATTTCATGATCGTATGGATTTGTTTTTTAACGAGATAGAAGAGTTTATCACACAATATGTAACTTCTATATTAAAAAATGCTACAAAGATAATGGATTTATTTATTATAATTGCTGTAATACCTGTTTTAGTTTTTTATATGCTAAAAGATTATAAATTAATAAAATCTAGTACGGCTAAGTTAATTCCTAAAAGGTATCAGGAAGATAGTAAAGTTTTAGGACCCGCGATTAATAAAACGCTTGGTGCTTATGTTAGAGGGCAGTTACTTGTTTGCTTATTTGTTGGTTTAACGACCTATATTATTTTTCTGATTATTGGTATGAAATATCCTATTGTATTAGCAATTTTGATGGGAATAACAAATATAATTCCTTATTTCGGTCCTATCATTGGGGCTGTACCAGCAGTAATAATTGCCTTTACCATATCTATGAAGCAAGTTGTCTATGTAATACTAGGGGTGATTGTTGTCCAACTCATAGAAGGAAATCTACTTTCTCCTTATATCGTTGGAAAAAGTGTTCATTTACATCCGATAATTATAATTTTTGCCTTGCTAGTTGGTAGTGAAATAGCTGGAATAGTTGGTATGATTGTGGCTATTCCATTTGTAACGGTTTTAAAAGTGATTGTTAAGCATATGAAGGAGTTTAGATCAACAGATTGACATATGTTTAAATATTATCTATAATATGCTAGCAAGTAACATGTCTTAAATCGTAGATGATCATCAGTATGTGGCAGACCATTAAAAGAGAGGAATTTCCTTAGGCTGTAAGAAATTCTAAATGAAGGGTCACAGAAGCTAGTTCAGAGAGCAGTTAATACCTGCCGGTCACACACCGTTATCGTGCTCAAGATGATGAACGTATTAGTTCATAATCAGGGTGGTACCGCGATATTCAGCTCTCGTCCCTGCAATTTTTTGCAGAGACGGGAGCTTTTAGTTTTTTTAAGATACATATTTAAATCAGGGAGGTTATTGAATTGAGAACACTCACTTCAGCACAAGTTAGACATTTGTTTTTAGATTTCTTTGAAGAAAAAGGACATAGAGTGGAACCTAGCGCATCTCTAGTACCTAAGGAAGATCCGACATTATTATGGATTAATAGTGGTGTTGCAACACTAAAGAAGTATTTTGACGGTAGAGTTATCCCGGACAATCCAAGAATTGTTAACGCGCAAAAATCTATACGAACAAATGATATTGAAAATGTTGGTTTTACAGCGCGTCATCACACTTTCTTTGAAATGCTTGGTAATTTCTCGATTGGTGATTATTTTAAAGAGGAAGCCATTCAATGGGCTTGGGAGTTTTTAACGAATGAGAAATGGATTGGTTTTGATCCTGAAAAATTAGCAGTTACAGTGCATCCAGAAGATGACGAAGCATATGATCTGTGGAAAAATAATATCAAACTACCTGAAGAGCGTATTATTCGATTAGAAGAGAATTTCTGGGATATCGGTGAAGGTCCTAGTGGTCCTAATACGGAAATTTTTTATGACCGTGGAGAAGCGTATGGCAATGATCCAACTGATCCAGAACTATATCCAGGTGGAGAAAATGATCGTTATTTAGAAATATGGAATCTTGTTTTCTCACAATTTAATCACAATCCTGATGACACGTATACACCTTTACCAAAGAAGAACATTGATACAGGTATGGGGTTAGAACGTATGGTGTGTGTTATTCAAAATGCACCAACTAATTTTGAAACAGATTTATTTCTACCTATCATTAAAAAAGTAGAACAACTAGCTACTGTTAAATATGGCGAAGAAGAGTCTATGGATGTTGCCTATAAAGTTATTGCTGACCACATACGTACCGTTACATTCGCTATTGCTGACGGTGCATTACCTTCGAATGAAGGAAGAGGTTATGTGTTAAGAAGGTTGTTACGTAGAGCAGTTCGTTTCGCAAAGCAAATTGGAATAGAGAAACCATTTATGTATCAATTGGTTGTGACAGTTGGAGAAATTATGCAAGCATTTTATCCCAATGTACAGAGTAAACAAGCATTTGTTGAAAATGTAGTGAAAACCGAAGAAGAACGGTTTCATGAAACGTTACATGAAGGTTTAACCATTCTTGAAAACATTATCGAAATAGAGAACCGCCAAGGAAGCAAAGTCTTCCCTGGAACAGAAGTATTTAGATTGTATGACACGTATGGTTTCCCAAAAGAATTGACAGAGGAATATGTGAATGAACTAGGATTTACAATTGATGAAGCAGGTTTTAAAGAAGAAATGGACAAGCAAAAAAGTCGAGCGCGTAATGCAAGACAAAAAGTCGATTCGATGCAAGTACAAGACAGTGTGTTTGGTGAGCTTACAGCAGAGAGTATTTTTGTCGGATATGATTACTTGAAAGTAGACACAGTTATTTCAACCATTATAGAGAATAAAGAAGTTGTCACACAATCAAGTGAGAAAGAAGTTTATGTTTTGTTAGACCAAACGCCTTTTTATGCTGAGAGCGGTGGACAAGTAGCAGATATAGGTTGGCTTTATACGGAACAAGCTGAAGCTAGAGTTGAAGGTGTTCAGAAAGCTCCTAAAGGACAACATTTACACCGTGTAACAGTTACAAAAGGTAACTTGAGCAGTGGTGACATTGTTAAAGCTGTTGTTGATAAAGAAGCACGTACATCAATCATTAAAAATCATACGGCTACACACTTGCTACATCAAGCTTTAAAAGATGTTCTGGGTGAACATGTTAATCAAGCTGGATCGTTAGTGGCTACCGATCGTTTGCGTTTTGATTTTTCTCATTTTAGTACCATCACAGATCAGGAAATCGAACAGATTGAAACAATTGTTAACCAAAAAATATGGGAGTCCCTAGCAGTTTCAATTAAGAGTTATCCAATTGAAGAGGCAAAAGAAATGGGTGCAATGGCATTATTTGGTGAAAAATATGGTGATGTTGTTCGAGTAGTAAAAATTAGTGATTTTAGCATTGAACTATGTGGCGGTTGTCATGTTTTGAATACTGCTGAAATAGGTTTATTTAAAATCACAACAGAATCTGGAATAGGTGCAGGTACAAGAAGAATAGAAGCAACAACTGGTAAAGGTGCTTATCTACATGTTACAAATCAACAGCACCATCTCCAGAAAGCTGCTAGTTTGTTGAAAGTTTCACTAGATCAAGTACCACAACGTATCGATAGTTTATTTCAAGAAATAAAAGAGTTGCAAAAAGATAGGGACTCACTAAGTCAAAAGCTCTCTAATATAGAAGCGGCATCTATTCTTGACGATGTTGAACAAGTAAATGACGTATCATATTTAATTAAACAAGTTGATGTGTCAGATATTAATCAATTACGTAGTATGGTAGATGAATTAAAACAAAAGCTTGTGTCAGGTATTGTATTGTTAAGTGCTGTTAATAATGGCAAAGTACAATTGGCTGCTGGTGTGACAAAGGATCTTATTGACCGTGGCTATCATGCTGGTAAGTTAATTAAAGAAACAGCAACTCGTTGTGGCGGAGGCGGAGGCGGTCGTCCTGATATGGCCCAAGCCGGAGGAAAGAATCCAGAACAATTGGATGAAGCATTGTCATATGCTAAACAATTTATTTCTTCAATCGAATAGATTGTTATTTTTCGTATAAAAACGATATAATAGAGAAAAGATTAAATAAAGTATGTTATGCTATTTGTGTTTACAATAATATGTAAAAGAAAAATTTATAGTGACAGTTTCATTTGAAGAAACTTTTTAGGTACAAAAAACTGGACATGATAAAAAGGCGGGGTGTTATGTATGGACTCAATGGATAAAACCATGAAATTCAATTTTTCAGAAGAGCCCTTAGAAGAGAATGTTAACGAAGTATTATTTACTGTCTATGAGGCATTAAAAGAAAAAGGTTATAATCCTATCAATCAAATCGTTGGGTACTTACTTTCGGGTGATCCGGCGTACATTCCGAGGTATAAAGATGCACGAAATCTAATTAGAAGAATTGAAAGAGACGAGCTAATTGAAGAATTAGTTAAGTACTACTTAGTTCAGCACAAAGAGGAGTAACATGAAAAAATTGGGGTTAGATGTTGGTTCTAAAACGATTGGTATTGCAGTTAGTGATGCTTTTGGGTGGACAGCCCAAGGTATCACTACGTTGTACTGGGATGAATTAGATTTCAAAACAGTAGAAAAACAGCTTGCAGATCTTATTAAAGAACATGAAATAACAGAAGTAATTGTAGGTTTACCAAAAAATATGAATGGCTCAATAGGTGAACGAGGAGAGGCTTGTCAGCGGTTTGCCACTTTCATAGAAGAAACGTTTCAACTAAAAACATTTATGTGGGATGAACGTTTAACGACAATGGCTGCAGAACGTGTTTTAATAGAAGCAGATATGAGTAGAAAAAAAAGAAAAAAAGTAATTGATAAAATGGCGGCAGTCATGATATTACAAGGGTATTTAGATGCCCATCAATAAGTTGGAGGTGCAAAAAATGGCATTAGAAGAAAAAGAAAGAATTATAATTCCAGATGAAAACGGTGAAGAACATTTATTTGAGGTACTTTTCACATTTGATGTTGATGAGAATCAACAATCTTATATAGCAGTAGTTCCAATTGATCAAAACGAAGATGAAGAAGTAGAAGTGTTCGCCTTTCGTTATGAAGATAAAAATAATGAAGACGATTTGGCTCTATTTCAAATTGAAAGTGATGAAGAATGGGAAATGGTTGAAGAAATGCTTAATACACTCACAGATGACGAGGAATAGTTTTCGCATTGTTAGTTAGTAATGTTAATATAACAAAAACAGAAGGAACAACTTCCTTCTGTTTTTGTGTGTTATAAACTTTATTTGAAAATAAAATGGAAATAGTGTTGTTTTTTGTAGTATAATGTACCGGATGAAGGGAGGATTTAAAGATGTCCACATCTGATAACGAAAAGAAAAAGAAACATATAGAAGAAGACAACCAACACACACAAGAGAGCATAGATGATAAAGAATCAATGAAGTCTTATAAATCACGTGGAGAGCTTTTTATTCAAAGATGTCAAGAAGCTAGTTTAGTAAGAAAGATTGTTGCAACAATACTTGTACTACTGACAATAGCCTTAGTTGTAGGAGGTATATCTGGATACATATATGTGAGGGATGGGCTTGCACCCGTTGACTCGAGTGATGAAACTTTAAAAACCATTGAGATCCCACTCGGATCATCCACATCTCAAATAGCGAATATATTAGAAGAAGAGGGTATTGTTAGTAATGCTTTTATTTATCGTTTTTACGTAAAGTTTAACAATGCTGCGGAATTTCAAGCTGGTGAATACCAGTTGTCTCCATCCATGACGTTAGCTCAAGTCACAGACAAATTACAAACCGGTAATGTAATGCAAGAGGCTGTAATTAATGTAACCATACCAGAAGGTAAAAGTATTGATGAAATTGCAGCATTATATGAGAACAATGCTGGTATTGATGGAGATGAATTTATTGAAAGAATGCAAGATGAAGCTTATATTAGTCAGCTAATTCAAACGTATCCATCAATCTTATCGGAAGAAATATTAGACACAGACATCCGTTACCCATTAGAAGGTTATTTATTTGCAGCTACTTATCCATTTTATACAGAAGATCCTTCTATAGACAACATTATAAAAACAATGTTAGAAAAAACGGAACAAGTAGTATTAACGTATCAATCACAGATCAATGAAATGGAAGATTTTTCGATGCACGAAGTTATTACATTAGCTTCATTAGTTGAGAAAGAAGCACGTACAGAAGAGGATCGCAAGAAAATTGCAGGTGTATTTTATAATCGATTAGAAAACGATATGAGGCTACAAACAGATCCAACTGTTTTGTATGCATTAGGTACACATAAAGACCGAGTTTTACTTGAGGACTTGGAAGTTGAATCACCTTATAATACCTACAGGATAGATGGGATACCTGTGGGACCAATTTCTAATTTTAGTGAAAACTCATTAAAAGCAATTATAGAACCTGAAGATACAGAATTTTTATTCTTTGTAGCTGCTCTAGACGGTGAAATTTATTATGCTGAAACATTTGAAAGACACAAAGAATTAGCCAAAGAACATTTAGATCGAGATTTATAGCAAGAGATTGGGGGGTGATTACTTGATAATCGCTCCTAATTTCCTTATTTTAAGCGTGAAAAGGTGGAATTTAAATTAAATGGACAAGGAAACGGAAGAATATTTATCCAGTTTAATTGAATCACAGGATAATTGGGTAAAAGAGCTAGAGATTTATGCTAATGCTAACCACGTTCCAATTATGGAACCAACTGGTATTGCTTTTTTAAAACAAATAATTCGAATGAAAAAGCCAAAAAAAATACTTGAAATAGGCACCGCTATTGGCTATTCTGCCTTACAAATGGCAAGTGCATATCCTAGTACTACTATTGTAACAATAGAACGAGACCTACTAAGATATCAAGAAGCTATTAGTAATATTTCAAACTATGGTGATACTGACACTATCGATTTAGTTTTCGGTGATGCGCTCGATATTAGTAATGAAGTAGAAGTAAAAGGGAAGTTTGATCTTCTTTTTATCGATGCAGCAAAAGGACAATATCAACGATTTTTCGAATTGTATTCGCCATTTTTAAATGAAGATGGCATTATTATATCTGATAATGTTTTATTCAAAGGAATGGTTGCTACTGACAGTAGCCAAAATAAAGGACAACAACGTATTGCAACAAAGATTCGTGCCTATAATGAATGGTTAGTTAACATGTCAGCTTATCATACTACAATTGTACCTATAGGCGATGGGATAGCAATAACAACAAAAAAACAACAACATGATAATAAAGGGGATAGTTAACATATGAGTAATGAAAAGCCTATCGTAATAGGTGTAGCCGGTGGATCTGGTTCTGGAAAGACATCTGTTACGCGTTCAATTTGCAAACGTTTTGCTGATAAGACCATTTTAGTTATTGAACAAGACTATTATTATAAGGATCAGTCGCATCTACCCTTTGAAGAAAGGTTAGAAACGAACTATGATCATCCGTTAGCATTTGATAATGATCTTTTAATTAAGCATCTGCATCAATTATTACAACATAAAGCTGTTGATAAGCCAATTTATGACTATAAACAGCATACTCGTTCTGATCAAGTAGTATCTGTTGAATCTAAAGAAGTAATTATTTTAGAAGGAATACTAATCTTAGAAGATCCACGATTATTAGATTTAATGGATATAAAAGTATACGTTGACACGGATGCTGACGTCCGAATTATTAGAAGAATGCTTCGTGACATTAAAGAGCGTGGGCGTACGATTGATTCCGTTATCGATCAATATATTAATGTAGTAAGACCAATGCACTTACAATTTGTTGAGCCAACAAAACGCTATGCAGATATTATTATTCCAGAAGGTGGCGAAAACCTCGTTGCGATTGATTTAATGGCTACAAAGATACAAACAATATTAGCTCGTAAGATGAATTAAACAAATCTCTTAAAAAGTTTCAAAAGAAAAGTATTGAAATATTACAAAAAATCTGCCATAGTATTGGTTAGTAGTTTTATTAAACGTTTACTTTTACATTAGATTGACATATTCAGACTACTTTATGAATAAATATCAATAAGTAATTTGCTGTTTAAAAAGGGTTGGAATTAAAAGGAGTGTTTAGAATGGCTGTAGAGAAAAGCTATTATATGACGCAAGAAGGAAAAGAAAAGTTAGAAAACGAATTGCATTTATTAAAAACAGAGAAACGTCAAGAAATTGTTGAACGTATAAAAGAAGCACGTGATTTTGGTGATCTATCTGAGAACTCTGAGTATGATGCAGCGAAAGATGAGCAGGCTTTTGTAGAAGCACGTATAGGCCATGTTGAGAATATGATACGGCATGCAGTTATTATTGAAAATGATAACCAAAATCCAAATGTTGTTTCACTTGGTAAGACTGTTACGTTTCAAGAGTTACCAAATGGTGATGAAGAAACCTACACAATTGTAGGTAGTGCTGAGGCAGATCCTTTTGAAGGTAAAATCTCAAATGACTCACCAATAGCTAAAAGTTTACTTGGACGTGAAATTGGAGAATCGCTGGCTGTTTCAACACCTGCTGGTGATATGAATGTGAAAATAATAAGTGTTAAATAAGTGAACGACATAATGAATAAGATTTTAAATCAAAGACAATAAATTAAAATGTTTCATGCTACTTATTGGCATGAAACATTTTTTAATAATTTAAAAGTTTTTTCGCAAACCATTACTTTGAATATCAAGACTTGAGAGAAACTGCGACGTAGATTATAAAGTTTATGGTAACGTAGCATAAAAAACAACCTTTTAAAAAATGACAATTTTAAAAGGGAAATTGATTGCATTACTAGAACATAATATAAGGTAAAATGGTCAAGAGGGAGGAAACTATATGCCAGAAGATTTTGATCAATATAGTCGCTTAAATAGATTTGAGAAAAGACGTAAAAATACAAAATGGTTATCCTATCTTGCTTTGTTAGGTGTAGCGCTTATTATTTGTTTTATTGCAATTCTTGTGTTTTCTGGTGGCGAAGATGACGATGCATTAGAAGATACAGCGGCAAAGTCAGAATTAAACGAAGATAACGTAACTTCTGAAGCAGATACGCAAGATACGGAACAAGATCAAGAAGATGTGAATGAAACAACTGATACTGATGAACTAGCGGAGGAGCAATTGGAACTAGAAACCGATGGAACAGAAGAAGTTAATTTGGAAGTAGTAGAATCAGAAGACGAAAATGTCATAGAAGCGTATACTGGGAATTGGAATCCTATTCCAACTAATCAAGAAGAACCACATGAAATTGTATGGGAAAAAACTTCTGAGGATTGGGAAGAGATGATGCGTGCTGCTTCGTTAGCTACAGGTTTATCAACTGAGAATATGATTTATTTATGGGTCGCAGGAAATGGTGAACAACAAGTGATTACAACCTTTTCAAATAGTGAGGAGTCTGAACATTACCGCGTTTTTATAGCTTGGATTGAAAATCAAGGTTGGAAACCAACTCAGGTGGAAATATTAAATGAAAATGACCAAAAATATCGCTTTACTAGCGAAAACTAAAAGTATTATTGAAGGAGAAATAGAGCATGATTATCGGGATAATTGGGGCAATGGATCAAGAAATAGCGTTATTAAAAGACAACATGACAAATATTGAAAAAGAAGAAAAAATAGCTAACTGTTTATTTATAACAGGTTCTCTTAAAGGGAAAAGTGTTGTTATCTTGCAATCAGGAATAGGGAAAGTTAATGCAGCAATGGCAACGACCATCTTACATGAACGCTATAAACCAACTTACATTATAAATACAGGCTCTGCTGGTGGTTTTGATGCAACTTTAGATGTTGGTGATTTAGTTATTGGGAATGCTGTAACACATCATGATGTTGATGTAACAGCATTTCAGTATGCATATGGACAAGTACCTGGTTTACCAGAAACATACCTTGCTGATCCCTTTCTAATAGAGAAAGTGGAAAAGGTTATTAAACAAATCCTTCATGTGAAAGGCAAACAAGGTCTAATAGGAACAGGAGATTCCTTTATGCAGGATCCAATACGTGTTGAATTTGTTAGAGAAAAATTCCCTTTGTTGATTGCAACTGAAATGGAGGCAGCAGCGATTGCACAAGTATGTTTCCAATATAATACGCCTTTCGTAATAATAAGAGCTTTATCTGATATTGCCGGTAAAGAATCAGCTGTATCGTTTGATGCATTTTTGGATACCGCAGCAAAACATGCTGCGCAATTAATTATGGAAGTTGTTCAAGATATTTAATGTTTCCCATGAATTACTAGGTTTTTTCACACCGAATGCATGTTATTATCAACATACATCATCGGTAAAGGAGAGACCAAGATGGGGAATGATACAAAAGTTAGAGACTTTCAACGCTTCTTGCTTGTTCTATTAATTCTTAGTAGTTATTTATACGCCGGTCTCATAATAGAGGCTTATGTACGTCAGCAAACAGAACACTTAAC
Organism: Paraliobacillus sp. X-1268; assembly: GCF_003426095.1. Lineage (NCBI taxonomy): Bacteria > Bacillati > Bacillota > Bacilli > Caryophanales > Bacillaceae > Paraliobacillus > Paraliobacillus sp. X-1268. The sequence continues at coordinate 48,164 of NZ_QJSK01000012.1, forward strand.
ATATTTGATAACCTTAATGCTTGCATGTTTGGGTGGTGCATTATGGTTTCAGACTTTAATAATAAAAGTAAGGAATAAAGAGTAAAAGAGCACCCATAGGAGTGCTCTTTATCTCTCTTTTTTATAATATTCATGGAATACTTTCATTAACGCTCGTTTCTCTATTCGAGATACATAACTTCGAGATATATTTAGTTTCTTTGCAATTTCCCTTTGTGTTAATTCATCTTCTTTACTTAAACCATAGCGGCTTGTTATAACTTGTTTCTCGCGATTATCTAAAATGTTTAAGTATTTTTGAATTTTAGCAACTTCCATGTTTAATTGTATAAATTCAACAATATCATCATTTTCAGCTTGTAATATATCTATTAAACTGATTTCATTACCTTCTTTATCTTGCCCTATTGGATCCTGTAAGGAAACATCTTTTTTAGTCTTCTTTAATGCTCTAAGATGCATCAAGATTTCATTTTCAATACAGCGAGCAGCATAGGTCGCTAATTTAGTTCCTTTATCCATTGAAAAACTTTCTACTCCCTTAATCAACCCAATGGTACCAATTGAAATTAAATCTTCATTATCCTCACCAGTATTTTCGAATTTCTTAACAATGTGTGCTACCAATCGTAAATTATGTTCGATTAGCATGTTTCTAGCATCTTCGTCTCCTTCAAGCATTTTTTTGATTTGAATGGCCTCTTCTTTTGAATTGAGTGGTTGTGGAAAAGCGTGGTTTTTTACATAAGATACAAAGAAAAGTGCATCCTTCATTAGTAAAGCAAGCGCACTTAAGATCGTTGACAAGTATATGCACCTCCATAGCGTTTGGGCTTTTGCCTATATCCCTAATCTATGAAGGAAACATCATAATAGTGTCTGTCCTATATAAACTGATTGATTAGTATTGTAGAATAAGTTAGTGAGTGGAGAAACTTGCTAATTAGCAAAATAGTGAATGTAATTAGCAAGTGACCTGCGTTCGATTTCTTGCTCAATTAAGCGTATAAATTCTGGACTGAGCTTTAATTCATATGCTTTATAGTACGACTCAATTAATAAATCATCTGATAAGTGTTTCATCTTTAGCCCCTCCTAAAGTATTGGATATACAATATTAAGTCGATTTTTGTATCTCATGAGGAAGAAGTTATTAATACTTTAACAAATTAAAATGTTTGGTACAAGCGAATAGTTATCTACATAGCCTGTAGATAACTTGTTAGTAATGTGAGGAAAAACTTGAAAAATCTTGTCTTATCGCGATTTTTCGTGTGCATAAAGTTATCCACAGTCGTGAAAAAACCAGTAATTTGTCGAACGATTTTCGGGAATATAAAGGGTTTAAAAAGCATATACATATAATTTTATTGCGTTTTTAGTAGAATAGTTTTGAAAGAACGTGATAAATTGTTTATGATGAGTAAGTGGAATGGGAAAGGTAAATGTAAACAGAGGTGGCAAATGACGTGCTAAAAAAATTTTTACCAAATCAACATGTACAAACTATTTTCGAAATAACGCCAGAATCTTTAAAAGAGAAAGGTATTACCGGTATTATTACAGATTTAGATAATACTTTAGTGGCTTGGGATGTAGTAGATGCAACACCTGAAATTGTCGAATGGTTTCAAAGCATGGAAGAAAATGATATTAACGTAACTATTATTTCAAATAATAAGGAAGAAAGAGTTCGTATATTTTCTGAACCTTTAAAAAGACCTTTCGTATATAGTGCTAGAAAGCCATTGAACCGAGCTTTTAAAAAAGCAGCTAAGCGGATGGGCTTGGAAAAAGAAGAGGTTGTTGTTATAGGCGATCAATTAATGACTGATATATTAGGTGGTAATAGTGCAGGTTTCTATACAATCCTCGTTGTACCTATTGTCCAAACGGATGGTATGTTAACACGAATTAATCGAAAAATGGAACGAAGAATTCTAAGTTGGATGCGAAAGAAAGGAATGATAACGTGGAAGGAATAGACACAGAACGATTAGATGATATCTGTCAAGGATGTGGTGCACCAATTCAAACTATAAATGAAGACGAAGCAGGTTATGTTCCACAGTCTGCTTTAAAAAATGATACCATCATCTGTAAACGATGTTTTAGGTTAAAACACTATAATGAAGTTCAAGATGTCTCGTATACTGATCAAGACTTTGTAGATATGCTAAGTCAAATCAGTAAAACAAAAGGATTAATTGTTAAATTAGTAGATGTATTTGATTTTAATGGGAGCTTTATTAAAAGTCTACATCGTTTGACAGGCGATAATCCAATTATTTTAATAGGGAACAAAGTCGATCTATTGCCTAAATCGACTAATGTTAGTAAGTTAAGACAATGGATGAAAAAGTCAGCTGCTGATCTAGGACTTGTCGTGCAAGATGTATTTTTAATCTCCGCTTCCACAGGACAAGGAATGGATCAAGTTAAAAATGCAATTGAGTCATACCGTAAAAAGCAAGATGTATATGTAGTAGGAAGCACGAATGTCGGGAAATCAACATTTATTAATCGACTAATAAATGAGTCAACTGGTACGAAAGATGCAATAACCACTTCATACTTTCCGGGGACAACACTTGGTTTTATTGAGATTCCTTTAGATGATTCAACCGCATTATATGACACGCCAGGTGTAATCAATAGAAAACAGTTATCACACTACATGTCGGATTTTGACTTGAAGACAATTACACCAACTAAAGAGATTAAACCACGCGTTTATCAATTGCAAGAAGGACAAACGTTATATGTAGGTGGACTTGCACGATTTGATTTTGTAAAAGGAGAGAAACAATCATTTGTCTGTTATTTTGCGAACCAACTAACAATCCATCGAACAAAATTAGATAATGCAGAAAACCTTTATGAGAAACATGTAGGAGAAATGTTAACACCACCAAGTAAAGAAAATGCAACGGAATATCCAGCTTTAAAAGAACAATCTTTTAAAGTGAAAGATAATAAAACAGATATTGTTTTTCCGGGATTAGGTTGGATTACTGTTACTGGAAATCATGCAACTGTCAGTGCGCATTCACCGGACATTATGCCCGTATCACGTAGAGACGCACTTATATAACAGCTATCTAGAAGAAAAGGGGGAGAGTAGGATGAAATTAGGCTTAATTGGTTATCCAATCAAGCATTCTTTATCACCTTGGATCCATCAACAGTTTCTTCAACAAATAGATAGGGATGGTACATATTTGTTATATGAGACGGAGAGAGAAAATTTTCGTGAAACTGTTGAGAAACTTAAAGAAGATAAATTGGATGGCTTTAATGTTACCGTACCGTATAAACAATCCATTATGAAATATTTAGATGAAGTAGACACTTATGCTGCTTTAATTGGTGCAGTAAACACAGTGGTATTTAAAAATGGTAAATGGGTTGGTTATAATACAGATGGAGCAGGATATCTGACGGCAATGCAATCACAATTTCCAATGCTTTTTTCTGGGGATAAGCGTGTACTCGTATTAGGAGCGGGTGGTGCTGCTAGAGGTATATTTTACGCTTTGTGTGGTGCATCATTTGAGACAGTGGACATTGCCAATCGCACGTTGAAAAAAGCGACAGATTTGCTTCCTTTGAATAGAACGGATAAAGTAAACTCACGTGCTTTAAGTTTTCAAGAAGCAGAGAAACATGTTCAGGATTACGATTTAATTATTCAAACAACATCAGTTGGAATGAAACCAGTTACACAAGAACAAATTATTTCATTAGAGTATGTTAATAACGATACAGTTGTTAGTGATATTGTCTATCAACCATTAATGACACAATTTCTATTAGAGGCACAACATAAGGGTGCTTCTATCCATCAAGGGCATATGATGCTGTTATATCAGGCAAAATTAGCTTTTCAATTATGGAGTGGAAAAGAAGTAACGATTGAGCCACTACTATCAGGGCTAGAAGACATTTTAAAAGGGAATGAATAACTATGTTAACAGGTAAACAAAAACGCTCATTACGAGCAAAAGCGAATCCATTACGACCGATTTTCCAAGTAGGAAAAACAGGTGTTAATGAGAACATGATTGTACAAGTAAATGAAGCACTAGAAAAAAGAGAGTTAATCAAAGTAAGTGTGTTGCAGAATTGTGCTGAAGATAAAGATGTTGTTGCTGATCAATTGGTGCAAGGTACAGAAGCAGAACTTGTACAAGTAATCGGAAACAATATTGTGTTATACAAAGAGTCAGTAGAAAATAAACAGATCGAGCTTCCATAAGGAGAACAAAATGAAAAAAGTAGGCCTATTGGGAGGAACATTTGATCCGCCACACATCGGACATTTGATGATAGCTGAAGAAGCTTATACACAGTTAGGGCTGGATGAAATTTGGTTTATTCCTTCCTATGAACCACCACATAAAGCGAAGACAACGACAACTGTAACACAAAGAATTAATATGCTAGAAGTAGCAATTGCAGATAACGATCATTTTCTTCTGAACACAATTGAAGTTGATCGTTTAGGTAAATCGTACACATTTGATACCATAATGTTATTAAATGAAAAACATCCAGACATTACGTTTTATTTTATTATTGGCGCGGATATGGTGGAATATTTACCGAAATGGTATCGTATTGATGAGTTAATAGAATTAATTCAATTTGTTGGTGTGAAACGACCAGATTATGTTCTAAAAACAGATTATCCAGTCATTGGATTAGATATCCCGATAATGGATATATCATCCACAATGATTCGTAAAAGGATAAAAAAGGAACAATCAATTAAATATTTAGTGACCCCAAGCGTACTACGCGTGATAAAGGAGTTCCATTTGTATGAATCGAACTGAAAGTTTACAAATAGTAAAATCACATTTAAAGTTAGCAAGGTATGAGCATACTATCCGTGTAGCGGATACAGCGATTGATTTAGCTGTACACTATGAGCAACCAACTGATAAAATTGAACTTGCTGCAATTTTTCATGATTATGCAAAATATCGTGATTTAGATGAAATGAAACGATGGATTGAAAAGTCGACATTGCCAAAAGACTTATTGGATTATCATTCAGAACTATGGCACGGTCCAGTAGGTGCTTTATTAGTAGAACGTGAAGTAGGCATAACAGATCGAACTATTTTACAGGCTATTCATTGGCACACAACAGGCAAGGCATATATGAATACAATGGAAAAAATTATCTTTTTAGCGGATTACATTGAACCAGGTAGAAACTTTCCTGGAGTTGAAGATGTGCGTGAACAAGCAAAACAGGATTTGGATTATGCTGTGTTTTTAACTTTAAAAAATACAATACAACACTTAATAACACATAATCAAAAGATTTATCCAGATGCGATACATGCATATAATCATCTGAAAAGTAAAATTAAACTGGGGGAATAAATTTAATGAATAACGAAGAAATTGCAAAATTAGCAGCACAAGCTTGTGATGACAAACGAGGTAACGATATTGTTTTATTAAATATGCAACAAGTTTCATCAATGGCGGATTATTTTTTAATTTGTGATGCAAGTAATGAAAGACAAGTACAGTCAATTGCAAGAGAAATAAAGGAAAAAGCTGAAGAATTAGATATTAATGTAAAGCGAATGGAAGGATTTGACCAAGCACGCTGGATCCTAGTTGATTTAGGCGATGTTGTTTGTCATATTTTCCATAGTGATGAGCGTAACTATTATAATCTTGAGCGACTTTGGGGTGATGCACCACTAGTGGAGGTGCATTTCTCAAAAGAGGGATAAACAATGTCTTACAATAAGATGTCATATGTATATGATCTACTAATGGAAGATGCTCCTTATGATGATTGGCATGCTTTTACAAAGTATGCATTAAAAAAGTATGGAACTGAAACAAAAAAAATAATTGACTTAGGTTGTGGAACTGGACAAATCACTTGTCTACTTTCACAATCTGGTTATGATTTAGTAGGTGTCGACTTAGCGGCTGATATGTTAAGTCATGCTGAGCAAAGAGCAAGTGCAAACAACTTAAAAATTCAATGGGTTGAACAGGATTTACGTTCTTTGAATGGTTTAAGCCAATTTGATGCCGCTGTTAGCTATTGCGATGTTATCAATTACATCACAACAGAGGAAGAATTAGCGAACGTATTCAGTAATGTTGAGCAGCTATTGAAACCAAATGGTTTATTTTTATTTGATATTCATGCAATAGGATATGTGGAATCAGAATTAAAAGATCAAGTTTTCTCAGAAATGTATGAAGATATGGGGTATGTTTGGTTCTGTGAGCCAGGTGAACAAGAAGGGGAAGTTTTTCATAATCTAACCTTTTTTATTCAAGATCAAAAACAATATGATCGATTTGATGAGATTCATCATCAACGGACTTTTCCAATACCTACATATGAAAGGTTATTAAAAAAATGTGGATTTGAAATCAAAGGTTTATATGCTGATTTTAATTTCGAACCAATTTCAAAGGAAACGATCGAAAAAGAACAACGAATCTTTTTTGTATGTCAAAAATAGAAATTAAAACGTTCATTCTCATAAAAAAGAATGAGCGTTTTTTCTTTTTTTATAAAATTGCAGGATAAACAAATCTTTTGTCGAAATAAGAAGTGTTCGTTTTTTGAAAAATATATGCCTACCTATTTATTTTTGAATTTCCCATGTGCTTTTTCCTTTCCATACCTTATGCAAAAGAGAGGAGTTTGGAAATGTTTTATTGGTTAAAAAACAATTGGCTAATCGCTAGTGTCGTTATTGGTATAATAGCATTTGGATTATGGGAATTAATCAATTCTAGTCAGATGACTAATACGACTATTCGTTCGAATGTTAGTCAGACAGAACCAGAAATGGAGTTAGAGGAAGAAATAGTTAATCCCATAGAGCATACAACAGAGCCAGTCAAGCAGTTTGTAGATGTGAAAGGTGAAGTGATGAAACCTGATATGTATGAAATTACTGGAGAGAAACGTGTGAAAGAAGTAATTGAAATGGCAGGTGGGTTTACTGATCAAGCCAATCTAGAGCAAGTAAACTTAGCCCAAAAAGTAGTAGATGAAATGGTGATAATTGTCCCGAAAATTGGGGAAGAGATACAAACCTTACAAACAACCACAAATGAAACAACTACATCTAAAATTCCCCTTAATACAGCCACTAAAGAAGAAATAGAAACCCTACCAGGCATTGGTGGAGTTAAGGCTGATGCCATTTTGCAGTATCGAGAAGAAAATGGCCCATTCACATCGATTCAGGATTTAGAAGGTATAACTGGAATTGGAACTAAAACAATTGAGAATCTTGCGGAATTCATACAAATTCCATAAGTCATTGACGAATGTTCATTTGTTGGATAAACTTTAGAAAAAAGTAAGTGAGGTATGTATGAATGGAAAGAATTTCATGGGATCAGTATTTTATGGCGCAAAGTCATTTAATTGCTTTGCGTAGTACGTGTGAGAGATTAATGGTAGGAGCAACGATTGTTCGTGATAAACGAATTATTGCAGGCGGATATAACGGAAGTGTTTCCGGTAGTACGCATTGTATTGATGAAGGCTGTTATGTGATTGACGGACATTGCGTGCGTACGATTCATGCAGAGATAAATGGATTATTACAGTGCGCAAAATTTGGCGTAGCAACAGATGGAGCAGAAATGTATGTAACGCATTTTCCTTGTTTACAATGTTGTAAGTCTATTATTCAAGGTGGTATTAAGTCTGTTTATTATGCAACAGATTATAAAAATCACCCATATGCAATTGATCTCTTTCGTGAAGCAGGGGTTCATGTTGAAAAAGTCGTATTAGAACAAGTTTCAATCGACTTAATACCTGAAAATTAATTAAAAATAGAAAAGAGGAGAGCCAATTGTGCGTGGAAAATGGCATCTGATTGCAGTTAGTGCTATTATTGGAATAATTGCAATCACACTGCGATTGTTATTCCTTTATGGTATATTTTTTCTTTGGTTATACCTACTATTCAAGAACAAACGGATAAGAATTGTGGATATTATGATCATGTGTAGTACATGTTTCATTTTCTCTTTTTACTATTATCCATCGAATCAAAATAAAATATTAGATGGTGAAGTTCAGGATTTCATGGGAACCATCACCTCAGAGATAGACTCTACTCCGTTAAAAACCTCATTTGTCTTTCATGATGCTATAACAAATCAAGATCTTCTTGTCACTAACTTTAAAAATGAAGAGGATCTATCCTCCTCTACAACTTGGAAAACAGGTGCCACATGTCAGTTACAAGGATCACCAGAAATACCTCCAGTCAGCAAAAATCCAGGTCAATTTAATTATCAAGAATACCTTTTTAAACAAAAAATAACCTATCTCATAACGATCGAGCAAAGCGATCTAAAATGTACTGGCTCTTCATTTGAAAATGAGCTTTTCACTTTGCGGAAAAATATCATAGTTAAAATTGAAAGGGAAATAAGTAGTTTTGCGAGTGGGTGGCTCCAAGCGCTATTATTAGGCCGAGACGCATTGATTGACGAAAAGGCCATCAATGTATTCGAACGATGGGGGTTGTCCCACCTGCTAGCTATATCTGGCTTACATGTAGGATTAATTAGTAGCTTTGTTTATTTTATCTTAATTAAGACTGGTATGGTTACGAAAGAGAAAGCATTTTATCTATTACTTGCATTGTTGATGGTTTATCCGTTTATTAGTGGAGGGGCTCCATCTGTATGGCGAGCTGCATGGATGACGATATTAGGATTTATTATGATGAAAAATAAAATAAACTTAGGAATGATTGATAGTCTAAGTATAGTTTTCTTTATTTGTGTTTTATTTGATAAACAAATCATTTACCAATTAGGTTTTCAATTTTCTTTTCTTGTAACCTTATCCATTTTGTTGTCTAAACATTTTATAACCAGAAGTAGCGGAAAATTAAATCTTATATTTCGAATAAGTTTTATTAGCTTAGTTAGTGTTTTACCTATTCAAATAGCCCATTTTTATTTTTTGAATCCATTATCACTGATACTAAATACTATAGTCGTACCTTACTTTTCTATTATAGTTATGCCTGTTTTGTTCCTCATGCTTCTTTCCATTTATTTCTTTCCGTTTTTGACTACGTTAATCGATAGCACTTTTATTCATCTTCATCAACCTGCTTTATCCATAATAGAATGGATTGATCAAAAATGGTATTATCCATGGATAATCGGTGAATTCCCTATATATTACTATATTCCATATTATTTATGTTTGTTTTTCTTATTCATTGCACTAGATGATAAAAAGAAAAGAATGGCTATTTTAAACGGATTAGTATTAATTGGTTTAGTTTTTTGGATCGCTTGTCGTCCATATATTAACGGAAATGGAACAATCACAATGCTTGATGTAGGTCAAGGGGATTCGATTATTATAGAACTACCTTATCGAAAAGGTGTCATTGTTATCGATGCTGCAGGAACGATGGAAAGTGATTTTAAAACCCCATCTGATCGGACTTATCAACAAGTAATAAAACCATATTTGTACAGTAGAGGTATTGGGAATATTGATTTAGTTGTACTATCACATGCTGACCATGATCATATAGGAAGTTTACCTTTCTTATTAGAGGAATTTCCTGTCCAACGTATAGTAACAAGTACTTATTTTACCCCACCTCAGGAGTTAGCTAATGTAATAAAAAAAGAAGAAATTAACTGGGATTATCTAAAAAAAGATGAGCACTTTATGATTGATCAACAACAATTTTATGTGATGCATCCAGAAGTGAATCAAGAAGCGGAAAATGACAATTCGCTAGTTATAGCGTCTAAAATTGGATCTTTAATGTGGCTTTTCACAGGAGATATTAGTGCAGATGTAGAACAAATACTTGTGAAAAATTATCCCAATATAAAAGTGGATGTTCTAAAGGTTGCGCATCACGGTAGTCATTCTTCTACTTCTTCTAGCTTTTTACAAGCATTTCGTCCTCAAATTGCATTAATCTCCGTTGGTGAAAATAATCAATATAATCATCCAGATCAAGATGTTATCGAACGCTTATCAAAAGAGAACATCATCATATACCGAACCGATAAACAAGGAGCGATACAATATACGTATAAAAATACTGGAGATCAAGGAACATTTTCATCATTCTTACCATAATATATCTTAGGTTCAAACAAATAGAAACGGTTACTTCATGATTTATTTTAGAAAAAGTAGAGCTTAAGCGTTTTTGTTATGTATAAATCATAATAATCTAATTGCTACCAGTTTACTTTAGGGCAATTTCCTTTGTTAGCAACAGTTTACATGCCTATTTTTTAATCCTTGGGTCAATCTATAATTGAAAACATCGTTTTAATGCCAGCTACCTAGGACTGTTATTAAAACGTTCATATAGATTGCGGAGGAAGTGATATTCATCGCTTCCTCCTTTTTTTGAAATTACCGCTTGTTTTCTTTAGCTATTCACTTTAGGATATATATATCAATGTAGAACTATCGGAGTGAAAAAAGTGGATTATTTTAAAGCAATTGAAACAATAAAAAATCAAGAATTACAGTCTTTATATGTTTTATATGGCACAGAATCATTCTTAATTGAAGCTATTAATAAGCAGTTGATCTTTACTGGTTTGGCACCTGAAGATAAAGAATCAAATATTATTCGTTACGACTTAGAAGAAACAACAATTCAAGAGGTTGTAATGGATGCAGAAACATACCCATTTTTTGGCGGAAGAAAAATAATTTTTGCTTATAACCCATTATTTTTAACTGCTAAGCAGGATAAATCTAATGTAGATCATAATTTAGAAAGCTTACAAAACTATATTGAGCAACCGGTAGATTATTCCACACTTGTCTTAATTGCTCCATATGAAAAGTTAGATGAGCGGAAAAAATTAATAAAATTGTTAAAGAAACAAGCTACAATGGTTGATTGTGAAGAAATAAAAGCTTGGAATGTGGACCGATGGATTGATCATATGGCTAAAACGCTCCAAGTTAAATTAGAAAAGCCAGTTTATGAATTAATTGTTCGAGAAACTGGAACTAACCTACTAATGTTACAAAAGGAATTAGAGAAATTAGCGACGTATGTAGGTACGAATGGGACAGTAACTGCTTCTATTGCAGAAGATTTAGTAGCACATCAAGCAAACACATCTGGATTAAAATTAGTTGACGCAGTAATCGCTAAAGATCTAAATAAAGCGATTCAGATTTATAAAGATTTAGAAAGAATGAATGAGGAAGTTATTGCGCTAGTCGCTTTATTAGCGTCTCAGTTTCGAACACTTTATCATGTCAAAGTTTTAGTGCAAAAAGGCTACGGTCAAAAACAAATGGCACAATACTTAAAAGTGCATCCTTATGTAGTAAAAATGTCGATGGAAAGAGAAAAGAAATTCACGCAAAAAAGGTTGGAGTTCATAATAGATGCTTGTGCAACAACAGATGCACAGATCAAGCAAGGTAAGATTGATAAACCATTAGCGTTTGAACTATTACTTTACCAATTAATTCAACAAAAGTTGGCATAAAAAATATAGTAATTAAAAAAGCGATCCTTCTTTTAAAAGGGTCGCTTTTTTTCGTTGGTCATAAAAAGTAATTAAGCACTAAGCTCATTTACTTTTTTAGTAAGGCGTGATTTTTGACGATTACCATTATTTTTATGGACAATGCCCTTTTGAACTGCTTTGTCAATTTTTTTAATTGCACGTTGTAAAGCTGTTTTTGCACTTTCTACATTCTTTTCGGCAACGAAGTTTTCTACTTGTTTAATGTTAGAGCGCATTTCAGATTTAATTGGTGCATTATGCGCGCGTTTTTCATTATTCAAACGTACACGTTTAATTGCTGATTTAATATTAGCCATGATTTCACCTCCACGTTTTGAGATCCATTATAAATTACTATGGAACAAGAGACATTGTACCAAAGCACAGCGAATTTTTCAATATAAATATCTATAAGGTTAGGAATACGTATTTTTTTTAATTGGTCTGGCAAGTCTATATAGAAAAGGATGGTGAAGAAATTGGCTCAATCTCATGATAGGAAACCTTCTATTAGAACAGACTTGGCAGTAGAAGCAAAGGATATGTATGTAGAAGAGGAAAACGATACAGAAAAGAAAATTGAAGGCGTGGTAATAAATGAACATAAAGAAAAAGATACACTTGTTACTTATGTTCAAATTGATAAAGTAGGCGCAGAAAAAATTCAAAAAAAAGTTGGAAACTACATTACCATTCATACAGAAGGTGTGAAACGGCAAGATAGTCATCTGCAAGAAGAAGCAGCACAAGTTCTAGCAAAAGAGTTAGTAAAACTATTAGAAGAAACGAATCTTAAAGAGGATGCGACCTGTTTAATTGTAGGATTAGGTAATGGTAATGTAACCCCGGATGCACTTGGACCAATGACGGTAGAGAAATCGCTTATTACAAGTCATTTATTTAAGCTTCATCCTGAAACAGTAGCAGAAGGCTATCGCTCTGTCTCTTCATTAACTCCTGGTGTAATGGGAGTTACAGGTATTGAAACAAGCGACATTATTGTGGGCATCATTGAGAAAATAAAACCGGATTTCGTTATTGCAATTGACGCATTAGCTTCACGATCAATCGAACGTGTTAACGCAACGATTCAAATTTCAGACTCTGGGATACATCCAGGTTCAGGCGTCGGGAATAAGCGTAAAGAGTTAAGTAGAGAGACATTAGGAATTCCTGTTATAGCTATAGGTGTTCCAACAGTAGTCGATGCTGTAACAATTACGAGTGATACGATTGATTATATGTTAAAACATTTTGGCCGGGAATGGGCTGAAAAAGATAGACCATCTAAAAGTCTTACACCTGCAAGTATGAACTTTGGAAAACGCACTTTATCAGATGAGGACATGCCAAAACTAGAGAAACGAAAAGCTATGTTCGGCATGATTGGTGGGTTAAATGAAGAAGAAAAACGCACCTTAATTCAAGAGGTATTGACGCCACTTGGACACAACTTAATGGTTACGCCAAAGGAAGTAGACGGCTATATGAAAGACATGGCACATCTATTAGCATCAGGAATTAATGCAGCGTTACATCAAACAGTAACAATCAGTAATTCTGGAGCCTATACACGTTAGAAAGAAATGAAATTGGTTCTACTCTCTTAATATCTATCATAAGTATCTAGTAAACCTGATAGAGAATTAGGAGAGGGAACTATGACTCATATAAAAATAAAATGGAATAACGTGCGTAAATCATTTGTTCAGTATGTTAGAAATGGATCAATTTGGATGATAATCCTAATTATATTGTTTGTTTCAATCGGCTTTTTTACAACTGCAAAACCAGCTTATCGCTTATCATCTTCACTTTTAACGTCATGGACAAGCCAAATAAATGGTTCAACATTTTTATATTTATTAGGGATGGAAAATCAACAATTTTTAGATGCCTATCCCTCTGATGTAGAACCAATTCAATGGAATGATTTTATGTTTGAATTAGCAACAAATATAAAGCCAAATGACGTAAGAAGTCTATTAGGCCGAGAATTACCAGGTTTTTATGCATTCGACAGAAAAATTATTATAGCAGCTGAAGGAACGGATTATACTAATTTGCCAATTGAATCCTCTTCTCCGCTAGATGTTGTTTTAGAAGAAAGAGATGCAACGATGGACGAAGAAATTCCTAAAAATGAACAAACAGAAGAAGAGCAGAGTGAACAAACAACAGAAGGAGAAAAGGTTGTTTTCGTTTACAACACGCATAATCGTGAATCATTTTTACCTAATTTAGAGGGTGTGGATGACCCTAATAATGCTTTTCATGATGAAGTGAATATAACAAAAGTAAGTGATCGTTTAGCGGAAAGTTTAGAGGCAAAAGGAATTGGAGCACAAGTAGATCATACTGACTTCATGTCAGTATTAAATCAAAATGGTTGGGAGTATTGGCAATCGTATGAAGCGTCTAAACCAATTGTAGAAGAAGCATTAGCAGGCAATAGTCAAATTCAGTATGTTTTTGATTTACATCGTGATAGTCGAAGGAAAGATGATACAACAGCAACGATTGACGGAGAAACATATGCTAAACTCTTTTTTGTGATTGGTTCAGATTATAGCGGAAATGAAGAAAATGTAGCGTTAGCAACAAAACTTCACGAGCAATTAGAGGCTAAGTATCCTGGATTAAGTAGAGGTGTCACAGAACAAGGAGGCGCTGGAAGAAATGGTGTTTATAATCAAAATTTAGCGGATAATGCAATTTTGATTGAAGTTGGTGGCGTTGATAATACAATGACAGAGTTGTACCGCTCTGCTGATGCATTGGCAGAGGTCTTTAGCAGCTATTATTGGGATGCAAATGCTCTTGAAGTTAGTGAAGATACTAATTAATACTATTTATGATGTAAAGGAGAATGTAAACTGATGCGTAAATTGATAGGGCTCTTATTGTTGGTTGTTTTTTTCTTATCTGGTATGATTTTAGGGGCACAACAGCCGCAAATGGACATAGTGAATCAACCAGAAATAGCAAAACAAGTTGAAGTAGTTACTACTGTAACTGAACCAGAAATTCCATCATCAGAAAACAATACGGATGTAGTGAATGTCATATCTGAAAAACAGCAAGAACAACCAACTAATATGACGTATCAAGCCGCACAGTCAATAGAAAAGGCTAGTGTCTGGTTTTACAATCAGGTAATTGACGTTGCATATAGTATTTCTCAAGTTTTCATATGAATCATTTTCGTGTAGAAGTTTGATGAAAACAATTGAATCATTTATCTATCACTGCTATAATCAATCCTAGTATTGTTGCCGGAAAATAGGAGTGAGTGTACATTGTCAAAAGCAAGAGATCAAAAACGCGTGCGAAATTTTTCAATCATTGCACATATCGATCACGGTAAATCAACATTAGCTGATCGAATATTAGAAAAAACAAAAGCATTGTCTCAACGTGAAATGAAAGAACAATTTTTAGATGCAATGGATTTAGAGCGTGAACGTGGAATTACAATAAAATTAAATGCAGTACAATTACATTATGAACAAGAAAATGGGGATGAATACTTATTTCATCTGATTGACACACCAGGACATGTCGATTTTACATATGAGGTGTCGCGAAGTTTGGCAGCATGTGAGGGTGCAATCTTAGTTGTTGATGCAGCCCAAGGTATTGAAGCACAAACATTAGCTAATGTTTATTTAGCTCTAGATAATGATTTAGAGATCATTCCAGTAATTAATAAAATCGATTTACCAAGCGCTGATCCTGAAAGAGTTAAACAAGAAATCACTGATGTGATAGGTATTGACGGTGATGAAGCAATACTTGCAAGTGCTAAATCAGGAATTGGTATCGATGAAATATTAGAACGTATAGTTGAAAAAATACCTGCACCAAGTGGAAATGCGGATGAGCCATTAAAGGCGTTAATCTTTGACTCATTATATGATACTTATCGGGGTGTTATAGCGTATGTTTGTATCAAAGAGGGTTCCGTTAAAGTAGGCGACACCATCAAAATGATGGCCAATGGAAAAGAGTTTGAAGTCAATGATGTTGGTGTGTTTACACCTAAACCAGTTTCTCAAAATGAACTTTCAGTGGGTGATGTTGGCTATCTAACGGCATCAATGAAGGACGTTGGCGATTCACAAGTCGGTGATACAATAACACTTGCTAATAATCCAGCTGAAGTTGCATTACCTGGTTATCGTCGCTTAAATCCTATGGTGTTTTGTGGATTGTATCCAGTAGATGCTAATAACTATAATGATCTTAGAGAAGCGTTAGAGCGATTAGAGTTAAATGATTCGTCATTACAATATGATCCAGAAACCTCTCAAGCATTAGGTTTTGGATTCCGAGCTGGCTTTTTAGGTTTATTACACATGGAAATCATCCAAGAGCGAATTGAAAGAGAGTTTAATATTGATCTAATAACAACTGCACCAAGTGTTATTTACCAGGTGCTTTTACAAGATGATACGGAAGCATCAATTGATAATCCATCAATTATGCCAGATCCACAATCTGTTAAGGAAATACGTGAACCATTTGTAAAGGCGACAGTAATGGTACCGAATGACTACGTTGGAGCAGTGATGGAGTTGTGTCAGAAAAAACGTGGTGACTTTCTTGATATGCAATATTTAGATGATAATCGTGTTAATGTGGTATATGAAATCCCTTTATCCGAGATTGTCTATGACTTTTTTGATTCTTTAAAATCTCAAACAAAAGGGTATGCTTCTTTTGATTATGAGATGATTGGTTATAAGGTATCGAATCTTGTGAAAATGGATATCTGGTTAAATGGTGAAACAATTGATGCACTTTCATTTATTGTTCACAGGGATTTCTCTTTCGATAGAGGAAAGCAAATTGTTGAGAAATTAAAGAAACTAATTCCAAGGCAGCAGTTTGAAGTGCCAATACAAGCAGCAATAGGAAATAAAATTGTTTCGAGATCTACAATTAAAGCAATGCGTAAAAATGTCTTATCTAAATGTTATGGTGGAGATATAACACGTAAAAGAAAGTTGTTAGAGAAACAAAAAGAAGGTAAAAAGCGTATGAAAATGGTTGGCTCTGTTGAAGTGCCACAAGAAGCATTTATGGCTGTCTTGCGGATGGATGAAGATAATTAAAACTAACCCTTGTCATTAATGTGGCAAGGGTTTCTAGTTACTATTATCACATCGAATAAAGAAGGGGAGAAAGTTAATGGTATCATCGGTATATATCCACATTCCATTTTGTGAGAAGATCTGTCACTATTGTGACTTCACAAAATTCTTTTATGAAGAAAAAATGGCGGATGATTATTTAATTGCATTAGATAAAGAAATGGCAGCCTATATAAAGGAACCAAGGCAAAAGATGAAAACAATATTCGTTGGTGGGGGAACACCAACTGCGCTTAATACAAAACAATTGCAACAATTACTTACATCAATTGGTAAATACTTTGAAGTGGAAAGTGTTGAAGAATATACGTTTGAAGCAAACCCAGGTGATTTAGACGAAGAGAAAATAAAGTTGTTAAAAGCCTTTGGTGTAAATCGAATATCGATGGGAGCACAAGTCTTTGATGATGAACTACTAGAACAATTAGGGAGACTTCATCGAATTAAAGATGTTTATCAAAATGTTGATGCCCTGAAAAAACACGGTATTACGAACATTAGTATTGATTTAATATATAGTCTACCAACACAAACAATGACAGGATTTGAAAAAACAGTACAAGAAGCTTTAGCTTTTGATTTGCCACATTACTCCTCTTATTCGTTGCAAATTGAACCCAAAACTGTTTTTTATCAACGTTATAAAAAAGGGAAATTAAAAAGGCAACCGGAAGAAACAGAAGCGGACATGTATGAGCATTTAATTACCCAGATGGAGAAACACGGAAAGAATCAATATGAAATAAGTAATTTTGCCGTTCCTGGCTATGAGAGTAAGCATAATTTAACCTATTGGAATAATGATTACTATTTTGGTTTTGGCGCAGGTGCGCATGGGTATTTACCAGGGGAACGAATTGTTAATTTACGTCCATTTCCTGCATATTTTAAAAAAGCGAATGAGAACGATTTTCCAGTACTTCATAGAGAACCAATTGGAGTGAAGGAACAAATTGAAGAAGAAATGTTTCTAGGATTACGTAAACGATCTGGTGTATCAAAAATTGGCTTTAGTGAAAAATATAATCTAGCATTAACTGATTTATATGATGATGAGTTACAACAATTAAAAGAGAAAAAATGGATAGAAGAAGTGGGAGACCAGGTGAGGTTAACACAAGCAGGTCAATTATTTGGTAATGAGGTGTTTCAAGAATTCTTAATAGAACAAGAGAAATTCAAACGAATACTTACTGCGAAGTAGCAATTATTATTTAAAAATTATAAGCATGCATATTGACATTTTCGCCTGCATTTGATAATTTAATAATAGATTTAGCACTCGGGTGCTAAGAGTGCTAACAGAGGTGATCATCAATGTTATCAAACAGACAATTATTAATTTTGCAAGTTATTATTGATGAATTCATCCACACAGCACAACCTATCGGATCTCGAGCTATTTCAAAAATGGAAGAGATAACCTATAGTCCAGCAACTATCCGAAACGATATGGCGGATTTAGAAGAATTAGGTTTTATTGAAAAGACTCATTCTTCTTCTGGTAGGGTGCCTTCAGAAAAAGGCTATCGATTTTATGTCGATCATTTATTGTCGCCTTTTCATTTATCAAATAGTGACAGAAGTGTTATTTCTCACGCATTTTCAGAAGAAATGGTTGAATTTGAACAGGTTGTACAAAAATCAGCAAAAGTGCTTTCGGAATTAACCAATTATACGTCGATTATTCTGGGACCCAAGGTATACGAAACAACCTTGAAGCAATTACAAATTATCCATTTGTCATCTAATATGGCTGTTGCTATCTTAGTTACAAACACGGGTCATGTAGAGCACCGTTCTTTTACAATACCGACGGAAATTAAACCAAGTGAATTAGAAAAATTGGTAAACATTTTAAATGACAGATTAAAAAATGTACCGATTATTCATCTCTATGAGAAATTACAGTTAGAGTTGCTAAATGTGCTTGATAAATATATGGATGATTTCGATTCAGCTTTTCAATATTTAAGAGCAGCATTGTTTGATGAACAACCTGTTAAACTTTATGTGGGTGGTATTACCAATATTTTGTTGCAACCAGAATTTAGAGATGTTGATAAAATTCACTCTTTATATTCGGTAATGGAACAGGAGGATATCATTGCAAATGTTTTACGTTCCAATAAAGATGGTATTCATGTTTCTATTGGGCAAGAGAATAAGATGGATGAAATGCAGGATTGCAGCTTGATTACCGCAACTTATTCATTAGCTGGAGAACAAATAGGAACAATTGCCTTGTTGGGACCAACTAGGATGGAGTATTCTCGTGTTATTTCACTATTAAATAGCTTATCTAGTCGAATGTCGAGTACATTTCATTCTTGGTTTTAAGTGAGCTGTATTTTTTATCATAATAAGATGATACTAAATGCTAACAAGTGATCGAGAAGAATGCTTTTCTTCATTGAATATTAGTTGATTAAAGCTGAAACCTAAAACTTTATTTCCATGTTTATTCATGATATAGTCAACAAGGTTTCATTTTCAAATGAATTAATTAGAGGAGGTGACCATAATGGAAGAGAATAAACAAGCAGAAAAACAAGAAGATGAAGTAATTGAAAAAGCTGATCAAGAAATAATTGATGAAGTAAATCAACCTGATGCCGAAGAAGAGACTAATGAACTTGAGGTCTTACAAAGGGAAAAGGATGAAGTTTACCAAAGGTTATTAAGAGTACAAGCAGAATATGATAACTTCCGCCGCCGTACCCAGAAGGAAAAAGAAGCGGATCGTAAATATAGATCGCAATCATTGATTACAGACTTATTACCGATTGTAGATAACTTTGAAAGAGCGCTACAAATGGAAGTTAATGATGAAGCTGCTAAGCAGTTTGTAGATGGAATCAAGATGGTCTATCGTCAATTAAATGATGCTTTGGAAAAAGAGGGCGCTGAAGTTATTGCAACAGAGGGAGAAACATTTGATCCGCATTTACATCAAGCTGTTGTTCAAGTGGAAGATGATCAATATGAATCGAATGTTGTTGTCGAAGAATTACAAAAAGGATACAAATTAAAAGATCGGGTTATTCGCCCGGCAATGGTAAAAGTGAATCAATAATTACATATGTATTAGAGGAGGAAATAACCATGGGAAAAATTATTGGAATTGATTTAGGTACAACAAATTCATGTGTTGCAGTAATGGAAGGTGGAGAAGCAAAAGTTATCCCGAATCCAGAGGGTAACCGTACAACTCCATCAGTTGTTGCATTTAAAAATGGTGAACGTCAAGTAGGTGAAGTTGCTAAACGACAAGCAATTACTAACCCAAACACGATTCAATCTGTTAAACGTCATATGGGAACAGATTATAAAGTTGAAGTTGAAGGAAAAGAGCATACACCTCAAGAAATTTCAGCAATAATCTTACAATACATTAAGTCTTATGCAGAAGATTATCTTGGAGAAACTGTAGAAAAAGCTGTTATTACTGTACCTGCATATTTTAATGATGCTGAACGTCAAGCAACTAAAGATGCTGGTAAAATAGCTGGTCTTGAAGTAGAACGTATTATTAATGAGCCTACTGCTGCAGCATTAGCATATGGTATTGATAAAGCTGATCAAGATCAAACAGTTCTTGTATACGACTTAGGTGGAGGTACATTTGATGTATCTATCTTAGATATCGGTGAAGGTACTTTTGAAGTTGTAGCAACAGCTGGTGATAATCGTCTTGGTGGAGATGATTTTGATGAAGTAGTCATTGACCACTTAGTTGCAGAGTTCAAAAAAGAAAATGGCATTGATCTTTCAAAAGACAAAATGGCTTTACAACGTTTAAAAGATGCAGCTGAAAAAGCTAAAAAGGATTTATCTGGTGTTGCACAAACACAAATTTCCTTACCATTTATCACAGCAGGCGAAGCTGGACCATTACACTTAGAAATGAATTTAACTCGTGCAAAATTTGATGACTTATCTTCTGATCTTGTAGAACGTACAATGGGACCTACGCGACAAGCTCTTAAAGATGCTGGAATGAAAGCTAGTGAAATTAACAAAGTTATCTTAGTTGGTGGTTCAACTCGTATTCCAGCAGTACAGGAAGCAATTAAAAAAGAAACTGGTCAAGATCCATCTAAAGGAGTAAATCCCGATGAGGTAGTTGCTTTAGGTGCCGCAATTCAAGCTGGTGTATTACAAGGTGATGTTAAAGATGTTGTACTTCTTGATGTTACACCTTTATCATTAGGTATCGAAACAATGGGTAGCGTTACGACTAAGTTAATTGAGCGTAATACCACTATTCCTACAAGTCATTCGCAAGTGTTTTCAACAGCGGCTGATAATCAAACAGCAGTAGATATTCACGTCCTTCAAGGTGAGCGTGAAATGGCTGGAGATAATAAAACATTGGGTCGTTTTCAATTAACAGATATTCCACCTGCACCACGTGGAGTGCCACAAATTGAAGTATCATTTGATATTGATGCAAATGGTATAGTAAACGTTCGTGCTAAAGATCTAGGTACAAACAAAGAACAATCCATTACAATTAAATCTTCTTCAGGTTTATCTGATGAAGAAGTTGAAAAAATGGTAAGAGATGCTGAGGAAAATGCTGAAGAAGATAAAAAACGTCGCGAAGAAGTTGAACTTCGTAATGAAGCTGACCAGCTAGTATTCCAAACAGATAAAACAATTAAAGATCTAGGCGATAAAGTTTCTGATGAAGAAAAAGAAAAGGCAGAAACAGCCAAAGATGAGTTAAAAACGGCATTAGAAGCAGATGATCTAGAAGAAATCAAAACGAAGAAAGATGCATTAGAGGAACAAGTTCAAGCACTTTCTGTTAAATTATACGAGCAAGCTCAAGCAGATGCTGAAGCAGCTCAGGGTGAAGGTTCTTCTGATGATGATGTTGTAGATGCTGACTATGAAGAAGTTAAAGATGAAGATAAAGAAGAAGAAGATAAAAACAAATAAGAAACAAATAAGTTAGTAAATTGGAAAAGTCAAAGTCAGGTTTTACTTGACTTTGACTTTTCCTCTATATATTACTACTTGATAAAAATTCAAATATATAAAAATAATATAAATAGCATAAAATGAATCATTTGAATACTATTTGCTCTCATAAGAGCATCAATGTTATGATAAAATCTATGTAAAGAAGAGTCGGGAGAGTGATCAGTCAGTGAGTAAAAGAGATTATTATGACGTATTAGGCGTCTCAAAAGGTGCCTCAAAAGAAGAAATTAAAAAATCATATAGAAAATTAGCACGTAGTTATCATCCAGATGTAAACAAAGAAGAAGGTGCTTCGGATAAGTTTAAAGAAGCAAAAGAAGCATATGAAGTATTAAGTGACGAACAAAAACGTGCACAATATGATCAATTTGGTCATGCAGGACCTCAAAGTCAAGGATTTGGAGGCGGTGGTGCAGAAGACTTCGGTGGATTTAGTGATATATTTGATATGTTCTTTGGTGGAGGCGGACGTAGACGTGATCCCAATGCGCCAAGACAAGGTGCAGACTTACAATACACAATGATTTTGGAATTTGAAGAAGCTATTTTTGGTAAAGAAACGGATGTTGAAATTCCAAGAGAAGAAGAATGTGATACGTGTGAAGGAACTGGCGCTAAACCAGGTACTAAGGTGAAAACATGTTCACATTGTAATGGTTCAGGACAATTGAATGTTGAACAAAATACACCATTCGGCCGTGTTGTTAATAAGCGCGTTTGTAATCATTGTAATGGATCTGGAAAAATAATTCCCGAAAAATGTAAAACGTGTGGTGGAAATGGAAAAGTTAAAGCACGCAAAAAAATCCACATCAGTATTCCAGGAGGTATCGATGAGGGACAACAAATTCGCGTTACTGGTCAAGGTGAGCCAGGAGTAAATGGTGGACCTCCAGGTGATTTATACGTTGTCGTGCAAGTTAGGAGTCATGAGTTCTATAAAAGAGATGGAGATCACATTTTTTGTGAAATGCCAATAACTTTTGCTCAAGCAGCACTTGGTGATGAAATAGAAATTCCTACTGTACATGGAAAAGTTAAATTAAAAGTTCCAGCTGGAACACAAACAGGTAAAACATTCCGTCTTAAAGGTAAAGGTGCGCCCAATGTCCGTGGATATGGTCATGGAGATCAACATGTGCAGATGCGTGTGATTACACCTACAAATTTAAGTGAACAACAAAAAGAACTGTTGCGCGAATTAAATGAAGCAAGTGGAGATCAACCAACAGATGAACATGATGACTCATTTTTTCAACGTGTGAAAAGGGCGTTTAAGGGCGAATAATACTTATCATGTTTTCGGTATATTTTGTCCATGTTTAATAAAATCACAAGAAAAGAGTTGATTTTTTGAAGTGGTCTGAATTGTGTATCCATACTACTAATGAAGCAATCGAGCCAATTTCAAACATTTTTCATGAAGCTGGGGCTAGTGGTGTAGTTATTGAGGATTCTGAGGATTTAATGAAGGAACGGAATACAGATTTAGGAGAAATGTTTGAACTTGATCCTGTCGATTTTCCGCAGGAAGGTGTTATGTTAAAAGCTTATCTTCCTTTTAATAGTTTCTTAGGTGAGACTGTCGCTGAAATCAAACAAGCAATCAATAATCTATTGGCATACGATATTGATTTAGGTTCAAATCATATAACCATGAGCGAAGTGAATGAAGAAGATTGGGCAACTGCTTGGAAGAAGTATTACAAACCGGTTAAAATTTCAGAGAAGATAACAATAACACCTACATGGGAAGATTACCATGCCGTTTCGACTGATGAAATAATTATTGAATTAGATCCAGGAATGGCATTTGGAACAGGTACACATCCAACAACGGTTCTAAGTATGCAAGCATTAGAACGATATGTGAAAAACGATGATCTTGTGTTAGATGTGGGTACTGGTTCCGGTGTACTAAGCATTGCAGCGATATTACTTGGGGCAAAGCATGTATATGCCTATGATTTAGATGATGTTGCAGTAAAAGTCGCTATCATTAATGCTAAAATTAATAAGGTTGAACATGCTATTGAAGCAAAACAAAATAATTTACTCGATAATGTTTCGCATCAACCGGATATTATTGTATCTAATATTTTGGCGGAAATTATTATGCGTTTTGAAAAAAGGGCTTACGAAGTTTTAAAGCCAGGAGGTATTTTTATCACCTCTGGAATTATTCAGGCAAAGAAACAAGATGTGAAAGAAGCCCTACTAGAAGCTGGATTTGAAATTATTGAGATTAATCAAATGGAAGACTGGATTTCAATTATAGCTAAGAAATAGGAAGAGAGTAGGAGCGTCATATGCAGCGTTATTTTGTATCGGCCACTGGATGGTCAGACATGCATGTCACTATAACAGATGACGATATCCATCATATCACCCGTGTGATGCGGATGGAAGTCGGCGATAAGATAATTTGTAATCACCCTGATGGGAAAGCTGCAGTATGTGCGATCAAATCAATGGACGATGATAAGATAGTTACAGAGATTGTGGAGTGGCAGAGACAGACGGTTGAGTTACCCGTTCGTGTTACAATTGCACAAGGCTTACCAAAGGGTGATAAGTTTGAATTAATCTTACAAAAGGGTACAGAGCTTGGTGCAGCTGGATTCATTCCATTACAAGCAGAACGTTCAATTGTAAAATGGGACGAAAAGAAAGCAAGTAAAAAAAATGAACGCTTTCAAAAAATTATTAAAGAAGCTAGTGAACAATCTCATCGCACATTATTGCCAAAGATTGAAAAAGTAGCTTCATTACAAGATGTAATTGAGATGAGTGCAAGTTTTGACCATAGACTAGTAGCTTATGAAGAAACAACCAGAGACATACCTACAAGTAAGCTAAGTTATTTTTTAAAACAGATGGTACCCTCAGAACAAGTTTTGTTGTGTATAGGTCCTGAAGGTGGATTTTCTGAAAATGAAATAATCGCACTTAAAAATGCTGATTTCCAATCGATTCGACTTGGTCCTCGTATACTACGTACAGAAACTGCGGCTCTATACGCTTTAGCAAGTCTGTCGTATCATTTTGAAGAATTAGAATAGAAATAATACTAGCAGCGTGAAACAGGCAATTGGGTTTGGTAACTAGTAAGTCTTATAATTTTAAGAAGATGAAGTGAAATTTACTGTGTGCTTATCTTCTAATCATACGTTTGTTTCATCCTATCAACTTGATGGAATGATCCAACGTAGTATTTTAAATTACTTTAGATATGGCTGCATCAGTAAATGGATTCCCTTTAAAAGTTAGCTGAATATGTGCTTGTGGTATTTTTCTGAAAAACTACATATATACTTAAATTAAGCGGTTCACTAAACAACTTGTTGGAAAGCATGTGGTGTTAGACATAAACAGCTTGGCAATTGCCAGGCTGTTTATTGTTTTTTTAATTAAGTAACTTTTATTTATCTAGCAATGTACTTTTCGAATAATGGAACAAAAGGAAGGACAATAAGAACTGAAAATACATTAAAGACGACAGATATATGAGCTAATTGCATACTGCTGTTATTCGCTAAGTGAAGTGCAATTAAGTTGAAAATTGGTAGTAAAGGTATCGCAATGATAACCGTTATAAGATTAAATGCAGTATGTGTTATGGCAACAAGTTTAGCTTCTCTTTTAGCTCCAAGTGTAGCAATTAATGATGTCACGCATGTCCCGATGTTTGATCCTAATATAATTGCAATCGCGCTAGATAGAGGTAAGAGTTCTTGTTGCATCATACTTAGCGTTAATCCAAATGTAGCGCTGGAAGATTGAATAATACCACTGATAACAGTTCCAATTATAATACCAATACTAGGTGATGTCTCTGTTAAACTAAGTCCTGCTAATATTAGATGATTACTAGCCACCAAAGTAGCTAAAGATTCAAATCCGTCTAAAGAAACAAAGATTGTTGATAGGCCTACAAGAATACATCCAGTATAGAAGATGTTCTTTTGAGGGAATAATAGCAAGAATAAACCAACAACAAGCCAAATCAAAAATGGAAAAGCGTCGCCAAAGACGAGAATTTCTCCAGTCATTGTCGTTCCGATATTTGCACCTAGAATTATGCCAATAGTTTGTCGGAAACTTATTACACCAATCGTTACAAAACTTATCGTAATGACTAATACAACAGAACTACTTTGCAGAAGAAATGTGGCAATGATTCCAATTAAGATACTTCCAAAAACATTTTGCGTACCTTTAGTAAGCCATTCTTCTATTCTTGAGCTCATAAAGAAAGTTAAACCAGTTTGTAATAGGCGCATGCCCATATAAAACAAAAGTAGAAAAACGGATAATAAAGATAATAATCCCATAGTACAGTCACCTCTAATCTACTATATGGACAAGGTTATTTGATCATGCTTATAACAATTAATTTATTATTTTAAAAAACAAAAGTTGACCTAGAAAAATCCTTATATTATAATACCTGTAAGGCATATGTGCATACATATGTCGCATTAAACTGTTGAATGCTTCGGAGGGAGGGAAATTAGCATGTCAAATACAACTCGCGTTCGTAAAAACGAGTCTCTTGAAGATGCTCTTCGTCGCTTTAAACGCAGTGTATCAAAATCTGGTACAATGTCAGAATATCGTAAGCGTGAATTTTATGAGAAGCCTAGTGTTCGTCGCAAGAAAAAATCTGAGGCGGCTAGAAAGCGTAAGTAATCTTTGATTGCAAGTAGGGAATGAAAAAGATATTTTCTTTTGATTTTCCTTTAAAAGAGGGTGTAGAAACGAATGTTATTAACAGAACGTCTCAACCAAGATATGAAAATAGCAATGAAAAGTAGAGATAAAGAAACACTAAGCGTTATTCGTATGGTGAAAGCATCTTTACAGAATGAAGCAATTAAACTTGGAAAAGACGCGTTAACAGAAGAAGAGGAATTAACCATCTTATCTAGAGAGTTAAAGCAAAGAAATGATTCCCTCCATGAATTTAAAGAAGCTGGAAGAATGGATCTTGTAGAAAAATTAGAAGTTGAATTAGATGTTTTACAAGTATATATGCCTGAACAGCTATCAAATGAAGAGCTTGAAGAAATCGTTTTGCAAACCATAGAAGAAGTGAATGCTACTTCAAAAAAAGAAATGGGTAAAGTGATGGGTGCGCTTATGCCGAAAGTAAAGGGCAAAGCAGATGGCACAGTAGTCCAGAAGTTAGTGCAAAAACACTTAGCATAATTACACATTTTGTGATTTTGTGAAGATTTTATAAAGCAAATAATCCCCTATCATTTAGTCGTGATAGGGGATTATTTTTGTTGTAGATGTTATACTATGTAAAGGTTGTTCAAAAATAGACTATTAAAGGGTTTAAGTCTAATTAAATTTCAACTATTGATTTAACACTTTCTGAAACTTAAGTGTCGCCTAATTCGTATACATAAGTGTGAAGAAAGGGGGGTTAAAGTGAATATAGTTAAAAGTGTTATGTATAGTATCCTCATTAGTTTACTGTTTGTTATTGTTGGATCCATACATACACAAGGTGTAAGTGCAGCAGAAAATGGGGATGGAAAATTAGTTTATGTTATCCCAATTGAAGCGGAAGTAGAACGTGGTTTGGAAGCGTTCTTACGTCGAACTACAACAGAAGCAGCTGAAGCTGATGCTGATCATATTATTTTCGAACTCAATACTCCTGGCGGGCGTGTAGATGCTGCGACTAATATTGGTGGGTTATTACAAGACCTAGAAATTGAGACAACTTCTTATATAACAGTTCAAGCTTTATCTGCAGGTTCTTATATTGCTCTAAACACTGATAATATTTTTATGAAGCCTCAATCAACGATGGGGGCAAGTGGAGTGATTAATTCTGATGGATCTGAAGCTGCAGAAAAGGCACAGTCAGCTTGGTTTGAGTCTATGACTAGTGCAGCAGAATCAAAAGGAAGAGATCCACTGTATGCACAAGCTATGGCAGACAAAGAAATTGATCTGCCAGAATACGACGCCCCAACTGGCACGTACCTAACTTTAAGTCCCTCTGATTCAGTTGAAGTTGGTTATGCAGAAGCGGTTGTTAACCATCGTACAGAGCTTTTAAGTCAATTAGGTTTATCAAATGCAAAAATAGTCGAAATGGAAGTAACCTTTTCTGAAGGAGTAGCCAGATTTCTAACAAATTCAGCAGTTGTTCCTATTTTATTATCGCTTGCAAGTATCGGACTAATTGTTGAGTTATTCTCTCCTGGATTTGGGATACCTGGTTCGATAGGTATTACATCTCTAATATTATTTTTTTACGGACACATTGTGGCTGGTTTTGCTGGCTATGAGGCGATCATATTATTAATAGTAGGTATGGTGTTAATTTTTGCGGAAATATTTGTTCCTGGAGGTATAATTGGATTTCTGGGAGTTGGTGCAGTTGTAGGTTCTTTATATATGTCGACTGATAATGTGGTTCATATGAGTATGAGTATAATGATCGCATTCGTAGTTGCAATTATTACTGCAATTGTATTGATTAAAACGATTGGTTTAGAGAAGGGTTTTTTAAGAAAGATAATATTAAATGATGCAACTACTACTGAAAAGGGTTATGTATCTTCAGTTAATAAACTAGAATTAATTGGCATGGAAGGTACAACGGTGACACCTCTTCGGCCTGCAGGTACAGCACTTATTGGTAATGAACGAATAGATGTTGTATCAGAAGGTGGCTATATTGAAAGTCAGCAAAAGGTAAAAGTAGTTACATCAGAAGGTTCAAGAATTGTGGTTCGACAAGTTTAATTTACTAAATAGTAGGAGGAAGATTATATGTTTATCTTAGGAAGCACTAACTTTGATGCAGTGGGTGACTTTGTCCCACTAATCATTATTGGAATTATTGTTATTGCAGTTGCGATTCTTTTTACATTTATTCCAGTAATGTTATGGGTAAGTGCATTAGCAGCTGGTGTTAAAGTTAATATTTTCACACTAATAGGTATGCGTCTACGTCGAGTAGTACCAGCCCGCGTCATTAACCCGTTAATTAAAGCACATAAAGCGGGTCTGGCTGTCAATACGAATCAATTAGAAAGTCATTATTTAGCTGGTGGTAATGTGGATCGAGTAGTTAATGCACTTATTGCTGCACAACGAGCAAATATACCACTTGAGTTTGAACGTGCTGCTGCAATTGATTTGGCTGGTCGTGATGTATTAGAAGCAGTTCAAATGAGTGTAAATCCAAAAGTAATTGAGACACCTTTTATTGCCGGTATTTCCATGGATGGTATTGAAGTAAAAGCCAAAGCAAGAATTACCGTAAGAGCTAACATTGATCGACTTGTTGGTGGTGCTGGTGAAGAGACAATTATTGCGCGTGTAGGCGAGGGAATTGTAAGTACAATTGGTAGTTCAGCGAGCCATAGTAAAGTTCTAGAAAACCCGGATTCAATCTCACAAAATGTTCTATCAAAAGGTCTAGATGCAGGTACAGCATTTGAAATATTATCCATTGATATAGCAGATATTGATATTGGTAAAAACATTGGTGCGATGTTGCAAACAGATCAAGCCGAAGCAGATAAAAATATTGCACAGGCTAAAGCGGAAGAACGTCGTGCAATGGCTGTTGCAGAAGAACAAGAAATGTTGGCTCGTGTTCAAGAGATGCGTGCAAAAGTTGTGGAAGCGGAAGCAGATGTACCACGTGCATTAGCAGAAGCATTACGTTCTGGAAATATGGGTGTAATGGATTATATGAATTACAAAAATATAGACGCGGATACAGATATGCGTGATTCTATTGGGAAATTATCGAAGGATGATTCCGATTCAGAAGATGAATAAATATTTATCTTGAAAGGAGAGGTCTTATGGATGGCATTTTACCCTTTCTTATGATGTTATTTGCAATTGGTGGAGGTCTAATAAGTTTATTTGGAAAAGACAAGGAAGAGGAAGAGAATAAACCTGTTAGAAGAACAGAAACTGTGAAACCGATTGAGCGTAACGAAGAACGTCAAACTTCAAATAAACAAACTACTGCTATGGAGGATTATTCTAATAAGAAGCAAGAACAGCTAGAAAAGTTAAAGTCTAACTTAGCTGTTGATCCGAATTTGTATAACAAAGATGGAGCTATTAGTGATAATCCTTTACAAGAAGTAGTGAGATTAGATAAGAAAATTACAACAAAGAAAAACAGAACGACGAAAATTTCTTTAAGAAGAAATATATCAAGAGAAGGTTTAGCTGAAAGTGTTGTTATGGCAGAAGTTCTTGGTGCACCAAGATCTAAAAAGCCGTATCAAACTAAATCTTACGTGCGAAATCAAAAGTGAATCATACTATAAAGAAGAAAAGCTTCACCTGTAAAAAGGTGAGGCTTTTCTTTGTTCTTATATGATTTGTACCTTCATATATTGATAGAGGAGGAGGGTGTTTTGATGAATGAGTGGCAGAAACGTGTTGGAAATTGGTTAAGTAATCATCTGCAACTACCTTCTGATGTTGTATTGGAGTTACCAAGAATTACAACAATCGGCCAATTCCATGCTTATATAGAAAATCATCGAGGATTAATTGTCTTTACTGATCAAGAATTACAACTGAAGTTGAAAAAAGGGGCGTTAAAAATAACTGGGAATAAGCTTGTGATTAAAACACTACTACCTGAAGAAATCTTAATAGAAGGTACGATTGATACCATTATGTTTCTAGAACATAAAAACGAAACTATTAATTAAAAGTATGTGTTGTATGATAGTACTTTTCTAATGAGGGAGGAGAAAAAATGAAACAGGAACAAGGTACTTGGATTCGAGGGTATTTAACTATACATGTAATTGGGAGTCGACCAGAGCTTTTTTTGGATCTATGTGCCAGAAATGAAATTTATGTCTGGGATATACATAAGATTGATAAACAAACATGTGTTGCAAACATATTTGTGAAAGATCTTTTGAAAATAAAGAAAATAAGGAAAAAAACACGTTACAAAATACAGTTTAAAAAAAGAACAGGTCTTCCATTCACTTGGAAGAAGTTTAAAAAAAGAAAGGCACTTATGTTTGGTATCGTTTTAAGTGTTCTTTTTGTGTTTTTTTTATCTAATATGGTATGGAAAATTGAGATTGATGGTGTAAGGCCTGAGGTAGAAAAACAAATTAGAACCTCGCTAAGGGCAAACGGCGTTTATCCAGGTGTATTAAAATTCTCAGTTGAATCACCAAGTAAATTGCAACGATTGGTTCTAGACAATAATCCAGAACTATTATGGGTTGGTGTCAAAGAAAAAGGGACAACCTATACGTTAGAGGGTGTTGAGAAAACCACTATATCTGAACAAGAAGTGAAAAGTCCTAGTAATATTGTAGCGAATAAAAGTGGTGTAATTGTAGATATGTATGTTTCAAAAGGAAAACCGCTTGTAAAGATAAATGATTTTGTTGAAAAAGGAGAAATATTAGTAGCAGGAGACTTGAAAACCGCAGATGCTATCGATGAAGAGAAGGGAGAAGAAAATGAGAAGGAGGAAGGCGAATATCAAATTGCAGCAGAAGCAGAAATCTATGCGAATACATGGTATGAATCCACTATCTCAGTGCCAATGGAAGTCACCTACCAAGCAATAACAGGTGAAGTGAATAATAAATATTATTTGGGTGGAAATAATCAGAAGGTTCCAATCTGGGGGTTTTTCCAAGAGGAATATCAGTCCTCACGAATTGAAGAAGAGCAAAATTCTATTTACTTTTTTCAATGGGAATTACCAATATATTTTTACAAAAAGGAAGTATATGAACTTGAAGAAGTGGTAGAAAAAAGATCAGAAAAAGAAGCGAAAGAGTTGGGGATTAGACAAGCCAAAATTGACTTACAAGAAACATTGGGACAAGCTGCAGAAATAACAAATGAAAAAATTTTGCATGAAGCTTCCGAGAATGGTAAAGTAAAATTAGAGCTATACTTTACTGTTAAAGAAAATATAGCAAAAATACAAGACCTATCTCAAGGAGATTAACTTATGCCAGAAGCGTTACACTTGATCGATTTAGAAATTAAAGATCCAAACGAAGCACTAAGTTTATTCGGTGCTGAGGATAAGCATTTAATTCAAATTGAAAACCAATTACAAGTATCTATTATTACCAGAGGTGAAAAAGTACGGGTTTCGGGTGAACAAGAAGAAATTGCGCTAATTCAAGAGATACTTGATGCATTATTAAAAGTAATCAGAAAAGGATTATCCATTTCTGAACGAGATGTTGTGTATGCAGTTGAATTAGCAAAAAAAGGTAAAATTGACCAATTTGAAACTTTATTTGAAGACGAAATTACGAAGAACGCCAAAGGAAAGTCAATTCGCGTTAAAACTTTAGGACAACGAAATTATGTAAATGCATTAAAAGCAGATGATTTAGTTTTTGGAATTGGTCCTGCTGGTACTGGTAAAACATATCTAGCAGTAGTAATGGCTGTTCAAGCATTAAAAAGTGGTTTAGTTAAGCGAATTATTCTATCTCGTCCTGCAGTAGAAGCCGGTGAAAGCTTAGGGTTTTTACCTGGTGACTTAAAAGAGAAAGTTGATCCTTATCTAAGGCCGTTATATGATTCATTACACGATGTATTAGGAACTGAACATACAGTTCGACTAATTGAACGAGGTACCATTGAGATTGCTCCTTTAGCCTATATGCGGGGTAGAACGTTAGATGATGCATTTGTTATTTTAGATGAAGCGCAAAACACGACACATGCTCAAATGAAAATGTTCCTGACAAGACTAGGGTTCGGTTCAAAAATGGTTGTAACGGGTGATATTACACAAGTTGATTTACCACGTGGCGTACAATCTGGATTAAAGGCTGTCGAATCAAGATTAAGTGGAGTAAAAGGCATTTCCTTTATTTACTTACAACAAGCTGATGTTGTACGTCATCCATTAGTTCAGAAAATTATTGATGCATTTGAAGAGTCTTACCCCTAATAACAGAAGAAAAAGAGGCTGGGACATAACTAGCCAAAATAACGAAAAAGATTCCGATCATCTTAGGAAGATGGTCGGAATCTTTTTTTGTTGGATTATTTTCAGGATTTGTTGCACCATGCGCATGCTTAGCCGTGTACTTTCTCAAGTTCACCGCCATGAATGCAAATCCTAATTCATTTTCCACTTTCTTCTTGCCTCTTACTGACATACGAGTGAAACGCAAATTAGCCTTCAAAAATCCGAAGACTGGTTCTACATCTATTTTTCGTTTGCCATAGATTTTACCGGTTTCTTTTTCTGAAAGCTGCTGTTTTGTGTATGCTTTTTGTTGTTCCCATTTTTCATTATAATAAATTTTTCGATT
>NZ_QJSK01000013.1:0-80919 GCF_003426095.1 Paraliobacillus sp. X-1268
AGCGTTCGTCCTGAGCCAAGATCAAACTCTCCATAAAATGCGAGCTTGCTGCTCAAATACTTAACTAGCTTGTTGTTTCTACTTACTTAACATACTGTGTGTTTCGTTCAGTTTTCAAAGATCAATTTATTTTGCTGTTGTTTTCGACAGCTTTTATATTATATAAAACTATTTGATTAAAGTCAAGAATTTTTTATAATAATTTTCGTTTGCTATTCTTCAGTCGAAAAGTAGCGACCTAATTAATATACCATTGTCCAGATATATTGTCAACAAATAATTTCTCTCCGCTGATTACGTTCTGTACAACAGCAATTAATATATCATTATTATGATTGAAATGCAATCCTATTATTATGATTGACTATAAAAATATTTAAAAACCTCGCAATTATGTGGCTGCAAGGTTTTTAAAAGTACTACTAGTTTATTATTCACCACGGTTTCGCATTTGAGGAAACAATAACACATCACGAATAGAAGGAGCGTTTGTTAAAAGCATTACTAAACGATCAATACCAATTCCTAATCCACCTGTTGGAGGCATGCCATACTCCAACGCTTCTAAGAAATCTTCATCCATTTCATGTGCTTCATCATTACCTTGCTCTTTTTCTTTCACTTGTGCTTCAAAACGTTCACGCTGATCGATTGGATCGTTTAACTCCGAAAATGCGTTTGCATGCTCGCGTCTAACAATAAATAATTCAAAACGATCTGTAAAACGTTCATCTTCTTTATTTTTCTTTGCAAGTGGCGATATCTCAACAGGATGTCCATAAACAAATGTTGGTTGGATTAACTCCTCTTCTACCCGTTGCTCAAAGAATTCATTAACAATGTGTCCATAAGTCATAGAATCTTTAATTCCAATGTTATGTTGTTTCGCTAATGCTTTAGCTTCTTCATCGGTCATCTGTTCCCAGAAGTCAACACCAGTATATTCTTTAATGGCATCAACCATATGAACCCTTTTCCATTGTGGTTCTAAATTCACTTCGTCTTCTCCATACATAATGGTAGTAGATCCATTTACCTCTTTTGCAATGTGGGATACCATTTCTTCCACTAATGCCATAACATCATGATAATCAGCGTAGGCTTCATATAATTCTAGCATAGTAAACTCTGGGTTGTGACGTGTTGATACTCCTTCATTACGAAATACACGGCCAATTTCATATACTTTTTCCATACCACCTACTACTAATCGTTTTAAGTGGAGCTCTATAGCAATACGCATGTACAATTGCATATCTAATGCATTATGATGTGTAATAAACGGTCGGGCAGAAGCTCCACCAGCAATCCCGTGCATCATCGGCGTTTCTACTTCAAGAAAACCCGCTCCATCTAAATACCGGCGCATTGATTGAATGATTTTACTACGCATAATGAATGTCTCTTTACTTTGCGGATTTGTAATAAGATCTAAATAACGCTGACGATAACGTTGTTCTACATCCTTTAGTCCATGAAATTTTTCCGGTAGTGGACGTAAAGATTTAGTTAGAACTTGAAATTTAGACGCTTTTACAGAAAGCTCTCCCACTTTTGTTTTAAAAACTGTTCCAGTTATTCCAACAATATCACCTAAATCCGCTGAGTTGAAAAGCTCATATGCCTCTTCTCCAATTTTATCTGTACGAATATATAATTGAATTTGTCCACTAAAGTCTTGGACATGAGAAAAACCAGCTTTCCCTTTCCCCCGCTTTGTCATAATTCTTCCTGCTATTGTTGTTTCAATCGCTTTTTCTTCAAGTTCTTCTTTTGTAAATTGATCATATGCTTCTATTAAGTCAGACGCTAAATGAGTACGCTCAAACTTATCCCCGAACGGATCAATTCCCTTTTCCCAGAATACTTCTAATTTATCGCGTCGCACCTGCATATGTTCATTCAATTCTTCTGACATCTACATTTCACTCCCGTTTACTCATTTAGTTTATTATGTATAAAGGAAATTACACCCTAAACCTTCTTTAATTAGTAATCTGCTTCTAATCATAACATATTAACAAAGAATTACACCTATAAAGGACTGCCAGTGTATACTGCGCAGTCCTTTATTTCAATATAAGTTAGTTGAAGACTATAAACTTACCGTTCGCTAACCTTACCATTTCCTAATAAGCCATTATAGATGTAACGCTTCTTTTTACATATCTCCATTATCACTAATCTTCATACATTTGTTCTTCATCAATCGCATACCAAATATTTGTAAGTTAGTAGGTTTCTCTCATCGTCCATATATAGCATTTCCTTCATTTTCTTATTTTATTGACAGTACTATACATCTATATTATCTCTTTATTTAAACTTGTTGTACTTGATCCTCAAGCTCAGGCTGCAATTCTTCTAATGATATTTCTAAAATTTGTGTTGCCTTAACCAAAAAATCATGTGGAGGATTTCGCATCCCTCGTTCAATTTCTCCCATGACAGATACAGAAACCCCAACTTTTTTTGCAAATTGAATTTGTGTATACCCTTTTAATTTACGAAATGCCTTTATTCTTCTTCCCCAGTGCATGGAATCCATTTGATTACGCCTCTTTTCTCTTCTGTTGGTAAGTCGTTTAAAATACGTGAGACATCTTTATTTATAGATTGGATATGAATATTAGGATTCACATCCTGTAACGGCACTAATACAAAAGCACGTTCGTGCATTCTGGGATGTGGAATAATTAATTTATCCGTCTTCATATTTTCTTTATTATACAATAAAATGTCAAGGTCTATTGTTCGGGGCCCCCACCTTATATCTCTATTACGACCAAGCTTTCCTTCAACAGCTTGGCATGAATCAAGTAAGTTAAAAGCGGATAGGCTCGTCTCAATTTCAATAACCATATTCAAGAAATTTGCTTGATCTGTATATCCAACAGGTACTGTTTCATAAACATCTGACTTATTTAAAACTACGACTTTCGCAATTTGTTCCAACTCTTTTATTGCTTTTTTTAGATAAGAATATCTCGGCTCTATATTTGATCCTAACGCGATATAAGCTACTTTCATTTTGTTTGTTCCCGATATATTTCCACAGCTACCGCTTGATAATGGCCTGGAATTGGTGGATCTGGTTTATCCACTTTCACACGGCATGCAGCTAATTGATCAAATGTCTGCAATAATCTTTCCGAAATATTTTCAGCAACAGCTTCAACAAGCCGATATGCCTTCCCTTCAACAATTTCTTTCGTAATTTGATAAACATGTCCATAATCAATTGAGTCCTCTATTTGATCAGACTTCCCCGCTTTTTGCAGATCAATTTCTAACTCAAGATCAACATAATACCGTTGGCCTAATTTATTCTCTTCTGCAAATACACCATGATATCCATAAAACGCTAACTTATGTAAATAAATTTTATCCATCTACTTTACCACCTTTTCCGATCATCGCATCCATCATTTTTGTCAGTTGAACAGTCATTTCAACATTATGCACACGGACAATATCAACACCTTTTGTTATACCAAAGCATGTAGTTGCACACGTTCCCACATCTCTTTGATCAGTAGGTAAATCTAATGTTTTTCCGATTATTGATTTTCGTGATGTTCCTAATAGTAACGGATAATCTAGTGTTAACAATTGCTCCAGATGTCTTATAACTTCCATATTTTGAACGGCATTTTTAGCAAAACCTATACCAGGATCCAAGATTATTTGTTCTTGTAACACACCTTTATTCAAGGCTATATTTATACTTTCTCTAAGATCATCTAATACATTTTCAATTAAAGATGTATACACGTGATCTGCACGATTATGCATTAAAATAATCGGAACTTTATGTGTAGCAGCAACCTCAGCTATTTCAGGCTCCCTTTTCGCACCCCATATATCATTGATAATGTCTGCCCCTGCAGAAATCGCTTGTTTTGCCGTTTCCGCTTTGAACGTATCAATTGAAATTGGCACAGATACTTGTTCTCTTATTTTTTTTATAATAGGAATAACACGCGCTATCTCCTCTTCTTCAGAAACCGGTTCGTGACCAGGTCTTGTAGACTCTCCACCTATATCTATAATATCCGCTCCCGCACGTTCCATCGCAATAGCATGTTGAACCGCACGATCACGTTGATCGTGCTTGCCTCCATCAGAGAAAGAGTCAGGTGTCACATTAAGGATTCCCATTACTACTGTCTTTTTATCTAAGTTAATATTACCATGCCTTGTTTTGATATTTCGATACAACTTGATCGCCCCTATTTTTACATCTATTGTACATCAAACAAACAAAACAATCAGCCGTTACACATGCAATTGTAAATTATTTATAACTTTTAATCTACTAGTAAATTGCATCTAATTGTTACAATCAAATATAAGTTTGCTCATAAAAAAAGTAGCCTCCATTGAAATGGGGCCACCTTTTTATATCACAATGCTAACAAATGCTTATTCTTCATCAAATTGATAAAGCGGTGTAGATAAATAGCGTTCTCCATTACTCGGAATAACAGCCAATACCTTTTTCCCTTTACCTAACTTCTTCGCCACTTGTTTTGCTGCATGGATAGCTGCACCTGAAGAAACACCACCTAACAATCCTTCTGTACGCGCCACTTCTCTTGCAGTTGCATAAGCATCTTCATTACTAACTGTAACAATTTCATCATATACTTCTGTATTTAGCACTTCTGGAACAAATCCAGCACCGATTCCCTGAATTTTATGAGGACCTGGTGTACCTCCCGATAGAATTGCAGAGCCTTCAGGTTCTACAGCTACTATGCTGATATCTTTATACTTTTCTTTCAACACTTTACCTGCACCTGTAATCGTACCACCAGTACCAATACCAGAGATAAATGCGTCTAGTTGATCACCCATTTGTTCAACAATTTCTTTACCTGTTGTGCGTTCATGTACAGCAGGATTCGCTGCATTATTAAATTGCTGTGGCATAAAGTAACCATTTACTTCTTGTAATTCCTCAGCCTTCTTAATGGCACCTTTCATACCGTCTGCACCTGGTGTTAGAACTAGTTCAGCACCATATGCACGTAATAAATTACGACGTTCCATGCTCATTGTATCCGGCATAACAAGTATTGCTTTATAGCCCTTAATTGCCGCGACCATTGCTAACCCAATTCCTGTATTACCACTTGTTGGTTCAACAATTGTCTTATCCGGTGTTAACTCTCCACTTTCTTCAGCCGCTTCGATCATCGCTAATGCAATACGATCTTTTACAGAGCTACCAGGATTCATGAATTCTAGCTTCACATAAATCTCTGCATCCCCTTGATTACCAGTACGATTTAATTTAACAATTGGTGTGTTACCGATTAATTCACTAATTGATTGTGCTATTTTCATTTTATCACTCCTAATCCCGAGTATTCTTATTCGTTTAATTACACTGTACGCCACATCACTTAGCTTTGTCAACTTATTTACAAGAATAAACAGAAAATTTTTTACTCATAAATCCATTCAATTTCTAACTCATTCCATAAACTTGCCGCTGAAGGGGACACTTCCATTTTTTCTAATGCTACTTCTCTTCGAAGATGATCCTTCAGCGCGTCATAACTTAAATCTATTTCTGCTAGTTCTCGATGTAAGTATAGGATTGCAACCCCACCATCGACTATAAATGGTTCACTATACGTATGCTCTTGCATGGACATCGCTTGGTCATAATAAGCACTAGGTAAAAAACTACTCGTTTCCGTATAGTAGCCTAAATAACCACCGTCATTACGCGTCTCTTCATCCACCGTATACTCACGCGCTAACGAAGTAAATGAAGCTCCAGCATCCAATTCATCGATTACTTTGTTCGCTGTGGTTTGATCTGAAACTACAATATGTGATAACTGTATAGTTTGAGAAAATTGGTATTGATCACGATATTGGTCGTAATAGGTTTGTAATTCTTGATCTGTTATTTCCATATCTTCTGTTATTAGTTCTTCCAAGTATAGTCTATTTCTAATACTCTCTGACCATTCCTCTTCTTTTTCTTCTACTTCTGCTTCGGACAGTATACCTTCCATCGTGAATAATAGTGATAATTCAAGCTCAACTACCTCTTCGTTTATCGAGATGTTTTTTTCCTCTGCCAATTGTCTAATTACCTTTTCATTTATTTCCTCTTCCAAGGCCTCCCGACCGTAGGCCTTCTCTAAATGATTGATCCACTCTCCATAGGTAATCTCATCTTGACCAATTGTAGCAACTGGTTCATTTTGATCAAAATCAACAGTAAATTCTTCGTCTTCATTATCATTTCGATCAATCATCCAGATAGCAATTGTTACAATATTAGTAACCAAAAGCAGAACAATCATCCCCAATAGTAACTTACGTGTCATGTGTTTTCTCCTTATGCTTGTTTTAATGCGTTTAAATCATCCACATCTAATTGGTACTGCTCATTGCAAAAATGACAAACAGCCTCTGCTCCACCGTCTTCTTCTATCATCTGGTCAATTTCCTGATTTCCTAAACTTTTTATCGCGTTTTTAATTCGATCTACCGAACAAGAACATGTAAATTGGACAGGCATTCTTTCATGTGTCTTCATGTTCTCTTCCCCTAATATAAGGGCTAAAATTTCTTCTGGCGTTCTTCCTTGTCGAATTAACGTTGAGATCGGATCAATTGTTGAAATTTTTGTTTCTATACCACCAATTGTTTCATCAGTTGCCCCTGGCATTACTTGAATAATAAAACCGCCCGCAGCTAAAATAGAGTGATCCGGATTAACCAATACCCCAGCTCCTACCGCAGATGGCACTTGTTCAGAGTTAGCAAAATAATAGGTGAAATCTTCCCCGATTTCGCCTGAAACAATCGGCACTTGGCCAGTAAAAAAGTCCTTTAAACCAAGATCTTTTACAACACTTATATTTCCTGACGTACCAACTGCACGTGCTACATCCAATTTACCTTTGTTATTTAAATCAAAATCAACATGGGGATTCGTAATATATCCTCGAACCTCTCCCTTTGAATTAGAATCGACAACGATAGGTCCTACAGGTCCGTCACCTTCAACCTTTACAGTCAACTTGTCTTCTCCCTTTAACATCGCTCCCATCATTGTAGAAATTGTAATTGTCCTACCAAGGGCAGCAGATGCAGTCGCCCATGTGTCATGGCGTTTTCTTGCTTCTTCTACAGTTTCTGTTGATTGAATAGCATACGCTCTTACTGTTCCTTGAAAAGCTGTTGCTTTAATTAAATAATCCATCTATATAAACTCCTTTATTCCAATGATTTTAACCTTATTCGGTATGATGATTCAATTTTTTATAGATAACATATAAACCTTTTAATGTTAATACAGGATCTACAATATCAACCATACTTGATTCTCCTGCAATTAATGTAGCCAATCCACCTGTAGCGACAACTTTAGTATCTTCAGAACTCACCTTCTTAAATCTTCTTACAACCTCATCAACCTGTCCCACATAACCAAAGTATACACCTGATTGCATTGCTTCAACAGTCGATAACCCAACAATCTCATTTGGATGTTTAATTTCAACTTTAGGTAATTTGGCCGCTTTTGAATACAGTGCCTCCAGTGAAATATTAATCCCAGGCGCGATGGCACCACCTACATATTCCTCATTTTCGTTCACATAGCAGTATGTCGTAGCTGTACCGAAATCAATAATAATCAAGGGCGCACCATAGGCTTCAATTGCTCCTACTGCGTTAACTATACGATCAGCTCCTAGTTCAGCTGGGTTAGGATATTTCATTTTCAAAAATAATTCAACTGCTTGATCACCAACAATTAAAGGTTTTTGATCAAAATACTTTTCAGCCATTCGGTCGAAGGCATACATAATAGGAGGAACGACAGAAGAAATAATAATACCGTTAACATTAGCAAATGTTAAACCTTCATGCTCAAATAACGATTTAATTAACATCGCAAATTCATCTTCTGTTTTTTCTCGATCCGTTTTAATTCTCCACTGGTATTTCAATTCGTCTTGGTCAAAAATCCCTAAAACAGTATTTGTGTTACCAACATCTAATACAAATATCATTACTCTTTCACCAACTCTACCATATTTATTTTTACCATCATATCATATTGTATTACACTTCGTTAATCTGGCGACTTTCTTAAAAAATTACAGTAAAAATGCTATCGATCTTAGACTTTACTTTTAACTCTATTCATACACCATATTTCAGAATGACTTTATTCACAAACATTGTTACTTTTCACTCTTCAGACTTGAGAGAAACTTAGTCGTAACATAACGCACTTTATAAAAAGTGCAATACAAAGTAATTT
This sequence comes from Paraliobacillus sp. X-1268, assembly GCF_003426095.1. NCBI lineage: Bacteria > Bacillati > Bacillota > Bacilli > Caryophanales > Bacillaceae > Paraliobacillus > Paraliobacillus sp. X-1268. The sequence continues at coordinate 8,303 of NZ_QJSK01000013.1, forward strand.
ATATCCCGCTCCTCAAGCGAAATGGGCTCCCTTTCCGCAGGCACGACTTCAGCTAACTCGGAAGCAAAGAACGCCTCCGAGTGGATCTTCAGCCCGTGCTGTTCCTGCAGGAGTCTCGCCCATTTAGCTTGATCCACTAGGTTTTAGTCCGCTAAATAAAATGGCGTAAAAGACGCTATAATTGGTAATTAACGGCTAACTAAAGCATGAGTTATAAACAATAAAAAGTAATTTTATCACCTGTATAGAACATAGATACACTATCCAGCGAAGGGAGACCATTTGCTACCGTAGCGTGGTAGCAATCAGTAAATTATTTAAGTAGCCGATAGCAGTGTTACGACAGAGCCTTTGGTTATTTAGTCATAAACAACAGTCTTTTAAAAAAGATATTTAGATAAAAAAATGGTGTAATCAATTAATTGATTACACCAGTTGGCATATACTATTCTTTTTTATCTGGATCTGATTCTTCAGAAGTTTCGTCATCATTCGAATCAAACTCGGAAGAAATAGATGTATGATCTTCTTCTGATTTTGATTGAATGTTAACTTTTACATCTTTAGAATCTGAAGATTGTTTATCTTCTCCACTCGTATCCGTTTCATTTTGTTCAAAAACAACTGGATCCGGTAAGATACCATCTTCAAAAAGACCTTTAATTTGTCTTGCATCTAACGTTTCGATCTCTAATAATGTCTTCGCAACTAATTCTAATTTATCTTTGTTTTCCGTTAGAATTTCTTTTGCACGAGCATAACACTGATTAATAAAGCTTTGAACTTCTTTATCAATTTCATATGCTATTGCTTCACTGTAGTTAGATTCATTTTGCATGTCTCTTCCTAAGAATACTTGACCACCTGAGCTAGCAAATTGAACAGGACCTATTGCATCACTCATGCCGTACTCTGTTACCATCTTACGAGCAATATTCGTTGCACGTTCAAAGTCATTGTGAGCCCCCGTACTAACTTCACCGAATATTACTTCCTCAGCAACACGCCCACCAAGTAAACCAGTAATCTTATCTAATAGCTCTGGTTTCGTCATAAAGTAACGATCTTCCTTTGGTAGCATGACAGCATAGCCACCAGCTTGCCCACGAGGTACGATTGTAACTTTATGAACCATATCAGCATCGTCCAGCACCATTCCAATAATAGTGTGTCCACTTTCATGATATGCGACGATATTTTTTTCTTTTGGTGAGATAACTCTGCTCTTCTTCGCAGGTCCTGCAATAACACGATCAATTGCTTCATCAACGTCGACCATTTCGATCTTCGTTTTATTCGTACGTGCTGCTACTAACGCAGCTTCGTTAAGCAGGTTTTCTAAATCTGCACCTGAAAATCCAGGTGTACGCATCGCGATTGTTTTTAACTCCACATCGTCACCTAGTGGCTTATTACGCACATGTACTTTTAAGACATCTTCACGACCACGTAGGTCAGGACGATCAACTGTAATTTGACGGTCAAAACGGCCTGGACGTAGTAATGCAGGGTCTAAGATGTCAGGACGGTTTGTTGCGGCAATAATAATAATACCTTCATTTTCACCAAAACCATCCATTTCAACAAGTAACTGATTTAACGTTTGTTCACGTTCGTCATGACCGCCACCAACACCAGCGCCACGTTGACGACCAACTGCATCAATCTCATCAATAAAGATAATACCTGGTGCGTTCTTCTTCGCATTTTCAAACAAATCACGTACACGTGATGCACCAACACCGACAAACATTTCAACGAAGTCGGAACCACTAATAGAGAAGAATGGCACACCAGCTTCTCCGGCAACTGCTCTTGCTAATAACGTTTTACCTGTACCTGGAGGTCCTACTAATAAAACACCTTTAGGTATTTTTGCTCCAATAGCATCGAACTTACGAGGATCTTTTAAGAAATCTACTACCTCTACAAGCTCTTGCTTTTCTTCATCGGCACCAGCAACATCCTTAAATCGGACTTTCTTTTTCTCTTCACTGTACATCTTCGCTTTACTCTTACCAAAGTTCATGACTTTGTTTCCGCCACCCTGAGATTGGTTAAGAAGGAAGAAAAACAGGACAAATATGATAACAAACGGGATCATCGTAGTTAAGAACGTTACCCATCCGCTTGGTTGCTCTTCTTCTTGTACATCTATAATACCTTGCTCATTTGCTTTTTGATAAACATTCGCGACAATATCATTGTTATCCGGAACGTTTGTGACAAATGTAGTAGGTTCTTCATCCGTACCTACTAGCTCTCCTTCAATTCGCATAACACCATTTGAAGGTCGCATTTCCATACTTGCTATCGTACCATTATCAAGTGCTTGCATAAATTCACTTACATTATATTCTTCTTGTTGATTATTTTGTCCAGTGAAAACATTCATTACGGAAATCACCACTAAAAATATGACAAAATAAAAGATCACATTACGTACTATTCGATTCATTGCCTACCTCCTCCAAGTGAGAAAACTATAGTAAATAGTATCATATAAAAAAGGACGATTACAACTAATTGCATTTCCTTTTTTAAAGATATGCTACTTTTTGATCTGTCATGTTACATACTCTTCTTATTCTCCACCATATATGTGCGGTTTTAAAACACCGATATAAGGTAAATTACGATACTTTTCTTGATAATCTAATCCATATCCAACAACAAATTCATTTGGCACTTTAAAACCAACCACATCAGCAACAATGTCAACAGTACGGCCTGCAGGTTTATCTAGCATAGTAACAATCTTAATTGAATTTGCTTTACGATATTTAAATAAATCAACCAAATAGCTTAATGTAAGTCCACTATCAATAATATCTTCAATTATAAGCAAATCTCTACCTTCAACTTTTGTGTTTAAATCTTTTACAATTTTCACTTCACCTGAAGAACGCATTTCTCCACCATAGCTGGAAACATCCATAAAATCCATTTCTAAATATGTATCCATAGAGCGAAGAACATCCGACATAAATGGTAAAGCACCTTTTAATACCCCAATCGCTAGTGGAAATCGATCTTTATATTCTTCAGATAATTGCGCGCCAAGCTCTTTACATTTTTCCTCAATTTCTTGCTGTGATACTAATATTTTTTCGATGTCTTTGTGCATCCCGATCCTCCTAGATTTTTTCATTACTTCTATATTCAATTTGAATAAATTGACTCCCGCCAGAATATCCTTTGACCGCACCTTTTGTTAACCCAATTACCCACAGAACATTTCCTTGTTGATCAACTATTAACGGCCATGTATTCCTTTTATGTAGAGGGATTTTCTTATCAATGAAGATATCTTTTATCTTTTTTCGACCATCTAACCCCTTTACATACATGCGATCACCATCTTGTCGATATCGAACGGTTAGATGCACATCTTGCTCTATATCACTTATCGGAATGAATAGTCTATTCTTACCTTCTTGCACAGTGGGGGCCGTTACAAAAGAGGCTGAAACCACCGCTCCTGTCGGTAGATATACTTGACTAGGAACAGATAAATATGCAGAAAAACATGCTATCTCTTCTTCTCGAAAGTGAAAATACAGTGTTTGATACGATTTCGTTATCTGTAAATCTTTCGGCAAATCTATCGTTACATTTGCCCGTTCACTATGTATAAGATCAAAAAACTGTTCCTCATGACCAAAATGTAAACCATTCGGTAGTACATCATATAGATGACTTAATATTAGATGAAATATGCGCCTTTGTAAAGCAAACGGATGCTTTTTAAAAAGTTTAATTGAACATGTCACTTGCTTTTCTTCATTTGATAGTTGTACAATTTCATCCATCACTTTTTCCGCTTGTTCATTCATGTACGCATTATCCGCTCTAATCGACTCGCTTAATTTTCTGACAGAACGATGTAAATTAGGATTTTGTTTTTTCAATAAAGGTAACAAATGAATTCTGAAATAATTTCGAGTGTAGACATCTTCTTCATTTGAGGGGTCTCTTCTTGGTATAATCCCATTCTCCTGGCAATACGATTCAATCTCTTCCTTTGTCACGGATAATAATGGTCTCACAAGCTCGCCGTCAGCAAACGGACGTTTAACAGGGATTCCAGCTAAGGATGATGGATTAGCCGTCCGGGTAAGACGCATCAAGACTGTTTCGATCTGGTCATCACCATGATGTCCTAAAACCAAATAATCCGCTTTATGTTGATCCATTTGATCAGCAAAAAAACGATACCTCATGTTACGCGCTGCTTCTTGTGTACCTAGTTTATGCTCTTTTTTAAATGATGGGACATCTAACGCCGTGCGATAAAATGCTATGTTTTGTTCCGCACAAAAGGCCGAAACATAATCCACATCTACTTTTGATTCTTCTCCACGCAATCCATGGTCTACTGATACAACAATTAACTGAAAATCCCATGCTTTTTTAATTACATTTAAGTAATGAAGTAAAGCCATCGAATCTGGTCCACCTGATACACCAATCAACAACGTACTGTGTGGTTTGAATAATGCATAGCGTTTAATAAAGTTATCTACTTCTTGTTTAAACATTTTACCGATTCAACTTCTTTCATTAGCATGGTAAACAAGTCTATCCTAACATGTTCCCTACCACATAGGAAGTCTTTCGCTTAGGTTTTACAAAAGAATGACCATCTGACTTACGTACTTAGATAATAGATAACAAAAAACACAAAAGCCACCATTATAATTGCGAAACTTTCCAACCACGCACTCCATACTGTATTCACATGGTTTTTTGATGCAAGTTGTTTTTGGTTCATCATGGAAGTTGGATGATTAGTAGTTTTAGGTTTTGTTATCTTTAATAATTTCAGGCTTAAATCTTTTTCCATTTCAAGACTTGATATGTATTCTCCTTTCAGCGCCCTTTCTAAACATGTTTGATAGGGAGATAATTGTTTTGATTGTCTGATTTTTTCCTGCAATGTTTTAATTGGATACTGTCCACGATCAAATTGGTTTGGATAGGCATAGTGTAAAGCCATCATTGCTAATGCAAACAAATCATAGCTTGGCTCAGCTTTCCTAGATCCAACCTGCCAATAACCACGGTCATAGAATTCAGTATATTCCTTAATTGATCGACCAATTAGTGTCGTACCACCAACATCAATCCAGCGTAAGCGTGGTGGTGAAAAGGTAACAATGACGTTATCCAGCTTTAAATCTCCAAATACCCACCCTTGTTTATGGAGACGTTCCAAGTCTTTTAACAATTGCACAAACAAGATACCCAACCAGCCTTCTCCTCGTTCTCGCAAGAAAGCTGGTAAGTCTTTACCTTTTACATACTCCATTACATAGAATGTATAGCGCATTCCCGTTGGGTCCGTCCAATCATCAACATCGTATAAAGAAGGCCCAAGGTTTGACCCTTGGACCTTTGAAAGGTGCTTCAATACATTAACCTCTGTCGTAATGGAATTCGCCTTATCACTTATTTTTAGCGCGCCTTCTTTTCCGTCCTTCGTTTTGCACAAATATACTGAGCCTATAGCACCCTGCCCCAATTGTTTACTTATAACATAAACTTGTTTGTGCCACTTTCCCCTCATAACAGTTCCTGGCCTTAGATTAATTCCCTGTTTCTTCGATGTTTGATTCATCGTTTTGATTCATACTCCTTGTTAATCTTGATTTCCCAAACTGATACATCGCTTCTTTTAGTGCAGGGCCTGTAGGTGTAATACCCCCACTTGTTAATTTAGGGAAAACAGAAGAAATAGAATCTAGTTTATTTGACCAATCTGTAATTTTAGTTAATGGCTTTCTTTTGCCCGGAAATGATGAAATTGCAAATTTATTTTTTCCAATTCGAGCATTCATACTAATAGATAGATCAATTAATGCTTCTTTAACCGTTGGTAGTTTATTCTGCATACTAGCACTTGTATCAACTAAAACGAAAACTTCTATATTACACGTCTCGCCTAGCTCCTCTACCACTTCCATTACTTCTCCTCGTTGTTCCGGTGGTAGCGACTCGATGGTTTGATTTGGTCCTAATATTTGCTTTAACTCTTGATTTACAACACCTTGCAATGTTTGTGTCATTGCTTGCTTTGTCACCGTTTGAATTGTTTGAGAGAGTGCTTGTTGGTAAACAATCTGACTAACACCTTCTCCTGCTAACGCAATCTCTTCCACCTCTTCTAGCCCCATTGGATTCTCACTTTGATCATCTTCTAACACACCGATAACATTGACGGTTATACCTTGTTGTGCAATCAAAGCCGCTACCATAGAAGGGTCTTCGCCTTTATTCGAACATCCATCCGTGATCAATAATATTTGCTTTAATGTCCCTTTCTTCATCCCATCTTCCTCCTTTGCCTTTCTTCTATCGCTTTTACTTAGCATCATTGTCGACAAATTAAAGGGACTTTATACTATTAAGTTATCAAAAAGCTTGTTAATTTGCTTGCTTTTGATAAACCGGAATACTTGACCACCTAGGGTTGAATTTGGTTATTTTAGCTACTAAAACAGTCATATCATCTTCAATCACCCCTGCCGTCGTTCGAACAACTTCTTCTAATAATAGGTCGGCAATTTCTTGTGGATCATTTGTCTCCAATTCTTTTATTTTACGTTTTAACCATATATCTGGGTTTTCGATATGCTTTGGCCCCTCAAATACCCCATCACTGGTCATAATCAATATGTCTTCATCTTTTAATTGAAAATCCACAACATCTACGTCAAAGTCTTGGATAATACCAATTGGTAAATTACTAGCTTCTATCGTATGAACTTGTTCTCCTCGCTTAATAAAACTTGGAGTAGAACCAATTTTTAAAAATTGAACTCCTGCATGATGAAGGTCTATCATCGCTAAATCCAATGTCGAGTAGATCTCATCATTTGTTCGTAACGATAAGATGGAGTTTATCGACTTAATTGCGACTTGTTCATCAATACCAGAATGTAGTATCTGTTTTAATAGTTTTAATGTCTCCGTACTTTCTTCATGTGCACGTACACCATTTCCCATTCCATCACTAATAGCCAAAGCATGTTTACCAGAACTAAGTTCCATTGTTGAATAGCTATCACCAGAAATAAATCCTCCACCTATCGCAGCGTGTGCTAATCCAATATTGGTAGTATATTTTCTAGCGGATGTAAAGCTAAGATGACAGTAACCATTTGGTAAAGGGGAAATCTCTTCTTCTTTTATAACGATAGTTTCTTCTAAAATATCAGAAATAACAGGGGCAATTAGTTTTGGGCCCTCTCCATTATATTGATAAACAGAGAAATCAAGTTCAATATCTATATCACCTTTTTTTAAACTATAGATTTCTAATTTATCTATCTCTACTCCTAAATGTTTTAATGCAGCGATAATCTCTAATTCTTGTTGTTCATGATTTTCTTTTTCTTTCACTATTTCTTTTGCAAAATCGCCCATCACTTCAGCAACACCAAGTAATTGATCTGCTACAAAACGTCGACTTTCTCCAACTTGTTTTTTTAATTTTTGATTTGCCTCATAATAAGACAATTCTTCTTTCATTACTTCTACTACCTTTTGTGATTTCACACAATGGTTAGAAAACTTTGATTGCGTTATTTTATTTGGTGATTGTCCTTTTTCCAAGTCTTGTTTCAAGGCTGTCATATAATCATATGTTTCATCAAAATGTTGTCCCCAACACCAATCCTTCTTAAAACAACTTTGGCAAGTCTTCTCCGTCACATTACTTAAGTAGTAATCCAATTCTTTCTGATCATGATCATCTTCTATATCTTTCTCTGGTTGTCCTTCAAAGCTTTTTGATAACGCCTCAAAAACATCAGAGAACTGTTCGATTCGATTGGCAGTCACATCTCGTACTTTTTGGACATATTGCTGTTGTTCGATCGTGTGTTCATTTGTTCCTGGTATATATCTAGACATTTGTCTTATCCATTGATCAGGTGTACAGAAAAATAATAAAATAGCGATACTCGTCTCTAATAAAGAAGGAAACAGCGTCGCAATTCCACCGCCATAAATTCCGATTAATACTGTTCCGACAAATAAACCTAAACCAACCCCTAGCTTCTTTCCTTCCTTCAATAGACCTCCTAGTAGTCCCCCGAAAGCTAATAAACTCATTTGGTAAAGGCTACTAACACTTGCCAAACTTAGAATAAGACCCGTAACAACCCCTACCGTGGAACCTATCGCGGCACCACCAATATAAGCTAACCATAAGACAAGGTATCTTGAAGCAATCTGTTCTACATTGGCGCCTTGTAGTTCCCAACCAATCGTCCCAGTCAACACGGAAGCAAGTAAAATAATTAAAGAAATAATTTCTTCATTTTTCAGTGTAGGTTTATATCTTTTTGGTGATAAAAGCGGAATACTCTGCATAAATATCAATACAAGGACAGCACTTAATACTGCCTCAACAATTGCTAATGTCCATTCAAAAGAATTGAGCGTATCAAAAAGGGCATAGTGTGTAACCCGTGGTAATAAACTAGCAAAGAAAACAAGAAATGGTATAATCTTTTGTTGGTTCTTTACTTGCTTTACTATCGCTGCAAAGAAAACAAAGACAAACGAGGCTGTAGCTATAAATAAACCATGCTCAATACCTACTGTTGTAGCACCGATAATCATTACTATTATTAACGGCCTTACTTTCTCCTTACGAACAAACCAAACAGAGGCTAAATAAGCTAGAGCAAATGGCGACAATGATTCCAAGATAACTGCTCGTCCTAATAAAAAGGCAACAAAATATAATAATCCCCCTTGTTCAAATAGGAGATTCCGTTGTTTTTCCTTCCACCATTTTTTTAACTGATCCGCTTTATTCGTATGGATGGGTAATCCTTTTGTTCCTGTTATTGTATCCAACATACTTTCACTCCTCGTTTAGTATGCTGTTTATTAAAACACAATTCTTTTCATTTTTTTGTCAAAACAACAAGGGTCTCGTATGAAAATGTTCGACTTCATTCCGTACAGATAAGCTAGTTTCAACATAAAGTGAAAAGTTAGTCCCTATTTAACTATCACCTTAAAACATCACTTCTAAGTGCTTATAGCCTGTCTTGATAGGCATATAAGTCAATCTTCTCATATGTCGAAAATGCATTAAACGACGAAAGAAAAAAGTTCACTAGCAAAAACATCTATCGATACGATAGATGTTTTTGCTAGTTGTTGTATGCCATCAATAGATGATTCGTTTTCTTCTTACTTATCCACTGTTAAATGATCAATTTGATTATAATTATGTACGTGCCATTTATCTTTCGTGTATTCTATATTACTCAAACATGCATTTAAGAGTTTCGTATTAGTAAAATCTATTTCTTCTCCCGACGTTACAGATAAAATCGCATGAATTACAGCACCATGTGCAACAAGTAACACTTTTTTATTAGGAAAAGTCTTGTTAATCAAGTCTATTCCAGCCATTACTCTGCTTTCCAAATCTTCTTTTGACTCCTGACCTGGATAGTTACCATCCGGAAAAAGTTTGTTACGCTCTGCTAAAGTTAGACCTTCTGCTTCACCAAACGTTCGCTCTTTAAAGTCGGACATTTCCACTAAATCTACATTTAATGCTTTATTAATAATCTCTGCTGTACGCTTTGCTCTTTTCATAGGACTAGCAATAATTAAATCCCAATCTGCACCTTCAAAATATGTTTTACATGCCTCTGCTTGTTTAACGCCATTTTCATTTAATTCAATATCTGTGCCCCCTTGTATTCTTCCTTGTAAATTCCAATCAGTTTCCCCATGTCGAATCAAACAAATCATCTATTTTCTCTCCTCTAAAAATATTTTCTTTAGGCTGTTTTTACAAAGCTAGCTTTTTACAGAAAATCTATACACTCCGACGTAACTTACCCGCTACGGAAGCAAATGGGTTCCCTTCTCGCTAGTACAGTTAAAGTATCGTAGATTTAGATTAATCCACTAGTTTTTTTTATAATAAATTAACTATGTAAAAAATAGAAATATGGAGTTTAATTTCTCTATAAAATATGATTTTCAACTCACGAGAGGATACCTCTTTCTAGCGATGGAAATATACAGAGACTCCTATACCCACGGAAAGCGACGTATATGTCAGAGCAGTATGTTACGTCGGACTTCCCAACTATATTTAATATTCAAAAAACACCTTTATCTATTATAGCAAATTTTTGTCTTACTTGATTCATTATAAACATTTTAATGAAATTCTATTGACACAAGTTAAGCGCTATTGTATGATATCACTTGTGCCTTTGAAATAACGTAGCGGCGTAGCTCAGCTGGCGAGAGCGTACGGTTCATACCCGTGAGGTCGGGGGTTCGATCCCCTCCGCCGCTATCGAAAAACCTTCTTGATATATCAAGAAGGTTTTTTTCTGTTCATTTATAAATAAGTAACTACGTTAGAACGTAAGACAACAAGTACTACCGTTAAAATCGCCATTACTAACAAACTAATGGTATCTGATTTTTGCCAAGCTAGCCTTCGAAAACTTGATCTAGGCTTGTCTGATTGATACCCTCTCACCTCCATTACATCAGCCATATTTTCCGCTCTTCTTAAAGAACTAACAAATAACGGCATGATGATAGGAATGAGTTTTTTCATTTGATCTACTAGTGATCCTTCTCCAAAAGTAGTACCTCGTGCCCGTTGTGCATCCATCACTTTTTGTGTTTCATCTAATAAATTCGGAATAAAACGTAAAGAAATAGAAAGCATCAATGCAATTTCATCAACAGGAAGCTTAAAAAAACGTAACGGACGCAGTAAGGAATTAATACCATCTGTTAAGTCGATAGGTTTTGTTGTTAATGTTACAACGGTTGAGATAAAGATAATCATTACAAATCGGCAAAATATATATAGTCCATTTAGTAAACCGAATGTTGAAATCGTTATGGGACCCCAATCTATATAAACCGTTCCACCGGCAGTGAATAATACTTGAAGGAACACCGTAAATAATATTAACCAGATAAGTGGACGCACACCACGTAAATAGGTTTTTATTTTCACTCCCGAAAGAAACATGACGATAAAGGTGAAAAGACCTAACAATACATAAGTTTGCCAGTTATTCGCAATAAATATAATACCTATAAAATAAATAGCAGTAATTAATTTTGCTCGTGGATCTAAAAGATGTATCCGTGAATCGCCCGGAAAGAAACGACCTAATATTAGCTTATTCATGCCAAGCCCACCTCAATTAATCCTTCTGTCAGTTCATCGATTGTCAAACATACATCTGGCAGTTTAACACCTGTTTGTCGCTCTATTTTTAATTGCAGCTTTCTGGCCTCTGGCAATTCCACATGCCATTTTTCCAATCTTTCAGGATCTGAAAAAAAGGTTTTTACTGATTGGTGGGCGGCAATCGTTCCTTTCTCCATTACTACTACATCTTCAGCATATTTAGCAACATCATCCATATCATGCGTAACAATAATTGTTGTTAGTCCTCTTTCTACATGAATCTTTTTTATCATTGATAAAATGCCTCGTTTCCCCTCCGGATCTAAACCTGCTCCGGGTTCATCTAAGAGTAAGACATCTGGATTCGTCGCTAGAACACCAGCAATAGCCACTCGTCTTTGTTGTCCTCCTGACAAGGAAAAAGGTGACATTTTTAATATGGCTTCATCTAATCCCACTGCATAGATCGCTTGTTTCGTTCTTTCCTTTACTTCACCCACTGATACACCAAAATTCATCGGCCCAAACTGAATATCCTTTTCAACTGTTTCAGCAAATAATTGTGCTTCTGGAAACTGAAACACCATTCCTACATGTTTCCTTATTTTCTTTAGTGCTTGTTTTTCCTTATTTGCTGTTATTACTGTATTGCCAACGATGATACTTCCCGTACTTGGTAATAGTAATCCGTTAACTGTCTTCAATAAACTTGATTTACCGGCACCAGTGTGGCCAACTATTGCTGTAAATGACCTTGTTGGCAGTGTCAGCACTATGTCCTTTACTACGTTTGCATTTTTTAGCGGTCCTATTTGATAATCTGCTGTTACATTTTCAAATTTTATTTGCATAACCATGTCACCAGTTCATCTTCTGTCATATAAGTCTCCGGTATGTTTCGACCACGGGCTTGCAAGTTACGTCGAAGTTGTTCTGAAAAAGGAGCTTCTAGTTGTTTGTTTTTCATAAAAACCTCTCTTGGCGTACCTTCTTGTACAATTGTGCCATTATCCATCAACAGGATTCTGTCAGCAAGTGCTGCCTCATTTCGGTCATGGGTAATAGATATAATGGCTATTGACTTTCTCTCTTTTAACTTCTGTAAAGTAGCAAATAATCCACTTCGGCTTTTTGGATCTAGCATAACAAACGCTTCATCTAAAATGATTAATTTAGGTGTTAAGGCAAGAATACCTGCGATCGCAACTCTTTGCTTCTGACCGCCAGATAATTGCGAAGGATCCGTTAATGCATGATTTCGCATTCCCACTAATTCTAGTGCGATATCTACTCTTTTCTTCATTTCATCATAGGGCATATTAATATTTTCCAAACCAAACGCGATATCATCTTGAACGCTTGTACCTATAAACTGATTTTCAGGATTTTGGAACACGATCCCTACTTGTTTACGAATATCCCATTTTGATAGTTCATTTAATTCAAGGCCATTAATATTGATTGTTCCTTTTTCCACTTCCATTAATCCAACTAGTAATCGGGCTAAAGTGGATTTTCCTGATCCATTATCTCCAACAATTGCAACCCATTCGCCCTTTTTCACAGAAAGGGAGACATCAGATAAAGTCTGTTTTTTCACTCGTAAATCATAACGAAATGCTAGATCTCGTACTTCTAAAATTGTAGATAGCTCCATCAAACTTTCTCCTTTCCCTTCTAACATATATTAAAGAATTCAACCTTCGCACTATAAAACAGTCGCTTAAATCTTGATATAACAAGAATGATCCAAAACAGAAGTTAACTTCACGCTACTTTGTAATCATCCGTGCGTTTGACTTGACGCACTGAGAGGAATTCTGTCATAAGAGGTATAAAGTTCTTACCCGCTCCTCAAATGAAATTGACTCCCTTTCCGTAGCAGAAATCAACATGGTAGTTACGACAGAGTCTATGGGTATGCAGTAATAAACATTTTTAAAAGTGTCAACCTTTATAATGAACACACGCCAAACTCATAACAGCCAATTTTTAGCGCTTTTTTTAAGTGAGAAAGTTGAGTTAAAGAATAAATATCGATATCATTAACATGGTTACAACCGAACCATTTACTAACACCAGGTTTTTTATCGCTACAGAAAATGTTTCTGATTTAATCTGTTTCCGATTAAATTTACGAACTAGCTGATAGACTGGATAACTAACTAATAGTGCAATAATAACAATAGGTGGTAATAGACCGAGAATTACTGCGACTAAGATTGCTAAAAATGAAAGAAAATATAAACCATTAAACAGCCAGACAGCATATTTTTTCCCAATGTAATAAGGCAGTGTAAAGCGATGATTGGCAATATCCTCTTTTAAGTCACAAATATTATTAGCTAGCATCAAATTAGCTATGGTAAACATACATGGGAAGGAAACTAACATAATCTCTAATAGTAATAGAATATCAGCTTCAAAGAGAACTGTCCTACCTTCCCATAATAAATGTAAAATACCTTGATCGAATGCATTGACATATACAGATAAGAATACAATACCGAATCCCATTGATACACCAGAGAATAACTCACCAAGTGGCATGCGAGACAAGGGAATCGGGCCAAATGTATAAAAAATGCCTATTGTAAAACAAACCATTCCAACTAATAACACGAATAAATCTGTCCGGAACACAAGCCAGATTCCTAAACCTGTAGCCAGGGTTAATAAACTTAAAATTGTAATAATGACTACAATCTCCCTGATTTTATATTGACCAATCACATTGTGGTTCTCTCGATAGCTTTCAGATGAGGCTTTTCTAAAATCCATATAATTATTAATCGCAGTTGTTGTTAGATCAAAGGAAAGCATCGCAACAAAAAAGATCGCTGTATTTAATGGTTGGAACGTATCATAACGATAATAAACAAATAAGCAACCAATTAAAAATGGAAAGACGCTCGCTATCTTAGTCTGAATTTCTACTAATTTTAGAAATGTTGAAATAGACATTTTATTCGCTCCCTTCATTTTTCAAAGAACTATCTCCGATTATAAAGGATTCATTCGTTAATTCGAATTCATCCTCCAAGCCAGAAGTAAGAAAGATCTTGTTATCTTTATCCACAAAGATTGCTTCCACACCATCCTGTTTTTCGATAAACGCCATTCCATCCTCTAACCCTTTCGAAAAAATTAATGTTGACAACGCATCCCCGTCTATTGACTTCTTACTAACAATTGTTACGCCTGCGATTTCATTATCAAATGGATAGCCTGCTTTTGGATCGAGTAAATGATGGTATCTTTCACCATCTACTTCTAAATACCTTTCATAGACTCCAGAGGTTACAATGGATTGATTACTTGCTTCTATCTTACCGACCGTTTCCCCACGTGTTGAGAACGGATCTTGAATTCCAACAGTCCACTCTTTACCAGAAGGATTGGTTCCTTCCACATAAATATTTCCACCTAAATCGATAATAGCTGTTGTCACATCATTTTCTTCAAGCACTTTGTTAACTTGATCAGCTATAAAGCCTTTAGCAATTGCACCCAAGTCTATGCGCATATCTTTCTCTTTTAAATAAACCGTATGCTTCTCTTCATCTAATATAACCTTTCGATAATCTATTAATGGAAGAACGGCATCAATCTCTTCTTGATCAGGTTTACGCGCATCATCATAGCCAATATGCCATAGTGACGTTAAGGGACCTATCGTAATATCAAATGAATACTCAGCTTTTTGACTATAATCTTTGCCTGCTTTTATTAACTGAAATATTTCTTCCGATACTATAACAGGTTCTATACCCGCTTGAGCATTAACCTCGTCAATTTGTGATACCCCCGCATCCTCTTCTAAACCAATTTGACTAGCAAGGACTTCCATTCGTTCAAACACCTTTTTTAACACCGTTTCTTTTTCTTCATTATAAATTTTAACCGTGACCACTGTGCCCATTAAAAACTCTGTTTGCTTATAAGGTGTTTCCATCACACCGTTATCATCTGAACTACAGCTTGTTAAAAAAAATAAAACAATAAACATTATAATTGCTGTGTTTTTTATTTTCATCACTATCAAAACCTCTCTATAAAATAATAGACTTACATCTGTCTTATAATCTAATAATCTAATTGTGAATAAAATCACATTATTATTTTATAAGTATAGCATCGCTTATTTTTAGTGTCTATCTAACGATCCGTTCCTTTTCCACGTTTATATGGAGAAAAGCCTGTTGTATAGCTGTTTCTTTAAATATGAAAACTTAATGAACTTTTTAGTTTATTTTATTTTATTACTAACTTGTGAACTTTATAGAATTATTTATATATAATCTTTAAAAACTCTAGACACTTTCTAGAACTAGCTGTAAAATATAAATTAGTTGTTCAATGATTCACAATGGAAGTTTTCAGATTTCTAAATTTTATTAGAGGAGTGCAAATTTATTATGACAAACAAGAATATCATTGTTATTGGTGCTGGTTATGCTGGCGTTCATGCCGCACAAAAACTTGCAAAAAAGTACAAAAAAGATGATTCTGTTACGATCACTTTAATTGACCGTCATTCTTATCACACAATGATGACTGAATTACATGAAGTCGCTGCTCACCGCGTAGAGCCTGATGCAATTCAATTTGACTTACGTCGCTTATTTAACCGTACGAAAGTGAAATTAGTAACAGACAATGTAATCAATGTAGATCACGATGCAAAAAAAGTTACAACGGAACATGGAGAATATAATTTTGATTATTTAATTCTTGGTATGGGTGGAGAGCCAAATGATTTCGGAACTCCTGGTGTAAAAGAAAATGGTTTCACGTTATGGTCTTGGGAAGATGCTGTGAAACTCCGCGAGCATATTGAAAAAACCGTTGCACAGGCAGCTGTCATAAAAGATGATGGAACACGTTGTGCGATGCTGACATTTACTGTTTGTGGTTCTGGATTTACTGGAATTGAGATGGTTGGGGAATTGGTAGAATGGAAGGAACGTCTAGCAAAAAACAATAAAATTGATCCAGATGCTATTACATTATATGTAGTAGAAGCTGCCCCAACGATCTTAAATATGCTTGAGCGTAGAGATGCAGATAAAGCAGAAGCTTATTTAGTAAAAAAAGGCGTTAAAATTCTCAAAGATTCCCCTATAGTTGAGGTTAAGGAAAATGAAATCATCTTAAAATCTGGTGAAACTGTACCTACACATACATTAATTTGGACAGCTGGGGTCAAAGCGAATTCAGATACCAAAGATTATGGTATGTCCACAGCACGTGCAGGTCGGTTAAAAGTAAATCAATATATGGAATCAGAAGACTTTGAGAATGTCTATGTAATTGGTGACTTAGCTTATTATGAAGAAGAACCAGGTAAAGCAACACCACAAATTGTTGAAGCAGCTGAACAAACAGGTATGACAGCAGCTAAAAGTATTATTGCTGAAATTAGTGGTGGAGAAAAAGAAGCGTATGAAGGCAA
Source organism: Paraliobacillus sp. X-1268 (assembly GCF_003426095.1). NCBI lineage: Bacteria > Bacillati > Bacillota > Bacilli > Caryophanales > Bacillaceae > Paraliobacillus > Paraliobacillus sp. X-1268. The sequence goes on from NZ_QJSK01000013.1 coordinate 24,964, forward strand.
ATATCACGGAACGATGGTGTCAATTGGCGCTCGTTACGGTGTAGCTGATTTAATGGGTGTTCACTTAAGTGGTTGGTTAGCAAACTTTATGAAGCACATGGTTAACCTTTATTATTTCTTCGGAATCAGAAGTGGCTATTATATGTTTCATTATATCCGACACGAATTCTTTGAAACAAAAGATAAACGTAATATTTTCCGCGATTTCTTAACAAGACATGGAAATGTACTATGGAGTTTACCATTACGTCTTTTCGTAGCAGGTTTTTGGCTAGTGGAAGCTGGTGCGAAAATATGGGGTAAAGAAACGTGGGAAACAGCAACAGCTAGTTTTTCAACTATTCCTCAGCTATTTAATGGCCTAGGAGAGGATTCATGGTTAGTCGGATCAACAGTCAGAATGCCGTTTGAATGGTTACAAACGACCACAAGTGGTGCAAGTGAAGCAGCAGAAACGGCTACAGAATGGTCAACACCTATTTTCAGCAAGATGCCTGGTATTTTTGAATGGTTTATGCAAATAGTCTTGCCTACGCCTGAAATGGCTGTTTTCATGCAGAAATTCATGGTGTTTGTTGAATTGGCAATTGGGTTAGCAATTCTTGCTGGTCTATTCACATGGTTAGCAAGTGCAGCAAGCGCTGGATTCCTCGTAATGTTTACTCTATCCGCTATGCTTGGATGGGATAAAATATGGGCCCTTCCAGCAGCAATTGCCTTATTAAATGGCTCTGGACGTACGTTCGGTTTAGACTACTGGGTAATACCTTACATTCAGCGCAAAGTAGGTAACTGGTGGTATGGGAAAGAACAAGCAATTTATCAAGATAAGAAGTAGGTTGAAGAGGAATAGTGAGAGGTTCTTTAAGCCTTTCACTATTCATCCCCTCATTTTTTAAAAACAATGAAGGGAAAATAAGAAGGATGCACAATGATGGTGCTAAAGTAATGAAACATTGGTATCATAGTATTATTAACGCATGTTTCTTTTTTACCTTTTGTTGTTTTTTAAGACAACAAATATGAAGTCTAGTTGAAACACGAGATTCTATGCAGCAAGAGATTGGAAGTGGCACGATGACCAAAAATCAACGTCTTGTTTATATATCGTTATTAGCTGCGCAAGCGGTGATTATTAGTTTATTAGAACGTGCAATCCCTTTTCCTTTTGCAATCGCTCCAGGAGCAAAACTTGGTTTAGCTAATATTATTACATGCATGGCCATATATACCTTATCCGTTAGAGATGCAGGTAAAGTTGTAGCCATACGTTTAGTCCTAGCCACCCTACTAGGAGGCACTATTTCTACTTTTATGTATAGTGCCGCTGGAGCTATTCTTAGTTTTATCGGGATGCTAGCAGTTAAGAAACTCGGCTCGAAACGGATAAGTTTAATCGGTGTCAGTACTACAGGAGCTGTGCTCCACAATGTCGGACAACTTACCGTAGCCAGTTGGATTGCTCAAACATGGACCGTTCTTTTATATTTACCTGTATTAGCTTTTATTGGAATTCTATCTGGTATTGCCATTGGAATTGCTGCTAACTACCTATTAACACATATTGAAAAGCTACATTATTATAGAGACTTACAAGAATTAAAGTAACATGATTTTTAATGAAAGGGGTTTTCATCATGCGTGTACATCCTATGTGGAATAACTACCCTGCTTTAAAAACGGACTTAGAAAAAGGGTTAGAACTAATCAATGCGCATATTCGTGTTCGTGATAAAACAATTGAGAAAACAATTAAAGACCTCATTTACTCAGGTGGTAAATTACTGCGTCCTGCTTATTCCTTACTTTGCTCTGAAATAGGACCTGAACAAGATAAAGAGAAAGCAATCGCTGTTTCCGCAGCATTAGAAACATTGCATATGGCTACATTAATTCACGATGATGTAATCGATGGAGCGTCATCAAGACATGGACAACCGACTATTCACACCACACACGGCAATCAATTTGCGATTTATTCTGGTGACTATTTATTTTCCGTTTGTTTTACTATTCTCTCAAGACATGCTACATCATTAGCACACTTAGAATTTAACTCGCGTAGTATGGAGAAAATATTAAGTGGCGAATTAGATCAATTACATTCTCGATATCAGCCACCTACTAGTGTAAAAAGTTACCTAGCACGAATTTCAGGGAAAACAGCACAACTATTTGCAGTCAGTTGCTATTCAGGTGCTATTGAAAGCAAGGCCTCACGTAAACAGACAATGACAGCATGGAATATGGGCCATTATATCGGGATGGCATTTCAAATTATGGATGACATTCTTGATTATAGAGGGAATGAAAAAACGATTGGTAAACCGGTCATGTCAGATCTGCAACAGGGGATCTATACCCTTCCATTAATTTATGCAATGCAAAGTGACCCACGAACATTAAAAAATATATTGAATAAGCAAGAACCTTTTACCGAACAAGAAAGACACCTAATCATTTCAACACTTGAAAAAGAAAAAGGAGTAGAAAAGGCGCAAGCACTTGCTGAAAGATATACAAAAAAGGCGTTAAAAGAAATGCAAAAACTTCCCGATGGCACTTATAAAGATACTTTATATCACGTTACTACTAGTTTACTAAATAGAAATCGATAGTTATAAGCTAATTCTAAAAACCCCTTATCCAATAGACTAATAGGATAAGGGGTTTCTTATATCGCATATTATTGTTCTTGTTTCAAAGCGTTTCCTAAAAGTGTTGCAAGTTCTAACATTCCAAATTTATTCGCCTTGGCTTCTGCATCTGAATTATAGTTTGTATTTGTATTAACATCATAGGTGAAAAGCTCACCTTTATCATTACTAATAAACTCAATACCCGCAACAGCAATATCATTTTCACGAAGGAAATTCTCATATTTTTGAATTAGTGCTGTATCCATATCTTCAATAATTTCAAACATTAGTCTTTCTTCCTCTTCTCCTACCGGACAGAACTTATCATCAATTCGGCAAGCATCAGCTGGGCATAACTCGAATCCTTCAGATGTGTCAACCCTGACTGCATATATAAATTTGCCACCGACGAACTCCGCTCTAGTAATGAAAGATTTTGGTGATTCTATATATTCCTGGATCAGTGTTATACCATCAATTGGTTCCTCAAAGTCATCTCCGTCTAAATACGACGCTAGTCCTTCAATTGAATAGAACAATTGAACTCCTAACCCTTTACCCGCACGATTATGTTTTGTGATAAATGGTACTTTTCCTAACTTTTTAGCTGCCTCAACAATCTGGTCACGTCCAACTGCTCCAATAGTTTTAGGTGTCTTTATACCACTTCTCTCTAATGCAGCGTATTGATTAATTTTGCTAAGTTCAAGATTTAATGCTTTACTCCCATTAAATACAGTACGATCATGACTTTCCAACCATGTTAGCACAGCACCTGTTAATTCGGGGGCAAATCGGTGCCCTCTTGAATGGGAAGATGCACTCATTCGATTATAATAAACACCTTCTGGAGGTATAGAGCTGAGATCTATAATTCCTTTATCTAAATGCCATAATTCATAAGGAAAACCCAATGCCTCTAAACGTTTCGTTAAATGTTCAGTCCAATCATCATTTTCATGAATTACAACTATTTTTGACATAAGCTTAACCCTCTTTTCGCAAGTTTAGTAGGCTACTTTTAACCTTCTTCTATTACTGAATTATACATATTGTAACATCCTGTCGCAAATTAGAATAATCATTTTAGTTTCATTATTCTTTTAAGAAAAAAATTTACCTTAACTTCATACTAGCTTCATATAAGTTCTGTATACTCCTATAGATAGGACAATTGAACTACTATTGGAGGTTAATTAATGAAGAAAATCATGAAAAAGTTAAATTTAAGTACAAGGCTTAGTCTATTATTTATTTCCTTATTAGGAATTGCTATCATTCTAGTTGGATTTAGCTCTTATACAAAAGCAAAGGAATTAACGATTCAAACAATAGAAGATAGATTAGTACGAGAAGTCGACTTAATGCAATACATTGCAGAAAACTTAAACTTTGTTTATGTAAGTGACCCATCATATTTCCTACAACAACTGGAAACAAATGTACGATCTCAACAAGAAAAACTGAAGCAAGATGGGATAAATTCTGACTTCTTTTACATCAAAAATAATGAAGTTATTCCTTTTCAAACTAGTAGTGAATCTCTACCCACATTATCAGAACAATTTATTGAGGATTTATCCAAAAATAGCAATGGGATTATGCATCAAAAAATTGATGGCGTAGATTATACACTCTCTTTCCATGAGATGAAAGAGATAGATGGTATTTACACGATGATTGTACCTACGGATTCCTATATGGGGCAAATATACAATCTTGGTTATTTTATTATTATTGTTACCGCCATTAGCATAATAATTACCACTTTACTCAGCATGCTCTTTGTACGATCAATTACCAAGCCACTTAACTACCTTCGTAGCACAATGAAATATGTTCGCGAGGGAAATCTAAAGTTTGCACCAGCTATTCAAACTACGATACCTGAACTTATTTCATTACATAAAAGCTATAATGCAATGATTGAAAACATGATAAATATGATAACTGAAGTGAAAAATACGACAAATGCATTGTCATCTACAGGCGAAGAGCTAAAAATCGCTTCAGAACATACCCTTTCAACTAGCCATCAATTCATATCTGCTATTGAAATTGTAAAAGTTGGGGCAGAACAAACAGCAAGTAGTTCAGATGATAGTCTATCAACCTTTAAAACAATGAATACCAAAATGAAACACATGTTAATGAATATGGAGCGTGTGTCTCACCGCTCAGAACAAATGAATCAATCTGCCCAAACAGGTGAAATGAATATTGGCAAATTAATTCTTACATTTAGTGAATTTGAAACAGAGTTTAATCAATTAACACTCACGATCAAAGAGGTAAAGAAAAATTCCCATGCTATTCTAGGTCTTGTTGATTTAGTAAAAACGATTGTCGATCAGACGAAATTATTAGCACTAAACGCTTCAATTGAAGCAGCCCGTGCTGGTGAAGCAGGAAAAGGTTTTGCGGTAGTAGCACAGGAGGTTCGTAATCTAGCTGACCAATCTTCACTTGCAACTGAAGAGATTACTAAGACTGTTACAAACATGGAAGGGATAACGAACGAAGCCGTCTTAGCATTTGAACATGTACTACTTAAAACAACCTCAACTTTAAAGATGGCAGATACCTCTAAACAATCATTTGATCTATTAATGAATGAAATAACGGATGTAAGTAGTAGAATAAAACATATGCATACTGAATTAACAGATATAACAAGAGAGTTGCCACAGTTAGAGCTTTCAGCAAATAATTTAGCTTCTGTATCGCAAGAAACACTGGCAAGCTCAGAAGAAATGGTGGCCGCTAGTGAAAATCAAATTGAACAAATGGAAGGAACGAATGAAATTGGCAACAAGCTTTTACAATTATCAAATACGTTAGCACATACAACAAGTAAATATCATACCGATTAATACTATAACAAGTTAAAAAACACCAAAATAAAACGCATGTGATTTACATGCGTTTTATATCTATATAGACATTTTTTTAGATGGGAACGTAATCAACCGCCAACTTTTCTTCGTGTATTACTTGGTTTTTTCGTTTGTTGGCTTTTCATACGTTGACTTGAACCATTTAAGTTCATTGTATTTTTTCCATTAGCTTGAGCTTGTTTCTTTCTTTCCAGTTGTTGCTTAACTATTTCTTGCGTACTAAGTTTCTTTTCGGTCATCATCTATCTCCTCTTTAGCATTCTTTTATTACTAGCTTATTATAATACAATATAGCAAAAAATGATCTATTTATTTTAATATCGTATGAATAACTAAACGTTCCCAACGCCTCCATGGCAACAATTGTTTCAATCTAAACTGTAAACTTACACCTCTTCCGATTGGATATCTAAATTTATCCACACGCTTCATCATTGCAAGCTTACAAATTAGATCAGCCACCATTCTAGGATCCCCATGTCTTTCTTTTCCATTGTCTAATGTTGTTAGTAACTGTTTCATATACGTATAATAAGGTGATTGTTCATCATACGTGCCGTTTACAATTTCCATTCCCGATGACCAAATATTTGTTGCAAATGATCCAGGTTCAACTAAAGCAACTTGTACACCGTATGGTTGCATTTCTAAACGTAAACTTTCTGAATAACCTTCGATGGCATGTTTGGATGACACATAGGGAGAAAGACCAGGAAAACCAACTTTACCACTTATACTGCTCATATTAATGATGGTACCTTTTGCTTGTTTTCGTAACTTTGGAATTACTGCCTGTGTAACAGCCATCAATCCAAATACATTTGTTTCAAACTGCCTACGATAGTCATCAATTGAAATGTCTTCTACAAATCCACCAATCGCAATACCTGCATTATTGACAAGTACGTCAAGACGATTTAAACTCTCGACCTTCACACGAAATTTTTCAACAGACTCCGCATTGGTAACATCTAAGGCGAATACTTCGATTTTATCTAATATTGCATGCTTTGTAGTAATCGTTCTGAATATATCCGATTTGTTAGGATCACGCATTGTTGCAATGACAGTAAACCCCTTATTCGCTAAGGCAATCGTTGTAAATAAACCTAAACCGCTTGAGGAACCCGTAACAACAGCCACTTTCTCCATCTAGTATTTCCTCCCGCCTATATTTTCTATACAAAAAACCAAGTAATTACCATGAAAATTATTCATAATAGTTACTCGGCATTCGTTTTTATTACTACTAATAGAATATCATAACTTAAAAACACAAATTTCCAGTTACTCCTTAACTTTACCTTTAATAAAGAAAGCTAATACAAAACCAATAATTGCTGTAAAACCCGCAACAATAAACGATACATTTACACCTCGAATAAGACCACTCATTCCTTCTTCAGGCAATGCACTGCTAGTCATAACAGTTACAAGTAATGCGACACCAACAGCTCTTGCTACTTGACGCATCGTATTATTCATCGCGGTACAATGTGGTATTAAATCAATAGGTAGCTGATTTAAACCTGCTGTTGTAGCTGGCATCATTACCAGTGCAACACCAAACATTCTTCCTGCATTAACAACTGCGAGAAAAGTAAAGGTCGTTTCTACCGTTAAATTGGTAAACATGAACGTTGTAATGGTTAAGATTAGTAAGCCAATAATTGCAAGCCATCTTGCGCCAAATCTATCAAATAACCTTCCAGCAATAGGACTCATAACACCCATTAATAAAGCTCCTGGCATTAACATTAAACCTGATTCTAATGCCGTAAAACCTAGCATGGTTTGCATAAATAAAGGTAAGATTACAGATCCACCAATCATAGCAATGAAGACGATCATACCAAGAATGGTCGTTATAGTGAAAACTTTGTTCTTAAACACTCTGAATTCAAGAATGGGTTGGTCTAACTTCAATTGTCTTAATATAAACAATAATAGACTTATAGCACCGACAATCATTGCAATAATTACTTCTAAACTACCCCAACCACTATTTCCTGCCGTACTGAAGCCGTATAACAAACCACCAAATCCAAAACTAGATAACATAATCGATAGTATATCAATTTTTTGATCTCTTCGCTCTGTTACATTTCTAAGAATGAAGTAAGCGACGATAATATCAATAGCAATTATCGGCAGAATAACATAAAACAAGCTACGCCAAGGAAATTGATCGACCAGATAACCGGATAAAGTTGGTCCAATTGCTGGTGCGAAAGCAATTACTAATCCAAACATCCCCATTGCGCTTCCCCGTTTTTCAATTGGGAAAATAAGAAACAGAATGGTTTGCATTAGTGGCATGATAATACCTGCACCAGAGGCCTGCAAAATTCTTCCTACCATTAACAACGAAAAGGTCGGAGCTACTGCACAAACCAATGTGCCAACACCAAACAATCCCATTGCTGTAAGAAACAAACCACGTGTCGTAAATCTCCCTATTAAAAACGCTGTAATTGGTATCATTATTCCATTAACTAACATAAAAATAGACTGCAACCATTGCGCTGTGTTGGCATCTAAGTTCAAATCTTCCATAATATGAGGCAATGCTGTCGCTAAAAGCGTCTGATTCAGAATAGCAGCAAATGCGCCTGATATTAGTACGATCATAAGCGGTACTTTATTAAGTTTTTGTTCGCCTTGAGCTTGATTGTTAACCATGTTGTGTTCCTTCTTTCTAATATATAAACTGCTCCTATCGTATCTACTAAAACATAGTTAGATCATAAGAGAAGTGTTTATAAAAACCACATTCTTGCTATACCTAAAAATCAGGCGCTGTCTCCAAAGTCTTTTGAGTTGTAAATTGACTATTATAAAGCTCTGCATAGAATCCTTCTTGACGTAAAAGTTCTGCATGCGTTCCTTGTTCAATCACATTCCCTTCATTCATAACGAGAATACAATCTGCTTTTTTAATAGTGGAAAGTCTATGTGCAATAACAAAACTCGTTCTGTTTTTCATTAGTTCATTCATGGCAGTTTGAATAAAACCTTCTGTTCTAGTATCAACACTACTAGTAGCTTCATCAAGAATCATAATCGTAGGATCAGCCAATATTGCCCGGGAAATAGTTAATAACTGCTTCTCCCCTTGTGAAAGATTAGATGCTTCTTCATTTAATCTTGTGTCATAGCCTTCTGGTAATGTTCGAATAAAATGGTCAGCATTAGCTATTTTAGCTGCTTTTATAATATCCTCCTCATTCGCTTTTTCGTTACCATAAGCAATATTCTCTTTAATTGTTCCATTAAATAACCATGTATCTTGAAGAACCATACCGAACATACTTCTTAGACTCTCACGCTTTAATTCTGTAATATCTACTTGGTCAATCGTAATTTTCCCTTGATTAACATCATAAAAACGCATAAGCAGGTTAATTAACGTTGTTTTACCTGCACCTGTTGGCCCCACAATTGCAATCGTCTGACCCTTCTTAACATCAATATTCAAATCATTAATGATGATCTCATTATTATTATATCCAAATCTTACATGTTCGAAAGTCACATCACCCTTTGGCGATGAAATTACCTTGGCGTCAGAAACTTCAGCCGGAAGTTCTTCTTCATCTAATATTTCAAAAACACGTTCTGCTGAGGCAATTGTTGATTGGATAATATTCGAGATATTTGCTGCTTGTGTTATAGGTTGAGAAAATTGTCTTGCGTATTGAATAAACGCCTGGATATCACCAATTCGAATTGTACCGCGTGTTACCAAGACGGCACCTACTACACAAATCAACACATAACCAGTATTGTTTACAAATGCCATAAGTGGTTGAATAACACCAGAAACAAATTGAGCTTTCCATCCATACTGGTAATGTTGCTCATTAATTTCTTCAAATTGCTGTTCTGCTATTTCCTCTCGTTTAAACGCTTTTATTATCGGGTGACCCGTGTACATTTCTTCCACATGTCCATTCAAATCACCTAATGTTCTTTGTTGGCCTTTAAAGTACCCTTGTGATTTTTTAACTATTATCGTTGTCAAGACAATACTTAATGGCAAAGTTAGAAGTACGATTATTGTCATTAATGGACTTATTGTCAACATCATGATGATAATACCGATAATTGTAACAATAGAAGTAATTACCTGTGTGACACTTTGTTGAAGTGTATTGCTTATATTATCAATATCATTAGTAGCACGGCTTAAAATGTCACCATTAGAATGTGAATCTAAAAACTTTAAAGGTAATCGAGTTACTTTTTCATTTGTATCTTTACGTAATTTATATACTATCTTTTGTGAAACTTCTACCATGATAAACTGTTGAACATAACTAAAAGCAGCACTAAACAGATACAAAAAGACTAAAATAAATATTAGTTGGCCAATATAGTCAAAGTCAATTGTTATACCCGAAACACCATTTACTTTAGCCATTAATCCTTCAAAGATCGTAGTTGTTGCTTTTCCCAGAAATATTGGACTTAAGATTGTAAATATTGTGCTTATGATAGCTGCGAAGAATACGACTATTAACCTCAGTTTATGTGGAGCCAAATAGCCAATCAAACGTTTGAGTGTTCCTTTGAAATCCTTTGCCTTTTTCACAGGCATCCCTAGGCCTTTTCTCGGTTGTTTATCATGTATCTCCCTGCTCATGCTATTTCCTCCTCTGATAACTGTGAGGATACAATCTCTCGATAGACGTTACAATTGGACATTAACTCTTTATGGGTACCAATACCAGCTGTTTTACCTTCATTTAAAACAATAATACGATCTGCATCCATAACAGTTGCTACTCTTTGTGCAACAATGATAACTGTAGCTTTTTTGACTTCCTGTGATAAAGCATCGCGTAGAGTTGCTTCTGTTTTAAAGTCAAGCGCAGAAAAACTGTCATCAAACAAATAAATTTCTGGTCGTTTCACGAGTGTTCGAGCAATAGCTAATCGTTGCTTTTGTCCCCCAGATACATTAGAACCACCCTGTGTAATGGATGCATTATAGCTACCTTCCATTGATTCAATAAATCCATTTGCTTGAGCAACTGTTGCTGCATGTATTACCTCTTCATCTGATGCATCTTGTTTACCATACCTAATATTTTCAGCAACTGTCCCTGTAAAAAGCGTTGCCTTTTGTGGTGTTAATCCAATCTTATCTCTTAAATCGGCTTGTGACATATCACGAATGTCTACTTCATCAATTAAGATGCTACCGCTAGTCACATCGTAAAAGCGAGGAATAAGATTAATTAAACTTGATTTACCTGAACCTGTTCCACCGAGAACTGCCGTTACTTCACCAGGCTTTGCATCAAATGTTAAATCAGAAATGGCGGCCTGTTCTGCACCAGGATAACTAAAGTTCACATGATTAAATGCGATGTATCCTTGTTTATTTTTATTGTTTTTTTGTTTTATAGGGTCTTTTATTTCAAATTTCATTTCGAGTACCTCATTGATTCGTGTTGATGAAACTTGGGCTCTGGGAATCATAACAAAAACAATCGAAACCATAATAAATGAGAACATAATTTGCATGCCATACTGAATAAAAGCCATTAAATCTCCGACTTGCATCCCACCATTACTTATTCGGATACTTCCAAACCAAAGGATTGCGATAGTAGAGAAGTTCAGGATGATCATCATAATTGGCATTAGTGATACCATAATTTTATTAACGGTTGTAGCTGTATCCATAAAGTCAATATTTATCTTGTCATACCGCTTCATTTCATAATTTTCCCGATTAAATGAGCGAATTACTCTTATTCCGGTTAAATACTCCCTAAAAACAAGATTTAAATGATCTAGTTTTTTCTGTAAAGCCTTAAATAATGGCATTCCTTTAATGGCTATTAGTGATATAGTTAAAATAAGTATTGGAATAGCAACCACAAAAACAAGCGATAACTTTGCATCTTTAGAGACCGCCATAATGATTCCACCAATAGCCATCATTGGTGCAGCAAGTAACATACGCAAGAGCATTATCGTCACTTGTTGAAGTTGATTTATATCATTTGTGGTTCTTGTAATTAATGATGACGTACCAATCTGATTAAACTCATGTAATGAAAAATTCTCTACATGATTAAATACACGTCTTCTCAGATCTTTACCGAATCCTACTGCGACTTTAGCTGAAAAGAAACTTGCAAGGATAGAGGCAACCATCGTAATCAAGGCTACTACTAACATAAACGCACCAATTTTTGTGATATAAGGGATATCTCCGTTTACAATTCCATTATCAACAATATCAGCCATTAATGTCGGTAGATACAATTGTGATAACGTTTGTATAGACACAAGTACCAGGACAAAACTTATAAATACTCTATATGGTTTAAGCATTTGAAATAATTTTAACATTACTATTATTCATCTCCGTATTGTCTATATTAAATTTTCTTTTTGTCATTATAATAAAGGAATACTTTGTCCATTAATTTAATTAATTGTTCACTTTGATCATCACCTAAGAATTCAATTAATCCATTAATTGATGCGGCATATTTTTCTGCTGCTTGTTCAGTGATTACATCTCCCTCATCTGTTAACGTTACTTTAATTGACCTTCTATCCTCTTTATTGATCTGCCTTTCCACTAAGCCACTTTCATCTAGACGATTAATTATTTGCGTAACAGTAGGTGATGTTACACGGAGAAATTTACTAATATCTGAAACAGTGACGTCTTGTTCTTCACCTAACTTTCTAATACAAAATAGTACTTCTATCTCGCTTGGTTTAAATTTACCAATCGTCTCTTTATTCCAATCAAGCTTTCTAAATTGCCGAGCTGATTTTATTAATCGTTGAGAAGTTGAGTCTTGATTCCAAAAATTCATCTAGTACACCTCGTATTTCTTTATCTTACTTAGATAGGTTACCTAACTAATAATTAGGTAACCTACCTATTATATTTGATGTTTATAATTTTTGTCAATAACTATAAGACCAAAAAAACCCTTTCTTCTTCAAGAAAGGGGGACAAGCTTCTTATATTTTAAAATTCAGCAATAATTTTATAAATTTAGAGAAGTTAAAATATATGTGTTAGGATTTGTTACCAAGGTCAAGCGTAAGGGTATTTAGCTCATCAACAAGATCATTTAAAGAGTTAGCAATTTCATTAATAGTTTCCATCGATACTTGTTGTTTTTCTGATGCGCTCGAAATACGGTCACTACTTTCTGCGGTACCTTTACTAACAGCCAACATGTTTTGCATCGATGTAGAAACATGTTCAGAACTAGCAGCTATTTCGTCTGATGTTGTTGATGTTTCATGTATTTGTTTATAAACCTTCTCCGCAGATACAATAATGCTTTCAAAGACGGTACCCGTTTGGTTAACTAAGCGGATCCCTTCTTTGACTTCTTTTGTTCCAGTTTGCATAGATTTAGTTGCAGTATTTGTATCAGTTTGAATCTCTTTAACCAAATTCCCAACCTTCTCAACAGACTGTTCCGATTGTTCAGCTAATTTTCTAACTTCATCTGCTACTACAGCAAATCCTTTACCATATTCCCCTGCTCTTGCTGCTTCAATTGCCGCATTAAGTGCTAATAAATTTGTTTGCGATGAAATATCCGATATAACAGTAATAATTTCATTAATTTCTGATGACCGTTTTTCTAGATTAACAATAACTTTTGATAAGTCTTCAAAAGAATTAGAAATTACATCGATCTGATCGATCGTTGCAAACACAGTTTCTTTTCCTAGTTTAGCTTCTTCCGTTGTTTGACTCGAAGCTTTAACAACAATTGATGCACTAGATGCTATTTGCTGAATACCTGCAGTCATTTCTTCTAAAAGCGTGCCACTTTCATATGCCATTGTAAGTTGGGTATCCGTATCGGCGGTCATTTGTTGAATAGACGTTGTTATTTGATTACTCATAAGTTGTGATTCTTGTGAGCTATCCTTTAGATTCTTAACTGTATCTAAAACCTTTTCACTCGTATCTGTTAATTGCTTCATGATTGCTTCATGATTTCTTCAATGATTATATGATTATTTTCGTTTTCATTTTGTAACAATGCCGTATGTTTTGCCTTAGATAAGATCTGCCACGTAGTAGCTCCAGTTGTTATAGCTAGAAAAAGAGCATGCAGTAACAACATAGAAAAAGAATACTCTAAAGCGCCAAAAATAAATACAGTAAAACTAGGGACAAAAAATCCTAGTAAGTGCTGTAAAACCAAAATACTCGTCATAATGAACAATAGCTTTATATTTTCATAATAGGCTAAGATAGCAACTACCATAAATAAAGAAAAGTGATATTCAACCATGCCCTCCCCACCAGTGATGGTACTTATACTAGCGAATGTTAACGTAAGTGTAATCAACAGTGGAATGCTATGGTGATCTTTTTTCTTTGCATAATAAAAACAAGTTACAATCAACAGCAGGATTGGTATAACTAAAATAATAGTAGAAACTAGATTGTAGTAATCTGGTAGCATGATCGTTCCATGCATCGGACTTATCAAATGAAGTTTATGAAGAATATGTACAACCACCGATATAAAAACGACACCCGATGCCAACATGAGCATTAATTTATTTTTATTCATTTAGTTTATAATTCCTTTCTTTCTCTATAGAGCTTAATATAATTAATAACATAAAGATATTTATTGTCCACTTCTTACATCGACATATTTCGACAAAATTAAAGATTTATAAAAAAAGGGTTCGAAGATAATGAAATAAATGGGATTTACTTAAGTGGCTATTCTTTCATCTTTCTGACCTTTTAAAAAAGATGACTCCGATTATATATCGAAGTCATCCTAGAGGTGAACTATTAGGAAAAATAAATTATTAGGATATTACGCTACATCATATCCCTGTTCTTCAACCGCTTCTTTCATTTTATCTTGATCAACTTTAGATGCATCATAGCTTACATCAACTTTTCCTGTTTCAAGGTTTACTTCTACCTTATCAATTCCATCTAACTCAACTAGTGCACCATTTACCGCTTTTTCACAATGATTACACGTCATACCCTTTACTTCTAATGTAATATGCTTCATTACTAATTCCTCCTAGTTATTATTTATATTTTCGTGCGTTTTAAACGTAGAGCATTGGACACAACAGATACCGAACTGAATGCCATTGCCGCACCAGCAATCCATGGTTGAAGAAGTCCTAAAGCAGCAATAGGAATTCCTGCTGTGTTATACGCTAATGCCCAAAAAAGGTTTTGACGAATGTTTGTCATTGTTTTTCGACTTAAACCAATCGCTTTAGGAATATTACCAAGGTCTCCACCTACTAATGTAATACCAGCAGTTTCAATGGCAACGTCTGTACCTGTTCCAATAGCAATGCCTATATCTGCAGTCGCTAAAGCGGGTGCATCATTAATTCCGTCACCTACCATTGCAACTTTTCTGCCCTGCTCTTGAAGTGATTTCACATGATTCGCCTTATCTTCTGGTAACACTTCTGCAAATACATTAGTAATTCCAACCTGTTTCGCAATGGCATTTGCAGTACGTTCATTATCACCAGTAATCATATAGACACCAATGTTTTGTGCTTTTAGCTGCGTAACAGCATCTTTGGCATTTTCTTTTACTGTATCAGCTACAGCAACTATTCCAGCAATTTTATTATCCATTGCAATTAACATCGCCGTTTTACCGTCTATTTCATATTTCTCCATTTGATCCTCATAGCTACTAAATACTATATTGCTTTCTTTCATTAATTTACGTGTTCCCACAAGTATACATTTTCCGTTTATATCTGCCTTAATACCATGACCAGGTATGGCTTCAAATGTATCTGTTTCTAATAAATCAACATTCTCTTTCTTACCATATTCAACTATAGCTTCAGCAAGTGGATGTTCAGATGACTTCTCAGCGGCAACTAAATAGGCTAGCGCTTCAGCTGTAAAGTATTGCATATCCGTTACTTCTGGCTTACCTTTTGTTAGCGTACCTGTCTTATCTAATATAATTGTATCGATTTTATGTGCTGTCTCTAGATGTTCGCCACCTTTAAAAAGCACTCCAGTTTCTGCACCTTTTCCTGTTCCAACCATAATGGAAGTTGGTGTCGCCAATCCTAATGCACAAGGACATGCAATAACAAGAACAGCAATTGATGCTTCTAAAGCTGCTGGCCAATTTTGTGGTTCTACCACAAAGAACCAAATTAGAAATGTTAGGATCGCAATACCTACTACTATTGGAACAAAAATTCCGGATATAACATCGGCTAATCTTTGTATAGGTGCCTTTGATCCTTGTGCATCCTCTACTACCTTTACAATAGTTGCTAAAGCAGTATCCTTTCCAACTTTTGTAGCTTCTATTTGTAATGTGCCGTTTTTATTAATCGTCGCACCAAAAAGATGATCATCAATTGTTTTCTCAACGGGAATTGATTCGCCTGTAATCATCGATTCATCTACAGCTGATTTCCCAGAAACAATTACACCGTCAACAGGAATCTTTTCTCCTGGTTTAACAACAACCTTATCTCCTAAAACTACTTGTTCTAACGGGACTTTCATTTCAACTTTATCCCGTATGACGGTTGCGTCTTTTGCTTGCAAACTTAACAACTTAGAAATAGCCGCGGTTGTTCTTCCTTTAGCCATTGCTTCAACTAGTTTCCCTACTAAGATTAACGTGATCAATACAGCGCTTGTTTCATAATATAAATGTGGCACGTAACCTGTGTTCACTGTTGCTCGAATACCTTCTACTAAGCTATAAAAGTAAGCAGCGGATGTTCCCAATGCGACAAGCACATCCATATTAGCACTCTTATTTCTCAAACTCTTATAGGCACCTGTGTAGAATGGACCTCCAATATAAAATTGGACCGGTGTTGCTAAGATAAACTGGATCCAAGGATTCATTAAGACACCAGGCATAGGGAGACCTATATCCCAAGGCAGATGACCAACCATCGCATAAAGTAGCGGTAATGTTAAGGTGGATGAGATTAATAACTTAATTTTCTTTTCACTAATTTCAGCTTCTTTATGATCTTTTTGTTCTTCCCTATCTTGACTACTTTTTGCCTCATACCCTAACTTAGCTACTTTTTCGGTAATTTGATCGACACTAACAATACCAGGTTGATATTCGACTAAACCTTTCTCTGTTGTTAAGTTAACAGAAGCTTTCACACCGTCCATTTTGTTTAAAACTTTCTCAATTCGAGCGGAACAGGCGGAACAAGTCATACCATATATATCAAACTCGACCTTTTCAGTTCCAATATCATATCCAATTTTTGATATTTTCTCCGAAAGATCAGTAACTGAGACTTTTTCTTCATCATATTGAATCGATGCCTTTTCCAATGCAAGATTAACGTTTGCTTTTACACCATCCATCTTGTTTAGCGCTTTTTCTATTCGGGTAGAACAAGATGCACACGTCATTCCTGTAATCGCAACATCAATTTTTTTAGTCATAAAATTCACCTCCAATTAAAGCTTTCTTATATCTTTCTACTACTTTGAAAACTGTTGCATAACTTTCATTAGTTCATCAATTGACTCTTCACCATTTCCTGTCGTAATTGCATGTGAAACACAATGATGCATATGTCGTTCAAGTAATTGAAAACCTGTATTTTTTAACGCGGAATTAATTGCACTTATTTGAACTAATATATCAATACAATATCGTTCTTCCTCGACCATTTTTTGAATTCCTCTAACCTGACCTTCAATTCGCTTTAAACGATTAATAACTTTTTGTTGCTCCGATTCACTTCGTGGTTTAATTGGTTTTTTATCGCTATCAGTCGGTAAATTCACTTCATTAATCATGTTACACACTTCCTTTTACTATTTATACATATACCCTACCATAGTATTGTATCCAATTTCAATAAAAAAAATCACAGACATCTGTGTTTTGTTAGTTGAATCAAAAAGCTACCACATGTTTCATGGTAGCTTTTTTAATACAGTAATAATTATTCTACAGTAGTTTCACCGGAAACTTCACCTGATATATCAGCTGAATCTTGAAATTCTTGAGTTGCAAATGTAAGATTTCCATCTATATTTGCTGATTCATGAAGTTGAAAGCCATTAGCCTCTACATAAACATCACCAGCAAGTGTACCGCCTTGGAAATTTAAGTTTTCACTTTGTACAGTTAATTGTGGAACTGTAAGCGTGAAGGAATCAGTGATATTATGATCGTCATCTTGCGTGTATACTGCAATTTTACGGTAAATATCCTCTGCTTCATCGCCACTATTGTGGAACTCTCCAGCTACTACAACTTCTTGATCGATTTCAATGTCATTTAGTGTTGCAATAATCCAAGTTCCGTCTTCACTAACTGCATCAACAAAAGCTTCTGCTTCGTCAACGATTGAAGCGGTTGTTACTACATCTGCTTCTTCTTCTGTTGTTTCCTCTTCTGTACCTTCTGTTGACGAAGCATCCTCATCAGATCCACAAGCCGCTAATAAAGATACTGAAAGAATCATTGCTAAAAATAGTTTGAATTTCATTTTTATTTCCCCCTATTAAGTATGATTGATTACCTTACAAATAAATCTTATCATATATTTAAGACTTATAGAGATTGAAAGTATGTATATTTTGTGAAAACTTGAGCAAATTTTATGTTACTAGATAATCTTATATTTTTTAAGTCTTATTACATCAAAAAACCACCATCGCAGAAAACGAAAGTGGCCTTTTTAATGCTGCATATTAAAATTTGTATTTAACGTTCACTGTATTTTTAGGCTAGCATTTTATTCATATCAATTAGACAGTAAGTTAGCCTTTCTTAGCACCTCTACCACCTCGTTTTGACTCCGTGTTTTTACGTAAAGATGCTAAACGATCTTCAGAATCTTTTAAAAAACTACTCATTTTATCTTCAAACGATTCGGCGCGCTCTCGGCTTTTCTTCGGATTCTTGTTCTTTCGATTACCTTTTGATGGGTTATCTATTGCCTTTTTAATTGACAATCCAATTTTGCCATCTTTTTCGACATTAATTACCTTTACCGTTACTTGATCACCGACAGTTAGATGTTCATTAATGTCCTTCACATATTTATCGGCAACTTCGCTAATATGCACTAACCCTGTGGAACCTCCTGGTAGTTCGATGAATGCCCCAAAATTAGTAATACCAGTTACCTTGCCCTGCAACTTACCGCCTACTTCAATTGACATAAAAAAAATGCTCCTCCTTAAGATTTTAAAAAAGATGTTCTACATCTATATTATATCTAAGCACTGAAAAGCGTGTCAATAGGCGGGATCTTCTTGTGGAAGCTTGAAAACTATCTCGCCTTCCTCTGTAAAAAAGTAATTCGTTTTAGCAATTTGAAGAACGTATTCCTCATCTTCTAATAACTTAATTTCCTCTTCTAAGTCTTTTTCCGTATTCGTCAAGGCTGTTGCCTGTTCTTCTAATGTTTCTAACTGTTCTTGTTTTTGTGCGTATACCACACGTTGACTAATATGATACGTTAAGACGCTTGCAAAAGTGACACCTACGATGATAGCAAATAGTGTTAGGCGACGACGCAGTCTACTCTTTTTCTTTCGTTGTCTTTGTACATGTGCATCATATTGTTCCATATATCTAGAGTTTATCTTTGCTACTTTTCTTTCTCTTCGTCCCACCTAGCAACTACCTCCTTTTATTCCAGCTGTTTTTCCACCTTTTACTTATATTATTCTCTATTCTACTATAAAATCCTGCTAAAGAAACGAAGTAATTTTTCACAGTCTTAGGTAATAGAAGCCAACAGCCTTTACCTATCAATTGTAATGGCCAGTAAATAATACGAAAAATAATTCGTAATACAAAGTAAAGAACACGGCCAAACAGTAACAGCAAAGCCAATAACAGTTGAATTAGCCACATAATCGGTTTAATGAACATAACTTGTACCAATTGATAAAAAAATCGATAAATAGCACGTATACAAACAATAAAACGTTCTAATAGACCTAGATAAACAGAAACAAATAAGCTCTTATATGTCGCAAAACCACATAATATAGCAAGGAGAATATAAACTCTTAATTCACCTTGATTAACCAAGAATAATGAATAGAACAAGATAAGCGTTTGTAAGAGCCAGAAACTTATTTCCATTCCGTAATGAAACAGAACATTTTTATTCCAATACACTTCAAACCGTCGAAACGTATCAAGTGCAGCACCCAAATAAACTCCGCTAATAAACATTACTGCCATCGTAACAAATTGCGTTGTCAGCGTCATTTAAAAAGCTTACTAAAGAGTCCTTTAGCTTTATCTCCTTGTTGTTCATCAATATAAGAGAGTTCAAATATTTTACCTTTTATCGCTATATTCCCTTCACCAACATCTAAATTCTTGATTTGTAAATTCTCACCACGAATCATGATGTAACCCATAACAGTTTGCAATAAAAATTCCTGATTATCAAAGCTATCAACTTCTTTAACGCCACTAATATCAATACTTCTTCGATTATTTATACGAACCTGATGTTCTGTTTGGACAGTCGTTGATGGATAGTAATTCGTCTCATTAACCATGAAAAGTCCCTCCCTTTATCCATACAATGTATGTCAGGAAGGACAAGTTTAGAACAAAGAGAAACTAATTAACAGCTTCTTCCTTTTTAACTGTATATAAGGTGGTTGCCTCGTCCTTCTTCACAACTTCTCGGACGGATTCAATTAGAATCGTTAATCGTTTTTGACCAAATTGAATGATTAACTCATCACCAACCGCCACATTCGATGATGCCTTTGCTTGGTTACCGTTGATACTAATACGACCTTGATCCGCTACTTCTTTTGCCAATGTACGGCGTTTAATTAATCTGGATACTTTTAAAAATTTATCCAATCGCATAATGTATTTGCTCACTCCCTAAACTTTTATTCTAATTTTTTAGCTTCTTGCCATAATTGATCTAATTCTAACAGAGTCATTGACTCCAAAAGCGATTCTCTTTTATTTACTTCTGCTTCGATGTAATGAAACCTATCTATAAATTTCTGGTTTGTTTGCTCTAGAGCAATTTCACTGTTAATTTTATAATATCTTGCTAGGTTAACAATAGCAAATAGAATATCTCCAAATTCTTTTTCAACTTGCAAATTCGTTCCATTTTCAAGTGCATCCTTAACCTCTGCTAGCTCTTCTGTAACTTTATCCCAGATAGGCTCCGGGTTTGTCCAATCAAACCCAACTTTTGCTGCTTCTTTTTGTAATCCTTCTGCCTTTATTAACGGCGAAGCTGCATCTGGTACCCTGTCCAAAATTGATATTGGACGCTGGGTTTTCTCTTGCCTTTTAATTGCTTCCCAGTTAGCTATTACCTCTAATTCATCATTTACTTCCACTGTATCAAATACATGTGGGTGCCTTCGAATCATTTTATCCGTAATCCCTTTTATAACATCATCAATTGTGAAATAACCTGCATCTTCTCCAATTTGACTATGTAACATAACTTGTAATAATACATCACCAAGTTCTTCTGCAATTGCATCATCATCTTCTTGATTAATCGCATCAATTAATTCATAAGCTTCTTCTATTAAATAGTTGCGCAAGGAATGGTGTGTCTGTTTTTGATCCCATGGACATCCATCCGGTCCTCTCAACTTAGCTATTACGTCACGTAGACGAAAAAACTTCTGATTAATCTGGTCTTCTTTAACCGGAGGTACATATACACTTGTTAAATTACTTAGCGTAACACCTTGATCCAACTCGACTAGCGGGATCGTATGCAGCGATTCATTCCCGCTTCCTACTGCTTCTACAATAGTAATAGGATGCTCTGGTGGTAGATCCTCTAATAAGGTTAACTTTACTTCAGAAGCAACAAAACTATCGTACACCTGACAAAAAACAATCTGATTACGGTAATCAATTTGACTTCGTTGGTAACTTGTTGCGTCCAAGAATTGAAAACCATCAATTGGATCAATCTTTAATGCTGTGAACAATGCGTCCAAATAGCTTTGTCCTCCGATTATAGTTACATCTACTTCTGTTTGTTGCAGTAATAATTGGACCGTCTTCTCAGCAAGCATAGGATGACCTGGTACAGCGTATAAAATAGATCCAGTATTTTTTGCTGCTTCTACTAACTTTTTGGCAATCGTTTGATAAACTCCTTCAAATTGGTCATTTGCTTCATAAATAGCATCGAAGGAAGTATATGTAATGTCATCTGCTTTTAACGCATCAATAACAGGGTGATCGACTGTCCGTAAATAAAGCGGTAATTCCTGCTTCGTTAACTTTCGATAAATGCCAAGCGGAAGTTGATCAATATCCCCAGCACCTAAACCTACTATTTCAATTCTTCCTACCATTTTTTTCTTTCTCTCCTTTCATAATTTGCGAAATAAAGTTCCCAAACGGTATAATGTCGATTTCTTTTTCAGTAAAAGCCTTTAATTGTATTAATAAGAAAAGATAAATCAAGGCCCCTATGATAATTATCACTAGTACAAAACCTAGATGATCCATACGTGATTGCACCTGCAATAACTGATATCCATATCGGTTCATTCCAAATATAAAAGTGAGCATTCCACTAATTGATAGGAAAAAACGTAACCATGGTACATCAATTAGTTTTAAACGTGGTAATGTTTTTTTAATTTGGTAAAGGTTAAAAACAAATACAACCGCGGCACTTGTTACCGTTGCCATTGATGCACCAACAACTCCAAAGTATGGTACCAAATATATATTTAGCACCCACTTTAAACCTACTCCGATAAGTACAAATAAAGCTGTTCGATAGACATATCCTAGCCCTTGTAAAATAGTTGCTGTAGTAATACTTAAGGACGCCAATACAATTGTGATAGATAGTATTTGTAATGTAACCGTACCACTTGTATCTTTAAATAACAAAATATTCACATAAGGAAAAAGGGCAATCAATCCCGCGGTGGCACCAGCAGATAAATAAAGGCTGAATTTCCACGAGCTTTTTATATAATCGTAAAATTGATCTGGTTTACTGTTTAAACGCTGTGTAGTGATTGTTGGAAGTAATGCTAATGCTAGTGAGGATCCAATGACGATTCCTAACTGAACCAATGGTTGACCGCGGTCAAATATGCCTTTCCAAGTCTGCGCTTCTAATAAGACTAAATCGCTTTTCAAAAGACCTGGTATTAGTGTAAACGCATCTGCAAATTGAAATAACAGTAGTAGCATATGATTAATGCTAATTACGATGCCATAGACAAGGATAACACGAACGGTACGCTTCCAATCAATAGACCGCGTTTCAAAGCCAGTTGTTTGTCTTTTTTGTTTTCTCCAAAATAGTAATAATACAACAGATGCGCAAATAGCACCTAAAAATGAAGCTAAAGCCGCTCCTGAGCCAATCATGTATAACGATTTTTGGTTTGAAATTATAAAAATTGCGGTCATAATTATAAACCCAACACGTACAATTTGTTCCATAATCTGTGAACTAGCAGTTGGTAGCATATTATTATACCCTTGGAAAATTCCCCGCAATCCAGATACAAGCGGAATAACTAAGAAAGGTAGTGCCGTCATTCTTAGCGGATCAATTAATTGAATATCACCCATTAGTTGGGCTATAAAAGGGGCACAATAGTAAATAGCCACTACTAGGCTTATGGAAAAAAGGGAGGTTAAACCAAATATCGGATAATAAAAAGAAAGAGGCATTTGTCCATCGTCGGTCTCATTTTGTTCCGCAACTAATTTCGATATCGCTGAGGGAAATCCATACAAACCGAGCATCAATGCCATTCCTAAAAAAGGGTATATTTGTTGATATATATAAAAACCTACATCTCCTGTAATGTTTTGTAATGGTATCCGGTAACCTGCACTTAAGATCTTACTAATTAACCCTGCTAGTGTGATCAATAGAGCTCCTTGAAAGAATTGTTTATCTGATTTTTCTTTTTTCATAGCATGTGCCTTTCTATGTCTAACATCATACTTTCTGGATGCTATTATACCACAAAAAAAAACCTCTCTAACCTGTTAAGGATAGAGAGGTTACATTTATTTATTTTATCTCGACGATTCCGCCTTGATTTTCATTTACTTGTCCTGCTTTAACTTCTATAGATTGACCTTCTTGTAGATTAGTGAAAATAATCGGTGTGATCGTTGATGCAGCATTTTCAGCAATATAATCTAAGTCTACTTCCATCAAGATATCTCCTTGTTTCACTTCTTGTCCTTCTTCTACTTTTTGTGTGAAACCTTCACCTTTAAGCTTCACTGTGTCAATTCCGATATGGATCAATAGTTCTAATCCATTTTCTGCTTGAAGACCAATTGCGTGCTTCGTAGGGAAAATATTTAGTACTTTTCCGTTTACTGGAGCAACTACTTTTCCTGCAGTTGGTTTAACCGCAAAGCCATCACCCATCATTTTTTGTGAGAAAACCTGATCTGGCACTTCCGAAATTGGTAAAATTTCACCTGCCATTGGACTACTTAAGTCGATTTTACCAGAAATCATAGGCGATGTTGAATCACTTTCTTCTTCCTTTTGACGTGGTGTTTTGCCATCAATAATATCTTGCATTTGGCCACGAATCGTGTCTGAAGATGTACCAAATATTGCCTGAATGTTATTGCCGACTTCCATTACACCAGAAGCACCTAAGTTTTTCAGACGTTTTTTATCTACATTTCCTTTATCAGCAACACTTACACGCAGGCGTGTTATACAAGCATCTAAATTCGTGATGTTTTCTTGTCCGCCCATTGCTTTAAGTATCTCATATGGACGATCATCTTCGTCGCCACTCTCTTGTATATCATCATCGCCTTCTTCTGCTTTTTCACGACCTGGAGTCGCTAGGTTGAATTTCAAGATTGCCCAACGGAAACCAAAGTAGTAAATGACAGCAAATACAAGACCAACAACAATTACCCAGAACCATTCCGTTCTATTTGGCATAACTCCAAATAGGATAAAATCAATTAGCCCACCTGAAAATGTCATACCAATTTTAACATCTAACAAGTACATCGTCATAAATGATAGACCTGCAAAAACTGCATGAATACCAAATAATATAGGTGCTACAAATAAAAATGAGAATTCAAGTGGTTCTGTAATACCAGTTAAGAAAGATGTAAGTGCAGCAGAACCCATGATACCTGCAACAAGCTTTTTCTTTTCAGGTCTAGCTGTGTGATAAATTGCTAGTGCAGCTGCTGGAAGTCCGAACATCATAAATGGAAATTTACCAGTCATAAAGTTACCAGCTGTAAAGTCTACACCATCTTTTAATTGTGCGAAGAAAATCGTTTGGTCACCACGTACAATCTCTCCAGCTGCGTTGGTATATTGTCCAAACTCAAACCAGAATGGTGAATAGAAAATATGGTGTAAACCAAACGGGATTAATGAACGTTCAATTACACCAAAGATAAATGTTGAAAGTGTACGGTTTGTTTCTAACATTAAGTGTGATAATGCGTTTAAGCCATCTTGTGCAAATGGCCATACAAATACCATGATAATACCTAAAATTAGTGAACTAAATGCTGTAATAATTGGCACAAAACGTTTCCCAGCAAAAAAACCTAAGAATTGTGGTAATTCAATATTAAAATATCTATTATAGAGAAACGAGGCAAGCAAACCGACTATAATACCACCAAAAACACCAGTTTGTACGGTATCAATTCCTAACATATTTGTGTAGGCTGGTTCATTTGCTGCCATGTCTGGTGTTACATTTTCGAATACACCCATCGTTACATTCATAATCAAATAACCAATGATTGCAGCAAGTCCTGCCACACCGTCTCCTTTAGATAATCCGATCGCTACCCCAACAGCAAATAGTAGCGGTAAGTTATCAAATACAATTCCCCCAGCTGCTTCCATTACCTCTAAAACTTTTAATACGCCCGGATTAGCAAACCATGTAAACTGCTCTGTCCATTGATCTTGAGCAAAACTAGTTCCAAATGCAAGTAAAATACCTGCAGCTGGTAATAACGCAACAGGGAGCATAAGTGCTTTCCCGACTTTTTGTAATGTACCAAATATGTTTGACATTACGAATTCCTCCTTTTTATAGTAATGCAGGTTCTAGTATGTGTAATAAATTAAATATAATGAATGTAATAGCGTTTTTCATAATTGTAAAATCTCACTAGAACAACTAAATCTAATAGTTATAGGTTATAAACACACAAAAAAGGCATGAGTATAAAAGTTCTTGTTATTGGTTGGATACGTGTATCCTATCAATAACTAAGATAACTTCTGTACTCATGCCTGATCGTATCAGTAACACGTAACTAAATTTTATCAGTTAAACGCTGTAGATGAATTGTCAAATATAATACTTCGGTATCATCTACTGGCCTATTTAATTGTCTCTGCATCACTTTGATTAACTTCCATGAAAGATTATAGCATAAAGGATAAGTCATCTTCAACATTTCTGCTAATGTTTTTTGCTCACCTAGTTTTTCCCCTTGATAAACACGGTCAATAGCTCTATGTAAATGTTGAATTAAACGATTGTAGTTAACATTTCCTTTTTCTACTTTTACCTCTAAGTTCTCCTCTATTACTTTAATCATCTTAGTAATTAACTGATGATGCTTATTAATATCATGTAGCGATTTATCTGTGACTGCGCTATGAATATGCAAAGCAATAAATCCAACTTCTCCATCTGGGAAAACCACATCTAACCGTTCTTTTATCTTAGCCACTACTTCAGTCGCTACTTGATATTCTTTTGGATAAAGTGATTCAATTTCAAACAAAAATGGACTGTTAAACTGAATATTTTTATGCACGCGATTAATCGCAAATGCTAAATGATCCGTTAGTGCAACATGAATATGCTCATTCAAAGAATGTCCCATTCGCTCTTCGATATAAAACAAAATATCATTCATAAAGCTAATAAGCTCATTATCTAGATGAGCTAATAAATGCATATACTGTTCTTTTTCTTGCTTATCCTTTAATAGAAAAGTCTTATCTGCTTGATCAAACGGAACAGCATCTCCCTGTTTCTTGTTAAAACCAATGCCTTTTCCTATTAAAACAACTTCCTTATAAATCGGATGAGTTGCAATAATGACATTATTATTTAAGACTTTTTCAACCATAAGCTCTTGTTCCATAACAATCCCCCAAAGCTATTGCCATTCATCCCATTACTACTATTAATCCTATATGCAAACGTTATAATTGGCAAGTACTAAGTAATAATAAAGCAAAAAAAGTGATGGCTAACCATAAGGCCCATCACTTTTTTTCATATTCTCAATCCATTTGTCTCGCTAAGAAACTTGCTGCTGTCTCTGCTGCTTTTTGCTCTACGGTTGACATTGACTTTTCAGTTGAAAATATAATGACACAGCCAATCGGATCTCCATTTGCGATAATTGGATGCATGACGTAAGAAGCATTCAATATTTCTTGATCAGCAACTAATTCTAATGCGACATTATCAGGTTTCATTAAACCTGTCCGATCTTCCATAACTTTTTCTATTGATTGTGATATATTTTTTCCTAAATAGTCCTTTTTAGATTCACCTGCTACCGCTATAAAGTTATCACGGTCACAAATTAAAACTCCATTTCCGATAGATTCAAAAATAGCTTCAGCATATTCTTTTGCAAAAGTTCCAAGTTCACGAATTGGTGAATATTTCTTTAATATCACTTCCCCTTCACGATCAACAAAGATCTCTAATGGGTCCCCTTCTCTTATTCGTAACGTCCTTCTTATCTCTTTTGGAATAACTACTCTTCCTAAATCATCAATGCGACGTACAATTCCTGTAGCTTTCATTATGAGTGTTACCTCTCTTTCTCTGATGATTATTACACTGGTTCTGTTTCTGAATGGCTATATAGAAACAGAAATAACCCGTTGTAATATTTAGTATGGTTGCTTGTTAAAAGAACTATACATCCTTTTTAATAACATCTCGTTGCATTGCTCCTAAAGCTTTGATAAAAGCTAACACGTGTTCATAGCGCTTGGGATACACTTTTTCTGTTAATGTAAAACTAATTTTCAAATTTAGATTATCTGTACCAAGTTGCATATCGCGTCCAAACTGCGTGGTATATTCAAATAATTTTTCTCCATCAATCTCTTGGCTTTTTTGTTGATCTACTATTATTTCAATTTGTTTCTTCTTCTCTTTAATCGATTCTACGCTATTCTTTTTCGCTTCCACTTTCAAAGTTGTAACATCAATTAGATTTGCAACTTCTAATGGATAATCGCCAAAACGATCGGTTAATTCTTCACGAACATCTTCTACATCTTCCAACGTAGTAATCGCTTGAAAACGTTTATACATATCGATTTTTTGTTTACCATCTGGGATATACGTATCTGGAATATAAGCATCTATCGTAAGCTTCATTTCAGGTTCGAATGGTACAACTTCCACTTCATCTGTCAAGTCAACTTTCCGCTTATCAATGGCTTCTTTTAGCATTTGTGAATACATATCAAAACCTACTGAATCAATAAATCCATGTTGTTGGGCACCTAGAATATTACCAGCTCCTCGAATTGATAGATCACGCATTGCAATTTTAAAACCTGATCCAAGTTCAGTAAATTCTTTAATTGACTGTAATCGTTTTTCCGCAACTTCGGTTAATACCTTATCCTTTTGGTAAGTGAAGTAAGCATATGCAATACGATTACTACGTCCTACACGTCCTCTTAACTGATAAAGTTGACTTAGTCCCATACGATCAGCATCATACACAATTAATGTGTTTACATTTGGTATATCCACACCAGTTTCAATGATAGTAGTGCTAACAAGCACATCATACTCACCTTCTAGAAAACTTAGCATTATATTCTCTAACTCTGACTCATTCATTTGGCCATGAGCTACGGCTACTCTAGCATCACCGACTAATGAACTAATCTGTTGTGCCATTCTTTCAATGTTTTCAACACGATTGTATAAGAAGAATACTTGTCCACCACGTCCCATTTCACGTTCTATTGCTTCTCTTAGAAAAACAGGATTATACTCCAATACATAGGTCTGAATCGGAAAACGATTTGCTGGAGGTGTCTCAATTACAGATAAGTCTCTGACTCCTAGCATAGACATATGCAATGTTCTTGGTATTGGTGTTGCTGTTAAAGTTAACACATCAATATTTGTTTTTAATTGTTTAATCTTTTCTTTATGCTTCACACCAAATCGTTGTTCTTCATCAACAACCAATAAACCAATATCTTTGTAAATAACATCCTTAGATAACAAACGATGTGTACCAATCACTAGGTCAACAAGACCCTTTTCCATACCTTCTAGTGTAGCCTTTTGCTCTTTTCGGGTACGAAAACGACTTAACAAGCCAATGTTAATTGGATAATCTTGAAAACGTTCCGTAACCGTCTCATAGTGCTGTTGAGCTAATATCGTAGTTGGAACTAAAATAGCGACCTGTTTGCCTTCTGTGATCGCTTTAAAAGCTGCACGAATCGCTACTTCTGTTTTACCATACCCTACATCACCACAAAGCAAACGATCCATTGGTTGAATACGTTGCATATCTTGTTTGATTTCTTCGATACACCGTAGTTGATCCTCTGTTTCTTGATAAGGAAAGACATCTTCAAACTCACGTTGCATAGCGGTATCCTCTGCAAAGGCATATCCTTTTGCGGCCTCACGTTCTGCATACAATTCAATTAAATCATCTGCAATATCTTCAACTGTAGATTGAACTTTACTTTTTACTTTCTTCCATTCCGTTCCACCAAGCTTATAAAGTTTTGGTTCTTTTCCTTCTGATCCTACATATTTTTGTACTAAGTCAATCTGGTCAATTGGTACAAATAACTTGTCATCACCAGAATATTTTAATAGCATATAATCTTTATGAACTTCATTTACAACAAGTGTTTCAATACCAACAAAGCGACCTATTCCGTGATGAACATGAACAACATAATCACCAATTTTCAATTCTTGGTAATTTTTAATTCGTTCTGCATTTGAAATGTTTTGTTTTTGTTTCCTTTTAGGACGTATCGTATTTTTTTTGAATAATTCATTTTCTGTTAAGATCGCCAACTTATGTAGCGGTAACTCAAAGCCTCCATTAAGCCCACCAATCATAATGGTGATATTCTGTGTAGGTAACGAAATGGATTGGTCAGCAAGAACAGCTTCCATATCATAATCCCGTAATATGGACTGAACCTTTTCAGCTCTTTGGGCGTCTGGAACTAAAACAATAATGGAATAATCGCCTTTCTTCCAACGATCCATTTCATTTTGCAATAAATTCATTTGTCCATGAAACTCTTGCATGACACGACAAGAAAGATTGACAATATTTTGTGGTGTTGTGTTTGGAACATGACGAAGAAATACCGATAAATAAATTTTCGGGTGTGTCATTTTTTGCCAAACTGTATGCCAATCATAAGAGATAAATAAAGCACGTACCATTTTATTAACTTCCAACAGCGAGTTATGCCATTGGGCTTCTTCTTCGTCTAGATGTATAGCGGTTTCTTGTATACGACTCATCTCTTCTAAAACAATACAACCGTCTTTTGGTAAATAGTCTAGTAAACTAGCAGGAGTCTCATAGAAAAAACCACCATACTTATACATTTCTTGAAAACGTTCTAGCTCTTTCATTCGATCAATATCGTGACTAATTGTTTCTGACAACACTTCTTTTGCACCAGAGTCTTTTAATTTTTTTAACGATGCAGCTAATTCTGCTTCTAATCGATTTGCACCTAGTTGTATATCCTTATTCGTTAAAAGAAGCTCCGTAACAGGAGTTATTGTCATATGATCTAATTTCTCTAATGAACGCTGGGATGCGGCATCAAAAAAACGAATTGAATCCACTTCCTCATCAAATAGCTCGACCCGTATTGGATTTGACTCTGTAATCGGATACATATCAATAATCCCACCGCGCATACTGTATTCACCAGGACTAGATACCATGTCGACTCGATCGTAGCCCATTTCCAGTAATGATGTCATATACTGTTTAATTGGGATCTCCTTTCCAATCTCAAAACTTAATTGATAGGTATCCCAATAATGTTTTGGTGGCAATACTCTTTTTAAAGCCGAAACAGGTGCAACTAATACGCCATTTTTCGCTTGAGACCACTTTGTTAGAGCGGTAATTCGTTGACTTCGCATTTCTGGACTTGCTATAGCGATTTCGGATGCTACTAATTCATTTACTGGATAAAGATATACATTGTCTTGATCTGATAATTCAATTAAATCATCATAGAGCTGCTGTGCTTGAGTTAATTGATGTGTTACTAGTAAAACCGGCTTATCAACTGCGGTTTGTAACATAGCAACTAACGTACTACGTGCTGAACCAGATAAACCACTAACAAGTTGCTCACTTAGACCAACTTTTACGCCGTCAATAACCGAATTAAAATCATCATAGCTATTTAAATACTCTTTTATTCCTTGCATAATGTTTCCCCCTAAAACGATGCGATACAGTGTATGCTTTCCAATCCATCTATAACGTACAAAAATGCCTTGGTTAACAAACCAAAGCCATTTTCGCTTTTCTACCATTTTTTATCGACTGTTTTTTCATCAAAAACTCCATTACACCAAAATTCTTATTGAATAAAATAATCTAACGCGTGATATTCAGGGTTATGTTCTAATGTTTCCTGACAATCCTCACATATCGCATGGATTTCAATATCACCATTTGATTGATAATGGATCATTTCTTTCTTTTCTTGTAATGATAAATGTTGCCAACCCAAAGTATTTGTGTCTACCATTTGTTCTTCTAAAGTTCCTAGCACTTGGCTACAATGTTTGCATTTATAATTTATTGTCATGCATTTAACCTCCAACAGCGCATTTTCCCTTTTATTAGTCTGTCCACTGGAGGTATCTTTATACATCATTTACTGTTCTCTATTATATGTCTATTGATTAAAATCATTCATGACTTCTTGAAAAGACTTTTGCATCCAAGATTCTGAGGCTTCTACTGCCTTTTCAATACTATCATTTACTAATACTAGTTGTGACTTATCAAATTTCCCAAGAACATGATCAACTACAGACATGTTAGTTATTGGACGATCAATCCCGATACGTAATCGGTTAAAATCTTTCGTACCCAATTGATCAATTATTGATCTTATACCATTATGTCCACCATGACCACCTTTTTGTCGTAAACGTATTTTACCAGTTGGTAAGTCTAAATCATCATATACGACAAGAACATCCTCAGCTTCTAATTCATAAAATTCCATTAACGGGCGTAATGATTCACCAGATAAATTCATAAAAGTTTGCGGCTTCAATAAAATTATTTTTTCTTGATTAACCATTTCAATTGTATAATCACCATTAAATTTTTTTTTATTAATTTCCCACTTATTGCGTCTCGCTAGTTCATCCATAACCATAAACCCAATATTGTGTCGCGTATTTTTATATTTCATACCTGGATTTCCTAATCCAACAATACATTTCATAGCGTTCACGTCTTTCTCTTACTATTTACTTTATAACTCAACTTTCACAGTGTAAAGTGTACAACAGGCACTTAATCATTGGTTTAAAAAGGAAGTATTACAATCCAAAATTGAAGTTTCCTTCATACTTCTATTAAAATCATCTGCATTTTTATCTGACGAACTTGAGAGAAACCCCGTCGTAGCTAGAGTTTATCACCAGCTTCTCAAATAAAATTGACTCCCTTTCCGTAGGCACGGCTTCAGCTAACTCGGAAGCAAATAACGCTTCCGAGTGGATCTTCAGCCCGTGGGATTGCGATTACTCATCCCATCGAAAACATTTGCTGTTCCTACTGGAGTCTCGTCAATTTTATTTGAAATACCATAGACTCTGTCGTAACTGCCATGTTGATTTCCGCTACAGGCAGTCGCTTTCCGCGGGCAAGTCTTCAGGCTAACTTCGTAAAGAAAAATCGCTTTACGAAGTGGATCTTCAGATCTTGCTTTTCCCGCAGGAGTCGACTGCCTTACGCTACAATCAATCAGCACAAAGTGAGCCCCTGTTGTAATAAGCATAATAAAAATCTGTGACAAGCAGCTAATATATTAATTTTAACCTCTATCAAGCGTACATGTTAGAAAGCAGGCCTTTTTCATTACTGTTAAGGAAAAGATCAGATATAGCCCAAACATAACACAGTCAATGATTAGTGCTTATTTGAAACAGTTGAGTTTATAAGTATACTAATTTGATTTAATACATAGCGGAAAAGCTTGGGCTAATCAAGCCCAAGCTTTTTTATTTAACTATTTTTCGTTGTTATTATTCTTCTTCTGCTGCTTTTTCATTAATAACTTCTGGCTCTGCATCTTCTTCTTCTGTTACTTCTTCTGGTTCTTCATCAGGAACAGAAACAGTTACGATTGTTGCATTTTCATCTTCTAAGATTTCAAAGTTTTTACCTTCTTTTAGATCTGAGACCATAATACTATCACCAATCTCTAATGCAGATACATCAACCTTTATTTCTTCAGGAATATCAGCCGGTTTTGCACGAACTGATAATTCATATAATGGTTGTTGTAAAACACCGCCATCTTTCGTACCTTGCGCTTCGCCATCTAAGTGAATTGGAACTAATACATCCATTTCTTGTGACATGTTAACAATATAGAAGTCTGCATGAATTAATTGATCTTTAATTGGTTCAACCTGATAATCATGTAGCATTACATCCACTACTTCGCCTTCTACATCCAATGAAATAATTGCGTTTTTACCCTCATCACGTACTGTTTTCAACAATTGAATGCTGTTAACAGAAATCGTTTTTGGCTCTTTATCATTACCATAAAGAACTGCTGGGATAAATCCTTCACTTCTTATTTGCTTTGTACTTGAATTTTTTAAATCTTTTCTACTATTTGCTTTAAGTTTTACTGACACGTTTCTCGACCTCCAATAATTTTCACTACTTTAATATTTATCTACCTAGTATCTCTTGTATTTCCCTATTATAAAAATGTTAAACATAAATAGTTAATCAAATAATACACTTACTGATAATTGCTCGTGTACACGAATGATAGCTTCGCTAATCAACGGCGCTACTGATAATGTAATAACTTTCTCTGTTTGTTTTTCTTTAGGTAACGCAATAGAATTCGTTACGACCAATTCTTTAATAGATGAATTACCAATCCTATCCATTGCGGGACCTGATAAAACTGGGTGTGTACAACAAGCATACACTTCTTTTGCTCCACTTTCAATTAGAGCATCTGCCGCTAATGTAATTGTACCTGCTGTATCGATAATATCATCAATCAAAATGGCTGTCTTCCCTTGCACATTACCAACAATGTTCATCACTTCTGCTACATTTGGACGAGGTCGTCGCTTATCAATGATTGCAATAGGAGCCTTTAATCGATCTGCTAACTGTCTTGCTCTAGTCACACCACCATGGTCTGGAGAGACAACTACGACATCCTCTAAACCTTTTTCAGACCAATAATCTGATAAAATTGGTACACCTACTAGTTGGTCAACCGGAATGTTGAAGAATCCTTGAATTTGTGGTGCATGTAAATCTAATGAGATAACACGTGATGCACCAGCTACTTGTAATAAGTCTGCTACTAATTTCGCAGTAATCGGCTCTCTTGCTCGCGCCTTTCTATCTTGTCTTGCATAGCCATAGTAAGGCATGACGATGTTAATTGTTTTTGCTGATGCGCGTTTTAACGCATCAATCATGATAAGTAATTCCATTATATGCTGATTCACAGGGCCACTAGTTGATTGTACAACATATACATCACAGCCACGCACACTTTCTTCTATATTAATTTGAATTTCTCCATCACTAAAGGAAGTGACGGAACACTCACCCAATGTAACGCCTATTTGCTCGGCTATCTCCTCAGCTAGAGTAGGATTAGAATTTAGCGTAAAGACTTTCAAAAAAGAATCTTTATATTCCGTTGACATTTAGTCGAACCTCCATTTAACCTATTTAAGTTTATTTTTTATCTTTTCAGCATAATCTATTTTATTTTCTTGTTTTGATCGGGCTATTGATAGCGCATTTGTCGGGACATTCTTGCTAATTGTTGAACCCGCTGCTACATAAGAACCTTTTCCAATCGTAACCGGGGCAATTAAATTTGAATTACAACCAATAAAGGCATCATCTTCAATTTTTGTAAGATGTTTATTTTTCCCATCATAGTTAACTGTAATCGTTCCACAACCAACGTTTACATTTTCACCTATTTCTGCATCACCTATATAACTTAAATGGGATACTTTACTCTTTGAGTCAATACGTGATTTTTTAATCTCGACAAAATTACCGATTTTCACTTCATCGCCTATTTCTGCTTCCGGACGAATATGAGCATATGGTCCAATTTGAACGTCTTTTCCTATCTGACTATCTTGGGCAACGCTTTGTTTTATGGTAGTATTTTCCCCTATATCACAATTATTAATCTCACTATTTGGTCCAATAACACAATCAGTAGCAATAGATGTATCACCACGGAGAACACAACCTGGTTCAATCACCACATCACTTGCAATAGTGACTTTTGGCTCTATATATGTATGATCAGGATCAATAATAGTAACACCATTTTTCATATGGTTGTTATTTATTCGGTTCTTCATTAATTTTTCTGCTTTTGCTAATGCAATGCGATCGTTAACTCCGATAGTTTCCTCAGCATCTTCTGTTTGGTATGCTGAAATTTTTTGACCATCATTCTTTATAATCTCCATCACATCAGGTAAATAATATTCTCCTTGTACATTATCGTTTGATACTTTCTTTAGTGCTTGAAATAATGTTTGGTTATCAAAACAATAAGTT
Source organism: Paraliobacillus sp. X-1268 (assembly GCF_003426095.1). Lineage (NCBI taxonomy): Bacteria > Bacillati > Bacillota > Bacilli > Caryophanales > Bacillaceae > Paraliobacillus > Paraliobacillus sp. X-1268. The sequence continues at coordinate 60,403 of NZ_QJSK01000013.1, forward strand.
CCTGTATTAATTTCATTTACAGCTAATTGTTCCGCCGTTGCATCCTTATGCTCGACAATTTTTGCAACATTATTGTTATCATCTCTAATAACACGACCATAACCACTAGGGTCCGTTATAGAAGTTGTAAGAACAGTGGCTCTAGCTTCTGATTGTTCGTGGTGATCAAATAACGCCTGTATTGTTTCTTTGCTTAGCAATGGTGTATCACCACAAATCACGAGTGTAACACCTTCTTCATTTAGAAGTATTGGTTCAGCCTGTCTTACTGCATGGCCTGTTCCTAATTGTTCTTTCTGAATTACAAATTCTGAATCAGAACCGAGTTGTTCTTTCACTTTTTCTGCTCCAAAACCTACAATCGTAATAATTTTATTAAGTTGCACTGCTTGTAATTGATCAATTACGTGTTGCACCATCGGGCGTCCCATTACAGGATGTAATACTTTATATAACTTTGATTTCATTCGAGTACCTTGTCCTGCAGCAAGCACAACAGCATATTTATTCGTCATGAAGTTTTCCTCCATTCAATATGTATCTATTTCAATAATATTTTTATTTTATAACCTAGAGATAAGTATAACAGTTTATCTACGTATTCAAAACATCTTTAGATATCCATTATCGAATATATCTTAAAACAGCGACCATTTCAACAGTATACTACAATATCTCATACCTTACTTAATTAACTTAACGTTCTACATACTTTATTATTTTTAAAACCTTGTAATTATTAAAATACGAGGTAAATCTATCGAGACTTCTTTCTATTCTTTATATGTTCTATAAACAAAAAAGCCTAATCTTTTTAGATTAGACTCTTACTGTCATTCAGATGAAACAATTTAAGAAGCTCCTGCTCCTGCTTCCTCATACTCTACTTCATCTATTTCTCCAGCCTGATGATACTCTTCTAATACAGCATCCTGTATCTTAGCACGTGTATTAGAATTAATAGGGTGCGCAATATCTCTGAACTCTCCGTCTGGAGTCCTTTTAGAAGGCATAGCTACAAATAAACCGTTGTTGCCATCAATTACACGAATATCATGCACGACAAACTCCTGATCTAATGTAATAGAAGCAATTGCTCGCATTCTTCCTTCGGTATTCACGCGGCGTAATCTAACGTCTGTTACTTCCATTATGTTCACCACCTTTTCCCAATTTGAACTTATTACCATAGATTCAACAAAAAAGCAGGAAATCCTGCTTATATTTAAAAATTATTTGTTTAAATTATGTTTTTTGTTTAACTTGACAAAAATAAGCCAAAAAGATGTCATAAATACCTATAGAATCTAATATGATAACGCTTTAAGGATTCTACGTACAGATGTTACTAGTGAGCAAAATAGTTACCTTTACGTAGTTCAACATGCTTATTTCGCACATCAACGTTAGCTATTTGTACAAGTGACGTATATTCTTCTACTACGCGTTCCTCTTCCTCATCTTCAGCCTCCGCTAACACACCGATTGCAGCTACATTGGCATTAAATTCCTTTAATAAATTTTTCATACCATCAATTGTACCGCCAGCTTTCATAAAATCATCAATGATACAAACTGTTGTACCCTGTTTTAAACTACGCTTTGTTAGAACCATTGTTTGAATCTTTCTTGTCGATCCAGAAACATAGTTAATGCTAACGGTAGAACCCTCAGTAATTTTCGGGTCGCGTCTTACAATTACAACCGGAACATTTAAGAAAGAAGCTACTGCATAAGCTAAAGGAATTCCTTTTGTTGCTACAGTAACAATTGCTTCAATTCCTAGTGAGGAAAATTCCGTTGCAAAAAGCCTTCCTATTTCTCTTATTGTCTCAGGTTCACCTAAAATATCGCTCATAAACAAATAACCACCTGGCAATAGTCGTTCGGGATCCTCTAAACGACGACATAACTTTTCAATAAAATCCTCACTCTTTTGGTGGGCATACTGCGGAATATAACGAACGCCACCAGCAGCTCCAGAAACTGATTCTAGATAACCAATTCCTTCTTTTTGAAACATATTATTCATGATAGCCAAATCTTCACTTATAGATGATTTTGCTGCTAAATATTTATCTGAGAAATATGGCAACGAAATCAATTGCATTGGATGTTCCAAAACATAATGTGTCATTCCTATCAACCGATCGCTTCTTTTCATTTTCACACCTCAAAACCCGAATATTTTTAATTAAATATATCATTTTATACGTGTTTAATCAAGTCCTTGTTTTCACCCTAACATTTGTACTACAAACACTTCTTCACAAAAACCACGTAAACTATTATAAATTCGATATGCTCGGCTTTCTTGTGCAACAAGTGAAAACATTGTTGGACCACTCCCACTCATTAGAACTGCATCTGCACCCGAACTAATCATTTTATTTTTTATTTGTTGTACTTCAGGATATAAAGGAAGCGTAACTCCTTCCAATACATTCCCTAATTTATTCGTCATTTTTATATAGTCATTTGATTTGATCGCATCTATCATCCCCTCTGTATCGGGGTGTTTAATGTTATCTAATTCCAAATGCTGATAGATACTTGGCGTTGAAACACCTATCATCGGTTTGGCAAGCACCACCCAACAAGTTGGAGGCGATGGTAACTCTGTGATTTTTTCGCCTCTCCCTCTTACCACAGCAGTTGAATTATATACACAAAATGAAACATCCGAACCTATTTCAGAGCCTATCTCCGCCAATTCAGCAGTTGGGATATTAAGCGACCAAAGTCGATTTAATCCACGGAGTGTAGCCGCTGCATCACTACTACCACCAGCTAAACCCGAAGCTACAGGAATAAACTTTTCAACCGTTATATGTACACCTTTATTTATATGGTATTTATCTTTAATCAACTTTGCCGCACGATAAGCAAGGTTTCGTTCGTCGTTTGGTATAAATCGACTTTCTGAACCCATTACAATTTTATCCGTATCAATGCTAGTTAATTCAATTCGGTCAGCCAGATCAACTGTTGTCATTACCATTTCAATCTCATGATAATTATCTGGACGTTTATGTAACACATCCAGCGATAAGTTAATTTTAGCTGGCGCCTTCTCTAAAACATACATCCCATTCACCCACTTCATTCTTCTTTACATAATCACGTTTTACGCACTCTTACGTACTTTATCCAATGATAACATACTATATATTTAAAAAAGAGACAAACCCAACTAATTGGATTTGTCTCGTATTAATTGTTCTTCGGCCATTTCCACTGCTCGCTTTACCATATTACCTGCATCACGAGCACGGATACCGCCCCAACCTTCTTTTTGAACTGTTTCATAAAAACCTAATTCTTTTGCAATCTCTTCTTTTAATTGATTGGACATAATTCCTTTACGTCTGCTCATCGGAGAGAGATCGCTCCTTTCTTTTTATGAAATAGGTTGCATTTATAGTGTGAGCAATAACAATTAAATAAACCTTAGTAATTATTTGTTTTATTGGAAATTAAAACACAAAAAAACAGTAAACAAAGTCTACTGTTCTCCAACTGCTAGTGCAGTCCTGCCTTCGATGAAGTTTAGCTCTACTGTTTCTGTCAAAACATCTGCATAACTATAAGAAACACGTTCAAAAGCATTTTCTTCTTGATCCAAAGCCACAATAAAGACTGCTGGATATGTTTCTTCTAGTGTACCATAACGTTCTACTGTCTTTCTTCTTCCACCATTGGCCGTTAACCTTAAACGTTTACCAATTTGACCATCAAGACCTCGTTTTATTTCGACTAATGTTTTCGCCAATATACTCCACCTCACTAAGATTAGTATACCACAAGCTTGTATTACCGTCAACAAAAGGATTAATTATAACAATATACATATTTGTTTGTCAACAAAATGTTTCGTTCGCGGCTAATTATTTATTATTCTCTCACAAACCTGTAAAATTATGTGTACAAAAAAAGAAATAGCGTTTTTCAGCCATTTCCTTTGATATTCTTCTAATCACTTGTTAAGTCTTCTTTCACATACGGCATACCAGTTCGAAGTAAACCCTTTGTTTCAATTCCACCTAAACCTTTTTCTCCTGTTAGCGTATTACGTAATGCTTCATAGACACTAACCTTATCCATAAATGACGTGTAAGCAACTTTAGCCGTTATATAAACCGGGTCTAGCGCATGTATGTTTATCCTAGATGGAGAACTGGCAAAGTTAGCTCCAGCTCTAATTAATGACTCAAAGTGTGATTGACATGCACCTGCAAAAATAACTAGCTGATCAACATTAGGGACTATTGCTCGCGCTTCTCTAACTGTATCAACGAAATATTGTGAGTGTCGGTATGCTCGAATATCATTTTTCTCACCTTTGTTCCTAGAAAAGGCATCATGCCCAGTAATAACAATCATATCTGGTTGAATCTTTTTAACTAAACGCCCAATTTCATTTGGCATTTCTTTTTCATCTACATACAAACCATGTACTTGTAAACCCATCCGTTGATATAAGTCAATACACTTCTTTAAGTAAAGACGGTCACCATCTAAATGCAAGACACGTGCTGGTAATTGAAAAAAATTTGAATCTTGCTGATAACCACTCGTTGACTCATAGGTACGCTTTTCTTTCATTAATTGATAATCTTGACGAAATAAACGAAAAGAATAGTCCTCTTTTTCTTTACCTTTTATTTTAATTTTTTCGATATCTCGTTCTGGTACTTTTTCTAAATCTTCCAGTAGTGCATCTGCCTCTAAACGGATATCTTCACCATGTAACACTGCTGATTGATTTGAAACGGAACTTATCCGAAACAATATATCATGCTGATAGGACTCTCTTGTGACTAACTCACCAACCATAAAAGACATTCGCTTTCCACCTCATATTCACAGTCGAAAAATCTTATAACATAACCTATGTGTCGAGGTGAAAAGTTGTGCGGATGAAACGATAAACCGAACCCATCTTAGCCTGAAAATACATTTGCTAAATCAGCAAATTCTTGAATCGATAAAGATTCTCCGCGTCTTGTTCCATCAATATTCGCCTCTTGAAGTTTTATTTCAAGTGCTTCTTTCGTATATTCATCTGTAAAATGGCGTACTAAATTGTTCCTTAATGTTTTTCGGCGTTGTCCAAAACATGCTCTAACTAAGTCAAAGAAAAAATCCTCATCATTTACTTCTACAAGCGGTTTATCGCGTATTTCTAAATGAAGGACAGCAGAGTCAACATTAGGTTGTGGCATAAAAACAGTCTTTGGAACATGTAATACGACGGACGCTTCTGTGTAGTATTGCACAGCAATCGACAATGAACCGTAACTTTTCGTGTTAGGTGTAGCAGCCATTCGATCTGCTACTTCCTTTTGAATCATTACCGTTATACTTGCTAACGGCAACCGAGCCATTAGCAACTTCATTAATATTGGTGTCGTTACGTAGTAGGGCAAATTCGCTACTAGTTTGACCTTTTGACCCACCTCAAAATGTTCTAATATGATACTTGCCACATCCGCTTCTAATACGTCTTGATAAACGATAGAAACATTATCATATTCCATAAGTGTTTCTTCTAGAATAGGCGCTAAGCGTTGATCAATCTCAAATGCCACTACTTGCTTTGCGTGAATCGCAATTTGTTCGGTCAACGCACCCATACCCGGCCCGATTTCAATTACACCAACTTCTTTTGTCACTTCTGCTTTTTCTAAAATTTTTGTTAAAATATTTACATCAATAATAAAGTTTTGCCCTAAACTTTTTTTGAATGAGAAACCATATTTATTTAATATTTCTTTTGTTTTTGTTGGTGTGGCGATTGCCTTATGTTTATTCATCTTGTTCCTCCTGCAATATAGTAACCATTGTTTCTTCAAAGGTCTCTCTTGTAATTCTAAACATCTGTAATCGTTTAATTAGCTGTTTTCCGTTAGCATAACCCATTCGGAGTTGTTCTGTTAATTTTTCTCTCCGTTCTTTGGCATGTCGACCACCTATCAAACCAAAAGCAAGTAAATCTTCTCGACTAATCTCACTAACATATGTATCATCCAATTGATAAACAGCAGCTAATGCCTCTTTTATTGTTTCAATCTTTGCATGTTCAATTCCAATTCCCTTATTTCTTTTTGCTCGTGCCTCTGTTTTTGTTAAAAATGCATGTTTACAACCCGGCACTGCATTCGAAACAATGTGGCGAATACGCTGTCCTGGATAATCTGGATCTGTGAAAATGATTACCCCACGTTTTTGTTGCGCATGCATAATTTGTTCTATAATTCGATCATTGACAGCGGAGCCGTTTGTTTCAATCGTATCTGCATCTACAGCTTGTTTTACTTTTGCTGTATCGTCTTTTCCCTCTACTACAATAACTTCTTTAATTTGCACTTTTATTTCCTCCATACCGTTCATGTATGCATTTATCTTTTTCATTATAGAGTCTTCAACCCAAAAATGAAAGACTAGCCATATCTAAGAAACAAAAAAACACCCTCACCACAGTGGGTAAAGGCGTCTTTATTTTTAATTAGTCTAAAATTTTAACTTTAACATTTCTAACACCAAAGCTCAGCGCTTCGCTATTTGAAGATACATGTACATCTATCTTATTTCCACTTATAGCGCCACCTGTATCACCAGCGACAGCATTACCATATCCTTCAACCCATACTTTCGTTCCTAAAGGAATAACACTTGAATCAACTGCAATAACTTTTGCGTTTGGGTTGCTTTTTAAATCAATGCCAGTGCTTGTTATACCTGAACATCCGTTGCAATTCGCTGTATATGCTGTTGCCTTCATGTAAAGTGTTTTACTACTGCTATCTCCACGAGAAACCGTTTCAGTCGCAGTGCTTGCTACAGTTGTTGCAACTTCTTCTTTTGTTCCAACTGCGACAACACGTTTTTCACTTTCTTTTTTAATTTCTTCATTAATAAGTTCTCTCTCTACTTCTTCCCCATTTTCTAGGGTAACCTCATATTTCTTTTCAACTAAACCTTCTTCTCCAGCAGTTACAACTTCTTCTTTGCCTTTTGTTAAAGAGTTATCGCTTTTCGTTACAGTAGAATAGTCTATCGTTTCTTCCACTATATCCGTTACTTTTTCTACGCGGGTTATTGTTACAGCTGAATCAGCTGTGACATCTTTTGTTTCTTCCGGTTCTACACGGTCTAACTCATTTAATTCAATGGATTGATCAGCTAGCAAGTCAGATATAGTCTCTTCTGTAGTCCAAACTTGTTTTTCTTCTCCACCATCATTAATGGTTACCTGCATTGCTTTATTAAGTTCAATTTCCAAGTCATTTTCAATTGCAGCCGAAGGATCTACTGATAGCACATCATGATCGCCAACTTCTACTTCCGCTTCTTCTAAAAACGAAGCTACTGTATCCTGCGTTGTGTAGTAAACCTCTTCTTCCTCATCAATTGTTAATACGAGGTTTTTTGCTTGTTTATATTGAATATCCATATTAGCTGTTATAAGTTCGTCTGTTTTATGCGAAAGTAAGTCGTGTTCTCCCACATTTAGTTCTAGTTCATCTATTAGGTCTGCTACAGTTTCAGCATGTGTCTCAACTGTTGTTGTTTCACCATTTTGTGTAACATTAACTTCTACCTTAGTTGCTTCAAATGATACAAAACCTACAAATAGGAATAATGCTATTACTGATATAACAGGGATTACCAATTTCGATCGAAATGCTGGCAATAAATTTAAAAGATTCTTCATGCTCATTTGCCTCCTTCGTTCCCGCTGTTGTATTATATAAACAACGTATAGGCCTGTCAAATGGGCTTTTCTCTTGCTGTAATCAATTAAAACCATTGATATCAGTGTTTACACTTGGTTTAGGAAGGTTTATTTCATCTATATTAAGAAAAGGTTACATTCTCTAATTAACGTTACATTTCCGTAATATAAGCAAATTAACCTTGATTTAATCATTTAAACGGAATAATCGATCGGCATTTTCCTTGGTTATACTTGCAATATCTTCTACTGGAACCTCTCTTAATTCTGCTATCTTTTCAGCAATTAAAGCAGCGTAAGCAGGTTCATTCCGCTTACCACGCTTTGGATGAGGTGCTAAAAACGGGCAATCCGTTTCAATTAATAACCGATCTGCTGGTACCATTTTGGCAACTTCTTTTGGCAAGGTTGCATTTTTGAATGAAACAGGTCCACCTAATGAAATGTAAAAGTTCATCCCGATAAACGCTGGCACATATTCAGCTGAATCATTATAACAATGCATGATTCCACCTACATCTGCTGCATTTTCTTCTTGCAAAATAGTCATTATATCCTCTGTTGCTTCTCTATTATGAATAATGATTGGTAAATTCACCTTGCGTGCTAATTGAATTTGTTTACGAAAAACTTCTTTTTGAATAGCCTTAGGTGATTTATCCCAATGATAATCTAACCCCATCTCTCCTAGTGCCACAACTTTTGGGTGTGAAGCTAGTTCTTCTAACCATGCCAATTCTTTTTCTGTAAAGTCGATCGCATCAACCGGATGCCAACCTACTGCTGCATAGAAGTTCTCATTCTCTTCAGCTAACTTAATAGCTCTCGGAATTGTTTCATGATCAAAACCAACAATCACCATATGAGTGACACCCGCTTCTTTCGCACGTTTAATCACTTCCTCACGATCTTCATCGAATTGCTTTACATTTAAATGTACATGCGTATCAAATAACATTTAGTATAACTCCTTTTATTTAGACTCTTTTCGTAAACTCTCTCGCTTCAACTTCCTAGTAGATAGAAATTGCGACGTAACATACCGCTCTGGAAATATACTACGCTTTCCGTGGGCACGGGCTGAAGATCCACTCGGGAGCGTTCTGTGCTTCCGAGTTAGCTGAAGCCGTGCCTGAGGAAAGGGAGTCAATTTCACTTGAGGAGCGCGTACATTGCGTCGGATCTAATAATTTCTGAATTGACAATGGTTTTTATGAAATTAGTTTTATTTTAACAAGCGAAAACGCCTATCAGCTTTGATAAGCGTTCTCTTTTTGCTATTACTTTACAACTGATCCATTTGGTAAGTCTTGTTCTACTGTTGCTAGAGAAAGGTTGCCATTCTCATCTTCTCCAGACAAAATCATACCTTGTGACATTTCACCACGAAGTTTAACAGGCTTTAGATTTGTTATACAAATTACTTTTTTGCCTATCAATTCTTCTGTTGTATAAAATTCAGCAATACCAGAAATAATTTGTCGTTTTTCTGAGCCTAAATCAATCTGTATTTTTAATAATTTATCTGCCTTTTTAACTTTTTCTGCTTGTATTATTTCTGCTACTCGAAAATCCAATTTCATAAAATCGTCATATATTACTTCTTCTTTTGTTTCTACTTTTTCTGCTTCTTTCTTCGCCGCCGGTTTTTTCATCATATTTTTTATGATCTCTATTTCTTCTTTTGCATCTAAACGAGGGAAAATCGCGTCTTTCTTCGTTACCTTAGTACCCGCAACAATAATATCCGTATCATTTAATGTATTCCACTCTTTATCTGACTCTTCTACTACACCGATTTGTTCAAATATGCTTGCTGGCGTTCGAGTTAGGAATGGTTGTAATAAAATCCCGATACGGCGTAATGCGTCAACTAAATGTGCCATAACATTACCAAGACGGTCCTTATTGGATTCTTCTTTTGCTAAGCTCCATGGTTGCGTTTCATCAATATACTTATTAGTACGACTAACATACTTCCAAATAGCTGATAAGGCCACACTAAATTGCATATTGTCCATAGACTCTTCGACATTTTCAACCGTTTCTTTTGCAAGTGTTTCTATTTGAATATCGAATTCATCTATTCCCGCTTGAAAAGTTGGAACCTCTCCATCAAAATATTTCTCAATCATCGCAACTGTACGATTTAATAGATTTCCTAAATCGTTAGCCAAATCATAATTAACACGTTCTACAAATCCCTCAGGCGTAAAGACACCATCTGAGCCAAATGGAACCTCGCGTAATAGGTAATAACGTAATGCATCTAATCCATAACGATCTGTTAATGAAATAGGATCGACTACATTCCCTTTTGATTTTGACATTTTTCCATCTTTCATCAAAATCCAACCATGTGCAAAAACCTGTTTCGGTAATGGTAGATCAAGCGCCATTAACATGATTGGCCAATAAATTGTGTGGAACCGAACAATTTCTTTACTCATTAGATGTACATCTGCAGGCCAATATTTTTGAAAGCGTCCATCTTCATCTGTTCCATATCCTAATGCTGTAATATAGTTAGATAATGCATCAATCCATACATAGATTACATGCTTTGCATTACCTGGTACTTGTACACCCCAATCAAATGTTGTGCGTGATACAGCCAAATCTTCTAATCCTGGTTTAATAAAGTTATTAATCATTTCATTTTTCCGACTTTCTGGTTGAATGAAATGTGGATTCTCTTCATAAAAAGCCAATAATCTATCGACATACTTACTCATTTTAAAGAAATAGGACTCTTCTTTCACTTTTTCTACTGATGCACCACAGTCGGGACAATGCTTATTGTCCAGTTGTCTTTCCGTAAAAAAAGATTCGCAAGACGTACAGTACCAACCCTCATATTGATCTAAGTAAATATCTCCTTGGTCTAACAATTGGGCAAAGATCTTCTCAACAACCTGTTTATGTCGTTCTTCTGTTGTCCGAATAAAATCGCCATAAGAAATATCTAGCTTATCCCATAGTTTCTTTATGCCAGTAACAATCTCATCTACATAAGCTTGCGGTGTTACTCCTTGTTCATCTGCTTTTTTTTGAATTTTTTGCCCATGTTCATCTGTGCCAGTTAAATACATAACGTCATACCCTCGTAATCGTTTATAGCGAGCCATAGCATCACCAGCTACAGTTGTATACGCATGACCAATATGTAAATTACCACTAGGATAATAAATTGGTGTCGTTAGATAAAATGTCTTTTTTTCTTTTTGCATACTATTTTGCCTCCCAAACCTATCTATGTCTTATTATTATATCCTTTTGGTACTTATATTTACACCAATAGTTTTAATTTAATAGGTATTCTTCATCTAATTTTAGCTGTTTTATTTATATATTTCCAATCCTACAGCTAATCTATTAAAAATAATATAGTAAAAACGCAATCAATTACCAAACAAACTGCCACCAGATTTCTACTTAATTATTAAATAAGTCTTTTATTTCTTCAATATAAGGAAAACACTTATTCACATCCTGTTTAGATTATTTAAAAATTAAGTCTATTTCTTGAATTTAGCCTTTTTTAAACAAAAGTAATTGACACATATAGAAATTACTGGTATATTCATAGTAGCTCTTGTCGAATATTGACGAAATATTATTAAAGGGGAGAATAAAATGAAATCTACTGGTATTGTACGTAAGGTTGATGAATTAGGTCGCGTAGTTATTCCAATTGAACTTCGCCGTACATTAGGAATTAATGAGAAAGATGCATTAGAAATTTATGTGGATGATGAACGTATTATTTTACAAAAATACAAGCCAAGCATGACTTGTCAAGTTACTGGCGAAATCTCTGATGATAACTTATCATTAGCTGGTGGTAAATTAGTATTAAGTCCTGAAGGTGCAAAAACGCTTATTGATGAAATTCAATCACGTTTAGACAAATAGTAATAAAATTAAACCCTTCACTTGTGAAGGGTTTTTAAAAACTTAATCAACATGGTAGATTTGATAGATATCTCGTTTAGGTAATTTGCGATCAAGTGCAACCTGTTTGATTGCCTCTTTATTTTTCATATTATCCTTTTCAATATAATAGGTGACATGATCTATGACAGACAACTCATTCCACCATACTTCTTCTGTCTCTTTGACGTCACTATTACCCTCAATCACAATGCAAAACTCACCTTTTACCGTACCAGTTTCCAACCACTCTATTACTTCTTGTACAGTACCACGAATATATTCCTCAAAACGCTTTGTTAATTCACGTGCAACACTAACTTGTCTATCTCCTAAATTGTCAGCTATTTCTTGTAACGTATCAGCAATTCGATACGGCGATTCATAAAGTAAAATTGTGTCAGTTATTCTTTCTAAAAATTCAAACGCCTGTTTGCGATCCTTTTTCTTTCTTGGCAAAAAACCATAAAAGTAAAAATGAGTCGTATCTAACCCCGAACCTACTAATGCACAAAGTGCTGCATTTGCACCCGGTAAAACAACTACAGCAATATCTTCTCTTATGACAGCTTGGACCAACTGATTACCTGGATCGGATATTGCAGGCATTCCTGCATCACTTACTAAAGCAATATCTTTTCCTTCTTTTAGAACATCTAACAGCATTGATTCTCGTTGCGTTTGGTTATGCTCATGATAACTTACCAGTGGTTTCATAATTTCAAAGTGATTTAATAGTCTTTTTGTATTCCTTGTGTCTTCTGCAGCAATCTGTTCAACAGACTTTAGTACATTTAATGCGCGTATTGTTATATCCTCTAAATTACCAATTGGTGTTGGAACAATAAATAAAGTGCCTTTCCCTTCCTCTTGGTCAAAGCTTTTCTGACTATGCATGTTCGCCCCCCTCTTGTGCATTTGAAATCAAATGACATAATGTAGCATCTTTATAGTCTACTATATAAACAACGTGTTGCTTATACGCCACCATAGATAATTTCTTCAAGCTCTTTCGTATAGTGACCATGTTGATTAAAAGCATACAATGGTGACAATATCTTTAAATCTGGATTTCCATCACGTACTGCCTCAATTAATAATATATTTGCTTCTTTTCCCTCTTTCGGATAAACAAGTTGCATCCTTTTTGGCTCCAGTTTATATGCCCTACATAATGTAAGAATATCAACCAAACGATTTGGCCGATGTACCATACTAAGTTTTCCCCCGGATTTGACTAAACGGCTACAGGATGAAATGACATCTTCCAATGTACAACATATCTCATGCCTTGCAATTGTTAAAAAGTCATTTTTGTTATGATGTGCTTCATTCTTTGTTTTAAAATAAGGTGGATTAACTGTTACTAAATCAAATTTATCGTTACCAAAATAGGAGGGCATTTCTTTTAAATCACCATGAATTAAGTTGATTTGATCTTCTTTTTTATTAAACTGCACACTACGAATAGCCATATCATAAAGGCGTTCTTGAATCTCTACACCAGTTATCTTTACGTTAGATCGCTTACTTAATAACAACGGCACAACACCATTACCAGTGCAGAGATCCAGTATTTTCCCTCTTTTTATAGGTACTTGAGTAAAGTTTGCTAGTAACACTGCATCCAATGAAAAAGAAAACACATTGGGACTTTGAATAATTTGCATGGATTCGTCTGCTAATAAGAAGTCTAAACGCTCATCATCTTTCAATTCTACCATCATACTACTCCTCGCTCTATCGTCAAAAATAAAAAGAGACTGAAAATTTCGGGTTGTCACAACCCTACAAAGATCAGTCCCTTTTCAAAAATTTCAGCGTGTAAGATTTAGCGTGTTCTTGTTGTGTTTCCATTTATTTTGTTTTATTTAAAAACATTAAACAAAACAAACAGTCTTCATCTTTTCTTGGACTGCCGAAATGCACATTACAAATATGAAAGCCCTCTTCATACAATCTAGCTAGGTTATCGTATCCTTCTCCAATTGAAACATCCACATCAGTGCCGTCACTCGTCGCTTCACTCTGTTCAGTATCCTTGTCTAAACGAATACGTAAGTGATGGTTCTCCATAGCTAAACGGTGATTCTCCTCTAATAACTCACTCATATGTTGCTTTAGGTCACCTAATTGTTGATAGAGTTGTCCAAGTTGTTCTTCCATATATGATACTTGTTCAAAAACGTCTTTTTTATTCACGCTATCTCCACCCCATTACTCCGCGGCTTCCGTATGAATAACTCCTTCATCGATTAGCTCATCTAGCGTATACTCAATGACCCTATCTTTTTCAGGAATCTCTAATTGAATCATACGCTCTAAGATATTTAAACCTACCACCTTACCTTTTCCATAAGGTGTTGTGATCGATTGCCCCAAATCAGGCAATTGTTTTTTAGCTGTTTCATAATCATCGTTTTCGTATTTAAGACAACACATTAAACGACCACATAAACCAGATATTTTTGCAGGATTTAAAGATAAATTTTGATCTTTGGCCATTTTAATCGATACTGGTTCAAAATCACCTAAAAAGGTTGAACAGCATAACATTCTCCCACAAGGGCCAATTCCACCTAGTAATTTCGCCTCATCACGAACACCAATTTGGCGCAATTCTATTCTGGTTTTAAATACAGATGCGAGATCTTTAACTAGATCACGAAAGTCGACACGACCATCTGCTGTAAAGTAAAAAATCACTTTATTTCGATCAAAAGTATACTCTACATCAACAAGATTCATATCTAAATCATGTTCACCGATTTTTGCATCACAGGCTTGATATGCTTGCTTTGCATTCTCTTGATTCTCGGCGACAATCAATTTATCTTTATCCGTAGCTATCCTTATCACTTTTTTCAAAGGAAGTACAACATCTTCTTCGTCGACCTCTTTATTTGAAATGACGACTTTACCAAACTCTATCCCTCTAATAGTTTCGACAATGACATATTGATCTTTGTCAATTGCGACCATTTCGGGGTCAAAATAATATATTTTACCCGCCTTTTTAAAACGGACACCAATAACATCTACCATTTTTTCACCTCTGCATCTGCAGTGTTAGTTGCTCCATCACTAAAGTCGGATGTACATTTTGTTCTATATGTTTCTTCGCTTCCATAATAGCATAAAGAATCGCTGTTGTATCCTGCTTTGAACAATGCATCGATATTTTTTTTATTTTTTCTTGATTTTCAATAAAAATGATACTCTCTTCTTTGTCAATATGGGTATACATAACGTCTTTATACCATAGCATAAGTAAGTCGAGACCCTCATGTAATTGATCGCGATTTGAAAAGTGTGACATCCATTGCTTTTGAATAAATAGTAACAATTCATTCGACCCAGCTTGAAGCATTTCAATTAATTGTACCACTATCTTTCTTGTCCCTGCAAACCGCTCATCCTGATGTAATAATCTTGCATCTTCAATCTGTGGCTTAAACGCTGCGAACAATCTTGCATTTGCTTCAGCAATACCTTCTGTTTGCAACGTTTTCTCGATCTGCTGTGCATTTAGTGGTTTAAGGGCCATAATCTGACACCGTGAACGAATTGTATCCAACAGTCCTTGCGTGTTTTCTGTTAATAGAATTGCAGTTGTCTGTCTATTAGGTTCTTCTAAAAATTTTAACAAGCGATTTGCAGCATTTGTTGTCATCTTTTCTGCGTCGACAATAATATATACTTTTTGATTCGATTCTAAACCGGTATAAGTGAATTCTTTTTGTAGATGTACAATCTGTTCTTTCTTTATAGAAGAACCGTCTGGGATGATTTTATGGACGTCTGGATGATTTCCTGAGGTAATACGAACACAGTCCTTGCAGACATGACACGGCTCACCATTTGCTATATGCTGACAAAAGATACTTTTTGCTAATAATGTACTCATTACTTCTTTCCCTGTTCCTTTATCACCTTGAAACAAATAAGCATGTGCTAATCGATCGCGTGCAATCATGTTTGTTAGCATTTTTGTTGCAATCGGTTGAACTGTAGCAATCTCTTCCCATGTTTTCATCTGATTACTTCCTTTATAATTAAATCGAAAAAAAGAGCGAAATCCTATTTGAATTTCAACTCTTACTTACTATCTATTTTAGCATGTTTTATAAGAGTACAATAACTTTTTTGCTAATCTCTTTAGGAATATAAATTAATTAAAAGTCCTTTAATTTCACCAATTAAATCTAGTAACCCTATTGAACGCTTTTCTTGTTCTAACACAACCTCTGTTAATGCTAACAATTTTTCATCTACTTCATCTACAAGTGTAAGCTTTCGGTTGTTCCCCTGTAAATTAAAACTATGTGAATGCTTAAGATCCATTCCATAGTTAACTGCTTCTTTAACGAAATCTTTTACTAAGCGTTTATATTTTGCTAAATCTTTAAAAGAACGATAACGAGCTAAACGTTCGCCTTGAAGTGTTATACCCTTCATCATCTCTTCTAATTGATGATTCATTAATTTCTGACCTTGTGTTGCTACCATCGAATCAAAACTTTTCCCATTTGTTTTTTGTGGTAGACTTTTCGTCCTCGCTGCTTCGACTTGTGATCGCATTTCTTGATTAATCTTCACGTTGTTGTTCTCCCTTATTACCAAGATATCTAAAAGCGCTCAGAACTTGCATCTTCATTATATTAGAATTGGAAGAAAGAATCTACTGGTAAAACAAAGACTGTTGCTCCGCCAACTTCTATATTAATTGGTTTAGGTATATATGAATCTGCATTACCGCCCATTGGTGAAATCGGTGCTACCATCTGTTCTCGCTTGCTAGAATTTTGTTTAATGACTTCTAACGCCTCATCGACTGCATCATCATTACAACCAATCATTAAGGTCGTATTACCTTCTTTTAAGAAACCACCTGTTGTCGATAGTTTTGTTGTCTTAAAGTCCCTTTTTCCTAAAGCATCCGTTAATCGATTACTATCTTTATCCTGTAATACAGCTAATATTAATTTCACTATTATTCGCCTCCTGATTTTTTAACACAAACTTTTTATCGTTTTATAAAACCTACCTTGAAAGACTTAAACACTACATGACCTTAAACAAATTAAAATTTACATATGACTTGTTCTAATATATTTTAGTAAAGTCTCGTAAGTGGAGCCTACTACTACTTCAAGTGAAGGTGTTGCGTCAATTCTTGTTATACGATCAGGAAACCGTTCGATCAACAATTGATAGGCCTCATAAACTGCTTGATGAAAAGTTAACTTTTCAAGATCTAGTCTGTTTTGTTCACGCGTTTGATTTGCCGCAATTCTTTTTAATCCTTCTTCCGGTTCAACATCAAAAAACAAGGTGATATCAGGCATCGCTTCAAGTATGGCAAATTGATTCATTTGATATACTTCATCCATTCCTAATCCACGCGCATGACCTTGATAAGCCAAGCTACTATCAATAAAACGATCACAAAGAACTATTTTCCCCTCGTCTAATGCAGGAAATACCTTTTCCACTAAATGTTGACGTCTAGCTGCAGCATATAACAATGCTTCTGTTCGAGCATCCATTTCCGTATGAGCACGGTCTAAAATAATACCTCTAATTTTTTCTGCAATTGCTATTCCACCTGGTTCACGAGTTGTTATGACATCATAACCATCTTCCCTAAGCCGTCTAGCTGTTTCATGTAGAACAGAAGTTTTGCCAGCTCCTTCTCCACCCTCAAATGTTATAAAATATCCAGTCACACTCATTCTCCTTTAAATACAGTAACGCCTTTTCTTATATTCAGGTGTTGAAAATTCGTCTGTTTTTCTAGTAAATAGTCTATTGTTTCTAGATGTTCTTCGGTAATTTTTTCTCCTCTAACCAATACTGGTATACCTGGTGGATAAGGGATAACCGCTTCAGCTGTCACTTTTCCAACAGAACTAGCCCACTCTATAAACTCGGTTTGTTTATTAGGCATTTCCAAATAGGAATAAGCAAGTGTTGTGATCACTTCTGGAAAAAGATTATGTTTTGTTTCTATTGTATCATGTTTAGCAGAAAAAATTAATCGACTTGTTACCTTTTCTACTGCCCTTTCTAATCTTTCCCACTGATTAAAAGCTTGAAAACCATGAATAAATAGCAATTGACTATCGGTTCGCAACTCTGCAAAAATACCCTCTGACTCAAATATAGTCGCAATGGATTTTGTAGTGTAACCTTGTTTTACATGTAAAACAATCTTTAAGGGATCATCAACACTATTTTTTATGGGTATTAGATCCCAGACATCACTTTTTGAAAAAATATAGCGCATTTTTCTAATGCTACTTTTAATCGATACGATATCTTCCTTTGTTCTTGTTGCTAAGAAACTTCGAGCTACATCCAAACTTGCCATTAAGGGATAAGACGGGCTACTAGATTGTAATATTTGTAGGTAGTGTGCTATTCTTTCCTTTTTTAAAAAAGATGCGTTCACATGTAAGAAAGCTGCCATTGTCATAGCTGGTGCCATTTTGTGTGCAGATTGAACAACGATATCAGCACCCATATCTAACGCTGACTTTGGAAACATTTCTTTATCAACCGAGAAATGAACGCCATGCGCTTCGTCAACTAATACCGTAATTTGATGCTTATGGGCTATTTCTATAATTTCGTCTAACTCATATGTATGACCGAAGTAGTCGGGGTAAGTTAAAACAAGCACTTTAGCATCTGGATTATTAACAATAGCCGCTATCAAATCTTTGGTTGAAGGTGCTGTGTAGCGTCTTACATTCTCATCATAGGTTGGTGCAACAAAAATAGGCCATGCGCCACTTAACTCTATTCCATTAAAAATCGATTTATGGCTGTTGCGTTGTACAATTACTTTTTCATTTTGAGCACATGTGGCTAAAATCATTGCAAGATTTCCAACCGTACTCCCACCAACCAAAAAAAATGTGTGCGCTGCATTAAACCACTCACTTGCCATACTTTCAGCCTCTGCTATTGCTTCATTTGGTGCATGTAGATCATCTAACCCTGTTAATTCTGTTAAGTCGATAGATAAAATAGAGCTATAATAATCAAGAGCTTTATCAGGAAAAATAGTGCCGTTCTTATGACCTGGCACATGAAGAGAGAGCGGCTCTTTATCAGCAAATTTTTTTAACACATTAAATAATGGTGTGTTTAGTTGGTTCTTCATTATGATATGTCATCCTTTTTCTTTGATACTTTCATTATAGCAATAGTTTCACTACAAATAAAAAAATCTCGTATCTCTAAAGTCAGATTACGAGATTTGATGTCACCATCATGAGTATAAGGTTGATTGATTCATTCTTTTTAACTTTTCTACAAAATAGGAATATGATGGATCTTCAGGCTCTGTTTGAACTATTTTTTGTTCGCAATGTGAACATATAAATAAATTGTAAACATTTATTCCCTCTTCTTTTTCTTTATCACAAACGATGCATATATGATTATTTGTTAACTCTACCATCTCTCCACCTCCGTTAAACTAGCATCTCCTAATCTAACGTTTTTATACATTGTTTTAAAAGATTAATACTAATTTCTTCTTTTAAAAGACTTTATTAAAATTTAATGTTTTTTTATAGTTATAAAGATATAAGTTACATATAATTAGAAGTTCTATTTCGCCTTATTATCTTCTTTAATTAAACAACATTTAAATCATTCAGAGTTTAGGTAATTTAAGACAATATCTACTCGTTCACTTCCTGAATAATCTCCCTCAATTTTTAATACTGGACATGGCAAGTCTGTCATCCAATGCTCATGTGATTTTTTACTCCTAACATCCATTCCTCCACTATCATATAAAGATGCCCAATCTAGAAAAGTTTTCGATTGTTCATATTTACTCCCACCAACTAATATTTTATTACCATAACGTTGAAATTCTCTTTCTTTTAACCTTTCAAGTCTTATATCTTCCGGAACCCATAGGAATATAACTAGGTCAAAGTAATTTTTAAGGTTATCACCCCAACCACACACTGCCCCAGAAAGAATCACGTTTTTATTAAGTGCTAAATCTTTTTTTAGCATCCTTCTTCTTTGAGATACTTCTCTTTGTTTAGTGAATTTAGTTGTCCAAAAATAATCATCGGTATCCA
Source organism: Paraliobacillus sp. X-1268 (assembly GCF_003426095.1). Lineage (NCBI taxonomy): Bacteria > Bacillati > Bacillota > Bacilli > Caryophanales > Bacillaceae > Paraliobacillus > Paraliobacillus sp. X-1268. Next base: position 80,185 of record NZ_QJSK01000013.1, read on the forward strand.
GATATGTATGAGGTAAATTCATTGATAACAAATCACCCAATGTTGAAGTACCAGTCCCCGAAGCACCCATTATATGAATTTTATCTTTCACTGTTCCTCCTCCTTTAATCACCTTTTCCTAACTTTTAGAAAAAGGTTTAAATCTTGAATTAGTCCTTCGTGATCAATTACTCTAATGCATGTTGGTGGTTTGTTTCATCTATAATATCACATCAACCTACTTTCAAAAAAATTTCAAACAAAAAACATCTATTACAATGAAGTAATAGATGTTTTATAGTTGCTTAGCGACGTCCTACTCTCGCAGGGGCAAAGCCCCAACTACCATGAGCGCTGAAGAGCTTAACTGCTGTGTTCGGCATGGGAACAGGTGTGACCTCTTCGCTATTGTCACTAAACCATTTTGAAGTTAGTGTACCTTCAAAACTAGATAAGAATTACAACAAGACATCATATATCAATCCAGCTCCAGCGTCCAGCAACTGGGTGGCTTCATCAATTTCCCTACGATAAGTCATCATCGATTCACTTACGTTCATCGTGATTCCTTTATCTCAGTCAATTCATTCCATCCACTGCGTTGCTAAACGGACGCTTACGCTTCTTTTTTATAGTTAAGTCCTCGATCTATTAGTATTCGTCAGCTACACGTGTCACCACGCTTCCACCTCGAACCTATCAACCTCATCGTCTCTGAGGGATCTTACTCTAAAAAGATGAGAAGTCTCATCTTGA
>NZ_QJSK01000014.1:0-80385 GCF_003426095.1 Paraliobacillus sp. X-1268
GAACGTAAGTGAATCGATGATGACTTATCGTAGGGAAATTGATGAAGCCACCCAGTTGCTGGACGCTGGAGCTGGATTGATATATGATGTCTTGTTGTAATTCTTATCTAGTTTTGAAGGTACACTATCTTCAAAATGGTTTAGTGACAATAGCGAAGAGGTCACACCTGTTCCCATGCCGAACACAGCAGTTAAGCTCTTCAGCGCTCATGGTAGTTGGGGCTTTGCCCCTGCGAGAGTAGGACGTCGCTAAGCCAGAACTTTTTTAAAATGTTAGCTTTGTGAAGCAATAATTTTATTGTGTCATATTGTTCCACAGTAGCTCAGTGGTAGAGCAATCGGCTGTTAACCGATCGGTCGTAGGTTCGAGTCCTACCTGTGGAGCCATTTTGCTTCCATAGCTCAGCGGTAGAGCACTTCCATGGTAAGGAAGGGGTCGCCGGTTCAATTCCGGCTGGAAGCTCTGTAGCATTTTTATACAATGGCCCGTTGGTCAAGCGGTTAAGACACCGCCCTTTCACGGCGGTATCACGGGTTCGATTCCCGTACGGGTCATCAATGGAGGATTAGCTCAGCTGGGAGAGCACCTGCCTTACAAGCAGGGGGTCGCAGGTTCGAGCCCTGCATCCTCCACCATATGCCGGCCTAGCTCAACTGGTAGAGCAACTGACTTGTAATCAGTAGGTTGGGGGTTCAAGTCCTCTGGCCGGCACCATTTTTAAATCTGGAGGGATAGCGAAGTTGGCCAAACGCGGCGGACTGTAAATCCGCTCCCATCGGGTTCGTAGGTTCGAGTCCTACTCCCTCCACCATTATTCTGTTTCATAGAAATTATGTAGCAGTGTTTTTCACTGTTTTTTTATTGGGCTATAGCCAAGCGGTAAGGCAACGGTTTTTGGTATCGTCATGCGCTGGTTCGAATCCAGCTAGCCCAGCCATTTTCTTAATTAAAGAGCCATTAGCTCAGTCGGTAGAGCATCTGACTTTTAATCAGAGGGTCGAAGGTTCAAGTCCTTCATGGCTCACCATTTTATTAATGAGTATATTTTATTGTATCTGGGGCCTTAGCTCAGCTGGGAGAGCGCCTGCCTTGCACGCAGGAGGTCAGCGGTTCGATCCCGCTAGGCTCCATCATACGTACTAGTAATTAAAAAAAGACTAAATTATGTAAAAGATCCCTTTTTATTAAAAAAGGGATTTTTTTATTTCTATAAAATGGTATACTGATTTTTATAAGAAAATGTAAATTCAACAAAAACATAAAAAAGTGAAACCTTTTATATAGCTAGTTCGTACATAAATTGACCGCAATAAAAGCGGAGGTATTTAGATGATGGATGCAAAAATAAAACAAATAATAAAACAAGTTAAAAAGGGAGATCAATCCGCATTTGAGGATATCGTTATCCTTTTTCAAGATAAGGTGTATCAAATTTGCTATCGTATAATTGGTAATATGCATGAAGCTGAAGATTTGGCACAGGAAGCTTTTATTCGTGCTTATGTTAATATACACTCATTCGATGAAAATCGTAAATTTTCTACTTGGTTATTTCGAATAGCTACAAATTTAACTATTGACAGGATTCGTAAAAAGAAACCTGACTACTTTCTAGATGCTGAAATCAAAGGCACTGATGGTTTAGATATGTATTCACAACTTTCTGCAGACGAAGCACTACCAGAGGAAGAAGTGGAGAGTTTAGAACTGCAGTCTTATATTCAACAACAAATTATGGACCTGCCTACTAAATATCGAAGTGTAATAGCACTTCGTTTTGTTGATGAAATGTCTCTTGCAGAAATAAGTGAAATTCTAAATATCCCGGTTGGGACTGTAAAAACTAGAATTCATCGCGGGAGAGAAGCACTACGAAAGAGGCTTCGTCATGTATAAGGAGTGTGAAAGTTATGGGCTGTAATAAAGAAGTAGTTGCTTTAATGCATAACTATTTAGATGGTGATTTATCCAATCAAGAAGAAACAGAGTTAAGATATCATTTACAAACATGTCAAGCATGTCAAAAATATTTTCAAGAATTAACCCGAACTACAACTTTGTTGAAAAATTCAAATGAGATACAAGTTCCTACAAATTTTACAGCAAATGTGATGAAACAGTTACCAAAAGAAAAAATACGACATGGTTACAAGAGATGGTTTAAAAACCATCCACTTTTAACAGCAGCCGCAATATTTTTTATCTTTATGTTTGGTAGTGTTTTCTCGGTATGGGATGAAGATGGACAATTGTCTGTTTCTAAAGATAGTAATTTAATTATAAAGGAAGATACAGTTATTGTTCCTAAAAATGTAATTATAGAAGGGGATTTAGTTGTTAAAAATGGAGATTTAAAGATAGATGGTCAAGTTAATGGGAACGTTGTATTAATAAATGGAGAACAGTTAATGGCATCAGCTGGAAATATAACGGGAGAAATTGAACAGGTGAACCAAGTATTTGAATGGATGTGGTATCACATTAAAAAGGTGAGTAAAGGTGTATTCAATTTAACTGATTAAAAAGCAAAGGAGTGACTTACAATCATTTCTTTGCTTTTTTTTAAAGAAAACTGTTTTATTATGATAAAGGGATAAAAATTGTGATAGTATGGTAACAATAGAAAATATGTTATAATAAAGTACGTAATATTTTACAGATGGGAAGATAAATTCATGAATAGAAGGATGTGTGACCATGCTTGATGGGGGATTAAACATTTTTAATCTTTTGCGTATCGGAATTGATATTACCCTTATCTGGTATGTTTTATATAAACTTATTATGCTTATTAGAGGCACAAAAGCCATTCAATTATTAAAGGGTATTTTTGTTGTACTAGGTTTTTATCTCGTTAGTTATGCTCTAAATTTACAAACTGTTCAAGTACTCATTGAACAAGTTATTGTTTGGGGACCATTAGCAATCATCATTTTATTCCAACCTGAATTAAGACGTGCATTAGAACAAATTGGTAGAGGTAGTTTTTTCAGTAGAAATAAGAACTCTGAAGAAGAAATATTAAACGAAGTTATTGATGCAATAGTTAAGTCATGTAACTATATGGCAAAGCGTCGGATTGGTGCTTTGATTACGATTGAGCGTGACACGAATATGGGTGATTTTGTGGAAACTGGTATCCCAATTCGAGGACAATTAACCAACCAGTTATTAACTAATATTTTCATCCCAAATACACCTTTGCATGATGGTGCGGTTATAATTAAAAAGGACGAAATTGTAGCAGCAGCATGTTACTTACCATTGTCTGAAAGTCCCTTTATCTCTAAGGAGTTAGGAACTCGTCATAGAGCAGCAATTGGGGTAAGTGAAGTAACAGATGCTTTAACGATTACTGTCTCTGAAGAAACAGGTCAAATTTCTTTTACTAAAAATGGTGAGTTACATAGAGATTTAGATCAAGATAAGTTAATGGATATGTTGAGAAATGATTTAGAAAGTTATTACATGAAGGCCCCTACGATAAAAAGTTGGAATTGGAGGGGGAAGAAGAATGAATGATTGGTTAAATAGACCGTGGGTTATTCGAGTACTGTCATTAATATTAGCTGTGCTGATCTTCATTGTTGTATCATTTGATAATCAGGAGAACAGTTCGAATGAGGTTGGATTTGATGACCTTTTTAGTAGTTCACAAGAAACGCAAATAGTTGAAGACATACCTGTTAATATTCAAATTGATGATGAACAGTACGTTGTTAGTGGAGTTCCTCAAACAGCATCTGTCACATTAGCTGGCACTGTGAGTGTGGTACAATCGACTGCGACACAACAAAATTTCGATGTATTTGTAGATTTGGAAGACTTAGAAGTTGGTACTTATACGGTTCCATTAGAACATGATGGGATATCGGATCGATTAGATGTAAGTATAGACCCAGAAGAAATTGAAGTAACTATTGAAGAGCGGGCTTCAGCAGAATTTGAGGTTATTGCTGATTATACAAATGAAGATGGTTTACAAGCCGGATATGAATTATTGGAAGCTTCTATAGAACCATCAACTGTTCAAATTACTAGTTCTAAGAGTGTTGTTGACCAAATAGCTGTAGTGAAGGCTTTTGTTGATGTAGATGGGATAGGAGAGTCTCTTACAATAGAAGAGGTTCCTGTACGTGTTTATGATAGCGAAGGAAATGAATTGAACGTGCGTATAGAACCAGAAACAGTAAGTGTTACTGTTAACGTAGACAATCCGAATAAAAATGTACCAATTAATATAGATACAACAGGAGAAGCCGCAGAAGGAATCATTATTTCGTCTACTACTTCAGAAACAGAGGAGGTTCAGGTTTTTGCCTCTGCATCTGATTTAGATGAAATAGATGAAATTTCAACGGAACCTATTGATCTATCTGAAATAACGGAAGATACTACTATAGAAGTTGAATTAAATGTACCTGATAATGCAAGGATGCTAAATCCATCTACAATTACGGTGAATGTTGAAACAGATCTGGAATTAGTTGAAACATTTGAAAACGCTCCTATTTCTGTTGAAAATTTGGACAACACCTATACTGCTTCGTTCATAGAGCCGCAAGGTGGAGAAGTTGATTTATCGGTGACAGGTTTTGAAACAGATTTAGAGGGTGTTACTGTAGCAGATTTCCAGTTAACTCTTGATGCCTCAGGACTGGAACCTGGAGAGCATGAGGTACCGATTGATGTGATAGGACCGAACAATTTGGACATTGTTCTATCAGTTGATGATGCCATAATAAGTATAACTTCTGAGTAAGTTCAAAATTGAATTTATATGTAAATACTTGGGTAAAATGATAAGTATGATAGAAAATAAATGTCTATATTTTAATTAGGAAACAAAGGAGAGGTACATTATGGGTAAATATTTCGGAACAGATGGAGTTAGAGGGATTGCAAATGAGCAATTAACTCCGGAACTAGCATTTAAACTGGGCCGATTTGGGGGATATGTACTAACCAAAGATACCAATAAACCGAAAGTATTAATAGGCAAGGATACACGCATTTCTGGGAGTATGCTTGAGGGCGCACTAACAGCAGGTTTACTTTCGATAGGTGCTGAGGTAATGCGACTCGGTGTTATAACAACACCAGGTGTAGCATATCTTACTAAAGCGATGAGTGCGGAAGCAGGAGTAATGATTTCAGCTTCCCATAATCCTGTAGAGGATAATGGCATTAAGTTTTTTGGACCAGATGGGTTTAAATTAACGGATGCACAAGAACAAGAAATTGAGGCTTTATTAGATGCATCAACTGATGATCTACCTCGACCAACAGGAGCGGATATTGGTCAAATCAATGATTATTTTGAAGGTGGACAAAAATATATTCAATACTTAAAGCAATCTGTTGATAACGACTTTGAAGAATTACATATAGCTTTAGACTGTGCACATGGATCAACTTCTTCATTGGCAACACATCTATTTGCTGATTTAGAGGCAGATATTTCTACGATTGGAGCATCACCGGACGGTTTGAATATTAATGCAGGTGTAGGCTCTACGCATCCTGAAACATTACAAGCCTTTGTATTAGATAAAAAAGCAGATATAGGTTTAGCATTTGATGGAGACGGTGACCGCTTAATTGCTGTCGATGAAAATGGTGATATTGTAGATGGTGATCAGATCATGTACATTTGTGCGAAATATCTTAATGAAAAGGGTCTATTACGACACTCAACTGTTGTTTCTACCATAATGAGTAATATTGGATTTTATAAGGCAATTGAAGCACAGGGTATGAAGAGTGATAAAACCTCTGTTGGTGATCGTTATGTCATGGAAGAAATGCGTAGAGGTGGTTTTAATTTAGGTGGAGAGCAATCAGGGCACATCATCTTTCTTGATTACATCACGACGGGTGATGGAATGTTAGCTGCCTTACAGTTAGTTAATGTAATGAAAGAAACAGGCAAAAAACTTTCAGAATTAGCTGGAGAGATGGTTAAGTTCCCACAAGTTCTAAAAAATGTTAAAGTAATTGATAAACACCAAGCCCTTGTTCATCCACGTATTCAAGAAGTGATTGCGAAAGTAGATGGAGAAATGGGTGATAACGGACGTGTGTTAGTTCGACCGTCTGGTACAGAATCATTGGTTCGTGTTATGGTTGAAGCACCTACATTAGAGAGATGTAATGAGGCAGTTGAAAAAGTAGTTACCGTAATAGAACAAGTTCTTGGAATGAAATAAGGAAAAGCGATGTCCTAATTTGGACATCGCTTTTAAATTTAGTATAAAGTTAGGCTGTGAAATTCCCATCATAGCTTAGCATGATAGCAGATTTAACGTTTTCCATATTTGCTATATCATTAACAAAAGCAGTTTTTGAATCTTTTACACGCACCTCATAAGTAACTTCATATTCATGATTTGACATCGATGATTTAGATTTAACTGCATGTTTTGTCGCAAATTGTGAAATGATTTTCTCAAAACCCTTCTCAATTGTAGGATTAGTATACTTGACGATTAGTAAATAAGGATTTTCAATGGTAACACGATTGATAAAGAAAATCATAACCAAACCAATTAAAACTGTCCCTACTATTACAAGTGGAATAAATCCTGCCCCACATAATATACCAGAAACGATTGCCCAAAATAAGTAGACTAAATCCATAGGGTCTTTAATTGGTGTACGGAATCTAACAATTGATAAAGCACCAACCATACCGAGTGACAATAGTACATTAGATGAAATCCCCATAATAATGAGAGCGGTAGCCATTGTCATAATAATAATGGAAACATTAAAGCTGTGGGAGTAAATAACACCAGAAAATGTTTTCTTATATATGAAGTAAATAACCAATCCAATAATAAAAGATGTTATTAAACCGAGTAAGGAATCGATTAGTGAAAATTCCTGTGTTGATTCTAAAAAATTCGAACTAAGTATATCTGAAAAATTAACTGTACCTATCATTGTGTTTTCCTCCAACATAATTTAATTTTATTTTTAGCCATACATTCGACTAAGGTGATACTTTGAATATGTGCCGAGTCTACGGTCGTTTACTTGTAATAGTTTTTTTATTACATCTGGTAGAAATTCATCATATTTCACTTCTAAAACGACTAAGTTTGGATCCAATGCTTCAATCATTGGTAAATCTCTATTTAGAATGTAGGTGTTACGAAAGCTTGTCTTGATTGAACTGTCAAAAGTAATTCGTACGTTTCCGTATGGGTAGATAAATACTTCTCTATTGTAGTCAACAACAGTAACAGGCTTTAATTGGTATAAGTGCATTTGAATATATAACTCACGCATTAATGACCTATCGTCCTCTTCCATCCATCCAACATTACCCATGCAAATTGCTTTGTACTCTTCTGGTGAAATTGGACAACTTATTTTTTGACATAAGTTGTTTCTTTTGCTTTTTCGTTCTAATTTTAAAGTTGTTCTGTCATGATTATAAAGTCGAACGCGATATTTATTTCGGCTAAGATAGCCTTCTTTTTTTTCAGTTAGAACCTTATCTTCACTATTATCAAAGTAAACACTGCGTATGAAGTATTTTCCGTGTTCATCGGCATTGTTATCGTAATGCATAACATGTTTTAAATTTTGGCGCAATAGATGACAATCTAATTTATTAATCGCATGTTTTAATTCTCGTCGTCCTTGTTTTTGTTGAAAGATATTTCGTTTAAATAACATATGTATTCTCCTTTCTGTTAGTTTACTGTGATAGTGCCTACTTCCTATTATATAAATGGAACTTAAAGTTAACTTAAAAAAACTTTACGAAGTTTTAACAGAAGTGTGGAAAAAGCGTGTAACAGGAAAGAAAAAAAACAAAAAACCCCGTCAAGACGGAGTTTTTAGAAAAAATCAATAATGAGAAAGCTCAATAGTGTTAGAAAATAAATAAAAAGGACATGACTACGGTAGCCGAACGTGAAGTACAGTGCCTTTAGGTGCATTCTGTTTTGCAGAAATAGAACCATCATGACTTGCAACAATCCACTGTGCAATCGATAAACCGAGTCCTACTCCACCTTGCTCACGAGAACGGGCCTTATCTTCTCGATAAAAACGTTCGAATATATGATCAAGATTCTCTGACTGCAAGCCTATTCCAGTATCTTTAATTACGATTTCATGATAGCCATCATACCATGATGTCAGAACCTCAATTTTATCACCTTCTTCGGTGTATTTTAAGGCATTGTCTAGTAAGATCACAAGTAGTTGATGCATACGATTTTTATCGGCAACGATCTTCTTCGTTGATTTTAATTTATAGTTTATCTGTTTATCTTGTGATTGCGCAATTTCTCGATAAGGTGCACAAACCCCTTCAACAAATATATCCAAATCAAATTTCTCTTTTTCTAACTGTGTTGCAGTAGAATCTGCACGGGCTAATGTTAGTAAATCACTAGTTAGTTTAGATAATCGATTCGTTTCAGATAAAGACAATGCGATATTTTCAAATACATCCACCACTTTCTTTTGGGGAGAGGTTAATAATAACTCTAATTTATTTTTTATAATCGCAAGCGGCGTACGTAATTCATGCGAAGCATTCTCGACAAATTCAGTTTGCTTATCCCAAGAGTTAATAATAGGTTGCATTGTCTTTTTTGATAAAAAGTAACTTGCCACAAGTGAAACCACTATAAAAATAATGGACACAATGATTAATAACTTTTCAAATCTATTTAAAAGCTGATATTCTGTATCAACATTTAATAGTAATTGTGTGTAAGCGACCCCTGTATCTTCTGTATTAGAAAAGGTGAGGGAACGGAATTGATAGACGTCATCTACTGTGAGTGGTTCAATTACATTCAATGACTCTGCATCGTTATCGACTTGTAAATCTTCTAAATAGCTTTGATAAAATAAACTGCCAATTTGATCTTGGTTAATAATTGTTCCGTCTTCTCCCCATTCAATCATAACAATTCGTGGGCTAGCCATTCTATCTTGTTCATTTGGGCCTCTTTCGATTGGATCTTCAGAAAGCTCTCTATTGTCATCGTCTAGCGGCGAAAAGCGTTCACTAGATGTTATAAGCTCTTGATATTCGATCAATTCTTCATCAGGTAATGAAAAAAGCGATGATTGAATTTGGCTATATATAATCACACCGAATAAAGCAAAGATTAAGCTAAATGCAATAAAGTTATAAATCATAAGCCGTAGCTGTTGTTTTTGAATAATTTTTTCCTTATTCATTTGTATCACCAGTTGCACTTAGCATATAACCAAGACCGCGAAATGTTTTTATATAATGGTGGTAATTGAATTGTTTTAGCTTTTTACGTAAATGACTAGCGTATACTTCAACAACAGTAGTAGAAGTATCTGATTCAAATCCCCAAATTCGATCAAATATTTGATCTTTCGTAACAATAATGTCCTGATTGTGAATGAGGTATTCTAATAAATCGAATTGTTTACCGTTTAATATTAAATTTTCATCATTTATACTGGCAGATTTATTTTGTATATTTAGCTTTAAATCAAGGAATGTTAAAAAGTGATTGTCTAACTCACCTGTAACTCGGCGAACAATTGCTTCAAGTCTTAGTAATAGCTCCTCCCGATGAAAAGGTTTAACTAAATAATCATCTGCCCCAATCTTAAAACCTTTGATCTTATCGTCAATACTATCTTTTGCAGTTAAGATAAGTACAGGTGTCTTAACTTGTTTTTCTCGGAGCTTTTGTAGCACTTCATAACCATGGATGGAGGGAAGCATAAGATCAAGAATAATAACATCAAATATATTCTGTTCGGCTAAAAAAAGACCTTCTTCGCCATCAAATGCTTGTGATACATCAAATTTGATTTTGGTTGTTTCCAGTATTGTGTGAGATAAATTTTTGTCATCTTCTATAATAAGCAATTTCATGTAGGTCACCTCTATGTGTAAATATAATATATGCTTATTAGAAACTTTTTCTGCAAAAATAGCAAGCCTTTCTTGCACGGTTAAATATTTCAAAACATATATTGTATTACCGAGAAAAAGAAGGATTTTGTAAAAATATCTCACTAAAAAAGATTGCTAGTTGATTTATTCTCGGTTAAAATAGGGTGTGTTCTCATTTCTAAAGAGAGCAGTATTCGAGAAGAAAAGGAGGAAAGTAGTTAATAGCAGTTAAAGCGCCTGAACTATTTTTGAACGATAAAAAATAGTTGACGAGGAGGAGGATTATCGAGTTTTCGGCGGATACCTCCCGGTTGCACACATCTCCAACCGAAAAGTTTTTATTCGAAAACAAAGAGGTGACTCTTTGAACAAGAATATTAACCTGATGATGAAAAAAATCATGAGAAAGGGGCAAATAGACGCCTCTAAATCAACTAAAGATATAGGTTTCGTTTGTTTGCCCCTTTATATTAGGAGGAAACAAAATATGTGTGGAATTGTTGGATATATTGGACAAAATGATACGAACGAAGTTTTATTAAACGGGTTAGAAAAATTAGAATATCGTGGTTACGATTCAGCCGGTATTGTAACGCTAAATGATGATGGATTGAACTTGTTTAAAGTAAAAGGTCGGATCGCTGTATTGCGTGATAAAGTAGATGAAAACGTAAAAGCAACTATGGGAATTGGCCATACCCGCTGGGCAACACATGGGGAACCAAGTGAGGAAAATGCCCATCCACACCAAAGCGCGTCTGGTAGATTCACCATTGTTCATAATGGTGTTATCGAAAATTATTACGAACTACGTGATGATTATTTAGCTAATGTAGCATTAGCAAGTGAAACAGACACAGAAATTATTGTACAATTAATGGAAGTCTTGTTTAACAAATATAGTGATGTTACAGAAGCGTTTCGTCAAACGGTTTCTTTATTAAAAGGTTCTTACGCAATTGCTTTAATTGATGCTGAGAATCAGGATACAATTTATGTGGCGAAAAATAAAAGCCCATTATTGGTTGGACTTGGTGATGGTTTTAATTTAGTAGCGAGTGATGCAATGGCAACATTGAAAGAAACAGATCGTTACCTTGAAATCCACGATAAAGAGATTGTTATGCTAAATCGTTCTTTTGTTGAAGTACAAAAACTAAACGGTGCTGTAGTAGAAAGAGAGCCTTTTACCGCTGAAATTGACGCTTCTGATATAGAAAAAGGAACTTATGCTCACTTTATGTTAAAAGAAATTGATGAGCAACCCTTTGTAATGAGAAAAATAGTCCAAGAATATCAAGATGAAAACGATAATATCAAATTAGATCCATCTGTTCGCCAGGCAATGATGAATACAGATCGTATTTATATTATTGCAGCTGGTACTAGTTATAATGCTGGTTTAGTAGGTAAGCAATGTATTGAAAAAGTAGCAGATATTCCTGTTGAAGTGCATATCGCAAGTGAGTTTGCTTATAACATGCCTTTGTTATCTGAAAAACCATTATTTGTATTTATCTCACAAAGTGGCGAGACTGCAGACAGTCGTTCTGTATTAGTTCGAATTAAAGACTTAGGTCATCCGGCACTAACGATTACAAATGTTCCGGGATCTACCCTTTCTCGTGAAGCGGATTATACTTTACACTTGCATGCAGGTCCTGAAATAGCAGTGGCTTCAACAAAAGCTTACACTGCACAAATTGCTGTATTGACCATTTTGGCTGTAGATACTGCACAAGCAAAGAATTTAGATTTAGACTTTGATCCATTACAAGAGTTAGGTATTGTATCTAGTGTAATGGAATCCTTAACAGATCAAAAAGAAGAATTTGAAAAGATAGCGAAAGAGTTTTTTACAGAAACACGCAATGCATTCTTTATTGGACGTGGAGCAGATTATTTTGTTGTCCAAGAAGCATCATTGAAGCTTAAAGAGATATCTTATATTCAAGCAGAAGGTTTCGCTGGGGGAGAGTTAAAGCATGGTACGATCGCTTTAATTGAAGAAGGAACTCCAGTAGTAGCTCTAGCAACACAAAAAAATGTAAATTACTCTATTCGAGGTAATGTGCAAGAAGTAGCAGCACGTGGGGCTAAGACATGTATTATTAGCCTTGAAGGATTAGATCAAGAGACTGACTCGTTTGTGTTACCGAAAGTACATGAACTATTCACACCGTTGGTGAGTGTTATTCCAATGCAACTACTTGCTTACTATGCTGCTTTACATCGTGATTGCGACGTAGATAAGCCGCGTAATCTAGCGAAGAGTGTGACTGTGGAATAAGATGTTTTTAAGAGTGTTTTTACAATGTATCATGAAAAAAAGTTTTATACTTGAAAAAAAAGTTCTATTCTTCGAAAAAAAGTTCTATACCAATTTTTGAGTAATAAAATATCAGGATGTTTAGTTGAAAAAAATAGATTTTAAAAATGTGATTTTAAAACTAAATATTTTTTTACCCTCTGCTCTTAAATAAGAACAGAGGGCTTTTTTATGTAGTTACCACTAATAGTAACCAATAAAGTATACGTTTGATATTTTTTTCGAATTAAATAATAGGAGGAGTATTATAGCATGATTGGATATTTTCCTCACCCATATAAAGATGAGAGTATCTATAGTATTGTTGCACGCTACCATTACCATATGGGAAATAAATCAAAGTATCATACATTAGAAGAATTATTTTCGAAAACTGTCTCTTTAAATACAGAATATATTAATAATCTGGATCAACTTAGTTCTAAAATAAATCATTTTTCTAATCAGCCGGGATATGAGTTGTTAATCAATCATACTACAGTCCCATTATACTATCCGTTTAATAAAACAACATTACTAACTAATAACCCCTTTTTATTACCAAGTATCTACAGGTATAAAAAAAGACATAATGATATAAAGCCAAAAGAGAACCTGCACTTTTGTACGGATTGTTTAAATGAACAAATAGAGGAACTAGGAGAAGGATATTGGAATAGATGGCATCAAATACCCGGTGTTTTTGTTTGTCTCAAGCATAAGATACCGCTATTAAAGCACCAAATGAATGTTGAAAGATTTAAAATAAATGGATTCGTATTACCAGACAATGATTCGTCTAATCAATCGTCTACTTTGTACAAACTGGATGATTTAGAAAAACATTTGGCGCTTGCCGAAGATGTAAAATTTCTCGTTAATTATCGAGCCTGTTTTCTTGAACAGGCATTATACAAGAAGTATCTAACCATTATAAAAATTAAAGGAATTGCTTATCCAATGTCCCAAATGCTAAAGAACTTATCTGATTTATTACTAACTACCTATGGAAATGAATTTTTAAATTATATGGATTCAAATTTAAAAGATGATAATTGGATAAATAGATTATTTCATGAAAAGAAGCTCTTCGACATTCATCCTATTAGGCACATTTTATTAATGAGGGCATTATCTGGATCTGTGGAAAGTTTTATTCATAACAGTGACCAGTTTGAACCCTTTGGTGAAGGTCCGTGGGTTTGTATGAATCCTTTATGTGATCATTACTTAAAAGAGGTAGTAACTAAAGTTGAAGTATCTGTACATCCTTTTAATAGAAAGATTCAAGGAGATTTTATTTGTAACTGTGGTTTTGTATATCGGTTAAGGCAAGGGGAATTTGATCCATGTAAAGTTCCTTATTTTAGCAGTCGTGTAATGAAGAAGGGACATGTTTGGGAACGAAACTTTTACAAGATGGTTAATCAAGGACTGAAAATGAATGAATTAGAAGAGAAAACAAAATTAAGCAGACCTACAATTAGAAAAATATTAAGAGAGGGAATAGATCCTATTCAGAATGCTATACAAAAAAGAGACAAGAAAACAAAAGAATGGAGGAAAAGGAAAACTGCAACTTATCGAAGGGTTTGGATAAATGCTGTGAATAACAATCCAAATCATACAAGGAGCGAGTTAGCGAATCATAATAGAGCTACTTTTGCATGGTTGCACCAATTTGATTCAGAATGGCTTGAAGAAAATTCACCAGTGTCCCAAAAAGGGCATCGACGGAAAGAAAAAGAGGATTTTGAAGAAAAGGATCTTTTCATGGTTAAGGAGGTTCAACGGATAAATGATGAATGGAAGGAGCATGAAAAAGTGGTAGGGAAAATTATAAGAAAAACCTTTTCTGCTATTTGTGATTTATTAGGTAGCAATAGAGAGAGAAAAGTTCCCTAAAACATATAAGTATGTTCAATCAATACAAGAGTCAGTAGAGCATTTTCAGATAAGGAGAGTTGATCTAGTACTTGAAATTCATTTCAAAGATAAGATTGTAACTAAATATCAGTTATTAGAAACGGTTGGAATCCGAAAGAATATTAAGCCAAATGTTGTCCCTTATGTTAATGAAATACTTATCAAGCATAACAACCTGATTACACTAATTAATTAACGTATGTAAATAAAGGAGTAGAGAATTAATGGCAAAACGCAAAAATATTTGGACTGAAGATAAAATTGCGCGGTATATAAAAGAGGGGAGAGGTAGCGGAGAATTAAGCGATTATAAACCATGGCTGACTAATCAGGATTTTCCCTCTTTAGGACGTACACATAGACCCAAAGGTTGGAAAACTAACAGGGAGCATCAGCTGTTTTCAGATATTGAACGAAACTATTTTTACATACTTGATTGGTCAGAAAATGTAATTGATATTAGAGAACAGTATCCTCTTGATAGAGAGAAAACAATCAAAATAGCTGATAAGAAACGAATAAACCATTCATTTGAAAGAGCAAATAAAACACCCATTGTGATGACAACCGACTTTTTAGTAACCGTAAAAGGCCAAGATGGAATAAATTATATTGCAAGGTCCATTAAACCGGCAAACCAATTAAATGATAAACGTGTTATAGAAAAGTTGGAAATTGAAAGGCAGTATTGGGAGGATGAAAATGTTGACTGGAGAATTGTGACTGAGCTTGACATTCCACGTGACCTTTGCAGAAATATTGAACAACTTCATAAACATTACGACTTAGAGGAAAAGGACAAGTTGTTGGCGGAAACTTTGTATAGAGAAATAGTAGAACAGGAGGGCATATTATTAAAAGCTCTAAATTCATTTGATTCCAAATATAATTTGGAGATCGGTAGCGCATTGGCTCTATTTAAACATTTATTGGCTAATAAAAATATCAAATTGGATTTAATGCAGAAAATAAACTACAGGATGGATATGGGAAACCTCAATATTACAGAGTTAAGTGTAGAAGAAGGGACTGTAAAACATGAAAATATACTCTAATTATAAATGTCAAGCTTATCATGTACAATTTTGATTGTTTAAGAATGTACAAAATTACGCATCATCTTGCTTTAAATGATCCTTAATTCTATAAGAAGGTCTACGATATTGACTACTTCTGCGTGGTGTAACACTCTGTCTAATATAGCGTTTGCTAACTTAGTATCTTGGAACACCCCATCCCATTCTTTGAAGCCAATATTCGTCGTTAAAATGGTGCTTTTCTTTTCATATCTCAAATCAATTAATTGGAAGAATAGCTTGGCATCTTCTTTGTCAATTGGTAAATAACCTATCTCATCTATAATTAATAATTTGTATTTCCCGTAGTGTTTTAGTCGCGCCTCTAATCTGTTTTCTAGTTTTGCTTTCATTAGGTTTAGTATTAGTTCGTTACACTTTATAAAATAAGTACTTGTTCTTTTCTTAGCTGCAGCGATACCTATGGAAGTTGCCAGATGTGTTTTACCAACTCCACTAGTTCCCATAAATATAATATTTTGTTTATCTTCGATAAAGCGTAAGGAAGTAAAATCGAGAATCTGTTGTTTACTTATTGCTGGTTGAAAGTCAAAATCAAACGCACTTATTTCTTTTCGGTGGGGGAAACCCGCCACCTTAACCATAGAGTTGATCATACTTTTCTCTCTAACATCAATTTCATAATTCGTTAGCTTAACTAATGTATCAACCAAGGAAAGCTCATTCTTCGTACTGAAGTCTATCGTATCACTTAGATGGATTACCATTTGTTTTAACTTTAAATACTCTAGATTACTTAATAACTGTTGATAGCTGCTATTCAATTTTATACACCTCGTCGATCGCTTGTAGGTTCTTTCTTGCTAACTCATCAATATCAGGATATTTAGGCATACCACGTGATAAAAAATCTACGTAGTGCTCTTTCTTGTAATTTAGTCTCTTTGGACTGAGTTGATGTTGTGCAATCAAATCCATGTTATAATAAATGTGGATTTGATCATCATATACTTGTAAACCAACGGTTTTTCCTTTGTATTCAGCTGGAACTGAATACTGATTTGATTTGTATGTAATCATACATGAAGGATTTACTTTTACAGGTTTATGCTTGATTTTATAAGAGTCTCTTATTTCTTTCCTTGGTAGGGGGAGTAAGTGACTCTTTTCTTGTTCTAAGGCAAGAATTGGAATCTTTCCGTTACCTTGGTTATAGCTGTGATTAACACGTTCATTTAGTTTTAGTACGAACTGATGGAGCTCTTCATAATCAAACTTACCTTGATCAGTTGGTTGAGGATGTACCGTCATTTCAAATTAGGAGAATACACTATATTGTTGATCAATTAAAAGAACAAGGTCAGAATGTAACAGAATGGTTAGTACGGAGAAAAGCTGGTTTAAAAACGAATTTAGATACTAAAGCTGAAAATGTACTTCGAGAACATACTGAGTAGGAATGAAACTATATTACTTATCACAAAAAAATGCGTGTTAGGGAAACCTTATTCAGTGATTTTCAACAATCGGGCCATATTGTTGAGTAACTCAATTATTACGTAGTAGACGAATACTGCGCAGCAAAGATATTCATTTTTAGAGTGCTTTGTAAGGAATGTACTTAAAAACTAGAGAAGTAAGTATAGGTAAGTATATGAGATATTGTAGATAGTGTTTTTTGTGAATAAGAAAGGACATTTGGTAGTCCTTTCTATTATTGTCCTTTGAAAAATCATTAACCATTATATTTTAATTTAACTTTGTCTATGATAGCCTTAGAAATAACAGCCATTATAACTAGACTTATAAAAGACCAATGGGCATTCCAGCTTTTTTCGAGGTAGATGTTTACGGCTTTCATCATGGGAAGAGCGATGTAAGATATAAAAGCGGAAAATACGCCTAAAGCAATCAAAAATGATTTCCAGTTCTCATATCTGTCGTATGTTAATGTAAGTCCAATTGGAATGATAAAAAGATTAGCAGGTAACATTGTTGGGATAATCGGTTCAAGTTGTATTCGATAGTCATACCAATCCATTGCTGTTGCAAGATCATCTAAGTTTCTATTTAATATGTATATGATACCGAGATACGCAATGGAGGGGAGAAGTCTTTCTTTCTTGATAAATAAAAAGAATAGTACTAACATTATAATGCATGCAACAAGAAGCATCCACCATTGCCAAGTGAATAATGTGTACTTGGTCCATAACTCCATTCTTAAGTCAGTCACTTGATTTGTAAGTTTATCTATTTTCTCCCCTAATTCCTCCATGTTTTATTCCCCCATATTTTAAGTTTTCTATTTTAAGTTTTCCCTTATATTAGATTCCTATTCAAATTACTAGGGACTGCTATGGACATGATTTAGTAAAATTGAGTACTAAAAAGGTGTGCGTTTTTAAGGTTGTGAATTAATTTATTTATTTAGAGTTAAGGTGCTTATGTTGATGAAAACAATTAATAAACCAAGTCATTACTACACAGTACAACGCTACTCGTGACTAAATGCTATTTATTCAAGACGATCACTTTTTAGGGTGATCGTTTTGTCGTATTTGACTAAATACTGTGTAGCAAATATTTTTAATTTTTAAATGAATTTGTGAAAAAAGTTATTGTGTATCCCTATAACTATATCTGACTTGGGAAAGGATGGTAATATGATTAGCCGGAGGAATGGTTTAATGTACATTTTAATTAATGTTTTCTACTTAATAGCAGGATATATATGGGGAGATTTGAAAAACTGGAAGAAGTATTATTCAACCATATTATTCCTCATTATTGGAGATTTTCTATATAATTTTCTACTTTATAATAAGTCCATGTGGCTTTTTCATGATTTAATATTACCTAATCATACTCTGATTACAATCTTAGCTATGCTTGTTTCTTATTCTGCGACAGTGTTAATTTATCTGGGAAGATTTCCTGAAGGATGGCAAAAACGTTTCCTATGGTTTTTATTATGGGTTGGAGTATATATGACAATAGAGTTCATAAACAGTAAATTAGGGTTTATCACATATCATAATGGTTGGAACTTGTGGTGGTCTTTCTTATTTACAGGTATTATTTTCTTCATTTCACCTATACACCACAAACGACCTCTCCTAGCTTGGTTAATATCAATTGTAATTATAATCTCTTTATTGGGTATTTTTGATGTAAAAATAAGTGATATGAAATAGAGTAGACTAATCTTAGATTAGTTGAAGATGATAAATCTAAAATACTCTATCATAAAAATACAGAATAAAGATAACTTCTAGTGTAAACATAAAAAGAGCAATTTTTATGAAGGTATTTCTATGCCAGTAAACCCGAAGATTACGCGAACTAGGCACATAATGGACTACATATCAATAGAAAATAATGATAATGCGGATGTTTGTATATTTTATAGCAGATGATAAAAAGCCAAGGGAATTATGTT
Source organism: Paraliobacillus sp. X-1268 (assembly GCF_003426095.1). Classification (NCBI taxonomy): domain Bacteria; kingdom Bacillati; phylum Bacillota; class Bacilli; order Caryophanales; family Bacillaceae; genus Paraliobacillus; species Paraliobacillus sp. X-1268. Next base: position 18,628 of record NZ_QJSK01000014.1, read on the forward strand.
AAATTTATTATGAAGAACTTGATGTTTATATTAGTAAAATAACAGGGGATTTGAGATATGAACGAGCTACAATACCAGTGGGATACACTTCTGAAGCTGTTAATAAAGAAGTACCGAAGCAAAGCCGACATAGCCATGGGGTGTGTAATTTGTGGATACTAATATTTATTGCATTTATCTTTTTTAACATAATTGCATATTTAACTACTGATATTATATTTGATTTGCATCTTCATCTTTATGGTTATTTTCAGAACGGATTTCAATGGGTGGGACTTCTCGGTATCATTTTATACTTTCCAGCAATAAGTTTTTTGTTTCTAAATCATTATCCTTCCGAAAAAAAGGTCACCCAAAAATGGTTTTATATTTTCCTTTGGTCTTTGTTCGCAGTTATCTTTGAATGGCTCTCTGTAAAAGCGGGATATTTTTATTATAATGGGTGGAAACTTTGGTACTCTGGAGCGCTATATCCACCTATATTTTTAAGTCTTGTGGTGAATCATAAATTGGTTAAAGGACTGATAAAAAGGTTCCAGAACTCTTTTTAAACTTTCGAGATTGATGAAGAAGAAAATACAAAATAGCTACAGAGCATTTGCTGCGAAGTACAAGGCTACTCGTGACTAAATGCTATTTATTCAAGACGATCACTTTTCAGTGTGATCGTTTTGTCGTATTTGACCAATACTGTTCAGTAAAGTTCTTCATTTTTAAAGAATGTACTAAATTAACGGCAGTAAATTTAGTAACAAACAATATTCTGTATCGATTAAAATCAGTTAGACAAGTGAAGATTAATTATAGTGTTAGTCACCAACACTACAATTCGATGTGGAGGGATATTCTGTGAATTCTCTTGTCAGCTTAATCTCAAACTTAATTTTATTGGTGATGAAGCTTGCATTCTCAATTAAGAGGAAGACATCTTGGGTAAAGTCAATATTAAGAAGGCCATCGTTAACCTAAGCATTGGAACTAATTAGAACATCTAAAATCACATCGTACTATGAGAAAGGTAGCTTACATTTTTTTAGCTTATCAAAAAAAACAAATATATAGGAATATTTGACACCCTGCCAATTGTTTAGTTCACTAAATTTAATTTTGCTTTTTTTGTTTTATTAACTTTACTTTATCCATAGTCCCAGGCGGTTGTTTGTTCGAGCCATTCATTTTGAATCATTAAATACAATAGTTCCTTGGCTAAATAAGACGAATTCTCCATTACATAAAGGAAACCCCGTACAAACTTTAGCCGCCCCCATATGCTTTACAAATGCACCTGTATAGATAACAGCATAAGCATAAATAGTAATTACAATGATAAAACGCTTAAAATGTATTCCGACCTGTACGGTGACCTTATTAAATTGTTTTTCAAATGTAAAAAAAGTAATCGTAAATACGGCTGCTAAAGAAATTGCTGAAAAACCAAAATGTAATGCCATAATTAATGGAGGTTGTCCAAATACAACTTGTCCAGCCCCCATTAAACCTTGAATAATAATAGCAGCCGAAGCTAGAATTGCAAAGAATTTTATTTCTTAAATATAATTCAATTTACGCCAAGACCAGAACGATAATATTATTGCAGGAATATTATAGTGCTAATTAAGAAACATCTGAATAGGGATTCTTATATCAATTAGAGTTAACAAAACAGGAGGAGAGTTAATTGGATACATTTCTTTTCAGCTTTTTTACAGTTGCCTATATCGTTCTATTTGTTTTAGGACTATTACTATTTAGAACCTACCACATACAGAGTATATTGTTACTTTTACCTGTAATGGTTGGGCTTATCTATGACAACGGAATTATTGCTATTGGGCGATACATAGGAGCAGGAACTTTATTAGAAGGATTAAACCTTGCTCGCTTTTGGATACATGCATTATTCACTCCCATGCTCGTTCTATATGCTTGGAAAACACTTGAACAAGGAGAAGTCTTATGGGCTAAGCAATCTTTAGGGCGTATATCTGCCTTTTTATTAACCGTATCATTGGTGCTGATAGAACTTTTCACTGAAGTATTCGGACTTAATTTAGTGGCAAGTGTTGAATACGATGTACTAAGTTATAGTTCAAACGAAATATCGAACGGACCTCCCATCATGGTATTAGGTGTATCACTCGTATTGTTTGTTGCTTCTATTATCATCTGGCGGAAACAAAAATGGCCGTGGTTTTTCGTGGGTTCCCTATTAATGATTATCGGAAGCGCTGTGGGGTTACCGATAGAAAGTGGAGCAGTTATAAACTTTTTCGAAGTAGCGTTAATCAGCTCCTTGCTTTGTACAGCCTACTTTCAAAATAAAAGGGGGACCAGAAAAACAGGATAATTGGCTTATTTTCAAGCCAGAAAGGGATCCGAAAACGGGGATCATCTTATATTCAGGAGCGAAGGTGGAGCCAGAAGCCTATAGTTATATCGGACATCAGCTTTCCGAACAGGGCTATCTCGTGGGAAATCCACAAATGCTCTTTAATTTCCCTATCCTTGACACGAATAAGGCAAATGAGATTATTGACAATTATTCATCTATTTCTCATTGGTTTATAGGGGGGCGTTGGGAGGTGTTTCAGCAGCAAACTATGTCTACAATTACCACAAGAAGCTAGCGGCCTTATTTTGTTAGGGGCTTACCCGACAGAAGATACCGACTTTTCAAACACTCAACTCCCAAAACTTTCTATTTATGCTGAACATGACGACCTTACAACACTTCACGATATTAAAGATACACGGAACTTACTGTCAAAGTCCGTGGTTTTCTATCAAATCGACGGGGGATATTGTGGCTTTGAAATAAAGTTCGATAATTTATAATAAAGTCTGATCATTTATAAAAAAGAGTGATAATTTGTAATAAAGTTTGATCAAAATCCTGTATTAATTAAACAAGATTTTTATTTTTTGCTCTTGTTGATACTAAAACTCTCTAGAATGGTATTCAATTAAAGGTCCAGATTGTGGAGTACTCTTGTATTGCGTAGTACAACCATTCTATGCAATAGAAAAAGGATATTTCACAATCGGGCGCAATTATTGAAGATCATTGGTCTAATTTCTCGGTAAATTACAGAAGTATTAGACTTTTTTATCTCTTAAATCCCTTAAAGTTGTAAATCTATATTCTCTTGGTATCACTCAATTGGTAAATGCATTGGGCAAAAAGTGGTAACTCGTTACAATCGCTGGTAAATAACATTGAAGAAGTGGTATATTTATATGGTCGCAATCAGTAAGTATAGAACTTTTTTTTCATGCGCATTAAATAGTATTCCATATAATGAAAGATGAGTATAGAACTTTTTTGTTATATCATTTAAGAAATTAAAGTCATTTTACTATATGGAGCGCATCATAGTATAGAACTTTTTTTTTTTGTAACATACAAATTAATATTCAACAAAGAATCAGGCTGGATCCAATGCGGATCCAGCCTGATTCTTTTTCTCTAATAGCCCTCTTTCGCCTCATTAAAACGGCCTCAGCCCTATGAAAGATAGAATTTAAGCCATTTAGCTCAATTTTATTACTCAACGATCGCAACAGGCCAATCGTCTCCTCCTCCTCCAAATTTTGAATGTTCTCTGGTGATTTTGCTTATCGTTATATACTATTATAAGGATAATTTACTATTGCAAATTTGAAAATATCACTTTTTCTTTGCTGAAAGCAGTTTTAAATACTCTATAGTTAGTCAAGGGAGTAGGCAAGTGCTCCCTTGACTATACAAAAATGTACTAAACCAACGGTCTAATTATCATTTCATTCACATCGACATTAGCAGGTTGCTCAATCGCATAAACAATGGAACGAGCGATAGTTGCGGCTGGTAGTGCATTGCGTCTGTATTCTTTCATAAAATCTATTGCTCCTTTATGTGTAATGCTATCGGCAAGCTCAGACTCCGTTACGCCAGGCGATACAAGAGTCACACGAATGTTCTGTCCCGCCGCCTCTTGTCGCAATCCGTCCGTGATTGCCCGCACTGCATATTTGGTTGCGCAGTAAACTGTTGCTGTAGGTGATACCTCATAGGCGCCAATGGAGGCAATGTTAACGAATTGTCCAAAACCCTGCTTCTTCATAACTGGGAGTCCTGCGGCAATACCATGAAGAAGACCACGGATATTAACGTCAATCATTCTATTCCATTCTTCGATCTTTAGAGCTTCTAATGGTGAGAGAGGCATCACGCCAGCATTGTTTACAATCGCATCTACCTGTCCGAAATGGGTCTGGGCCAATTTGATGATTTCCTGCATTTGTCCAAGCTCTGTCACGTCAAGTCTTTGAAACGTTACAGAACCTCCATTCGTTCGAATTTCGGCTGCCAAGGCCTCCAATCTTTCGACGCGCCTCGCTCCAATAACAATATTAGCACCCTGTCTAGCTAGTAGACGTGCTGTTTCTTCGCCGATTCCACTACTAGCACCTGTAATAATAACTGTTTTCCCTTCAATTGAATACATTAATATTCACCCTTGTCTTTTTATTTTTTCAGATATAGCACCATTCCTGCGTGATAGAGTAAACCGTCGACAAAGTCACCATCAGCCGTAAAGCCTGTGTCATCTACATATTTGATATGGTTGCCCACGATCGTATAACTGCCTTGGTAAGCGCTTGTGCGATCATCGCGGGCTTCATCATATCTTCCGTTTGGCAGTAGTTCATGCCGAATGTTTCTATCTGCGGTGACCCACATGCCGACATAAGGACGTGATATTGTCAGTTCGTTTTTCATATCATTTTCTCCTTTCATTCTCGATTGGAATTTGCGTTCGGGTCTTGCATCATCAATAGATTAAAGAAAGAACTTGTAACAGAACCCTAGTCATTCTTCCTACCACAGCTTTATTATGAATCAATTTGTAAGCAGGACGGTAGCCGAAATATTCACAAGTCTTGCCTAATCCTCTAAAAGATTATAGTATAATATGAAAAAGACATTGAGACAGGATGAAAAGAATGGGGGAGAATCTGTGAAACGAAATCGAGAATTAAAGGAGGTAATTGGACAATTTATTCGAACAGACGGCACGCAGGAGACGGCTATTCCGGGTTTGCGCTTTATTCGTACTTCCAAAATTTCTGAACCAGTTTACTCTGTCTACGAGCCATCTCTCTGTATAGTGGCTCAAGGCTCAAAAGTAGTCATGCTTGCAAAAGAGAGCTTTCAATATGATCCAGCCAGCTATTTGACGGCTTCTGTTCATTTGCCAATCATGGGTCAAGTCGTAGAGGCTTCACCTGAAATCCCTTACTTAAGTTTGCAGTTACAGCTTGATATGAATCAGGTTCTTGATATCCTACAATCATCGGATCAATCGTGGAGTTCTAAATCTGAATCAAGACGTGGTCTGGTAATTAGCCGGATGGGTGACTCGCTCCTCGACGCCGTGTTGCGACTAGTCCTACTTTTAGATACACCACAAGATATTCCTGTGCTTTCTACAGGTCTCAACCGTGAGATCATTTACCGACTTCTACAGGATGAACAGAATGAGACCTTGAAGCACTTTGCACTTATCGGGAGCCAAGCCCAGCGGATTGCAAAGGTGATCAAGCGACTAAATTTTACATTTGACCAGCCTATTCGAGTTGAAGAGCTGGCGGAGGAAGTACGAATGAGCGCTTCATCCTTCTACAGTTATTTTAAGGAGGTCACAGGCATGAGCCCGATTCAGTATCAGAAACAGCTCCGCCTTCAAGAAGCTCGCCGACTGCTCTTTATAGGAGAACTAAATGCGGCAGAGGCTTCGTTTCATGTCGGATACGAAAGCCCCTCACATTTTAGTCGGGAATATACCCGAAAGTTTGGATTGCCTCCGATGCAGGACCTTCAACGTCTACGTGAAACTTTATAAGGAATTATCTTATGTAATTCCCTCTTCTGAAAAGTAGGCACTTGTTATCATTTAGCAAACTGTATCAGTGTTTTAAACAAAAGTTATTCGGGTAAAGTTCTCTAAGATAAGATAAAGGAGACGTGATCATAATGGCAGATAAGAAGGGCCTAAGTGATAAAGTAAAAAGTACTATCAACAAGGCAAAGGGAGAAATTAAAGATCAATTCGGTAATGCTACCGACGATCCGAAGTTGCAAGCAAAGGGAAAGAAGGATAAAGCGAAAGGCGCTATCCAAGATGAAGTTAGTGAATCTAAGAAAGAACGGGAAGATGAAAATAACAAAGAATAGTTGGAAAGAGGCTTTGATCATGATAATTGGTCAAAGCTTCTTTATTGCAGTAGTTGAAGTGGAGGGGTAAACATGTCAATGGTTGAAATTAATAAATATCTAAAGGATAAAGAGGCAAAGTGGCAAGAAGCGTTTTTAGAACTCAATAAAACGATTGCTGAGAATATTCCCAGTGGTTTTGAGTTTGAAATGCAATACGGGATGCCTTCTTTCGTGGTGCCATTATCTATTTTTTCTGAAGGATACCATTGTAAATCGGATACACCGCTTCCTTTTATTAGCATAGGAATAAAAAAGAACCATATTGCTGTTTATCATATGGGGATCTATGCTGATGTGGAATTGCTAGGTTGGTTCCAACAAGAATATCCTAAATTTGTATCAACAAAGCTTAATATGGGGAAAAGTTGTATTCGATTTACAAATCCTAAAAAAATTCCCTATGCATTAATTGGCGAGTTAGTATCCAAAATTACGGTTGAAGAATGGATCGAAATGTATAAGGGCAATAAAGTCTAGCATTATAGTAAGGTTGGCATAAGTTGTGCAATTAATCATTTGTTGGATAATCACAATACTCAATAATAGTCCCTTCCGTATCAGCGGGATTTAAGTAGATTAAGCGACGACCGTGTTTGTTTGTCCGTAATGTATCTTCTAATACACGAATTCCTCGTTCCTCTAATTCAATTCGGGCATTATCCAAATTATCAACTTTGTAAGCTAAATGGTGAACACCTTTTCCCTTTTGTTTAATAAATTTGGCGATAGGAGAGGTTGTGTTATTGGTTGGTGCTAGTAACTCTGTTCGAAAACCATTCACTTCCATAATCGCAATCTCACTTTCTACACCGACAGCTTCACTTTTGTAGTGATCAATCAGTTCCGCACCTAAGACATTTTTATAAAATGAAATGCTATCCTCTATATTTCTAACTGCAACTCCAATATGATCTAGATTTTTTTCCATAACGGTCTCCTTATAATTCAGTTTGCCTCATTATAACATATAACAACTATGCCTCTTTCTTGGCTGAATTTATTTGGATATAATTTTCATCTAATACTGATAAAGTTGTCAATTTATAATTCTGTCAACATTAGTATTGACAAAACTAAATTTTGAAAGCGTTGCTTTAAATATTGTATACGCTTTATTATTAAGGAGAAGGTTCATATGACTCATATTATTTTAAGTTAAGGAAGGGGAAATTTTTTATGGCAGAAAAAGGGGTTCGCGCAAAAATACAACAGTTCGGTAGTTATTTAAGTGGAATGATTATGCCAAATATTGCAGCATTTATTGCTTGGGGGATTATTACAGCTCTATTCATTGAGACTGGTTGGACGCCAAATGCAGATTTAGCAGAAATGGTAGACCCAATGATCAAATATTTATTACCACTCTTAATTGGTTTTACTGGTGGTAAAATGGTTTATGGCGTTCGTGGTGGTGTAGTTGGTGCTACAGCAACTATGGGTGTTATTGTTGGTGCCGATATTCCGATGTTTTTAGGTGCAATGTTAATGGGGCCTCTAGGTGGTTACCTAATTAAGAGTATTGATAAACCACTACTACCAAAAATTCGTTCTGGTTTTGAAATGTTATATAATAATTTCTCGGCAGGTATATTAGCTGCGGTATTAGCAGGGGTAGCGATGAAAATCATTGGTCCCGTTGTAGAAGGATTAAATAATCTTCTAGGATCAGGTGTTGAAGTAATTGTAAATGCAGGTTTATTACCATTAGCGAGTATTTTTATAGAACCAGCTAAAGTGTTGTTTTTAAACAATGTTATAAATCATGGAATTTTAAGTCCTTTAGGTGTTGAAGAAGCAGCAGCAACAGGTAAATCTGTATTGTTCTTATTAGAAACCAATCCTGGACCAGGGCTAGGAATTTTGCTAGCATTCATGGTATTTGGAAAAGGAATGTCAAAGAGTTCAGCTTATGGAGCTTCTGTTATTCACTTTTTAGGTGGTATTCATGAGATTTATTTCCCGTATATATTGATGAAACCAGCATTAATTTTAGCAGCTATTGGTGGTGGAGCAACAGGTGTACTAACATTTACTATATTTAATGCAGGATTGTCTGCTACGCCATCTCCGGGAAGTATTTTTGCATTAATAGCAATGACTCCAAGAGGTAATCATATTGGTGTACTACTAGGTGTTATCGCCGCGACAGCCGTTTCATTCTTAATTGCTTCAGTCATTCTTAAATCAAGTAAAGATGATAAAGAGGAAGATATTGAAACAGCAGCAGGTAAAATGGAAGGAATGAAAGGCAAAAAGAGTTCTGTAGCAGATTCATTTGCAAGTCACAAAGATAATGTTACATCACTAAATGCAGAAAACGTAAATAAAGTTATCTTTGCTTGTGATGCAGGTATGGGTTCCAGTGCAATGGGAGCATCGTTACTAAGAGATAAATTCAAGAAAGCAAATATAGGTATTGAAGTTACTAATACAGCAATAAATGATATACCAAGTGATGCAGATATTGTTATTACACATAAAGATCTTACCGATCGTGCGAAGGCTAAATTACCAGGAGCACAACACATTTCGGTAGAAAACTTTTTGAATAGTCCTAAATATGAAGAACTTGTATCACAATTAAAAAAATAAGTACGTAATTATAGCCTTAACTTTCACTCTCAGTTGAAAGTTAAGGCTTTTTAGAAACAAACAATTTAAAAAGTTATTAAATAATGGCAACAACTTTTAAGACGAAAATAGTTCTGGAACTGATTGAATACTTTATTTTAAAAGGTATAGTATAGACATACGGTGTTGCTTTTCTATTTGTGTCAACATGTTCTGCTTTTAACACACCATTAGGAGGTGATCAGACTGTACATCTCTGGAAGAGAAAGAAAAATCATTGAACTTTTGTTACTGCAAGAAAATGGTGCAACGATTCAACAATTAGCTAGCAATTTAGAAGTTAGTGGTAGAACCATACATCGAGATTTAAAAAGCGTTGAAGATACTTTAGATTATTATCAGCTAAGTTTAAACAAAAAATCCGGTGTTGGGGTAAAAGTAAATGGAAGTAAGGAAAATAAACGAAAACTAAGCTTGGCTATAACACAAGTGGAACACACAGATTATACGCCAGATGAACGCCAGGCAATTATCCTATCTACCTTATTGGAGACAAGTGAACCAATAAAGTTGTTTACATTGGCTAATGAGTTACACGTGACGATTGCAACTGTAAGCAATGATTTAGACAAAATTAGTGAGATTTTAGAAACGTACGAACTAAAGCTTATTCGAAAAAGAGGTTATGGAGTAAATATCTCTGGTAGTGAATCCAATAAAAGATCTGCTTTAAGTTTTCTGATTTCTAAATATGTAGATGAGTTAGATTTTATTATATTTATCAAAGAAAATATCGAAAAAAAATCAAAACAACAATTAGATTCGATCTCAGAGAGACTGTTAGGTCTTGTAGATCAATCAAAGTTAGTCACGATAGAAAAAAGTATAGATCATGTACGTAATGAACTACCTTATGAGCTTGCTGATAGTGCGCACATCGGGTTGGTTGTCCATTTAGCTCTTGCTATTGAACGTTTACAGCAAGGAGAGCGTATTCGATTCGACTTAAACTATTTGAATGAAATAAAAGATACCAAAGAATACGAAATTGCCAAAAACATTATAAATGATTTAGAAGTTGCTTTTCATATGAGCATACCTAAAGATGAGATTGGTTACATTACAATGCACCTTCTTGGAGCAAAAATAAGATCTGATCATGACTATTTAGTTGAGGAATCATCTTTAGATATTGCATTCAAAGCAAGAGAATTAATTAATTATGTTGGCGATAGATTAGAAGTGAATTTAACAGAAAATAAGCATTTATTTAACGATCTAGTTACACATCTAAAACCGACTATGTACAGAATTCAAAAAGGTATGCACATTAAAAATCCCTTATTAACGGAGATATTAAATGATTATAAAGAATTATTCATCACTCTAGAGGATGGTTGTAAAGAGGTATTCCTTGGTACTGAATTTCCGCAAGAAGAGATTGCTTACCTTGTGCTACATTTTGCTTCAGCTACAATCCGTCGTGAGGAACCATCTGAATTAACTGTTTTGGTTATTTGTTCAAGTGGCATAGGAACTTCAAAAATGCTAGCAACACGTTTGATTCAGGAAATTCCTGAAATTGCAAAAATAGATAATCGTTCGTTATTTGAGCTAGATGAAATTAATTTAAATTCATATAATCTTGTTATATCAACTATTGCATTTCGAGAAAAAATAAGTAACTATATCTTGGTTTCACCCATTCTCACAGAGAAAGAGATTGATAGAATTAAAACTATTGTAAGGCAGCAACGTAAAACCGGTGCCAAGAAACAATTGGTTACTGAGTCAATAGTAGAAGGTGATCCGCAAGAACGGATTGTTACAAGATTACAACGTATGCAAAATTATTCAAAAGTAACGCTTGATTTACTTATAGAGTTTAAGGTTCACTCGATCAAAGAGATCTTAACTAAGGAAGAAATTTTAGAAGTTGCCTGTGAAAATTTAAAAGAAGCACAGAACATTAATAATAGCGCAGGCGTGTTTAAAGCTCTTGTTACTCGTGAAAACCTTGGTGGGATAGGTATTCCAGATACTTCTTTAGCACTTTATCATGCAAGAAGTGAATTTGTAAGAAAGCCGTCGTTCACTATATATGCATTAGAACATCCTGTTACTATAGTCGGAATGGATGATCAAGACATGCAAGCAAACACATTTCTTTTAATGCTCTTGCCTGAACATAGTAATAGTGAAAGTATGGAGATATTAAGTTATATTAGTGGATTAATTATTAGTGATCAACAAAGTATTACTACCTTTCAATCACAACAAGAAAGTATAATCAGTCAATTTTTATACCAACATCTAAATTCGTTTATTAATGACAAGTTATAAAATAATAAGGAGTGTCGAAAATGGCAAAAGAAATACTAACAAAAGATAATATTACATTAAATGCTTTATTAACAAATAAGGAAGAAGCAATACGTTTTACAGGGAAAATTTTAGTGGAAAATGGCTATGTCGAATCATCATATGTAGAAAAAATGCTAGAAAGAGAAGAATTAACTACTACTTATATTGGTAATAATGTTGCAATCCCACATGGTACAGAAGATGCAAAAGGTGCTGTAAAAGAAACGGGATTATCTGTTGTTATTTCTCCTGAAGGTGTTGATTTTAATGGCAACACGGTCAATATCTTAATAGGTATAGCTGGAAAGGGAAATGAGCATTTAGAAATTTTATCGAAAATTGCTCTTGTTTGTGCGGATGAAGGAAATATTCAAAAATTAATTAATGCTTCAACTAAAGAAGAAATTATGGAACTATTTAGCGAGGTGAATTAAATGGAAGCTGTACACTTTGGTGCCGGTAATATTGGACGTGGATTTATTGGATCTCTACTCTACAGATCCAATTTCCACACTACATTTGTCGATGTAAACAAAGAAGTGATTAATGCAATTAACGAAAAAAATCAATACAAGGTTATTTTAGCTTCTGAGCAGCAAGAGGAAGAGATTGTTGAAAATATAACAGGGATGAACAGTTTAGAAGACCCAGAGTCAGTTGTAGATCAGATTGTAAAAGCGGATATTATTACTACAGCTGTAGGACCTAATGTATTGTCAATTATTGCAAAACTAATTGCGAAGGGGTTAACAAAACGGATTAAACAAACCACTACCCCTCTTAATATTATTGCTTGTGAAAATATGATTGGTGGTAGTGCCCTCCTTAAGGAAAAAGTGTTAGAGTATATTGATGAAGCAGATAAAGAGACATTTGAAGAATTATTTGCTTTTCCAAATGCAGCTGTTGACCGTATTGTACCAAACCAAACGAATAAAGATATATTAACGGTTTCCGTTGAACCCTATTTTGAGTGGGTTATAGAAGATGATCTCATAAAAGGGGAAAGCCCCCCTATCGATGGCGTAACGTATGTACGTGATTTAGGTCCTTTTATTGAACGAAAACTATTCACTGTTAATACAGGTCATGCAGTTGCAGCTTATCTAGGCTACTATCTTGGTTACCAGACGATTAAAGAGGCAATGGACGCACCTATTGTAAAGTCATTTGTTATGGCAACATTAAAAGAAACTGGTGCTGTTTTAGTGAAACAATATGGTTTTGAAGCAGAAAAGCATCAACAATATATTGATAAAATCATAAATCGTTTCTTAAACCCACACATTTCTGATGAAGTAACACGTGTTGGAAGGGGACCATTGCGTAAATTAGGAGGAAATGATCGTTTAATTCGTCCGGCTAGTTTATACTTAGAAACTTTAGAAAAAGAACCGACGTATTTAGCAAAAGCGATCGCTGCAACTCTTCAATTTGACTATAGAGAAGATGAGGAAGCTGTATCCTTACAAAAAAGCATAAAAGAACAAGGATATGAAAAAGCACTTCTAGCTGTTTCAGGGTTAGATAAAGACCATCCGTTAATTCCAATTGTTTTAAAAGAGTTAGAGACATTAAACGAAATAAAAGCTAACTAAATATAGTTGAAATAGAATAGTAAACAAATAAACCCCATCAAAGGTGCATGATGGGGTTTATTTGTTTACTATTCTCTCTAATAAATGACTGTTGTCTTTTTATAACACAGTTACATTAAAGAGGTAGGAATCAGGGGCAAGTAGGATGAGGGTTTAGTTGGATAGAGTGGTTTAGTGAAATTTAATTTCTTTTCATTCATTATTATATTTCAAAAATCCATAGCTTGCATATAATTTCAATCCAAGAGTTGTCGGATTTAAAAATGTTTCCATTAATCAAATGAAGTGTATTCTTAAAAAATTATCATTGACGGATAGAGGTAGATAAAGATACACTGATACAATCGATAATGATTATCGATATCATTTACATAAAGATCTTAAGAAACTAAACTTGTAGAAAATGAAATTTAATATGAGTGGAAAGAAGGAAATAACCTTTCATCTACCTATGGTTCTAGCTATTATTTAGGAGTGACTAAGTTTAAACACCAAGATAGGTAGACGTATGATTGATGGTAAAAGAAATCGAATAACAAATAATATACAGGCGTCGAGGGAAGAGGGTAATAAGAAATGAACAAGGTTGAAAACGATCAATCAATCTTTTATCAGGCGATGTATGAAATACTGAATGTAGAATGCTTAGATTGTAAACCTGGCTGGCAGTTTGAAGAAAAGACAATTGATCATCATACAATTTTTTTTATTGTAAAAGGAAAAGGTGAAATAGTTATCAATAAACAGCTTATGACGATGTCACAGAAGAATATATTTATACTTCTTCCTGGTATGAAGGTTGAAGCCTATAACACAAATGAGAGTAGCTTAGAATTGTATAGATTGTCTTTTGAAATATTTCGTATATCAGAAAAAACGAACCAGTATAGAGTGTATGAGAAGGATACCACCTTCCCTAAAGAGGGGCAGATTCCTTTAGAGTTACATGGGTCACTTATTCGCCTAATGGAGCTCTTAATAGAAAGTTGGCATTCAACAATTAAAAGTCAGCAATTTAAAGGACAGATTTATTTGCGTGAAATCATCAATGAAATACTTAATAACGATTTCCTTATGACAAATGAGTCGACAACTCGATCATTTGAACAGTCCATTAAGCATATACAAAACATGTACCATTCGGAGTTAAGACTTGATAAGCTTTCTCGATTGGCGGGGATGCATTCAACCTATTTTTCTTCACAGTTTAAGAAAAAAATAGGTAAGGGTCCGATCGAATATATAACCGATTTGCGCATGAATCGGGCCAAAGAGTTAATGCTTTTTTCAAATGACAAAATTCGGGATATTGCTCGGATGGTAGGATACAATGATGAATTTTATTTTAGTCGCCGATTTAAAGCAAAACAGGGAATGGCACCAACCGTTTATATAAAAAATATCCGTAGAAATATTGTGCCACTCTCATATGCATATACGGATCATTTGGTCACTCTAGGTGTCGTTCCTCATGCGGCACATATTGCAAAAGAATTCACTTATATAACAAAGCAGGTTTCGATTCCATTTGAGCGTTCGCAATCATGGGGATTTCAAAGACAAGCACTAATGGAAGTGAAACCAGACTTTGTTGTGTGTAAAGAAAATATCGCTGCAAAAGTGAGAGAAAACTTGGCTGATATTGCCCCAATCATTGTGATTCCTTGGATACGTATGGATATATTTGATCATCTAAAGCAAATCGCACAGTTAGTTAATAAAGAAAAAGAAGCAGAAGAGTGGATTTACAGTTATGAGCAAAAAGTCAAAATTGCAAGAAAAAAAGTGGAGACTGTTATCGGTGGAGCCACTGTAGCCATTTGCAGCATCACCGACAACGGATTTAGAATGTATGGCAATCGAAATATGGGTCATGTTTATTACCGCTCATTACAGCTCCAACCTCCTGAAAAGTTGCGTAAGGAATTAGAGAAATATCCTGTTGGAACGGGTATTAACTGGCTACCTGTTGCTGCAGAAAATGTGATGGATTATGAGGCCGATTATTTATTGATTACGGCCAAGTCGAAAGTACATGCCAGAAATAAGCTAAAGCAACTCCAAGCTTATCAATCGTGGCAGCGGCATCCAGCTGTAAAGGCTAAGCGAATTTACTATTTAAATACCTATCAGTGGATTGTTTACGCACCATATTCAGTTGAGAGGCAACTAGAGGAAGCAGTGTCCTTGTTTACGGAGTCAAAAAAGGTCTCTGCTCTGATCTGAAAATAATCCATGTTAATAATCATAAAAAATGACATGGATTCTATAAGAAATTAACTATACAATAATTGAGAATGATTATTAATCTAAATTATTATAAATTGGAGGGGGAAACAATGAAAAATCATATATTACAATCAAAATCATTTTTACATCAGCTTTTGTTCGCTATAATGGCGGTTCTTATAATAATAATTATAACCGGATGTGGATCAACTTCTTCTAGTAATTCGAGTGTTGAATCAGAATCAACTATGGAAACGAATGAGGGAGAGTATCATGAAATTATTCATCAACTGGGTGTTACACAGGTTCCAGATGAACCAGAACGAATAGCAGTACTAAGTTCCAATTTCGTTGATAATTTATATGTGTTTGATATTATACCAATAGTAGCTGGCGAATCAGCACTGTCGAATGAAAAAATATCTTCACTCTTGCCTCAGGATTTATATGAAGATGTTCAATTCATCAGTGAAGACGAGGTCGACTTGGAAGTAATTCTGGCCGCAGAGCCTGATCTAATTATTGGACAAGAGAAAACTGGAAAAATATACGAGGAGCTTTCTAAAATTGCCCCTACGGTCATTTTGGGGAATGATGATTGGCGTGAAACACATTTTAATTTTGGTGAAATTCTAGGCAGAGATGAGGAAGCTCAGGCTTGGATGGATCAATATGAACAAAAAGCAGAAGAAGCCAAACAAAAAATTTCCGAATCGATAGGAGAGGAAACAGTAGCTTTCATGCGGGTTTTACCTAAAGAGTTTAGGCTTCACGGAACAACTGACCAGCGATTTATTGATGGTACGCTTTTTCAGGATTTAGGATTAAACCCGGCGAACGGAGTCCCAGAGGAACGTCAAGCTATATCACTTGAAGGGATAGCATTAGTTAATGCTGATCATTTTTTCCTTGATTATAATACAGCCTCCCAGGAAAATGATCAGGCAATAGAAAGATATAAGTCACTGACTGAAAGTGTTATTTGGCAACAGCTGACAGCGGTGGAAAATGATAATGTCTATTTAGTTCCTGACTGGTTTATCCAAGTATCTCCTTATGCAAGATCAATGGTAATAGACTATGTGGTTGAGACATTAGTTGAGTAAAGATAGAAAACCAGTGTGATTTGTAATAAAGACAAAGCTATACTGGTTTTCTATTTTGAACTTGGCTTCAGAAAAAAACGTATATATTGAAATTAATTTTCTATTTTCGTTTTCTTTTTCAATTTATCATTTCATTATATGTTCAAGTAACAAGGCCTATCCTTACTTTTTAAAAAGATTAATAGAATGTTCCGTTTTTTGTGATCGGAATATTAATTGCTACATCTGTGCTTCTACCGATCATTTTATGAATCCATATTGGGAGATGAAGTGACTATTGTGGGACTTATAAAACAATCTGTATAGGTAAGCTTATGTTCATTATTTGCAATTGGGCTAGCTGCTATTTTTCCAAAGATTTGAATTTTATTTAGGCCACAGGTTTTGGTAGAATTGGATATGTTTTTTTAGAATTACGTTATGAAAAACAAACACTAAATTTTTAATTTATGGCTTATTAGCCTTACTAGGAGTATCACGTGGGTTAGGTATCTTTGAAATGCTTGGAATATGGACAAGTGTTCCAAAAATTAAGTATGGTTAATATCAGTTGTTTTTAGCAGATTTGACGTATTGAGTAAATTTGTTTCAGTGTTTTGAGAAATGCCTTTCTATTGCTGTTATATCTTGTCTGACTCAACAGTTTAGTAAGAATGCTAGAAAACGTGAATTGGATGAGAAGGGTCAATTATTTAATTCTTACTATGTATGTAGGATCAGACAAAATGATCTTGATTAGAGCTTAATAAGAAAAGGAATGGATTATCATATGGCAACGAAAGAAAGTGAAGAAGAACTGACACTAACACAGGTGGAAAAGAGACAGGATAAAATAACAACTCGTCCTTTTATAGCTACACTTATCCTATGCATTGGGATGGTTTCTCTAGTGTTTTGTTTAGGAGCATCAATTTCCCTAGGAGCTGTAGATATTGATTTTAACACGGTATGGGAATGGTTATTTTATTTTAATCCAGAACTAACTGCTCATCAAATTATACAGGAGATTCGGATGCCACGTGCTCTAGCAGCTGGCTTAGTCGGAGCGTTTCTAGCGGTTTCGGGTGCCATAATGCAAGGAGTAACGAAAAATCCATTAGCATCTCCTTCAATTATGGGGATTTCGGCGGGATCAGCATTTATGATTGCAATTGCTTTTGCCTTTTTTCCTGGAACTTCCTATTTCGGCTTAATGGTTTGGTCATTTGTTGGTGCTGGAATGGCTGCTTGTATTGTGTTTATGGTAGGGGCTTTTTCAAAGGGTGGCTTATCACCGGTGAAGCTTGCCCTTGCTGGAACAGCAGTTACTGCTTTTCTGGGATCAATTTCTTCTGGAATTGCTATTTATTTTAATGTAGCACAAGATATTAGTTTTTGGTATGCGGGAGGCGTTGCTGGGACGCAATGGATTAGCGTTCAGTTAATGATTCCGATTGCAATTATTGGTTTATTACTAGCTTTAATTTTAGCACGTTCGATAACGGTTTTAAACTTAGGTGATGATGTAGCGAAAGGGTTAGGACAACGAACAGCTGTTGTAAGGGTGTTAAGCACGATTGTGGTTTTATTATTAACAGGGGCAGCAGTATCTGTTGCCGGAACAGTAGGTTTTATTGGGCTCATTATTCCCCATCTTACGCGCTTTTTAGTAGGGGTTGATTATCGTTGGATTATTCCTTGTTCAGCAATTTTAGGAGCACTGCTTTTAGTACTTGCTGATATTGGAGCGCGTATGATTAATCCGCCATTTGAAACTCCGATTGGTACTATTACTGCAATGATTGGTGTGCCATTTTTTCTCTACTTCGCTCGTCGTGAAGGGAGAGGATTGTAATGGAATTAGCAAGGAAAACAAGAAAAAAATCTCTAATTACATTGGGAATTCTAGTTGTACTTATATTTATATCATTTTTAATTAGTTTAAATATAGGTTTTAGTCGAATAGCTCCTATTGATGTAATAAAAACGTTGGTTGGAGCTGGAACTGAAAAAAATGCCCTTGTCCTCTTTGATTTCCGGTTGCCAAGAATAGTCATTGCTATATTAATAGGTGCGGGACTGGCGGTCTCAGGAGCAATTTTACAAGGTGTTGCTCAGAATGACTTAGCTGATCCTGGAATTTTAGGGATTAATTCCGGTGCAGGTCTCGCTGTTGTTATATTTATTTTCTTTTTTCAAGGATCAACGACCACACTTGGTGTATTATCAATCTTTATTATGCCGTTAGCTGCTTTAGCTGGTGGGTTGATTGCTGCTTTTCTCATTTATACATTGGCCTGGAAGAATGGTGTTACACCCGTCCGACTTATATTAGTCGGGATAGGGGTTAATGCAGCATTTGGAGCAGCATTAATTATTTTTCAATTAAAGATGGACCCAAGTGATTTTATGCAAACAACGATTTGGTTGTCAGGAAGTATCTGGGGATCTAATTGGAATTTTGTGTTAGCTGTGTTGCCTTGGATCCTGATTCTAATACCTTACACAATTTATAAAGCTAGTTATTTAAATGTCTTAAACCTAGGTGATGAAGTTGCAACAGGACTCGGAGCAGCTGTGGAAAAGGAGCGTAGAATACTTTTGTTTTTAGCAGTGGCTTTAGCGGGATCTTGTGTAGCTGTTGGGGGAGGAATTTCTTTTTTAGGACTTGTCGCACCTCATTTAGCACGACGCTTAGTTGGTCCAAGGTATCAAATCATGTTACCAACTACAGCGCTTATGGGAGCGTTACTGCTGCTTGTAGCAGATACAATTGGACGAAATATACTCTCAACATCAGAAATATCTGTTGGAATTGTAGTATCAACCTTGGGAGCGCCATATTTCATTTATTTGTTAATGAAAACAAATTAAAAAGAAGTGATATGGCTAATGAGACATAGATATTGTTAAGGGATTGAATATTAAACCTAGAAGCAAAGTAATTTATAAAACATCAATGAAATTAATCGCAAAAAAAGATGTCTATTCTTCTCCAAACTTCTCAGCATCAAGGTGTCTAACTGTGTCAGTCATTAGTTCTTAAGGTTTAGCGGAATTATCGAGGAAAGTGAATAATTATACTGTTGCTCATTTGGTACATATGGTAGCGTGTGAAGGTGGAAAGACGGAAAGATTATAAGAGAAGGAATTTAACAAAAGTAAAAGAGATAAACAATTATAGAAAATCTATTTAATATTTTAGAAAATAAGATATTTCAATTTTGTCTAAAGTGCTTTTGCCTAAAGAACTTGAGACGCAATCGTAATGTTAACCGAGCGGAAACAAGGATCAGGCGAGTGCTTTACTTTATTATGATAGTTTCGTTGCACACTCTCTAGTCACAAGATAATCTCAATGTATTATGTAAATTAATTTAGGAGGTTTTATATAGATGAAACATAAATCTAACTCATTCTCAGGTACTGAGCTTACCAAGACGATCGGATCTTTGGCATCGAGTTCGACCGATCAGGATTTACCAGCCTATCAACCCCGATCTATCTTACCGTTGTCAGGAGCGTCTTATTTTGATGACAATGGAAAGGTTCGTCTGTCCGGCACGCAACATGCTGATTTCGTGATGAGAAGATTTGCGGAATCTTTCTCAACTTTCCACCCTGACATTGAATTCAGTCTCGAATTATTTGGGACGCAGACGGCTACTCCCTTTCTAATACATGATCGTTCACTCGCAGTGGTGATGGGACGCGAGATGTCAGACGTAGAAGCGGTACCCTATCGCAAGGGGGTGAGCGCTGAGCCCGCCTTAATACGCATAGCCCATGCTGCGCTCTCATCAAAGAATGGTCTTGCCACCTCGCTTGCTGTCTATGTTCATCACAGCAATCCTCTTGAACACCTGACTATGACGGATTTGTCGCGAATCTTCACGATTGGTAATCCAAAGGGTGATGTGAGTCGCTGGGGGCAAATTGGTCTGAATGACTCATGGGCTGAACGACTCATCCATCCGATCGGCACACCTGAATCCTCAGGCTTTGGTAGCTATATGCAACGCCACCATTTTTCTGGCCGTGCGCTGACACCATTCTACGAGCAATGTGTCGGTGGAAAAGCAGTGCTCGCTCGCCTAGCTGATAACCCTGCAGGCATTGCAGTCGCGGCCATCGGGGGGCAGGACAAGAATCTTAGGCAGATACCACTTGCCTGGAATGAAAGTGATACCTTCTCCGTAGGTAGAAAGGATGAAATCAGTAATTGCAACTACCCGCTCGGTCGTTTTCTCAATCTTTATCTGCGCCATGAAAGCAATAGACCGTTAGATCCACTTGCTGGAGAGTTCGTACGCTTCATCCTGTCGCGGGAAGGACAAGCAATCGTCAAAAATCAGCCTGAAGGTTATTTGCCACTTAAGGCGTCTCTAGCTGCAAGAGAACGTAGCACCCTTGAGGAATGGCTATCCGCTGGACAAAAGCAAATTCAACCGAGGAGGATCGATTATGTTTAATAGATACCAACCTGAGAGCACCGCTAGCTATATACTAGCTGATCATTCCATCGCAATCATAGGAAATGATGGTATGGAGAAACTGATAACACCTTTTAACGATTTGTTTCGACAAAGCAATCCTGACATTCGCTTTACTATTACAATGCGTGGTTCGTCGACTGCTATTCCCGCCCTGATTACTGGAGTGAGCATCTTCGCGCCGATGTCACGGGATCCCTGGGCTGGTGACCGGGCTGCCTTTCGAGCTGTACGTGGCTACGATCCGACGCCTGTTCGTCTTGGTTATACCGGACATGGCCCACGTCCTGGGGCCAAAACTCCTCCTGCTATCTATGTCCATAAAGATAACCCTTTGCCTGGCTTATCGATGGATCAACTGCGTGGCGTCCTTACCTCTGGTTCGCCAGAGGGCGACCTTATGCTCTGGGATCAGCTTGGAATCAAAGGGAAATGGGCTGGTCGAAGAATCCATGTCTATGGGCTCCGCGACAATGGCAAATATGCCTCTGGTTTACGTGAAGGCCATCTTTGCGGACGCAACTATGTAGCACATTATGAACCATTTATAGACCGTTCTTCGGTCATCAGAGCATTATCAGAAGATCCATTCGGTATCGGTACGATTGGATGGTTTGAAGCTGCAAAGGTGTCTAATTCTGTGCGCGTTGTTGGATTGAGCGCAGAGACTGGCAACGAGTTCCACACACCGAATCTGTCCGATGTCGCTGCCGGTAGCTATCCACTTAGTTCATTTGTCAGTATCTATCTGGATCTCCCCCCAGGTCAGCGGCTGGATAGTCTAATCAAGGACTATCTGCGTCTCGCTCTTTCCGACAAAGGGCAGAAGATCGTTGCAGCGCAAACCCATGAGCCAGATGGTTATGTGCCGCTCAGCAGGCAACATCTCGAAGACGAACGTCGTAAATTAGAGATGCTATGAGCTACATTTGTTAGAGTTTAATAAAACAACATCCCATCAAAGGAACTTGGTGGGATGTTGTTTTATTATTTCGGTATTTCTACTGATGTTAATTTATCATAAAAATCTAAGAACTTATCTTTGTCATCACTATTCCTTAATGCCATCGCTGTACGTGGGTGTTCGTTTAATTGACCAGTAATAGCATAAGGGATAATATAACCCCATTCGATTTTCTCTCTTAAAGGAATAAAGAGTTCTTCTAATACACTAAGAAGAGGCTTAATCTCATAATTTGTATTTTTAAGTTGTCCTACTAAAAGTTCAGTTGGACAGTTACCAGCAGCTCGTCCCATCCCATAAACGGATGAGTCTAGAAAGCTTACCCCGTTTTGGGAAGCAAATAATGTATTGGAGAAAGCCATCTGTAAATTGTTGTGTGCATGAATACCAAGTTTTTTATTTGGTAAATGTTTTTTGAATAAATTAATTAAATGTTCAAAATCACGATTAAATAGTGTTCCATAAGAATCAACTATGTAGGCTGTATCCACAGGACTTTCATTAAGTTTATCAAGTGCCTCGGTTAAATCATGTTCCATGGCATTTGAAACGGCCATAATGTTTACACTTGTTTCATAACCTAGCTTATTAAATTTCTTAACTAAGTCAATTGCTTTATCAATGTCTTTTAAATAGCAAGCAACTCTTAATAAATCTAGCTGGCTTTCAGAACAGGGTAAAAGATCTTTATCCTCGACTCTACCGATATCTACAAGTGCAGATAATTTGGTGTTCGCTTTCTCAGGGAAAACATCTTTTAGAAATTCTTCATCTAAAAAACGCCATGGCCCAACACCTTCACTTTGTACAAGGTTTCTAGAATTTTTGTATCCAACTTCCATATATTCTACGCCAGCTTCACTCAAAGACTGGTAAAGCTTTTGAACAAATTCTTTGCTGAAATCCCAATTGTTGATTAAACCTCCATCTCGAATGGTACAATCAAGAACTTTGATATCGTTACTTGCGTCTGTCATATTAATGCCTCCTATAGGATGGTATAAAATGTACGCTAATTTTATCATAAGCATCTCAAGGTTGAAAGCCTAAAAGTCTAAATAGTCAAAAATCATAGACGCTAATGATCCAAGTTCTCTAGTTATTATTACTTTTTAATACGAATCCGCTATTATGCTATACTAGTTTGATAAATCAAACGCGATGATAATTAAGGATGCTTAGGTTCTAACAAGTACTCCATTTTCAATATGTTTTGATGTTTCAGGATAATTATATTTAATATGACAGATCCATATTCAGGGTTCTGGAATTTATATGCTTGACTAAGGAAATTGTAGGACAGAAAAAAGGGGGGTCTCAAGTGGATAAAATTAAACAAATTACAATTCCGGATCATGCTCGAATAATTGTTGTTTCTGATATTCATGGTGAATTAGAGCTGTTAACAAGTGTTTTGGAGAAAGTCTCTTTTAGTTCAGATGATTACTTAATTATTAATGGTGACCTATGTGAAAAGGGGTCTAATAGTAGTGGTGTTGTGAGCTATGTGATGCAGCTTACTGAAGCAAATGACAAGGTACATGTTACAGAAGGAAATTGTGATTCATTGGTAGAAGAACTTCTAAACGAAAGTCCAACGTTTATAGATTACTTAAGGTTCCGACCGCAATCTATCTTCAATGAGTGGTTGAAACAGATTGGTTATAGTATACATGATAATACAACAGTTCAAGAAGTAAAAGAGCTATTGATACCTCACTTTAAAGATGAAATCAAATGGTTAGTTGAATTGCCAACAGCTATAGAAACAAGGGAATATTTATTTGTTCACGCAGGTATTGAGAATAAAAGTAATTGGCAGGAAACCGATCGAGAGATGGCTCTTACTATGCAAGCCTTTTTGGAAAAAGAACATCAAGCGGAGCAGTTTGTTATTGTTGGCCATTGGCCGGTGTCTAATTATAAATCTAACATAGAAGTGAATAATCCAATTATTAACTATGATAAAAAAATGATCGCAATAGATGGTGGGAATATCATTAAAGACACTGGACAATTAAATGTATTTATTATAGATAGACAAAAAGATGGTGACATATTTTCTTATAGTTATGTGGATAGATTCCCAATATCTAAAGTATTAGCTGACTTTTATAGTGATGGTGAAAGTAGCGGTGTAATTAATTATCCATATTATCAAGTAAAACCAATTGAAGTGAGTATTGATTTTACCTTATGTGAGCAAGTAAAAACGTCCAAACTTTTATTGGTAAAAAATGAATACCTGAAACAAGCGGATGATTCGCGTTATTTCGTAAAAACGGATCTTTCTTGTGCACAATTAAGTGTAAAAAAAGGTGATAAAGTTGCGATTATAGATGATACATGTTCGGGTTACATATTAGTTAAAAAAGACGGTATAGTAGGTTGGATTTCAAAAAATGTTATTTGAACAGTTGATGTAAAAAGTTTTTCAAAAAAATTTAAAAGTCAATCGGTAGATCATGTCATAGTGATCCAACGTTATTATATATACGTATACTCATAGTGATGGAATTATTAATTAAGGATGTATGCTAATATAGTTTTATATTAGGGTATTAAGGGAGGTTTCTATCATCAGTCAGGACATAGACTTATATGCTCGTATTCAGACTGGCGATCAACAGGCACTTGAAGAATTATATGATCGTTATGAGAAGCTTGTCTACTCGTTCGCTTATCGAATGGTTAAACACGGAGCAATTGCAGAAGAAATTGTACAAGAAGTTTTTATGAAGATATGGACAAAGAAGGGTCTCTATAAAAGGGACAAGGGGAAGTTATCCTCCTGGATATTAACAGTTACCCGCAATACTAGTATAGATGCTCTGCGTAAGAAAAAGGAAACAACATACACATTAGAAGAAAGAGATGCACTTGAAAGTGATCAGGTCGCTACGGAAGATATTGTCGAATGGAAAGAAGAGGGAGAGAAGCTACGATCAGCAGTCAAAACATTGAATAACGAGCAACAAGAAATTATTACGTTATTTTATTTTAACGGTTTATCACAGCGTGAAATTGCAGAACAATGCAATATTCCCCTCGGAACGGTGAAGGGACGTATTCGTCTGGCACTAAAACATTTAAAACAAAGTTTGAATAGAGAGAAAAGGGGGTCTAACGATGAGACAAGAAGCGTGTAATTTATTAATTGATTATTTTAATCACCAACTTAGTGAAAAAGATAAAGCGTTATTTGAAGAACATCTAAAAACATGTGAATCATGTCAAGAAGAATTGAATGAGTTAGAAGAGTTAACACAGGAATTACCGTTCATGTCTGAGTCGGTGACCCCTCCGGCACAAATGAAGGGACAAGTGCTAGAAAATGTTTTTTCCAGTAAGCAAGAAGAAGAGGAAGAACAGAAAAAAACTACTGTAGCACCAATACAACAAGACAGATTTAATAAACGAAATTGGCTAACACCACTATTAGCTGCGGGATTATTACTATCTGTTTTAGGTAATGGTCTGTTAATGATGAATCAGACGGACAAAGATACAACACAAGAGGAAGAGATTAGTCTTGATAAAACGCAGCTAAGTACGCAGCTGACCCCTTCAGAAGGATTAGAATCTCAGGCAAATGCTACGATGGTTGAACAACAAGATGGTGTAAGCTTGGTTATTCAAGCAAATAATCTCTCCCAATTAGAGGGTGAAGAAACTTACCAGGTATGGGTTTTAGAAGATGGTGAACCATATCGTGCAGGAACATTTGTACCAAATGAGGATGGCTTTGGGGCAGTTTCATATAAAATGGATTTTCCTGAAGAACATAACTGGGATACCATTGCCATTACGATCGAACCAGATGCGACAAGCGAAACACCACGAGGTGATATAATTTTAAGCGCAGCTTTATAGTTAGTTAAAGGGACATCTTTTCACTTAGATGTCCCTTTTGTAATTACTCAACTTTCACTTTCATTTCATCAAGCTTTTAGGTCAATGATTCGCACTTGTTTTATTGATGAGAAAATTGAATGCTTATCAATAATAAAGTTCTTTCAAAAGAATTTCATTAAAAGTGATCCATTTTGAAAAACACTCCGTTAGCTAATTAGAAAATAAAATAAAAACTTTAAGAGGAGTGTTTTAATGAATTGGAAGAAAACAATTTTAGCAGTTTCATTGAGTGTACCATTATTAGTTCCAACAGCAGCAGGAGTAGTAAGTGCAGAAACGGGTGACCAAACACCTACTGTCAAAACAGAAGCTGTGGACTTGCGTTCTGACTTGAGCCATTTATTAAGCGAACACGCATTTTTAGCAATCGAAGCAATGCGTAATGGGGCTGAAGGAACTGCCGACTTTGAAGCATCTGTTGCAGCGTTGAATGCAAATACAGAAGATTTATCAGGAGCGATAGGCTCAGTATATGGAGAAGAAGCGGGACAGGCGTTTAATGAAATGTGGAGTAACCATATTGGATATTTTGTCGATTACGTTAACGCCACTGCAGCAGAAGATGAAGATGCAAAACAAGAGGCTTTAGATGAGTTATCTGAGTACAGACAAGATTTCTCGCAGTTTTTAGAGGATGCAACTGATGAAAGGCTGGAAGCTGATTCATTAGCAGAAGGCTTACAAATGCACGTAAATCAACTAATTGGTGCTTTTGATAGTTATGTGGGTGGTGACTATGAACAAGCATATACACATGAGAGAGAAGCAATTAGTCATATGCATATGGTAGCTAAGGGGTTATCAGCCGCTATTGCAGATCAGTTCCCTGATGATTTTAACAATACAAAAGCAGTAACACCTGCAGGGGATTTACGAGCTAGCCTAGATTACTTATTATCAGAGCACGCTGGTTTAGCAGCAATTACTATGCAAAATGGAATAGACGGTTCAGATGATTTTGAAGCCTCTGTACAAGCTTTAAACATGAATACTGCTGATTTAACAGATGCTATTACTTCAGTCTATGGAGAAGAAGCTGGAGAGCAGTTCAATCAAATGTGGTCTGACCACATCGGTTACTTTGTGGATTATGTACAAGCAACAGGAGCAGAAGATGAAGTGGCAAAAGAAGAAGCACTAGAGCAACTTAGTCAGTATCGTGATGATTTCTCATCCTTTATTGAAACAGCAACAGGTGGAGAAGTTCCTGCTGAAGGTTTAGCAGAAGGTTTGCAAATGCACGCTGATCAACTAATTTCAGCTTTTGATAGCTATGCAATGGAAGATTATGATGCGGCATTTACTAAAATACGTGAAGCATATGCACATATGTATGTTGCTTCTGAGATGCTAGCTGGTGGAATTGTGATGCAATCACCGGAAATGTTTGCTTCCGAAATGCCATCTGACATGCCACAAACAGGTATGGGTGGTACAAGCAACGATTCAATGAGTTGGATTTGGGTCAGCTTGATAAGTTTGACTATGCTTACAGGAGCAATAATTTTAATTCGCCAAAGAAAAGAATCACAACAATAAAGTAGCTTAACCCCATCCAATTAATTGGGATGGGGCTTATATTTTTAGGAGTGTTCTATGATGAGGAAATTAATCTGGTTGGCTTTAATGGTTCTATATGTGACTGGCTGTGCATCAACTTCAGAGGAGAAAGTTTCTGATACAGAAGAAAGAAATAGTGCTATGGTACAGGTGGAAGCAAAGGAAGAAGTCAATGCAACATCCCAAAGTAGTGTACCTGTAATTAAAGATGCAAACCTTGGTGTTGATCCTGTTACTATCGAAATTCCATCTCTTGATATCAATGCAGAAATAGAAGAGGTCGGAAGGATTGAAAATGGGCAAATGGGGGTTCCAGAAAATGTTGATAATACGGGTTGGTTTGAGCCTGGTACAAAACCAGGAAACCGTGGCAGTTCTGTCATTGCAGGTCATGTAGATGATAAGACTGGACCCTCTGTGTTTTTTAATTTAGAAGATATGGAAAACGGTGATAAGATAATTATTACTGGTGAAAATAAAAAAAGGCTTACTTTTAAAGTAGTAGGAAAAGAAGTATTTCCAAAAAATGACGCACCAGTATCCGAAATTTTTGGGTATACATCCCGTCGAATGCTTAACCTTATTACATGTACAGGTGATTTTAATAATTCCGTTGGAACACATAATGATCGATTAGTTGTCTATACAGAGTTAGTGGAATAACAATCAAACATATTTAGATAGATGGTACCTTTTACCCCCCCTTGTGAATTGACATATTAAATGTCTAACCTCTATAATAAAAAACGCAAAAATAATTGCGTGCACTTCTTTCTTACTAGACGTTCTATCACTTTTCTTGGATAGAACGTTTATTATTGTTCCATATTACATAGAGGAGTTCATTCGAAATATAAAGGAGAGTGACATATTTGCATTTACTATGGGGGATATTTGGTATTATTGTTATATTAGCTATTGCATTTCTTTTCTCTAATAAAAAGAGATCAATTAATATCAGAACTATTATTGGTGGATTAGCGATTCAGATACTATTTGCTTTTATTGTTTTAAAGTGGGACTTGGGACAAGAAGGCTTGAGAAGGTTTACATTAGGTGTGCAACATATTATTAATTATGCAAATGAAGGTATTGGTTTTTTATTTGGTTCATTAGCAGATAGTGACGAGTTTGGAACTATTTTTGCTTTTCATATTCTACCAATTATCATATTCTTTTCATCATTAATTTCAGTGTTATATTATCTTGGCATTATGCAATGGTTTATTAAGATAATTGGTGGTGGGCTCTCAAAATTACTAGGAACAAGCAAAACTGAATCGATGTCAGCAGCTGCAAATATATTTGTTGGACAAACGGAAGCACCCCTAGTTGTACGACCTTTTCTGGCTAAAATGACAAATTCAGAGTTGTTTGCCGTCATGACTGGAGGACTTGCTTCTGTAGCAGGCTCGGTATTAATAGGTTACTCCTTGTTGGGAGTACCATTAGAATATTTACTAGCGGCTAGTTTTATGGCTGCACCTTCAGGTCTTATTATGGCTAAAATAATCATGCCAGAGGTAGAGCAATCGAAAACTACTGATAAAATTGAATTGGAGAAGGATACAGAAACCGTCAACGTTATTGATGCAGCAGCAAAAGGTGCATCAGATGGTTTGAGTTTAGCGTTGAATGTTGGGGCGATGTTACTCGCATTTGTTGCATTAATAGCCTTGGTTAATGGAATTCTAGGGATATTTGGAGGAATAACATTGCAAGGGATTCTCGGTTATATCTTCTCTCCAGTAGCGTTTGCAATTGGTGTGCCATGGTCGGAAGCTTTACAGGCAGGTAGTTTTATTGGCCAAAAGCTTGTTTTAAATGAATTTGTTGCCTATGCAGCATTTGCTCCAGAAATGGATTCACTATCACCAAAAACAAACTTAATTGTTAGTTTTGCTTTATGTGGATTTGCTAATTTCAGTTCGATAGCGATTTTATTAGGTGGATTAGGAGGTTTAGCGCCAAATCGACGTAAGGATATTGCTAAAATGGGATTACGTGCAGTAGCGGCAGGTGTATTAGCATCTTTACTAAGCGCAGCAATTGCTGGTATGTTCTTCTAAGAAGAATTGTTAATAAGTGGAGTTAAAAAGAGGCCTTTAATTTAATTAAAGGCCTCTTTTTAACTAAGTATTTATTTTTGGTTTGCTTATTTTGAATAATTAATCTGTTCTTGAATATCCCCATTTTGCTTATGAATAATGAGACTAGTACCTTTATTTTGTGCGATCTCTTTTGCTCGTTTAATAGCATCCTCTTTTTTATCGTAAACAGCCGCAGCTTGTTTGGCGTTCTGTGTTTTCACTGCCCAACCGTCTTTGTATGAAATGACATGTTCCTCTTTTTCCATTAGTTCTGGCCGACTATTTTCCGCATTATCATCGCGAGCTCGAAGCACATCATCACGCATTTGCTTGACCTTATTTATTTCCTTTTCAGCCGCGTTGTTATACCATTCCTTAGCTTGTGATGTTGCGATGGGAATTGCTCGTCCCTCATCATATCCCTCATCGAGCATGGCATTAGCGATATCAATAGCCTTTTTTCGAGTAACAGTATCCAAATTCTTCAATGAACTCGGGTAATCAGTTGTGTCCCAAGGCATTTCAATTCCTCCTTTATTTAATCTGTTGTAAATAGCAACCATCGTTTGTTATTTGTCTTGTAACCTTTTATAACGAAGCTTAAACTTATTATGGAGGCTTTTTAGAATTTATCAAATGTAGTTCAATTTAAAAAAGCGCGAAGGAATTATCCCTTCACGCTTTATAACTTTCTTATTCTTTTTCTCCTACAACTGTGAATCGTTCATCTTCATGAACAGGTTTCTCAATTTCATCAATAACAGCAATTGCATAATCGGCATAGCTAATATAGCTGTCACCTTGACTATTAGTTATAACGTGGTCTTTTCCGGTTTGATAAGAACCAGTACGTTTTCCTTCTGCATCAAACATAATAGCTGGACTGAGATGCGTCCATGCAATGTTATCTGCTTTTTCTAATTCATCTAATGCTTTACTCATATTCGATGCTGTAGGATAAATAAAATCCGGAAAGTCTGGTGTATCCATTAACTTGGTTGTTTTCTCTGGATCAATATAAAGACTTCCTGCTCCACTAACGACAAATAATCGTGTGTTTGTTCCTTTAAATGCATCTATTAACACGCGATGAGAATCTACGTGTAAATGTTCTTCTCCTTGTGGTGCATTGAATGCATCAACGACTACATCAAATTCTTCAATGTCTGCGGTAACAATGTCGAAAATGTTTTTTTTTTTGATTGTGATAGAGGAATCGGTTACTTTTGCAGCATTACGTACAATGGCTGTTACCTCATGTCCTCTATCTTTTGCTTCTTTTAAAATTAGACTTCCTGCTTTTCCAGTTGCGCCTATAATTCCTATATTCATATTTATTGCCTCCTTAATAAAATCTAAAATGATATTGTAACCATTATAGTTACAACATTTTTTGATGTCAATTAATATACTAGTAATCCTACGAATTTTTATGTATTTCTATAAAAAGCTTTTTTAATAAGCCGCCAATTTTTATGAGCCAAGCAGTATGACATTTGTCATATAATATTATTGACATTTGTGTCTATTAAAGAGACTTAGGTACCTTTATAATAGGGTGAAGAAGAGAATGTTTTGTCCGTTAAGGAGGATATTATGAGTAAACAAAAACAAGCAGAGTTAAGAAAAACAATAGCACCTTATGAAAAATCAGACAGAAGGTCAAGTATTAATCAAATTGCAAACACCATTATTCCGTTTTTGATTCTATGGTTTCTTGCATACCAAAGCCTATCGATTTCAATCTTTCTATCAATAGCTGTTAGTATTGTAGCTGCTGGCTTTGTTGTTCGAACCTTTATCATTTTTCATGATTGTGCCCATCAATCATTTTTCAAAAACAAAAAAGCTAACCGGATTTTAGGTACAGTAACAGGTGTGATCACCCACTTCCCTTTTGAAAAATGGAAAAGAAGTCACTCGATTCACCACGCAACAAGTAGTAATTTAGATAAACGCGGTGTTGGTGATGTTTGGGTGATGACGGTAGAAGAATATCTTGCTGCGTCCTTTTGGCAGAGACTGACCTATCGTTTGTATCGTAATCCGCTTGTCATGTTTGGATTTGGTCCGTTTTATCTATTCCTTATATCAAACCGCTTTAATCGAAAAGGGGCAAAACGCAAAGAACGTCTAAATACGTATATCATTAACTTGTCTATTGCTGTAATTTACGCTAGTTTGATTGTTGCAATGGGTTGGCAAGCATTCTTGATTGTACAAGTACCAATATTATTTGTAGCAGGTGCACTGGGGATTTGGTTGTTTTATGTCCAACATCAGTTTGAAGATTCCTACTTTGAAAATGAATCAGAATGGGATTATGTGAAGGCTGCAGTTGATGGTAGTTCCTATTATAAGTTGCCAGGATTTTTGCAATGGTTAACGGGTAATATTGGCTTTCATCATGTACATCACCTAAGTCCACGTGTTCCAAATTATCATTTGGAAAAAGCTCATACATCTACACCGCCACTTCACCAAGCGACAACTATTACGTTATTATCAAGTTTACAATCAATACGTTTTCGTTTGTACGATGAAAAAAACCATGTATTTGTTAGTTTTAAAGATGTGAGCTCATTACTAAAGCAAAAATCAGCTAACAATATTTAAAGTGTAATTGGAAGAATTAAAAGCTAAATAAAGAAAGCACCTTCCAAATTGGGGAGGTGCTTTCTTTATGGGTGTTTTTTTTTTTGGTATACTTAACCAAAGAATGTTTGAATAATGTAATTAAAGGAGTAGAACATGCAAAATTGGTATCAGATTTTCCCTAGAAATACCGGGTTAAGTGTATATGCTTGGATTGCTTTTTGTGTTTTACCATTTTATTTTATTTTAAGATCTTCTTCATTATATGAAGTTATGTTTGGGATCTTGATGGTTATTATGTTTTTTATTTCCTATCGTTTATCCTTTATTTCAAAGGGTTGGGTTGTCTATCTATCCGTCATGATTGAAACAATTATAAGTGTCATAATGATATTATATTTCGTTTATGTTTATTTTTCCTTATTTTTATCTTTTTTTATTGGTAATATTAAAGATAGAGTCCGGTTCTGGACGTTATATGTTATTCATTTGTTAACTACAGTTATAACCGTTAGTGTTGGTTTCTTTACTAAAACAGAGATGTTTTTTGCGCAATTACCGTTTATTGTTATTAGTGTTCTTGGTGTAATCGTTCTCCCGATTAGTATGTATAATCGCAATAAACAAGAAAAGCTAGAAGGAGAACTAGAGGTTGCTAATAAAAAAATCTCTCAATTAATAGTCTTAGAAGAGCGTCAGCGGATTGCACGTGACTTACATGATACATTAGGACAGAAGCTATCTTTAATTGGATTGAAAACGGATTTAGCAGGAAAATTGATCGAAAAAGATCCGAAAGCGGCAAGACAAGAAATGATAGATGTAAGACAAACAGCGAGTACTGCCTTAAAAGAAGTCCGTGAAATGGTTGCGGATATGCGTGGTGTACGACTAGTTGATGAAATAGCACGTGTAAAGGAAATCATGGATGCGGCACAAATGAATATACATTTAGAAGGTACGCCCAAATTACAGAATACACCATTACTAGTAGAAAGTGTTCTTAGTATGTGTTTAAAAGAAGCGATAACAAACGTTATTAAACATAGCAAAGCTAGTAATTGTAAAGTTTCGATCCAACAGTTGTCAAATGAAGTTGTGATTAGGGTACAAGATGACGGTGTTGGTTTGGAAGAAAATGCGCAATATCAAGGGACAGGTTTACAAGGGATGAGAGAACGTTTGGATTTTGTGAATGGTAGTTTTGAGATTTCGCAAACAAATGGAACGTTACTGAAATTTAGTGTACCTACAGTAATACAACAAACATATTAGGGAGGGGTTAATAATGATTCGTATCGTACTTGCTGAAGACCAGCGTATGCTTCTAGGGGCTATTGGTGCTCTACTTGATTTAGAAGAGGATATGCAAGTTGTAGGTAAAGCAAGAAATGGGGAAGAAGCTTTAGCTTTAGTCAAAGAACAAAAGCCAGATATTTGTGTAATGGATATTGAAATGCCAGTGATGACAGGTTTAAATGTTGCAGAAGTGCTAAAAGAAGGTGTTTGTAAAGTTATCATATTAACAACTTTTGCTCGTTCAGGTTACTTTAAACGAGCAAGAAATGCCAATGTTAGTGGTTATTTATTGAAAGATAGCCCAAGTGAAGATTTAGCAAATGCTATCCGTAAAATTATTGCTGGCGAACGTATCTATGCCCCCGAATTAATTGATGTTGCTTTTGGAGAAGCAAATCCATTGACAGAGCGAGAAGAACAGGTTATTAGATTAATGGGTGAAGGGAAAAGTACAAAAGAGATTGCAGGTAAACTTTTTATTACAAACGGAACCGTTCGCAATTATATATCTGTTATTTTAGCAAAGTTGGAAGTAACGAATCGCATTGAAGCGATTGAAAAGTTTAAAGAAAAAGGATGGTATTAAAATAATAAGCGTATATTTTCTGGAACCATTTCCAATGAAAGAAATAATTAGGGGTAAATGGGCTAAGCTTCTCTGAATTAGAAGGGAAGCTTTTTTGTTTGGTGATTAATAATGAAGTTGTGACAATTATCACGGTTTTTCCACTCATATTATTGATAGTGTTTTTTAATTAGATTATAATTAAATGCGAGTCTGAAAAACTCGCAGAATCGACTAGAAATATGCTATCTTTATTTATGAACTATTAATCACTACTGAGGAAGAATGAATTTCAAATAGGAGTGATTATATTGAAAGAAAAAACTACTACTGATAAACAGAAACATACTGAAGAAAACATAGAAGTATGGGCCGATCTTGTAAATATTAAAGATTTAGTAATGGCGCTTGTAATAACAAGTGTTACAACACTTGGTGCTTATTTTATTGCTCCGAATGAAGATCCGCAACCTTTATTCTTTGGCCTCATTGGTGCTCTAATCGGTTTTGTGATTTCTAGTTTCCTCATTAAACCAAAAAGAAATTTTGATGAAGCAGAAAGTGAGGAAGAGTAAGAATGGACGCGGGCTTAATACTTCAAATGGTCATGGCAGCTGTTGCTGGGACGCTTATTTATACGATTATAGGAATAGCTCCAGGTACAGATGAAACAGCTGTTTTAGCACCAGTAACGCTTGTTCTAGTACTGACAGGATTAGAACCAATTGTAATTCTATCATTTTTTATTGCTTCCATTATTGCCAAGAAGCTAACTGACTCGATCCCAGTAGCTGTAGCAGGAATCCCAGGAGGTGTAATGGCAGCACCGATGGTTGAGCATGCACTCGTATTAAAAGCTCATGGGAAATCTGAACTTAGTATTCGTAAAATGGCGTCTGGTTCTGTAATTGGAACGCTTGTTGCAGTTCCATTAAGTTTACTTTTAGCAAATGCACTAATCCCTATTGCTGAGGATATAAAGAATTATGCTGATCCTCTTTTTTTCATTGGAGCAATCTTATTAGCGGTTATCTCCAAAAATAGGTGGATTGCACTTGTGTCTATTGTACCATTTGCTATACTTATACAAGGCCTACGTCATTTGTATTGGGGTATAGGAGTAGTGCCAGAAGGAACGACTGTTTTCATTTCGTTTTTTTTAGGTATTACGATTGGACCTATTATCTTAACGTTATTTGAATTACTGAATAAAGATAAGCGAAATGCGTTAGAAAGCTTTGATAAAAAGACAATTACCATTAACAAAAAAGATCAATATAAAGGAATACCCAACCCCTTTAAAATTCTGACGACTCAGGAATTAGGTGCCAGTACGATCTCTGCCTTTTTCGGATCATTATTTTTTATCCTGAGTCCAGTTGGGATTACAATTTTGTTAGGGGAATTGGTTTCAAGTTTTGTGAAAGATCCGATTAAAAAAAGTTCTTTGGCAATTTCGAGTATGGACGCTTTGACGAATGCGGCGTATATATCTGGAACGCTTATTCCATTAATAGCACTTGGAATCCCGTTATCTCCGGTAGCCATTGGACCAGCAAATGCATTGTTTAATGCTCCACCAGTATTCACATTAGAAAATAATATGCATCATATGTTATCAAGTGGAGATTTTGTCTGGGCGGTATTGATTGGTGCGATTGTAGCAATCGCAATTACTTATTTTATAATAATAAAATATGCGCAACGAATTTGTACGTTTGTTTTTAAATGGATTCCACATGAAGCAATGCTTGGACTTTTCTTTGGTTTAGTCCTATTATTGGCTTTCATGGATGGTGGCTGGATTAATATTGGCGGCGTATTGTTGATCGGTTTAGTAGCAGGTTTTATGCATCGATTAGGCATTAATTACGGGGTTCAATTTATGGTATTATATGCTGCACCATGGATTATTAGTAAATTAGCAGGTTTATCTTAGATAGGCAACGGGAATTTTTAATTTGCATGCCAAAAAAAATCTCGCAGATAGATTAAAAGGAGAGGCATCATCATGTTAGAACTACCACAAAAAACAGTAATAGGTAGCGCGCATAGTAAGTTAATTTTAGTTGGAGAGCACGCTGTCGTTTATGGTGAACCAGCTATCGCGCTACCGTTTCCAGAAATAGAAGTAAAAGCAACGGTTGATCAAGTTGATGGACCAATTCAGATTAATAGCAGTTTCTACTATGGTTTACTCAGCGATATGCCAGATAAGTTAGAAGGACTTGCAATCTGTATAAAAAAAACTTGTAAAGAATTAGATCAAGATGCAACAGGATTTCGTATTCAAATTGAGTCTAGTATTCCTATAGGACGTGGTTTAGGGTCAAGCGCTGCGATAGCAATTGCAATTGTTCGTAGTTTATACGCATATTATGAGCATGATTTATCGAGAAATGATTTAATGAAACTCGTTGATATTGCAGAAACATATGCGCATGGAAGTCCTAGTGGAATTGATATGGCGGCTGCGAGTAGCGAAGTGCCGATTTGGTTTGAAAAAGATAAGGAAATAGAGCATGTCTATATTAATAAGCCTTTTCATTTAGTTGTAGCTGATACTGGACGAATAGGTGACACACATGCAGCTGTCGCTAGTATCAAAGAGCAATATAAAGTAGATTTCACTGAAACGAAACTGTCCATTGCACATTTAGGCAAACTAACAACACAAGCAAGAACAGCACTTCACGATGGAGACCATTCTTTATTAGGCATGTTATTAAATCGAGCACAAGATGAGTTGTCGAAATTGGGCGTAAGTGATGAAGGCATCGATCGCTTAACAAAAGTTGCACGTAAATCAGGTGCTCTTGGTGCAAAACTGACTGGTGGAGGACGTGGGGGATGTATTATCGCCCTAGCGAAAAGTATCAAACATGCTAAAGAGATTGCTGATGATTTGTTGCATGCAGGTGCTGATCAAACATGGTATTTTACAGTTGGTGAATGAATAACAAATTGCTGAATCGAAGAAAGTAAGATTGAAAAGGGGTTTTATATCATGAAAGCTGCTGCAAAGGCACATACGAATATCGCTTTAATTAAATATTGGGGAAAACGTGATGAGCAGCTTTTTTTGCCAACAAATAGCAGTATCTCTCTTACGTTAGATAAGTTTTATACAGAAACCTCTGTTGCGTTTGATCCGGAACTAGACACAGATCAATTTTTTCTGAATGGCCAACAAGCTGACCAAAAGGAAACAGCCAAGATAACAAGCTTTCTTGATCGAATCCGTATTATGTCAGGTAAATCTCTTTATGCAAAAATTGATTCCGAAAACCATGTTCCGACTGCGGCTGGTTTTGCATCGTCTGCATCTGGTTTTGCAGCACTGGCAACAGCTGCAACAAAAGCGATTGGTTTAGATCTTGATGATCGCAAATTATCACAAATTGCCAGACAAGGTTCCGGTTCGGCAAGTCGATCAATCTTTGGAGGATATGTTGAATGGCAAAAGGGTGAAAAAAACGATGGTTCTGACTGTTACGCACTTCCGATTTTAGGTGAACAAGCATGGGATCTTCGCATTTTGTCTGTAGAAGTAACGACAAAAGAGAAAAAGATTCTAAGTAGAGAAGGAATGAAACGAACGGTTGAGACGTCCCCATTCTATTCTGGATGGCTTGAAGCTGTCGAGAAAGACCTAATTACTGCAAGAGCAGCTATTAAAGCAACAGATTTTGAAAAACTAGGACATGTAGTTGAGGCAAATGCATTGAAGATGCATGCGACAACATTAGGTGCTAATCCACCTTTTATGTATTGGCAAAGTGCTACGGTTGAGGTTCTTCAAGAGGTTCAAGAGCTTCGAGCAAGTGGAGTAGAGGCTTATTTTACAATTGATGCTGGACCAAACGTAAAAGTACTTTGTAAGCCAGAAGATGAAGCGAAAATCATGGAGAAGTTATCATTATTACCTGTTGTTCGAGAAATTCATCCTTGCCGTCCTGGACCAGGCATTTCGTATTTATCCTGAGAATGTTAGTTAAAAGTGTGATTGGAAGAGGGAGGCACCATCATGGAAGACGCAACTTATGTCGTCAAAGTACCAGGTAAGTTAATGATTGCTGGTGAATATGCAGTAACAGAACCTAATCAAGCGTCGATTGTTGTGGCAGTAGATCGTTATATTACTGCTAAGATAGTGACCAGTAAGGTAAATCAACTTACTCTTCCACAACTCGGATTGGATCATGTGACGTGGGATATTAAATCTGGTATCGTCAATTTTCCTTCAGAAGACAAACGACTTCGTTTTATTCAAAATGCCTTTCACGTTGTGTATCAATATCTTCACGAAAGAGATATTAGCATAAAGCCTTTTCACTTAGCTGTAACAAGTGAATTAGATGATCCTTCTGGAAAGAAATATGGATTAGGCTCAAGTGCAGCAATAGTTGTTGCAGTCGTAACAACCATGTTAAAGCTCCACGATTCTCATAAAGGAAAGGTTAATCCCGACATTATTTTTAAACTTGCTGCTATTGCACATTTTAAAACACAGGGAAACGGATCGTGTGCTGATATTGCTGCGTCAACTTATGGTGGGTGGTTACATTACACGGCATTTTCTGCTGATTGGTTAGTGGAACAAATACATAAAGTAACTAGTATTTCTACATTAGTTGAGTCACAATGGCCGATGTTACAGGTAGATTCTATTACCCCACCAACAGAACTACACTTTTGTGTTGGTTGGACTGGAGAATCTGCAGCAACTGCCCCAATGGTTTCACATGTGCAACAGTTTTGTAATGAGAATCCAGAAGCCTATCAAAATTTTCTAACTGAGAGTTCTCGCGCAGTAAATAAAATCGCTACTGGTTTTCTGCAAAATGATAGTGATATGGTCATGAGAGGTATGAGGGATAATCGCTTTATCCTATTAAAAATAGCTGAACTAGCACACGTAACAATTGAAACACCTGAACTAAAACGGCTAGCCAATATTGCAGAACAATATGGAAGTGGTAAATCGTCTGGAGCTGGCGGTGGTGATTGTGGTATTGCATTTGTTAAGAAAGAATCACAGGCAGAAAAACTTAAATTAGAGTGGGAAAAGGTAGCCATTCATTCTCTTAATTTAAAAGCGTCTTTACAAGGTGCATATAAATAATGTTTTATTTTCACCTTAAAGAGAAAAATAAAATAAAGTAAGAAAATGGAGTGTCTATTCAAATGAAAAAAATATATGGCTTTTTCACTATTGTTTTTAGTGTCTTTATAATTGCAGCATGTAATTCAGAAGAAGAGACAGATACGACAATAGATAATGAAGAAACAATTGAGCAGGAAAATGAAGATATGAGTGAAAGTGATTCAACTAACGAAACGGAAGAACAAGCAAGTGAAGGAAATGATACGACGGAAGAGTCAGTAAATGAAGAGAATGAATCAGATACAGCCAGTGAAGAAGAGAGTACAAGTAATGAAGAAACTGTTGATGGAGTTACCGAAGGCGAAGCGGAAGAAATAGTACGTAATGAAGCGGAAGGCATTGAAGATCTTATTGTGGCAGTTGACCATCTTAATGAGGAAGGTAATTATGTTGTGCATGTATATGAAATAGTTGAGAATGATGGTAGTTCTCATACGGCAACATACGGTTGGTATATTGTGGACGCAAAAGATGGAACAGTAGAAAATATGATGGAGTAATACAAAGTAATGCAATTTGATTGGTGTCTTTCAAAAGATAATAAAGATAAAATAATGGAGCATTCACAGTATAAGAATGCTCCATTATTTTATGTTTAATTATCTTTTTTTGAGTGATCGATTGCTTTGATAAAATATGCTGTTGGTAATAGCACCCCGATGGCTGCTTCCAATAAAGAAAAGAACCTTGCAGCTCCAACTGGGAGCATATCACCATAACCAACTGATAAGAGGGTAACACCACTATAGTATAGAAGATTCCAGAAACTATGATCAATCGGTTGTTTGTCTGTTATCGTTTGTACTAAAACGACATCCTGTAGGGCTAATGCGTAATATAAAAGGGCAAACCCAATCATCACCCCAGTTAATACAAAGAATAACTTCATAAACAATACTGTACTAAAATAACTCTTTTTATATGCTTTGTTATTAAAAAAATAATATAAATTAAATACGATTATTAGAATCGCTAGACCAACTAAAAATTGAGACATCTCTTTCACCTCTACTCGGTATATCACCTACTTAAGAAGAAGTTAAACATTTTTGAAACTAGGTTTTCATTAATAAGTAAATAAAGTAACTACCACCGATTACCGAAACAACTAAGCCAACAGGTATTTCTGATGGAGCGAGCATATTACGGCCAACAGTATCTGCGATAAGGAGCAATAACGCCCCTAATAAGGCCGCGGTAGGTAGCATTACCCCATGTCGTGCACCAACTAATTTTCTTGCTAAGTGTGGAATAACAAGTCCAAGAAAAGCTATCGCACCACCGACTGCAACACTTGCTCCAGCAAGTGCTACAGCAATAAATAAGAGAAACATTCTTTCTCGTTCAACACTTGTACCTAAACCTTTGGCAGTCTCATCACCTAAGTGGAGTGTGTCTAGTGTACGTGCTTTATAAAATACTACTGGAATGAAGACGACAATCCATGGTAATAATGCAAGTACATATCGCCAATCGGTACCAGAAATACTTCCGGAAAGCCAAACAGTGGCTTGCATAAAGTCTGTAGGATCCATTTTCAACTGAAAAACAATAATTAAAGCTGAAAAAGCTGAGTTAATCCCAATTCCAACAAGAATTAGACGAATAGGTGAGACTCCATCTTTCCAAGAAATTGTATAGATCAAAGTTGCAGCAATTGTCGCCCCAATAAGAGCGGCAAGAGGTAATAAAAATACCGATGTTCCAGATCCTTCTGAAAAGAAAATAAATAATACAACAGCGAAACCTGCGCCCGCATTTATTCCAAGAATACCTGGATCAGCTAATTCGTTATGTGTAACACTTTGTAAAATCGCTCCGGATATAGCCATACCCGCACCAATAAGAATTGCAATAATCATACGTGGTAAGCGAAAATCAAATAAAACTAGCTCATTTTGCGCAGTGCCATTACCAATGACTGTATCCCATACCTCTGTTGGTGTGATTGACATAGTTCCTAGATTAAGACTGATTATAAGCGTCGCTAAAATAGTAAAAAATAAAATGATAAATACAATTAAAGATTTATTTATTTTCAACATTAGAGCCCTCTCCCTTCGCGCCGTGCTAAATAAAGGAAGAATGGTACGCCAACTAAAGCAGTAACGGTTCCTACAGGTGTTTCAAATGGTGGATTAACCATTCGCGAAGCGGTATCAGCTAGAACAAGTAAAAGGGCTCCCAAAATCGCAGCACAAGGAATGATCCATCTATAATTAACACCAACAAGAAAACGAGTAATATGAGGGATTACCAGTCCTATAAAACCGATTGTCCCGGAAATTGAAATAGAAGCACCAGTTAATAACAAGACGACTAATGTTCCGGTTATTTTTACAGTGGCGGTTTGTTGTCCAAGGCCTCTAGCCACATCATCTCCAAGATTTAATACTGTGATTGAATTAGCAAGAAGAAAGGCGATAATTAACCCGATTACTGTAATTGGTGCTAATAATTGCACGTGTACCCATTGAACCCCTGCTACACCTCCTGCATACCAAAAACTGATATCTTTTGCTATATTAAAATGAATTGCAAGACCAGATGAAATTGCGCTTAATAGAGCGGTTACTGCTGTTCCAGCTAAAGCTAGTTTAACAGGTGTTAAACCGCTTTTTGAAATGGATCCGACACCAAAGACAATTCCAGTTCCTAACCCAGCGCCGAGGAATGCCCATAGCATCATAATTAAATTAGAAGCTTGGGGTGTAAGTACTAGTGCTAAAGCCATCATAAAACTTGCTCCAGCAGTCACCCCCATGATGGAAGGAGAAGCAAGAGCATTCCTTGTCATACCTTGCATAATGGCACCAGAAACGGCGAGAGAAGCTCCGATCATAGCTGCTGCAAGTCCTCTAGGGATACGCAGGCCGCGGATTATTTGGTGAGAAGATTGAGTTGGATCAAAAGCGATTAAACTTTGCCAGATTGTATCAAATTGAATATCAGCAGCACCATACATAATGGATAGACCTAGTGATAAAATAAGTAAGCCCAATCCACCGATTAATATAAAGGTAGCGATAATCGGACGTGAGATAAATTGTGTTGTTTTTTTAGATGAAGTAGTTGCGGACATATGCAAGGCTCCCTACTTTAAAATTGAGAATTGTTATCATTATAGTATAAGGTATAGCTAGAGACAATGGTAGTTTGTTGAATTAGATCAAATAGGGTAAAATTATCTTGTAATTGAGAATGAAAATTGTTATCATTAGTAAAGTTATGAAGTGATACAAATAAGGAGGATTTTAATAGTGATGAAGATACTCAATCAAAAATACATTTTAATGTTGTTGCTCGCAGCAGTGCTTTTATTATCAGCTTGTGGTAGTGAAAATGATGAAGATACAAGCTCAGATGCAGCATCAGATGATACACAAACAGAAGAAGCAGAGGAAAGAGTGTTAACAGATGCAATGGGAAATGAGGTAACAATTCCAGCAAATCCTGAACGTGTTATTGCGTCTTACTTAGAAGACTACTTAGTAGCACTTGATATTACACCAGTAGCACAATGGACAGTTGGTGAAGGTAGTATTCAAGAATATTTACAAGAAGATTTAGGTGATGTAGAAACTATTTCATATGATCTTCCATATGAAGCAGTAACAAGCTTTGAGCCAGATTTAATTTTGATCGACTCTGCAAGTATGGTAGAAGATAACAAATACGATCAATATAATAAAATTGCTCCAACCTATGTAGTAGGAACGGAAGAAAATAATGACTGGCGTGAAGAGTTACTTACGATTGGTGAAGTTTTCGGAATGGAAGAGCATGCCGAACAAGTTTTAGCTGAATATGAAGAGAAAGCAGCTGCAGCGAAAGAGGAAATTCAATCTGCAATTGGCGAGGATTCAGTAGCAGCAATTTGGTTAGTGAGTGATACTTTCTATGTTGTAAGTGAAAACTTATCAAGTGGAGACCTTTTATACAATGATTTAGGATTAACAGCTCCAAGCGTTGTAACAGAAATTTCGGAAACATCTACGGCTAACTGGTCAGAGATCTCATTAGAGAAACTAGCTGAATTAGAAGCAGAACATATTTTCCTTGTGAACAGTGATAAAGGAAATGGCTCAGCTATGCTAGAAGATCCTATTTGGCAGAATATTCCTGCCGTTCAAAATGGCAATATCTATGAGTACGAAGCTGATGCTAGCTGGTTATATACAGGACCTATAGCAAATAGTCAAATGATTGATGATGCATTAGAAAGTTTAGTTGAATAATGGAAATGAAAAAGTAGCTGATCAATATTGATCAGCTACTTTTTTT
This sequence comes from Paraliobacillus sp. X-1268, assembly GCF_003426095.1. NCBI lineage: Bacteria > Bacillati > Bacillota > Bacilli > Caryophanales > Bacillaceae > Paraliobacillus > Paraliobacillus sp. X-1268. The sequence goes on from NZ_QJSK01000014.1 coordinate 61,666, forward strand.
GAGTTTTGCAACTTTTGTAGTATGGAATATTAGTTTAATTGTTTTTTTATCAATTCTTTATTTCGCTCTTTAAATTTATCATTATGTGATGAAACCATTGCCCCTTCTGTTGCGTCGGGTTCCAAATACTGTTTGGCTTTATTTATTGCATTCGCTGCATCTTGAAATGCTCCAGCAATTAAATGCAGTTTACCAGCATGTTTTAAAATGTCACCTGCTGCATATAACCCTTCAATAGAAGATTCACTCATGGACGTGCCTGCAATAAAGAAGTTATCGACCATCTCAATCGGCAGTACACTGTCTTGTAATAAAGAAGCTTCTCGATCATAGCCATGATGGACGATTACTTCATCGATTGGTATGTAGCGCTTTTCCCCAGTATCGGCAGTTAATTCCACTTCTTTAATATGATCACTTTCTTTTTCAGCAATCATTTTTGTCATATTGGAATTCAGAAAACACGTAACGGAGCTATTAAGTACGTGATTAACAATGGCTTCATGTCCTTTTAGGTGATCACCACGATATGTAAGGTAAACCTTATTAGCGATAGGTTCTAGTTCATAGGCCCAGTCGATAGCTGAATTTCCTCCACCTGAAATGATTACATCTTTACCTTTAAAGTATTCAAGTGGTTTCATTGTGTAATGTAGATTCGTTACTTCAAATTTTTCTGCACCTTCTAATTCTAAACGTTGCGCCTTCAGTATCCCAACACCTACTGCTATTACTACGGTTTTTGTATAATGAACATCACCATTTTTTGTATGTAGATAAAAGACCTTATTGGAGTCTTGTGAGATTGATACGATTTTTTCATTTAATACAACTGTAGGGTCGAATGTCAAACCTTGATCGACTAATTGCGTAATAAGTTTTGCACCTGATAATGGGGGTACACCACCAACATCCCAGACCATTTTCTCTGGATAAACATGTACTTTACCCCCAAGATGAGGTTGGAATTCAATGATTTTTGTTTTCATTCCGCGTAACCCACTATAAAAAGCTGAAAAAAGTCCTGCCGGTCCTCCACCAATTATGGTGACATCAAAAATATCTTCTTGCATTGTAATTCCTCCTTCAGATAAAAAACGAATTATATGAAATGGATCTCGGTTCAATTGTCCTTTATACGCTCACTTTAGAATATAAGTCAGTAAGTAGGGTACTTATTAAACTAGTATAAACGATATTGATAATCATTATCAATATTTTTGTTAAAATAATCAAACTACTGGCCGTACGCTGCTAATGTTACACGCTAGATAAGACAAAGAAACGGATTAATTGACTTGTCTTTCATAAACATGTTATATTTATCTCGAATTAAAGATAAATATAAACAGTATTGGATAAAAAATATTGAAATAGATGAGCATAGTATTAAGGAGGAATTTTTAATGGTTACGAATTTAAAAGGGATGCATCATGTTACAGCTATAACAAGTAGTGCAGAAAAGAATTATGAATTTTTTACGTATGTTTTAGGAATGCGTTTAGTTAAGAAAACGGTCAACCAAGATGATATTCAAACGTATCATCTATTCTTTGCTGATGATAAAGGGACTGCTGGAACAGATATGACATTTTTTGATTTCCCTGGTATTCCAAAAGGTACACATGGGACAAATGAGATCTTTCAAACAGGTTTTCGAGTGCCAGATGATAAGGCAATTGATTATTGGGAAAAACGTTTTGATCGCTTAAAAGTAAAACATACTGGTGTAAAAGAACAGTTTGGTAAAAAAACATTAGCATTTGTTGACTTTGATGACCAACAATACGTGCTTGTTTCTGATCAAAATAATAAAGGTGTTGCAGCGGGAACACCTTGGCAAGACGGACCAGTCCCTTTAGAATATGCAATTACTGGTTTAGGGCCAATTTTTGTACGTATCGCAGAATTTGATTACTTTAAAGAAGTATTGGAAAAGGCTCTTCTTTTCAAAGAGATTGATCAAGATGGAGCCTTTCATTTATTTGAAGTTGGAGAAGGAGGAAACGGTGCCCAAGTTGTTGTTGAACATAATGTTGTTCTTCCAATGGCACAGCAAGGCTATGGTACAGTACACCATGCTGCTTTACGTGTCGAAGATCGCTCTGTTTTAGATGAGTGGATTGAACGTATGCCGAAGTTTGGATTTCAGACATCAGGCTATGTAAACCGTCATTTCTTTGAATCATTATATGTTCGTGTTGCACCACAAATTCTGTTTGAATTCGCGACAGATGGTCCAGGATTTATGGGCGATGAACCTTATGAGACTTTAGGGGAAAAGTTATCTTTACCACCATTTTTAGAACCTAAACGTGATGAAATTGAAAAAAGTGTCCGTTCAATCGATACAGTTAGAAGTACAATTGATTTCAAAAAAGAATAAGTGAAAATCCCGCATAACAGATACATTGTTTCGCGGGATTTTTTTATGCATTTTGGATTTTTTTTCGTTCGAATCTTTCCACATAAGGCATGAAGAAGTTTATTACGAGGCCAGAAAACACAGCATAAATCAATGTTCCTATACCAATAGCGCCACTAAAAATAAAAGCAAAAATTACAAGTATGATACTTAATAAACCACGTGATATAAAGAGATTGAAACCCGTTAGCTTTCGAATGACGAGCATGGACCGATCCATTGGGTTCGGGGCAAAGTCTGCTTGTAGATTAATAGCGATTCCAAGACCGCCAACAATCATGCCAATTAACAAGACTAACAATTGAGTTAAAAATAACGCAGGGTTAACTATATCAGAAAGAATTAGTAGCCAAAAGTCTATACAGGCTCCCGTAATCAGAGAAGTAACTAATGCAAAGTATTCAGGTCTACGTTTTTCAGCCAGTGCGTTTGATAGTACCATAATAAGTCCTAAGACAATTTCCCAGCTTCCAACAGATAAACCAAACGTACGATGTAAGCCAACAAGAAGCGCATCAAATGGACCTGCTCCTAACGTTGATTGAATTGTACAGGCAATACCGAATGTTAGAATGAAAATACCTAATGAATAAAAAATAAAACGTTGTAAGACCATAGACACACCTCTCTTGTGTTCATATCAATTCGCAAGTCATTTCTTTATCTTAGGTGATTGGGCCTGTTATTTCAAGAAAAAAATCCCTCCTTTTATATTAAAGGGAAGGAATCATTTAGATAATATTTTTCACTTCGCGTGCCTGATTGTCTAACTTTTCAGCTGCTGATGAAATAGCTTTAAAAATTTCTGTAGCGACCTGCATTTGTTGTTGTGCATTCCCTACACTTTCCTCGACACTTGCTGTTCCTGCAGTAATAGTCTTCATTTCAGTTGTTATTGAGTCAATATTTTGGCGAATTTCAATGATTGATTCTTCCACACGTGATGACAATTTACGTACTTCCTGTGCAACAACGTTAAAACCTCGGCCGTGTTCTCCAGCTCGTGCTGCTTCAATTGCTGCATTGAGTGCTAACAAATTGGTTTGTGATGCAATGCCTCGAATTGTCTGAACAATCCCTTGAATTGATTCTGTTTGTTTTTGTAGATTCCCTAATGTTTTATTATTATCCACATATACTTCAACAATTTTATCAATATTGGCTACAATTTCGTCACTACGTTCTATACCTGTTTCAGCCCGTACATTTAAGTTCTCTGCCATTGTTTGTAATTCTTGGACGACGGAGGTTACTGTATTCTGACGAGAGGTTATATCTGTTGCAACTTTAGAAACGCCTATCACATTGCCAGCTGAATCTACAACAGGCATATATGTTGCTTCTAGCCAAATACGATTCCCTTGTTTATCCATCCGTTCAATTTTATCTTGATAGCTTTTACCAGAGAAAAGATCGCTCCAAAACTTTTGATAATCATTACTATTGGCAAACTCCGGAAAGCATAGCTCTCTATGGTGCATATTAATCATTTCATTTTTTGTATATCCCATTGTTTTAGCGAAAATCTCATTAACGTAGGCGACACGTCTGTCTATATCAAAACGTATAATGGCCAAATTATTTTCTAAAGACTTTACAACTAATGTATCAATATTATCTGTTTGTTCTTCTATATTACTTGTTATCATGTAGGTTTCTTCCTCTTTTGGTAGATGTATTTTTAATTATATTACTATATACCCAATTATAATAAAATTAATCTTTAATTCGAGATTTATTTATAAAAATAATAATCCAATTTTTTCTTCCGTTCTATTGCCCGTTTTGCTATTCTAGGGGTAAGACAAGACGAAGAAAAGGAATGAAAAATATGCGCTCTTATTGGTTATGGCTTCTATTATTGTTTTCTGCGTGGTTCCTTGCAGCGAGTTTTCGCTTCCATCCAATTATCGAACACCCGCTTATCCTAATTGGAAGTGCATTGTTTTTTGCTCTTTATTTTTTAACAGCTTTAATGCAACAAAAACCAAACATACATATGCTAACATTAACGATAATCAGTTTAATTAGTATCGTTATGTTTTGGCCTACGAAGGATAATGAACTAGCTTTATTACCTTTACTTGTCTATGCCATTTTGGCAGGGAATGCGGTACATAGACTTCATGCTAGTCATGCAATTATTGTTAGTAGTCTTCTTTTCTTAGTTGCACTTTCACCCTATCTAAAGGGTTATCCAATTGAAGTACCAATTTATATTAGTTTCTCTACACTGTTACTTACTTTTGCTTTATGTGCATATTATCAAACTAAAAAGCAAGAAGCGTTAGTAAGTATACAACATGAAGTATTACGAACTGAGTTTCGAAAAGTAAAGAGACAACTTTTATCAAGTGAAAAATTCGCAAGGCAAGATGAGCGTGCACAAATCGCTAGAGATATGCATGATTCAGTTGGTCATAGGCTGACAGCTTTACTAATGCAGTTAGAAATTGCCCAAATGCAAGAGAAAGATAGGGAATCTAAAGAAAGATTGCTAGTGTTAAAGGATTTAGCGAAGGCGAGTTTAGCAGATACACGAAGTGCAGTAAAAACACTAAAAAATGAAGATATAGGTGGTTTATCAGCAATTATTAGTTTGATTCGGAAACTAGAAGCAGAAAGCCATGTACGGATTGAATTTTCGATTAAGCATGGTGCATTATCAGCACCTTTAACAAATGAACAATCGATCGTAATTTATCGGTCTGTACAAGAAGCCCTAACAAATATGATGCGTCATAGTCAAACGAAAGAGGCCACGATTATTTTTGATGTTCCAGCTAGTAAATTTTTTCGTTTTGAGATAACTAATCCTATATCTGAAAAGAAAACGATGCAGGAAGGTTTCGGTTTAACATCCATGCGAGAAAGAATCAACCAGGTTAATGGTACCCTTGAAATCCAACAATACAATGCACTATTTAGTGTCAAAGGAAGGATACCGTTAATGGAAGGGGAATTAGAGGCATGATTAGGGTATTGTTAGTGGAAGATCAGGCGATGGTACGTCAAGGACTTAAAATGATGATCGAAACAGCTGAGGATATACGTGTTACTGGTCAAGCGGTAAACGGAAAAGAAGCACTGGTATGTTGTGAAAAACATGGTTACGATATTGTGATTTTAGACATTCGTATGCCTGAAATGAACGGCATAGAAGCTGCTCGGATCATCCATTCACGTTGGCCTAATTGTAAGATATTGATCCTTACAACCTTTAATGATGAGAAATATGCATTAGAAGCATTAAGAAACGGTGCAAATGGCTATATGTTGAAGGATGCTGAACCGACTGATTTAATTCGAGCTATTCGGAGTTGTCTGGATGGTGGACTTGTATTACAAGACAATGTTGCAGCAAAAGTAATGCCGAATTTAATTAACCAAAATGAAGTGGAAAAGCTAGAACCGTCGATAACATCAAGAGAACTTACTATTATAGAGTTTATTGGAGCGGGCTTGAGCAATAAGGAAATTGCAATGCAGTTAAACTTATCTATCGGTACAGTAAAAAATAATATTACGATTGTGTTAGATAAATTAGCATTACGTGATCGAACACAAATCGCGATATATGCTATTCGCCATCACATTGTATAAACGAAAATGACTTAAGTCATGATAAAAGGGAAACGGAATGACTAAAGACAGTGGGAACACTGTCTTTTTCTCTGTATACTCTTCAATAGAATAACCGAAATATAGGAGGCTGAAGAAATGTTGGAAACAGAAATGCTCCAAAAAAAGTTTAAAGATAAAGTAGCCGTAGATGGTGTCAATTTATATATGGAGAAAGGCGAATCGGTAGGCTTATTAGGTCCAAACGGTGCTGGTAAGTCAACAACCATTTCAATGATTTCTTCTTTAATAAAACCTACTGCTGGTGATGTTCGATTACATGGCAAAAGTGTTGTTAAAAACCCTAATTCAATTCGGACCGTGCTAGGTGTTGTACCACAGGAAATAGCTTTATACGAAGAATTAACTGCATATGAAAACTTGAAATTCTTCGGACGGATATATGGACTTCGTGGTAAGGAACTTGAAGAAGCAATTCAACATGTTTTAGAAATAGTTGGATTAAAAGAACGTCACAAGGATTTAGTTAAAACATATTCTGGTGGAATGAAACGTCGTATTAATATTGCAGTTGCGCTTTTACATCAACCAGAGATTTTAATTATGGATGAACCAACTGTTGGAATTGATCCACAATCACGCAGTTATATTTTAGAAATGGTCAGGCAATTAAATAGAGAAAAGGGGATGACAGTATTATATACAAGTCATTATATGGAGGAAGTGGAGCGTCTTTGTGACCGTGTATATATCATGGATCATGGTCAAGTCATTGCTTCAGGTACAAAAGACGAATTAAAAAGTATTCTTTCAAATGAAGAGACTATAATGATCGAGATTAACCAACCTTCGCCTGAGCTTTATGATGCAATACAAGAAGATAAAAGAATTCAAAAAATAACTAAGACAGAAAAAGGATTTAAGCTAATTGTATCTAAAGGAAATAATATACTAGCAAGTATCTTTCATACTGCAGAGAAATACAGTGTCCAAATCATAAATGCCAATGTGCAAACACCAACCTTGGAAGATGTTTTTTTACATTTGACTGGAAGGAAACTTAGAGATTAGGGAGGAATCAAAATGTGGGATTTTCTAAAGAAAGATTTACTTATCCTTGTTCGAGATCGTGCCGAATTGATCTTATTATTGTTGATGCCGTTTATTCTAATCTCTATTCTTGGCTTTGCACTACGCGGATTGATGACTGGTGATACGGAAGTACTTCGTATGCAAGTTGCGATAGTTCAGCAAGATCAAGAAGCAGAAGGGATTGCTCAATTTCAAAATGACCTAGAAAAGCAAAATTTTTCAAATCAAATGGCAACTCAAATGGATAAAGCTGCATCAGAAGTTTTACCTTATCAATTGCTAGGTGAAGTATTAGAGGATGATAGTGTTCGTGCGATGATAGAAGTGATCGAAATGAATAAAAGGGAAGCTGAACGAGCATTGAAGGAAGAAACTATTGAAGCTATCTTAATTCTGCCAGAGAATTTCACTTACCATACATTGAAAAAGATGTTTTTAAACATAGGCGAAGGTAGTCAGTTAGAATTACTTGTTCAACAGGAAGGTGAACTCCAGGCAGGAATTTTTCAAAATATTATGGAAAGCTTTACGCGCTCGGTCAATTTTGAATATGCGATTGCAACAGCATCCGGCGGGCAGGATTTAGAGACAGGCGTTAGGACAGAAAATTTAGGAGAGGTTGAGACTATTTCTACGCGTGACCCAGTCACATCATTTCAATACTATACACTCGCAATAGCTGTCATGTTTGTGATGTATGTTGCATCTACAATTGGAATTAGGGCATATATGGAGAAATATCAGTATGTTTTTAGTCGGATTATTTTAGCAGGGAGATCACCATTTGCGTATTTAAGCGGAAAGTTACTATCAACGATCGCAATTGTCATTATCCAATTGTTCATTCTTTTCACTTTATCAGCTTTTATATTCCAATCTTTCGATGGTGAAAGCTTATCTTTTTGGGGAGGCGTGTTACTAATTTCAATTGTATTGGCAATTTGTGTTGGAAGCTTAGCGACCCTATTAACATCACTATCTGTTCGCTATGATAGTAATAATATAAATGTTGTCTTTTCTGGTGGAGTTGTCACCTTATTCGCATTAGTTGGTGGTAGTTTTGTACCTGCCTCGCAATTCTCGAGTTTTTCTAGTGGAATTGGAGAATGGACACCAAATGGGGCAGCGTTATCTGCATATACAAAATGGTTGCAAGGTGCCGAGTTAATAAATTTACTACCTGAACTTAGTCGGATTATCGCGATAGCTGTTATCCTGTTTCTAATTAGTTTTGTAATTTTCCCGAAAAGGAGGTCTGCAAAATGAAATCCGTATTACTATTACAGTTTACTAGATTGAAGCGAGCCCCTGCACTGGTTTTGTCCTTTTTTATACTGACTATCATATTTGTTGCAATGTTAGCGGGTTCTGAATCAGAAGCGAAAATTACAGTATACACATATAGCGAAACATTAGATACAAATGAAGTAACAAATTGGGTAGCCACCCTTAATCAATCAGATGGATATGATTTTCAATTAGTGGGAAGTTCTGAGGTTAAAGAGCTTATTGAGACTGGAGATATTAACTTTGCGTTACAATTAAATAACTGGAATTACAAGTTTTTAGTTGGCACGGAAGATGAAGAACGAATAGCCGTAGAACAGTATGTAACGCAGGTGTTTAGAGAAGAAATACGTTTAAATGAACTTGTAGGTAAATCAGAAATCGATAAAATAAAATTTCGATCAGAAGTCAAATTGGCAATGGAAAATCCAGTAATAACTGTTAAAACACAAGCCCTAGAAGAAAGTAGTGAAGCTAGTACTCTTTCAGGAAATTATCAACTATTGTTTGGTACGGCGTTACACTTTTCTATTTATACGGTCTTGTTTAGTTTAATGAATATTGTTGATGAGAAACGTCAGGGCACTTGGGATCGCTTAATATTATCACCAATTCGTAAATTGCAAATATATTTGGGTCATTTATGTTACTGTTTTTTAATTGGTTTTCTACAAATCACTTTTGTATTTCTATTTTTTGATTATGTTTATGGTTATGATTTTGGTTTTGGCCCCAACTTCGGTGCCATCTTATTAATTATAGGTAGCTACATTTTTTCTATAGTCGCACTAGGCATGCTTGTGATGGGATTAGTTAAATCAACCCAACAGCTACAGGCAGTCAATCCACTTATTGCAACAGGAATGGCAATGTTAGGTGGTGCATTCTGGCCACTTGAAGCAGTTTCTAATCAGTTATTGCTTGCGTTATCAAAAGGTATGCCAATATTTTATGGAATAAAGGCACTAGAAGAAGTAATTATATACAATAAAGGAATTATGGAAGTCCTCCCATCAATCTCGTTTATGCTATTGTTCGGTGTAATTTGTATGGGAGTTGGAGTTAATTTAATGGAACGAGTGAAAGGTTAGCTTGATTACTCCTTATCGTTATGTAGATAGGGAGTTTTGCTATGTCTGTAATGAGTCTCTATTCGAGTATTTCAACTATAAATACATTGCAACTTCCTTCATTTACCTTTATTCTAATAAAAATGGAGGGGTGTTTATGAAATTCGTATTATTATTTGGACCACAAGCAGTAGGAAAAATGACTATTGGACATGAGTTAGAAAAGGTGACAGATCTAAAACTCTTCCACAATCACATGACGATTGAATTAGTTAAACCGTTTTTTGATTTTGGTACACCTTCGTTTGAGCGTCTTGTACATTTATTTCGAAATGAAATTTTTCAAGAAGTTGCAGCTAGCGAAATGCCTGGGTTGATATTTACATATGTCTGGGCATTAGATCAACAGGAAGATTGGGATTTTGTTGAAAGAGTGAAAACAACTTTTGAGGAAAAAGGTGCTGAAATTTATTTTGTTGAACTGGAAGCGGATCCAGAGGAACGAATAAAGAGAAATAGTACACCACACCGATTAGAGCACAAAGCAACAAAACGAAATATCGAACAATCTGAAAAAAACTTGCGTGAAACAATGGAGCAATATCGTTTAAATTCAAATGAAGGTGAAATTAAACAGGAACACTATCTTCGTATTAATAATACCAATCTGACTGCAGAAGAAGTCGCGAAAGAAATTAAGGAAACATTTGATTTATAATAATGATAAAGGTAAAGGCGTACTTGATTTGATATCAAGTGCGCTTTTTTATTAAGCAATACCATTAAATTAGTATTAAAATAGGACTTCCGAACCTTTATAGGAACAAATGTTCTGTTTTTGGCAAAAACATGCTATACTACAAGCAAATAATTTTCTATTTGGACAGGTTTATTAGTCTCAATAACAAGGAGTTGAAGCTTGTGGGTGTATATGAAAGTTTTATGGTATTGTTTGGGTTTGGTACGTTTTTGATTGCATTACTTGCGTTGATCGTTACCTTGATTAATAAAAAGTAGACCTAACTATTTATCTGGTGGCCAAGTGAGATCTATCGTATGTAATGCTTATCACTATTGCTAAATGCTTTAGTAAAAGCATTTGTCAATGCGCCCTAGGATAGCTGTGGTTTTTGTATTTAATCCGTTTATTTAAATAATCAGTTGACCGGTGTGGTCTAAAATACTATAATGAAACCAATCGACCATGATGGTCTAAAGAGGTGAACCCAATTATCGATAAATTTGCTGGCTTGGACAAGGAAAAACAGAAGCGAATAATAAATGCAGCTCTAGAGGAGTTTGCTGAGCGAGGATATCAGGAAGCGTCAACAAACCGTATAGTTAAAGCGGCTGGTATTGGAAAAGGGATGTTGTTTTATTATTTTAAAAACAAAAAGACATTATACCATTATTTATTGACCGATAGTTTAGATATAATGCTTAATGACTTTTTAGAGGAAATAGATATGAATGAAACAGATTTTATTGAGCGATTACATCAAATTGCTAGAATAAAACTAAAATTATTCATCAAACATCCTCATGTGATTAATTTTCTCGGTACATTCATGTTAGCTCAAGAGGATAACTTACCTGTAGATATCTCAGAAAAATATCAACGACTACAAACGATAGGATTTAGCAAAATGTATGAAGATATTGATCGTAGTTTATTCCGAAGTGATATAGATGTTGAAAAAGCATTCCAATTAATTAGATGGGGAATCGAGGGTTATCAAGAGGAATTAAAGATGCGTTTAAAAGGTAAAAAATTTAATGCGAATGATTTGGAAGCCCATTGGAAGGAATTCTATCAGTATCTAGCTATATTAAAAACTGTTTTCTATCAAAAGGGAGATTCAGGATTATGACCATTTTGCAGGTAAACAATGTGACGAAGAAATTTGTTGAGTTCACGGCATTGGACGGGGTTAATTTAGAAGTAAAACAGGGAGAAATTCACGGATTTATTGGTCCGAACGGTGCGGGTAAATCAACAACGATTCGTGTACTACTCGGTTTACTACAAGCAACCTCAGGTGAAGCGAAAATTTTCGGGAAAGATGCCTGGCGAGACGCTGTGGAGATTCATAAACGATTGGCTTATGTACCAGGTGATGTTAATCTATGGCCGAATTTAACAGGTGGCGAAGTAATCGATCTGTTTTTAAAAATGCGTGGTACTGCAGTTAACCAATCGAAACGTATGGAGTTAATTGAGCGATTTAATCTTGATCCATCAAAAAAATGTCGAACTTATTCGAAGGGTAATCGGCAAAAGATAGCATTAATTGCTGCTTTTACAGCTGAAGCAGATTTATATATTTTAGATGAACCGACATCAGGTTTAGATCCTTTGATGGAACGAGTCTTTCAAACATATGTTGAAGAAGCGAAAGAACAAGGAGCAAGTGTCTTATTATCGAGCCATATTTTATCGGAAGTAGAACGTTTATGTGATCGTGTTGGAATAATTCGAGAAGGAAAAATGATTGAAACAGGGTCATTAACTGAATTACGTCATTTAACTCGTGTTCGCTTAGTTGTAGAAACAAATGAACAAATAAGTGCACTAGCAACAGTCAAAGGTGTCCATGATCTACAAGAACTAGGGAAACGAGCGTATATATTTCAAGTTGATGCTGAAGAATTAAGCCATGTAATGGAATACGTCAGCCGTTTTGGAATTGTGAAATTGGAGAGTACACCACCAACCTTAGAGGACTTATTTATGCGTCATTATGAGGGAGAGATGCAGTAATGACTAATCAATTAATCGATCAGTCAGGTGTATTGTTTCGTTTTTTAGTAAAACGTGAACGGGTTAAGCTGCCAATATGGATCATGTCTATTTTAGTGACAACACTTTCGGTAGCAGTTGCATTTACTGGTTTGTATCAAAGTGTTCAAGAACGACAAGCAATGGCAGAAACAATGCGTAACCCTGCAATGGCAGCATTAGTTGGTCAGGGGTATGGATTGGATAATTATACTGATGGTGCAATGATGGCGCATCAAATGTTATTGATAACAGCAGTTGTAGTAGCGATTATGAATATATTATTAGTTGTTCGGCTCACAAGAGCGGACGAAGAAGATGGTCAGCTCGAAATGTTACGTGCCTTGCCAATGGGTAGATTAGCGCAAACGTATGCTGTTATGATTTTAGTGGTAGGTACAAATGTAGTGATGGCATTTTTAGCAGCAGTTGGCTTATCTGTTCTAGGGATAGATACGATTAATATAAGTGGCTCTTTATTATATGGCGCTGTCTTAGGAACAACGGGGATTTTCTTTGCAGCGGTAACAATGCTAGTTGCACAGCTTTCCGATAATTCGAGGGGTGCAATGATGCTCGCATACACTGTGTTGGGTGTATCTTACTTCATTCGAGCAATTGGCGATGCCGGTAACACAACAATATCTTGGTTTTCACCATTAGGCTTATTGATGGGTGCAGAAGTATATGTAAACAATTATTGGTGGCCCGTATTAGTGACATTGATTGTTTCGGGGCTAGTTATTGTAATGGCATTTTTTCTCAATCAAATACGAGATATAGGATCTGGCTTTTTGCCATCTCAGTCTGGTAAAATGCATGCATCACGCTTTTTGCAAACACCATTAGGTCTAGCGATGAGGCTTCAACGCACACCTATTATTGCGTGGACGATAGGAATGTTTGTTATTGGAGCGTCATACGGATCCGTGTTGGGGGATTTGGATACATTTTTTGAAGAAAATGAAGTGATTAAACAAATGCTGTCATCTGGAGAAGAGATACCCATGACGGAACAGTTTCTATCAATGCTAATGGTAATTATGGCAATGATTGCAACTGTACCAGCAGTTATGACATTGGTTAAAATAAAGGCTGAGGAAAAACAACAACGAACAGAGCATTTATTAGCAAGAGCAATATCAAAACCGAGACTATTAGCCAGCTATTTGATTATTGCATTTCTTACTAGTATTGTGATGTTAGCTGTATCCGTGCTTGGCTTAGCCTCAACTGGTTTAGCGGTGTTGGAAATCGATATTTCGTTCACAACATTGCTACAAGCTATGATAGTTTATCTTCCGGCCTTGTGGGTGATGCTTGGAGTTACTACTTTATTGATTGGAATAGGACCAAGGTTCAGTGCATTTAGCTGGTTCTATCTTTTGTATGCCTTCTTTGTAGTCTATTTAGGCGGATTACTAGAATTCCCAAAATGGCTAGCTAATCTATCACCGTTTGCGCACATACCACAGCTACCAGTAGAGGAAATTAACTATTATTCCTTAATTAGTTTGACTGTAATTGCAGGTGTATTAATACTAATAGGGTTTATTGGATATAGAAAAAGGGATGTACAAGGATGAAATAAGTTCTTGAAGAGAACAGATAAATAGAAAGAAGTCACGGCATCAGCTGTGGCTTCTTTCTATTTATCGGACGAACGCAGAAAATAATTGTTTATGTAACCATTTTCATGTAATGTATACCTGTATCTTTATAGTCAGGGCATTAATCATGGGTTTAGTATTGGCGATTTTCATTAAAAATAGTGATTCAGTAAGAAATGAAGAAGTGTAAATAGTTTAAAACAAAACTTTATCAAGGAGAACTAACAAGCGGTGAGTGAAGAGGATCCCAGTGCTTGAGTTTTCATTTTATATGATGCTGATAAGCGTATTTGATAAGAGGTGATGAAAGTGATAAAAGCAGTTCTGTTTGATCTTGATGGTACATTATTAGATCGAGATACAACAATTAGGAACTTCATTGAGGATCAATATGATCGATTTCGCCATTACTTATATACTGTACCAAAACGTAATTATGTTAATCGCTTTATCGAGTTAGATCAGCATGGTTATGTATGGAAAGATAAGGTATATAAAGAATTAATTGAAGAATACCATTTCGCTGAGTTAACGTGGGAGAGTATGTTAGAAGATTATCTTCTGCACGTCAGTGAACATGCAGTTGCCTATAGTGGCTTAAATGAAATGATTAAAACGCTAAAGAGAAGCGGTTATCATTTAGGTATCATCACGAATGGTAAAAGCGTATTGCAAATGAATATGATAGAAGTATTAAACATAAAGTCGTATTTTGATGTGATACTTATATCAGAATCAGAAGGTATTAAAAAACCTGACCCACTTATTTTTCAAAAAGCGCTTATTTCACTGAAAGTTAGACCAAATGAAAGCATATATATAGGAGATCACCCTAAAAATGATGTCCAAGCAGCAATGTCTATTGGCATGCAAGGAATATGGAAAAGAAATAATAGTACGGCTATAATTGACGCGGATGCAGTTATTGATAATTTGGCAGAGATTCCTAGAATAATAGAGAACATTTCTCATCCTTGATAATAGATTGTTCTTGCTGAAAAGATAAGAATGGATTTGAAAGGCGGGAGGATAAAATGTATATCGTATTTGATATAGGAGGAACCTTTGTAAAGCATGCTCTTATGAGTAGCGACGGAAAAATCATTAATGAAGGTAAATTTTCAACACCAAACAACAGCACAGATGTATTGATTGATCAAATGGTGGAAGTATTTAAATCGTCAACTGATCAAGTAAAGGGAATTGCAATTAGTTGCCCAGGTATGATAGATGTGGATAGTGGAATAGTCTATCATGGAGGAAGTTTGACGTATTTACATAAGCAAAATTTATCTGAATTAGTAAGAAGTCGTTGCGGTGTTTCTGTATCAATAGAAAATGATGGAAAGTGTGCAGCGTTAGCTGAACTTTGGTTAGGTAGTGTAAAGGGGTATAAACATGCAGCTGTCCTTGTTCTCGGAACAGGTGTAGGCGGTGGTTTAATTATTGATGGAAAACTACATCGCGGAAGCAATTTAGCGGCAGGTGAAATGAGCTATATTATGGACGGTTTCAAATTGGAAACAAATAAAGCGACGTTTGTTGGCTTATCCGGTTCTGCTGCTAGAATGGTTGACACAATTGTTAAAACTAAGAATTTAAGAGAAAATGATGGAGAAGCTGCGTTCTCATATATTGTTAATGGCGATGAAGAAGCAACAAATGTATTTAACGATTATTGCAAAAGTATAGCTGTTCAGATTTTAAACTTACAGTATGTACTTGATCCAGATATCTTCGCAATTGGTGGTGGAATTAGTGTGCAACCAATTTTGTTAGATGGGATTAAGCAAGCAATTGAAGATATTAAACATGCTAATCCAATGCATGTTGCTACACCTTATGTTGTTACTTGTAAATTTCGTAGTGCGGCTAACCTTTATGGGGCTTTGTATCATTACTTACAACAATATGAAAAAGTGGAATAGAAAGCGGTACCTAAAGATACAACGATTTTCTTTAGGTACCGTTTTTATTACTGGAACTCTTCTAAATCTATTCCCATAAGAATTCAACGACAACTTTGTCTACTCCAGTATGTTCGTGTAGCCCAGAGTGTGTTGCGGTTTCATCATAAAAAATTTCTTTCTGCATTTGTTTCTCTTGTACGATATCTTCAATGCCTAAAGCACTTGATAAGCTAACAAGACCGTCTGTATCAGTTTCGTTTATTACCCCAGCAATGGCTAATACAGGTACCTGGGAGTTAAAATAATGTTTGTTTTTTATTAACTCTTCAAGTGCACTAGACTGTGTTTTTAAATCCACGGCAGCTTCACCACTATTTACTAAAAAGTAATTCGCTTGATCAATTCCTTTAAAAGGACTGCCTATCACAACCAGTTTTTGGATAGAAGGTGTTTGTGCTTCCTCTGTGTTTGTTAATATGAAGTTTGTTGCCGTTAAACCGCCCATAGAGTGACCAACTAAATTAACCTGTTGTATACCATAAACATCATATAAACGATGAAGTATGTCATGAACCCATTCAGTTTGCTGGTTTATGCTAGCTCTATTCTCTTGGAAAATCACTTGAACAAAAGGGTTCTCTTTTTCTGTTAGGTTTCCACTGATTGAAAGTTCTCCATTTGATAATACACGAATTACCATCGTTTTTGATCCTACTTTTTGCTCTTCCAAACGAGTCAACATATTTTGAAAAGAACTTGGCCCACCTTTAAATCCATGAATAAATAAAGTTGGGGTAATTTCTGAGGTATCTTTTGACTGTATAGGATTAGAGTAAACCAATGCAAGACAAGTGAAGGAAAAGATAACAATTAGTATAGATACTAATTTACTTCTCTTAGATATGAATTTCTGCATTGGCTCTCATCCTTTCTAAAATAAACGTAACTATCTGAAGTTGTTTTCTAAATAATCTAATGCAATAATAACATCTTTTGTACTAAAATCACCCATTAATTGTAGCGATTCTTTAGGATTAATTGCGTGCTCAGCAATTATATTCCTTGCTTTCGTTTGATTTGTAGTAATGCCTAAATCCGTAAACTTAGTAGGAAAATCTAGCTGTGTATAAAAGTCTACTAATGAAGTTATTTCATCTACACGTTTTTCAATTGCAAGTTGGACTAGTATGCCGTAAGCTACCTTATGTCCGTGTAATATGTGATGTGTCTCATTAATATAGCTTAATCCATTATGAATAGCATGTGCACCTGCTATTCTACCATAGCGTCCAGCAAATCCACCAACAGTTCCTGATAACATAATAATAGCTTCGATTACTTTTGTGAATGCAGGTGTGACTTCCCCTCGTTCACTACTCTTGACTGCTTGATTACCATCTTCAAGTAAGATGTCTCGTAAGTAAACAGACTGATTTAGACCTGCTTGAACCATTAAAGACTGTGCTTTTTCATCAGCAGCATAACGTATAATAGCTTCAGCTTCATACCATTTTGCAAGTGTGTCTCCAATCCCGCTTTTTAGATAAGTAATAGGTGCGTTTATTAAAAAGGCAGGATCAATTAAGGTGAGCGAGCTTGAATTGGTATGGTATGCAACCTTAAGGAATGCACCATCCGGAGTATAGATAGCACTTAACGGTGTCGCTGCAGCACACGTTCCGGCTACTGTCGGAATAGTCATGAATTCTATCTCTAGTTGATCAGCAACTGATTTTGCTGTGTCTAATATGATTCCGCCGCCAATTCCAATTATTACGTCAGCTTGACTTACTTTACTTGCAATATCTTTAATTGCTTTTGGTGAACTATATCCGTCATGTTGAATCACTGTCACATTATTAGGGACAGCTTCAACGTAATCAATAAATGCTTGATAAGATTTAAATCCGGTTACAATTGTTGGGTTAGTAAATCCTTCTATAAATTCAGCGAAATTCTTTAGTATTCCATCCTGACAAATATAACGATTTGGACCACTTCTTACAATATCCTCTGGTTGAACGCTCATTGTTATTTCCTCCTGTACAATAAATAAATTACTTTCTATTGTACAGCTTCTACTTTAACAAAAACATAGATTATGCATGTTTATTTAAAAAATTATAAACACCCTCCAAAACAATGCCTTGCTTAACAGTAATCATCAACTGAGACGTAACAGAATTACTTGACCCGCTTCTCAAGTAAAATTGACTCCCTTTCCGCAGGCACGGCTTCAGCTAACTCGAAAACTAAGAACGTTTCCGAGTGGATCTTCAGCCCGTGCTGTTCCTGCAGGAGTGTCGCCAATTTCACTTGATACGCTAGTTAGAAGAAATAAACAACAATATTCACTATGAAGAATTAGGTTATCCAGGAATGAAGCAAGTGGCCTTTCTGTGGGCATAGTCTCAAGTTTCATTGGTAAAGAAAAACACTTTACCAAGTAGAGATTCAGCTTTTGGGGTGCATCACAATTACTCATCCCATCGAAAACATGTGCTGTTCCCACTAGAGTTTCATCCATTTGCTTCCTTCGCTAGCTTGAAGAAAAACTGTAATTGTAATGTAGAATATAAACAATTGATAAGCTTGTCTTTAAGCTAAAGTGTCATTATTCCATACGCAATCATCATGTAGAATCTGAACTAGCTTTGGAAATATACGTAGACTCCTGTGGGAACAGCACGGGCTGAAGATCCACTTAGTAAAGCTTTTTTTGCTTTACTAAGTTAGCTGAAGCCGTGCCCCATAGTCGTCAAGCTAAGCACTACGGTTTAAAGAACTAGAAAAATACGATACCCTAACGGATAAGAAATAGTTATTTGGAGGGGATGTCGATGTATTTCAAGAAAGAAATGGAGCCATTTATTCAAGGCATTCATCAAGTGTTATCAGTCTCTGAGGTGCGTCAATGGGCGCGTGAAATAGGCTTTGTTCAACGCCAAAATAAATTAAAGCCAG
>NZ_QJSK01000015.1:0-68543 GCF_003426095.1 Paraliobacillus sp. X-1268
TTACTCACCCGTCCGCCGCTCAATCCATAAGCTTCACCCCGAAGGGATTCACTTATTTCATGCGCTCGACTTGCATGTATTAGGCACGCCGCCAGCGTTCGTCCTGAGCCAAGATCAAACTCTCCATGAAATGCGAGCTTGCTGCTCAAATACTTAACTAGCTTGTTGTTTCTACTTACTTAACATACTGTGTGTTTCGTTCAGTTTTCAAAGATCAATTTGTTTATGTCGTTTTGACGACGAAATATAATATACCATGCATATGAAAAAGTGTCAATACTTTTTCATGAATTAAATTCAAATACATATTGTTTAGTTATAACGTGTCGAACTGACAACAAGAGATAATATAGCATAGACAAGCACATCGTGCAATAGTTTATTTTAAAAAGATAAGATAATTAAAGATGTAAACTTACTACTAATCATTCCATTTAAGGTTTTGAGGTACATACTTCAATACTTCTTGTTCATTTGCAACACGTTTAAACAATTGAAAAAGTACCTTATATCGATCTGCCATTGCTTTTCGAACTAACTGATCCATACGGTGATCTTCCATATCAAATATTAATTCTTCAAGTTCTCGTTTAATTAAATATTCTATCTCATTTTGTTCCATATCGTTTATAAGCATGCCTATCATATACATTCCTCATTTCTTAATCACAGTTGTATGTTCATTATTTCTCTTTTTTATTAGATTTCAAACCTTTTCTATTCATATTGAGTAAATCTATTCATAAAATATAGCAAGTCCCATAAAAGGAGATTAAATAATGAACTATTTCTTTATAGTTAAGTTAAAAAGAATTAAACGGGTTGGTTTATTAGTTTTTTTAGCTCTTTTCACTGCTTTATTTTTATGGATTGAATCTGAAAGTGATTTTTCTGTATTCTCAACAAAGGATAATCCAGCCGCTTTAAGTAAAGGAGACCCAAATGATTCCTCTATTGCACTAACTTTTAATATAAGTTGGGGGAGCGAAATGGTTGAACCTACACTTGAAAAATTAAAAGCGCATGATGTCAAAGCAACCTTTTTTATAATTGGGGAATGGGCGGAACACCATCCAGACTTGCTTGAGAAGATTGAAGCCGATGGTCATGAGGTCGGCATGATGGGATATCGATATAAAAGCTATCTTCAACAGGATATAGAAGAAGTTAGAAAGGATCTTGCAAAAGCAAGCGAAATATTTACAGTATTAGGGTATCCAGACTTGTCCTTATTACGTACACCAAGTGGCCACCTAAATGAAGAAGTATTGGAGCTTGCTGAGAACCAAGGATATGATGTTATTCAGTGGAATATAAATCCACGTGATTGGGAAAACCCCGGTACCGATAAAATTATTGATCACGTCATGACAAATACCGATAATGGCGATATTATTCTTTTAAATGCATCTGATTCTGTTAAGCAAACACCTGATGCATTAGAAACAATTCTCCCAGGATTGAAAGAAAAGGGTTTTTCCTTTGTTACCATTTCCGAAATAATTACAAGAGCAAAAGCACTTAATGAAGAGGTCGATTAACCATATTATTTCATTACCATCTATATCTTTTCACAGTCATCTTTTAGCATACATAAAATTTTAATCTATCCTCATATTAAAGGTAAGAAAGATGTTAGAGAGGATATTAGAGCAATGATTAAAAAAATATGTATGCTAAGTTTCACTACCTTGTTTATCCTTTCCGCTTGTGGAGGGAATGGCGAAACTTCTGGTAGCAATCAGGAAACGTATGATACCACAAAAAAAATGGTGACAGATATATTAAAAACAGATGAAGGTAAAAAGGCCATTACAGATGTCTTAGCCGACGAAGAAATGCAGAAAACGTATGTTATTGAGTCACAAGTACTAGAGGATGCCATATCAGAAGCACTAACCTCTGATAAAGGAAAGGAATTTTGGAACAAAATGTTCTCTGATCAAAAATTTGTTGAAGGCTTTGCCCAATCAATGATTGATCAACAAGAAGCTGTTATAAAAGGCTTAATGAGCGATCCAGAATACCAAAAGAAAATGCTTGAGTTACTGGCAAATCCAGAAATGGAAAAGCAAATAACAACTGTACTAAAGGGGCAACAATTCAGAGAACATTTACAAGAAACAATACAAGAAACGATGAACTCTCCTTTATTTAAAGCAGAAATGACTGATGTTATTTTAAAAGCGGCTGAGGAAATGAAAGCATCAGAAAGTAAAGGAGGAGCTGCGTCAGAGTCAGAAGAAGGCAGTGGATAAAAAGCCCAAAAAAGAGCACTCAAAAAATATGGATACCAACTAAATAGTTGGTATCCATATTTACTGCATCAAAATTTTTCTATAATATGCGAAGCAATCTCTGCATAGACTTTAGCTATAGGATGATCCGCTTGGTATATCGATGAATGAGAGCCTTCTTCATGGTAAGGTTGAGCTAACGAAAGCTGACCGATTAACTCTGTATCAAGTTGGTCAGCTAACTTTTGTCCGCCACCTTGTCCAAATACATACTCACGTTCACCAGTCACCTTGCTCTCAAAATAGGACATGTTTTCAATTACACCAATAATATCATGATTGGTATCAATAGCCATTTGGCCCGCGCGAGCCGCTACAAAAGCTGCTGTTGGATGAGGAGTAGTCACTATTATTTCTTTTGATTCCGGAAGCATACCATGCAATGATAATGCAACATCTCCAGTTCCTGGCGGAAGATCAAGTAACAAGTAATCTAAATCATCCCATTCTACCTCTGTAAAAAAGCTCTTGAGCATTTTACCTAAACGAGGACCACGCCAAATAACAGGAGAATTATCTTCAACAAAAAATCCCATTGAGATCATTTGTACTCCAAAACGTTCAACTGGTACAATGCGATTTCCTTTTAATGTTGGTCGCTTTTCTACACCCATCATATCTGGAATACTAAACCCATAAATATCTGCGTCAATAATGCCGACTTTCTTACCTAATTCGGCTAAAGCAACTGCTGTATTAACTGTGACAGTCGATTTACCGACGCCACCCTTTCCACTCGCTATAGCTAAAAACTTTGTTTTTGTGTTCCCGCTTAATAATGTTAGCGCTGATTCATCTTGTGGTTGGAATTTTTCTATCACTTCATCAGGTAGTTGAGAGAAACGTAAGCCCACTGTTCTTACACCAGCTTCTTTAAGTATCTTAACAACTTCCTGTTGCAATTGCATTTGCTCAGCTGTGTTTGGTTTAGCAATAGCTATCTTAATACTAATATGTTCCTTTTCCTCTTTAACTATAACTTCAACAACTCCACCGGTTTCTGCTAATGTTCTATGTAAAAATGGATCTTTGACTGGATCTAATTTTTCTATCACTTGTTCTTTGGTTAACAAAATGACACCGCCCTTTCGCAAAAGTCAGTACTCTTTAATACATTATAACATATTGATAGGGAGATGAGATAACGTAGTTCTATTTGTCTATTCACTCTCAACTGTAAGATAATTTAAAATCCCTTCATAAATGCTGGCTGCCATTTTCGTTTGATAAGCTTGTGTTTTTAACAATTCTCTTTCATGCGTGTTAGATAAGAATCCTATTTCTACTAAAGCACCAGGTTGTTCTGTATGCTTTAACAAATACATACCATTTAAAGCCAATGCTTCTCGATTTGTATTTTCTAAATTTCGTTTAATTTCACTTTGTATATTCTTTGCTAGGCTCTTACTTTTTTCATTAGTTGGATAATAAAATGATTGCGCACCTGACCATTCTGTGGAAGGGATTGCATTTAAATGAATGCTCACAAAGAAGTCCGGATCTTTTTCTTCAATAAACGCCACTCTATTTTTTATATCTTCTACTTTACGTCGTGCTATACCATTTGTATCATCAGCAGCCAAGTCACGATCAGTTTCTCTTGTTATATATACCAATGCACCTGATTGCTGCAGATAATCACGTAATTTTTTAGTTACAGTTAAGGTAATATCCTTTTCTAATGTTTCATCAGCTCCAACAGCACCACCATCGACTCCACCATGACCAGGGTCTAAAACAATAACTTGACCAGCCATGGGAAGTGACCAAGAATCCCATGAATCTGTTGATTGCTGAATAGGATACTGAATTAAAATTACCAACAAAATGGCACCACTTATCCATAAGATTACCTTACTTACTTGATTCATCTGTCTACCTCCCCATAACGATAACTCTCTTATTCTTCACTATATGGGACAAGGTCTAGATTTATACCAGCTTAGTCTCACCGTTTACAAATAATAGATTTCTAAACCCTTGCACATGGTAAAATATAGGTTTATAATAAATTTGTAGAACTTGCTCAATAATTCACATTGTTAAAGGAGGATGTTCATGAAAGCAGTCGTTGTAAGTAAAGACAACAATAAGTTAGTAGAAGTTAGCGAAGTAGACATTGAATACTGCGGAGTTTGTCATACGGACTTACATGTAGCTAAAGGTGATTTTGGCGATGTACAGGGTCGTATTCTTGGACATGAAGGTGTTGGAATTGTTAAAGAGGTCGCTTCTGATGTTATACGTCTATAAAGCCAGGTGATCGTGTTAGTATTGCATGGTTTTTTGAAGGATGTGGACATTGTGAATACTGTGTAACAGGTGAAGAGACATTTTGTAGAGAAGTTAAAAATGCTGGCTACAGTGTTGATGGTGCAATGGCAGAACAATGCATTGTAACAGCTGATTATGCCGTTAAAGTTCCAAATGGTTTAGATCCTAAGCAAGCCACTAGTATTATTTGTGCCGGGGTTACTACCTATAAAGCAATTAAAGTTGCAGATGTGGCGCCAGGTGAATGGATAGTTATTTATGGCGTCGGGGGATTGGGTAATTTAGCTGTACAATACGCAAAAAAAGTATTTAATGCACACGTTATTGCAGTTGATGTAAATGATGATAAATTAGCTTTGGCAAAAGAAGTTGGTGCTGATTTAATCTTCAATTCTAAAAAAGAAGGGGATCCCGCAGAATGGATTCAACAAGAAATAAGAGGTGCTCATGCTGCGGTGGTAACTGCCGTATCCAAGGTTGCATTTAATGCTGCTGTTAATTCTGTTCGCCCTACCTCTAAAGTTGTTGCAGTAGGACTTCCATCAGAAACAATGGACTTAGCAATTGTTAAAACCGTTTTAGATGGTATACAAGTAATCGGTTCCTTGGTTGGGACAAGAAAAGATTTAGAAGAAGCCTTTATGTTTGGTGCTGAAGAAAAAGTCATCCCGGTTGTCCAAGCACGTCCACTTGCAGATATTAATGACATATTTAAAGAAATGGAATCTGGAACTATTCAGGGAAGAATGGTGCTAGACTTAAAGAACTAATTTTATGCTAAAAACAAAAGCCCTCTTTCCAATATAGGAAATAGGGCTTTTTGATAAAATTAACGTTTTGAGAACTGTGGTGCGCGACGTGCGCCTTTAAGACCATACTTCTTACGTTCCTTCATGCGAGAATCACGAGTTAAGAATCCAGCGCTCTTTAGTACAGCGCGATATTCTGGATCTGCTTCTAACAACGCACGTGAAACACCGTGACGAATTGCTCCAGCTTGACCAGTGAAACCTCCACCATGAACATTTACTAAAACATCATAAGTTCCTTCAGTTTCTGTTGAAGCTAAAGGTTGCTTAATAATTGTACGTAATGTTTCGTATGGGAAGTAGTCTTCCGCATCACGTTTGTTTACGATGATACGTCCAGTTCCTGGAACTAAACGTACACGAGCAGTTGAACTTTTACGTCGACCGGTACCGTAGTATTGTACTTGTGCCACTATTCATTACCTCCTTTTAATTAACCGCGAAGTTGATATACTTCTGGTTGTTGTGCTTGATGAGTATGTTCTGAACCTCTGAATACATGTAATTTCTTGTTCATGTTACGACCAAGGCTACCTTTTGGAAGCATTCCTTTTACCGTAAGCTCTAACATTTGTTCTGGATATTTAGTTCGCATTTCGTCTGCATTACGAGACTTTAATCCACCTGGGTGATTAGAATGACGGTAGTACATCTTGTCATTTAATTTATTACCAGTTAAGTGAATTTTCTCTGCGTTTATAATGATGACATGGTCACCAGAATCAACATGCGGTGTGTATGTTACTTTATGCTTGCCGCGAAGTAAAGTAGCTACTTCACTCGCTAAACGACCAAGTGTTTGACCTTCTGCATCAACTACAAGCCATTTGCGTTCTACATCCTTTACATTTTCCATGAAAGTGCGCATTATGGGTTAACCTCCTAATATATATATTTACCTATTGATATTACGTTTCATTTGCTATTGCTAGCTTGATTTGATCTTATATTCTACACAACTAACTTCCGGGGCCAATCGTGGATTAGAAATAAAATGCCATAAATCATCATATAACAACTAGTGCCTAAAGTCAATAGCTGTTCAACCGGTTCCGTTGTTTTTTTAACAAAAATTTTTTTCAGATGATTTTTGTGCTAAAAACTGATGCGATCGGACGAAGCCACAAATCCTACATCTGCGCTTTCAACTACTGAAGTCTATGAGACAATAACATTTACAAAAGAATATAACAGATATAAATCACTCTAGATATCTTACTCTCCATAAATATAGTCCATTTGGAGGGGCAGTTATACCCGCCTTCTCGCGACTTTTACTTTCAATCATTTCCTTCATTTCTTCAGGCCGATGTACACCCTTACCAATCCCAATCAATGTTCCTACTAATATCCGAACCATATTATATAAAAAACCACTTCCTCTGAAAATGAACGTGATTTGATCGCCTTGTTGCTCACAAGTAACTTGGTAAACTGTTCGAATTTTGCTACCTTTTAGGTCTGTTTTTGCTGAACAAAATGCTGAGAAATCATGTTCCCCTTCTATCCATTGACATGCTTCTTGCATAGCTCTTACATCTAACTTATCTTTAACATGTAAAATATGATTTCTTTTAAATAAATCAGGTTCTGGGCTATTTAAAACCAAATAACGGTATTCTTTTGAAACGGAATCATATCGCGCATGGAAATTATTATCTACTTCTTTTACAGAATTAATGTGAATATCATCCGGCAACAGAGTGTTGAGTGCTCTTTTCCAATTATCAGATGGAATCGATAAAAAGGTATCAAAGTGAAAGACTTGTCCCACAGCATGGACGCCGGCATCGGTTCTTCCAGAAGAAGTAATTTGCACTGCTGTCCCTTTGTGCATCAACTTAAGTGCATCTTGTATTTTTGCTTGGATCGCTATCCCATTTGTTTGAATTTGATAACCAGCATAATTTGTCCCATCATAACTTACGACACACATAATTCGTTTCATTTTATTACTCCTTTAATTTCTTAACAAAAATAAGATAACTATCACAAGGGCAAATACGATCATGGATAAGATATCTCGTTTTTCAATCTTTAATTCTCTTAGTTTTGTTCGACCCTCACCGCCACGGTATCCACGGGCCTCCATTGCCATTGCTAATTCTTCTGCACGCTTAAAGGCACTAACGAATAAAGGGACAAGTAAAGGTACAATTGCTTGTATCCTATCTTTAACTGGGCCCGTCCTAAAATCCACACCCCTGGAAGCCTGGGCTTTTGAGATCTTCTCTGTCTCCTGCATGAGAGTAGGAATAAATCGTAATGAAATTGACATCATTAAAGCTAATTCATGAACAGGGAATTTAATCTTGTTTAATGGGTGTAATAAACTTTCGATTGCATCAGTTATTTCTATAGGTGTAGTTGTTAAAGTTAATAGTGAAGTTACCAATATAAGTAAAATAAACCGGAAAGAAATAGCAGTTCCTTGAGTAACCGCGCCACTATAAATAGGATAAGAAAAGACCTCGAAAAGAACAGATCCTTCTTTTGTAACAATTAAATGTAGGATAAATGTAAATATAACTAAAAACCAAACAGGTGTCAGGCCTTTTATAATAAACGGCAACCTTATTTTTGTAGCGACTGCAGCACTAACCGCAAATGCAATTAACCATGCATAACTTTCAATAGAATTCGCAAAAAACACGAAAATAACAAATAGAAAAATCATCATAATTTTTGTTCGTGGATCTAGTCGATGTATCATTGAATTACTGGGTACATACTGTCCTATTAGAAATGCATTATTCAATTTATACATCTCCTTTCAGACAATTCTTGATTTCGACAGCTAGTTCTTCCATCGTTTGTTTATGATATGGAATGGAAAGATCAAACTTTTCATTCATTTCTCTCAAAAAATGTATTATCTCTGGCAAGTCTAACTGAACCATTTGCAATTTATCCTTTTGTACAAACACCTCGTTAGGTATGCCTTCCATGTACTTCTTACCGTGGTCTAATATAATAACAGAATCAGCATAATGCAAAGCATCTTCCATGCTATGCGTCACTAAAACAGTTGTTAATTTCTTATTATGATGCAAGTTATGGAACATTTCCATCATATCTTTTTGTCCTCTTGGATCTAAGCCTGCAGTTGGTTCATCTAAAACAAGAACTTCCGGATTCATAGCCAACACACCAGCAATTGCTACACGTCTCATCTGACCGCCACTAAGTTCAAATGGGGACCGTTTTAAAATATCCATTGGTAGCTGAACAGCATGCATCACTTCAGGTATACGATTAGTAATCTCAATGGGGGAAACACCAAAATTTTTCGGTCCGAAAGCTATATCCTTCTCTACAGTTTCTTCAAATAATTGGTGCTCAGGATACTGAAATACTACCCCTACTTTTCTGCGCAAGTCTTTCATTTCTTTTAATTTCACGCCTGGCTTCAACGAATATGGTCCGATGGTTACTTCGCCTTTAGTTGGTCGAACTAGTCCATTAAGATGTTGAATTAAAGTCGATTTTCCTGATCCCGTATGGCCAACAATCGCTACAAATTGGCCTTTAGGTATATGAAAGGATAAGTTTTGTATGGCGTGGTGTTCAAACGGTGTATTTGGTTGGTATGTATAACTCACTGCTTTGAATGATATATCCATAATTCCTCAAGTAACTCCTCTAGGTTTAGTGGTTGTTTTTCTAAAAGAACATCTATCTTTTCTAATTCATTTGCAACTTTTGCTACCAACGGAATATCTAATCCAATTGCTTTCAAAGCATCCTCTTTTTCGAATACTTCTCTTGGCGTCGCTTCTAACCATACTTCTCCTTCATTCATAACAATAACTCGATCAGCTTGGGTGATTTCATTCAAGTCATGCGTGATTGTTATCAATGACAGCTGTTGTTGATTTTTGACTTCATTTATCGTATTCATTATTTCTTTTCTTCCTTTAGGATCTAGCATAGCCGTTGCTTCATCTAGAATAATCACTTCTGGAGATATTGCAAGTACACTTGCAATCGCAACACGTTGCTTTTGTCCTCCCGACAGACGGTGCGGTTCATGCAGCATATAATCTATCATTCCTACTGCATTTAAACTATTGTCTATTTGACTTATCATTTTTTGACGTTCAAAACCTCTATTTTCCAAACCAAATGCAACATCATCTCTAACTGTAGTGCCAACAAACTGGTTATCTGGATTTTGGAAAACCATTCCTACACTTTTACGTACATCCCAAATTGATTCTTCTGTTACTGGAATACCATGAACAATAATTTGACCTTCATTAGGAAATAATAAACCATTCATCAGCTTAGCAATTGTAGATTTCCCAGAACCGTTGTGACCAATAATGGCTACCCACTCATCTGCCGGTATTTTAAAGCTAACATTCTTTAAAACCCAGGCACCCTCGTCTCCATAACGAAAAGAGACATTTCTAAATTCAATACTCTTCTTATTCATTTAAGTTCCTCCGTCAATAGTACAAATTATTTCCCCGGAAATGAAGGAAGTGAGGTTAAACTGTCATATGACAGTTTAAAATTGCTATTCATGTCATCTACCGCAAACAATCTCTTCAAATAACTATAGTATCATATTTCGAAGTAGAGAAATACGGTGTATACAAAATTCCAGATACCGTTAGTTAATAAAAAAGCGCCGTTTGGCTACCCTAGTTAGGTGAAGTCAACGGCGTTTTTCTAATCTGTATTTTCAAAATCACTTCATTTATTTAACGAGCAAAAAAGGGCTTGGATTAACCTCGTGGAGAGATTCTATCCTGCCCTTCACCTTCTTTATCAAGTCTATACTAACTCAATAATTGCTGTTTTTGCACCGTCACCACGACGCGCTCCCAATTTCAAAACACGTGTATATCCGCCTTGACGTTCTTCATAACGAGTTGCGATATCATTAAAAAGCTTATGCACTGCATCTTCATTATCCGCCGTTTTAGAACCATATAAATAAGCTGCTGCTTGACGACGAGCATGTAAATCGCCGCGTTTTCCAAGCGTAATCATCTTTTCTACTACAGAACGAAGATCTTTCGCTTTCGCTTCTGTTGTTTCTATACGTTCATGAATAATCAAGTCAGTAGCAAGATTTCGAAGTAATGCTAAACGCACATCTGTTGTGCGGCCTAGTTTTCTAGCCATGGATTATCCCTCCCTTTTTCGGAATGTCTCAAGGTGTTATAAGATTAATCTTCTTTACGTAATCCTAAACCTAAATCTTCTAATTTGTGTTTCACTTCTTCAAGTGATTTACGCCCTAAGTTACGAACTTTCATCATATCATCTTCTGATTTATTCGCAAGTTCTTGAACAGAGTTTATGCCTGCACGTTTTAAGCAGTTGTAAGAACGCACGGATAAATCAAGCTCTTCAATTGTCATTTCTAATACTTTTTCTTTTTGATCTTCTTCTTTTTCGATCATGATTTCAGCATTTTGAGCTTCATCAGTTAAGCTTACAAATACATTTAAATGCTCTGTATAGATTTTAGCACCTAAAGAAACTGCTTCTTCCGGTCGAATACTTCCATCTGTCCAAACATCTAATGTCAATTTATCAAAATTAGTAATTTGACCTACGCGTGTATTTTCAACTTGATACGTCACACCAGAAACAGGTGTGAAAATAGAATCAACTGGAATAACACCAATAGGTTGATCATCATGATTATTTGATTCAGCAGGACGATAACCGCGACCACGTTCAGCAGTCATTTTCATATGCAATGCAGCATTACTTCCCAATGTAGCGATATGAAGATCAGGATTCAATATTTCAACATCACTATCATACGTAATATCTGCAGCTGTAACTACTCCTTCACCTTGCACATCTATCTCTAATGTTTTTTCTTCCTCAGAGTAGATTTTTAAAGCAAGCTTTTTAAGGTTAAGAACAATGGTTGTTACGTCTTCTACAACGCCTTCAATAGTTGAAAACTCATGAAGTGCTCCATCAATTTGCACGGATGTTACAGCAGCACCCGGAAGTGAGGATAATAGAATGCGACGTAAGGAGTTTCCTAGTGTAGTTCCATATCCACGTTCTAATGGCTCTACAACAAATTTTCCAAATGTAGCGTCATCACTGATCTCTACTGTTTCAATCCTTGGCTTTTCAATTTCGATCATTAATAAAAACCCTCCTTCAAACGTCGAAACCCCGGTTAGACATTTGTCTAACCGAAATTCCCCAGGTAGGCAGTTCCCGTTTCTGCACTATGTCAATTCGTATACTTTAAGTCTGTCTGATGCGATGCTGCTTTAGAACGGTCAAAATTAACTTGATACCCTTAATTTGGTCTTTCTACTTTAAGCCATCATAACCCATTATAGACAGGCTGACAAATTCTATACGGATAAATTTAAACGCGACGACGTTTAGGTGGGCGACAACCATTATGAGGAACTGGTGTTACATCAACAATGGCAGTAACTTCTATACCTGCTGCTTGTAGTGAACGGATTGCTGCTTCACGTCCTGCACCAGGACCTTTAACCGTTACTTCTAACGTTTTAACGCCATTATCTTGTGCAGTTTTAGCAGCTGCTTCAGCCGCCATCTGTGCAGCAAATGGTGTTGATTTACGTGACCCTTTAAAACCAAGTGAACCAGCACTACTCCATCCAAGAGAATTACCTTGAACATCAGTAATTGTTACAATTGTATTGTTAAATGTAGAGCGAATATGAGCTATACCACTCTCAACATTCTTTTTCACGCGTTTTTTACGTGTATTAGATTTACGGACCATTTGAATTACAAACCTCCTTTATTATTTATTTCTTTTTATTAGCCATTGTTTTACGTGGACCTTTACGTGTACGAGAATTATTCTTCGTTTTCTGTCCGCGTACTGGTAAGCCACGACGGTGACGAAGTCCTCGATATGAACCAATCTCGATTAAACGTTTAATGTTCAATGAAACTTCACGACGAAGGTCACCTTCTACTGTATAATTGTCAATTGCTGTACGTATTTTAGTTAACTCATCTTCAGTTAAATCACGAACACGAGTATCTTCTGATACGCCAGCTTCTTTTAAAACATCTTTTGCAGTAGTTTTACCGATTCCAAATACATAAGTTAAAGAAATTACTACACGTTTTTCACGTGGAATATCAATACCTGCAATACGTGCCATAAGCGCTGTGCACCTCCTTATTGTTAACCTTGTTTTTGTTTATGTTTAGGGTTTTCACAAATTACCATAACTTTTCCGTTGCGACGAATAACTTTACATTTTTCGCACATTGGTTTTACAGATGGTCTTACCTTCATCATCCATACCTCCTCTTGTATCGGAGCCTATCATTTATTTATAACGGTACGTAATACGCCCTCTAGTTAAATCATATGGAGAAAGTTCAACCGTTACTTTGTCTCCAGGTAAAATTCGAATGAAATGCATACGAATCTTACCAGAAACGTGAGCTAAAACGGTGTGACCATTCTCTAATTCAACTTTAAACATTGCATTCGGTAATGTGTCAGTAACAGTACCTTCTACTTCAATTGCATCGTCTTTCGCCATCGAGTTGATCTCCCTTCTTCAAATCAGTCACTACTTCATTGACAAATTTTGATATAGCAAAACGCAGCTTACCATTTGTAACGCGACCAGTTTCTAGAAGGCTGTTTTGGACTTCTGGAGAAATAAAACTCATTGGTATTACATGATTAAGATTTTTCTTTTTAGGACTATCAAATTTTCTTTTTTCTCCATCCGCAAGCAAGACAAAACGATCATCCACAATGTTAATGACAATTGCATATTGGCCTGCTTCTCGCCCTTGCATAATTTGAACAACTTGACCTATCTCAGGACGCGACTCCGTATCATTCAAACATGATCACCTTCACTTAGGTTTTAAATTTGTTAGTAAAATAACTAACTTTTATAACACAAAATATATAATCAAAACGAGGATATATTTTACCATGTTTTGTGACTACCGTCCAATTATCCGCAAAAGATGTTAACTGACTTATTCCCGTATTTTATAGTTTCTTCAACACGAGTCTTATCTGGGTCCATTGTGGGTCTTTTTAGTGGACTGTAAAATCAATCATCAGGCAACGTTTAATTATAAACGTTCTATCCTATCTCATGTAAATTACAGTAACCATTTGCTCCACATGTGCCTGAAAATTACATGCGATATATTGGAAAGGTGGGCACCTGGTTTTGCTTGTTCAAGACATAATTTTGTAATTAGTCTTTTATTATATTACTAACGATAGGTTATATCTAGTTGCTAATTCATAGTTGTTTTATCGTTTTATTGCAAGTATCCACTTGAATGAATTGACGCAAACATTACCACGAAAATCATTATACTCTTTTACCAAGATAAATGCATCATTTGATACAAGTCAGACAGAGCAATATGCTATTTTCGTGGTACTTTGCTAAATAACTTATGACAATGCCATAAGTTTATGATCAATATCTTCAAATACTTTTGAAATTTCTTGTAAACCATCAATGGAGACAAGATATCCTTTGTCATGATAGAAGTCTAACATTGGTTGTGTTTGCTGTACATTTACTTCTAACCGTTTTGAGACAGTTTCTGGACGATCATCTTCCCGTTGAATTAATGTTGCACCATCATTGTCACATAAACCTTCATTTTGAGGAGGATTAAAGTCGACATGATAGGTAGCGCCACATGTTGGACAAATTCTTCGACCAGTTAAACGTTCGATTAATTTATCCTGTGGTACATCAACATGTAATACAAAGTCTAATGAACGTTTCATTTCACTAAGTAGGTTATCCAATGCTTCTGCTTGCGCAATTGTTCTTGGAAAACCATCCAAAAGAAATCCTTTGTCACAATCAGGCTTACTTAAACGTTCACGAACTATACCAATAGTAACTTCATCTGGAACTAATTCACCCTGATCCATAAATGATTTTGCTTCTTTTCCGAGGTCAGTTCCTTCTTTAATTGCTAATCGAAACATATCTCCGGTTGAAATATGAGGGACCTGATATTTTTCTACTATCTTATCAGCCTGTGTACCTTTACCAGCACCAGGAAGACCCATTAGAATTAAATTCATTGTAATTCCCCTCGCTCTCATTTCTTTACGATCACAATGTTCATTACTTAATAAATCCCTTGTAATGACGTTTTACCAGTTGACTTTCTAACTGTTTCATTGTTTGAAGAGCTACCCCAACAACAATTAGTAAGCTTGTTCCACCAATTTGAATAGCCTGTGGTAAGTTAGCGATACTACCTAAAACTAATGGTAATACTGCTACCGCAGCAAGAAAGATAGAACCAACAAATGTAAGACGATATAGAACACGTGTCAAATACGTCTCCGTATTTGTACCTGGACGTATTCCTGGGATATATCCACCTTGCTTTTTAAGATTTTCAGCCATTTGTTCTGGATTAACCTGAACAAATGAGTAGAAATAAGTAAAAGCAATGATTAAGGCTACATATATAACCATACCAATAGGCTGCGTATAATCAAAAATCGTTTCAATTGTTCCTGCAACGTTACCATCAAAGAAACCTGCGATAGTTCGTGGTGCCATGATAAATGATACTGCAAAAATAACTGGTATTACTCCAGCGGCATTTACTTTTAACGGTAGATGCGTAGAGTGTCCACCAACAGGTGAACGATTAACTAAACGCTTAGCATATTGGATTGGAATTTTCCGTAATGCTTGTTGAATATAAATTACTCCAACTGTTACCGCAAGTACAACTAAAGCAATCAACGTAACAATTACAATATTAATGAATAGGTCGTCACCGACGTTACCACCAAAGTATTGTTCGAAAAGTTGGTTGACACCATTTGGTATTGCAGCGACAATTCCCGCAAATATAATAATGGAAATACCATTTCCAACACCATTTGCAGTAATTTGTTCTCCAAGCCACATTAAGAAAGCTGTTCCACTGGTCAACACGATAGCGATAACCAAGAATTTACCTACACCAGGGTTCGAAATCAATTCTCCCCCACTCATTGCATTAAATCCAATCGACATAGCGATTGCTTGGATAAAAGCAAGAACGATTGTTGCATAACGAGTGAATTGAGCTAACTTACGTCGCCCAACTTCACCTTGTTTCTTCCACTCAGTGAATTTCGGGACTACATCCATTTGCAATAATTGCATAATGATGGAGGCAGTAATGTAAGGCATAATTCCCATTGCTAAAATAGAAAAGTTTTGCAATGCCCCGCCACCAAATGTATTTAAGAACCCGAAAACACTTTGTTGGTCATTCATAAATTCAATTGCATCACGATTTGAGAACGGAACAGGAATAAATGTTCCTAATCGGAAAACTATAAGCATCAATAGTGTAAAAACAATCTTACTTCGAATCTCTTTCACACGAAAAAAATTGGAGATTGCACGAAACATTAGATCACCTCAGTTTTACCGCCCGCTGCCTCAATAGCTTCTTTTGCAGAAGTAGAGAACTTGTGAGCTTTTACAATAAGTTTCTTTTCCATTTTGCCATTTCCAAGAACTTTAATGCCGGCTTTTAACTTGCTAACTGTACCAGTTTCAAGTAATAGTTCGGGTGTTACTTCTGTACCTTCTTCAAATCTATTTAGTGTTTCTAAATTAACAATCGCATATTCTGTACGATGGATATTAGTGAATCCTCGTTTTGGTAAGCGTTGGAATAATGGCATTTGTCCACCTTCAAAACCTAAGCGAACTCCACCACCTGAACGAGCTTTTTGACCTTTATGTCCGCGTCCAGATGTTTTTCCGTTACCAGAGGACATTCCACGACCTACACGATTACGCTCTTTACGAGCTTGTGCTGGTTTTAATTCATGAAGTTTCATGCGAGCACCTCCTCTTTACGCTAATATATTATACTTCTACTTCTTTGACCGCTATCAGATGTGATATTCTATTAATCATGCCTCGAGTCGCAGGCGTATCTTCACGGACAACAGATTGACGAATTTTTCTTAAACCCAATGTTTTAACAGTTGCTTTTTGAACTTCAGATCTGCCGATGACACTGCGCGTGAGGGTAATTTCTAACTTTTTAGCCATTTTATTTCCCCCCCTTATCCTAACAGTTCTTCTACTGATTTACCACGTAGTTTTGCTACGTCTTCTGCGCGTTTTAAATTTTCAAGACCACTAATTGTTGCACGAACCATGTTAATTGGTGTGTTTGTTCCTAGTGATTTAGAAAGGATATCACCAACACCAGCTAATTCAAGTACAGCACGAACAGGTCCACCAGCAATAACTCCAGTACCTTCACTTGCTGGTTTTAAAAGAATACTACCAGCACCAAATTTACCAGTAATTTCATGAGGAATTGTAGTTCCTACAATCGGTACTGTAATAAGGTTTTTCTTCGCATCATCAATAGCTTTTTTAATTGCTTCTGGTACTTCTTGCGCCTTACCTGTTCCAAAACCAACATGTCCGTTCTTATCTCCGATAACAACTAATGCTGCAAAACGGAAACGACGTCCACCTTTTACTACTTTAGCTACACGGTTAATTGTTACTACGCGTTCTTCTAAGTCTAATTTATTCGGGTCGATATTAGTAAGCAATATATGTCCCTCCTTTTACTTTTAAAATTCAAGACCTGCCTCACGGGCAGCATCTGCTAATGCTTTAACACGTCCGTGATATAAATATCCTCCACGGTCATAAACCACAACTTTGTGGCCTTGTTCTTTAGCGCGTGTTGCGATTAGTTCTCCAACTTTTTTTGCAGCTTCTACGTTGCCAGTAGCATCGCCAGTAAAGTCATTATCTACTGTTGAAGCACTTGCTAATGTGACACCATTTGCATCATCAATTAGTTGAGCATAGATATGTTTATTAGAACGAAATACATTTAAACGAGGACGTTCCGCAGTACCAAAAAGGTTCTTACGAACACGGTAATGTCTTTTTTTACGTATTCCATTTTTGTTTGGTTTCGTAATCATCTAGGTCACTCCTTTCTGTTGCCTATCTAACCAGTCTTCTTAAGTCGGTTAAATTAATTATTTCGCTGTTTTACCTTCTTTACGACGTACATGTTCACCAGCATAACGAATTCCTTTACCTTTATATGGCTCAGGTGGGCGAATTGCACGAATGTTTGCTGCAACAGCTCCAACTAGTTCTTTATCGATACCTTTGATAATAACTTTTGTATTAGCAGGTACTTCGATTTCAATACCTTCAATATGTTCGATCTCTACTGGGTGAGAGTAACCTGCGTTCATAATAAGTTTGTCTCCTTGTTTCTGAGCACGATAACCTACACCTTGGATTTCAAGTGTCTTTTCAAAACCTGCGTGTACACCGTCAACCATGTTGCCAATAAGGCTACGTGTTGTACCATGTAATGCACGGTGATCTTTGTGATCACTTGGGCGTTCAACTGTTAATACGTTATTTTCAATCTTGATTGTCATATCCTCATGGAACTGACGAGTTAATTCTCCCTTAGGACCCTTTACAGTTACAAGGTTGTTGTCATTTTTAATTTCAACACCTTCAGGAATTTCTAATATTTTTAGGCCTATACGTGACATTTGTAGGGCACCTCCTATCTTGTTAAAATATAATTACCAAACGTATGCTAGCACTTCGCCGCCAATCGACTGTTCGCGTGCTTCTTTATCCGATAATATGCCTTTTGAAGTCGATACGATCGCGATGCCTAGACCATTTAATACTTTAGGAATTTCATCTGATTTCGCATATACGCGTAATCCTGGTTTACTAATACGTTTTAGTCCAGTAATAACACGTTGTTCACTGTTGCTATATTTCAAGAAAATACGAAGTACTCCTTGTTTACTATCTTCAATATATTCATAATCACGAACAAAGCCCTCACGTTTTAAAATATCCGCAATATCTTTTTTAAGTTTTGATGCAGGAAGCTCTAGCTTCTCATGGCGAACCATGTTTGCATTACGAATACGAGTTAACATATCTGCAATTGGATCAGTCATAACCATTATTTATTACCTCCTTCCCTAATAGGGGTTTACCAACTTGCTTTTTTGACACCAGGAATTTGACCCTTATGGGCAAGTTCACGGAAACAAATACGACAAAGTTTGAACTTACGAAGAACCGAGTGCGGTCGTCCACAACGTTCACAACGTGTGTACTCTTGTACTTGAAACTTCTGTGTGCGTTTTTGTTTCGCAATCATAGATTTTTTAGCCACAATTTTCCCTCCTTGCATTAGCTTTAACGCTTATTTTTGGAAAGGCATGCCAAGCTGAGTTAATAATTCGCGCGATTCTTCGTCAGTGTTAGCAGTTGTAACAATAACAATATCCATACCACGAATTTTACTTACTTGATCATAGTTTATCTCTGGGAAAATCAATTGCTCTTTTACGCCAAGCGTATAGTTTCCACGACCATCAAAAGATTTATTAGAAATACCACGGAAATCACGTACACGTGGAAGTGATACATCAATAAGCTTTTGTAGGAATTCGTACATACGTGCTCCGCGAAGGGTTACTTTAGCCCCGATAGGCATTCCTTCACGCAAGCGAAAACCAGCAATTGATTTTTTAGCCTTTGTTATTAATGGTCGTTGTCCTGATAGAAGCGCTAATTCTTCTACTGCGCTATCTAGCGCTTTAGAATTTTGCGTTGCATCGCCAACTCCCATATTGATTACGATTTTATCAACTTTCGGTACTTCCATAACAGAGTCGTAGTTGAATTTTTCAATTAATGATGAAACGATATCGTTTTGATATTTGTTCTTTAGTTCGTTCATCGAGTAGCCCTCCTTTCGTCGATAATTTAGTTATCTAACGCTTCACCGGATTTTTTAGCGATACGAACTTTCTTTCCGTCACGTTCTTCATATCCTACTCGAGTAGGCTCGCCGGATTTCGGATCAATCGGTAATACATTAGAAACATGGATTGATGCTTCATAGTTTAAGATTCCGCCCTGTGGATTATCTTGTGAAGGTTTTGCGTGTTTCTTAATAATATTAATCCCTTCAACAAGTACTCGATCCTTTTTAGGAAATGCAACAAGAACAGTACCTTGTTTGCCTTTATCTTTACCAGAAATTACTTGTACTTTATCACCTTTTTTTACATGCATGCTAGACGCACCTCCTTACAAGGCTTTTCATTAAGAACTTTTAATTAATTAAAAACAAGTAGCTAGATACGTTGTCTTCTCACGTTAACGACGTATCACAGCATTACGTATTTTCAATGACTTTATAATACCTCTGGAGCTAGAGATACAATTTTCATAAACTTCGCATCACGTAATTCACGTGCTACAGGTCCAAAGATACGAGTTCCACGAGGACTTTTATCCTCACGAACAATTACTGCTGCGTTCTCATCAAAACGGATATATGAGCCATCTTTACGACGAGCCCCTGTTTTCGTACGAACGATAACAGCTCTCACAACTTCACCTTTTTTGACAACACCACCTGGCGTTGCATGTTTCACCGTACACACGATAACATCACCAATATTAGCAGTCTTACGACCAGAGCCACCAAGTACTTTAATAGTTAGTACTTCACGTGCACCAGAATTGTCTGCAACTTTTAAACGAGTCTCTTGCTGAATCATACTGTTGTTACCTCCCTTCGGAATCAATCCGAGCGAATTTCACTTAAATTAAATAATAACGGCTTCTTCCACTACTTCAATTAGACGGAATCGTTTTGTTGCAGATAATGGACGAGTTTCCATGATAGTTACTACATCACCAGTTTTAGCCTGATTATTTTCATCATGTGTTTTCATTTTTTTAGAGTATTTCACACGTTTTCCATAAAGCTTATGGAATTTATAAGTTTCTACTAATACAGTGATCGTTTTGTCCATTTTATCTGAAACAACACGACCAGTGTAAACTTTACGATTATTACGCTCAGTCATTTGAGGTTAACCTCCTCTCGGTTTTACTAATTATTTACGCTTAGTTCTCTTTCACGTACGACAGTTTTCATTCGAGCAATGGATTTACGAACCTCACGAAGACGTGCAGTGTTTTCCAATTGTCCTGTAGCTAACTGAAAACGTAAGTTAAAGAGTTCTTCTTTTAATGACTTGATCTTTTGTTCAATTTCGGCAGTGGTTAGTTCTCTGATTTCATTAGCCTTCATTGATTTCACCACCAATTTCTTCGCGTTTTACAAACTTAGTTTTAATAGGTAATTTATGAGATGCAAGACGTAGTGCTTCACGCGCTACTTCTTCAGATACTCCAGCGATTTCAAACATGATCTTACCTGGTTTAACAACTGCAACCCATCCTTCAGGTGCACCTTTACCAGAACCCATTCGAACTTCTAGAGGTTTTGCTGTGTAAGGTTTGTCTGGGAAAATCTTAATCCAAACTTTTCCTCCACGTTTCATGTAACGAGTCATTGCAATACGAGCAGCCTCAATTTGACGACTTGTAATCCAAGAAGCGTCGAGAGCTTGCAATCCGTATTCACCAAAAGTGATTGATGTACCACCTTTTGCTTTACCCTTCATTTTACCACGGTGTTGCTTACGATGTTTTACACGTTTAGGCATTAACATAATGCGTGCCCCCTTCCTTACTTTTTGTTTTTAGTTGGAAGGACTTCTCCACGATAGATCCACACTTTAACACCAAGTTTACCATAAGTAGTATCTGCTTCTGCAGTACCGTAGTCAATATCGGCGCGTAATGTGTGTAGTGGTACAGTTCCTTCACTATAGCTTTCCGCACGTGCGATATCCGCTCCACCTAAACGGCCGGATACTTGTGTACGAATACCTTTTGCTCCAAGACGCATTGCACGTTGAATTACTTGCTTTTGTGCGCGACGGAATGAAACACGGTTTTCTAATTGTTTTGCAATATTTTCAGCGACAAGTTTCGCATCCATATCTGCTTTTTTAATTTCTACGATGTTAATGTGAACTTTTTTACCAGTAAGAGTATTCAAAGATTTACGTAGTGCTTCTACCTCTGAACCACCTTTACCGATAACCATTCCTGGTTTTGCAGTTGAAATGGAGATGTTCACGCGGTTTGCTGCACGTTCAATTTCAATCTTAGAAATCGCAGCGTCTTTTAGTCTTTGTTCAACATATTCACGAATTTTAATATCTTCATGTAATAAGTCTGCATAATCTTTACCGGCGTACCACTTGGATTCCCAATCACGGATTACACCGACACGAAGTCCTATCGGATTAACTTTTTGACCCACAGATTATCCCTCCTTCTTTTCTGATACAACCACGGTAATGTGGCTTGTTCTTTTATTGATTTGACTTGCACGACCCATTGCACGTGGACGGAAACGTTTCAAAGTAACGCCTTCGTTTACATATGCTTCTGATACATATAAGTTATCAATGTTCATTTCATAGTTATGTTCTGCATTAGCAATCGCAGAATTAAGTGCTTTTTCAACAACAGGTGAAGCGCCACGTTGTGTGTGCTTTAATATTGCAATGGCTTCTCCAACATCTTTTCCTCGAATTAAATCAATTACCAAACGAACTTTACGAGGAGCAATTCGAACAGTTTTTGCAACGGCTTTAGCTTGAACTTGCATCAAGAGTGCCTCCTCTCATTTAGCGTTTTGTTTTCTTGTCATCGCCAGCATGCCCTCTGAATGAGCGGGATGGAGCGAATTCACCTAATTTGTGTCCAACCATATCTTCTGTAACATATACCGGCACATGTTTACGTCCGTCATAGACAGCGATAGTGTGTCCTACAAAGTTTGGGAAAATAGTAGAGCGTCGCGACCAAGTTTTTATTACTTGTTTTTTGTCATCTTCATTTAATTTTTCAACTTTCTTCATCAAATGATCGTCTACGAAAGGTCCTTTTTTTAAACTACGACCCATACATAAACCTCCCTTCGTGATTGGTGGACGGGTTTCACCCGTCGTTCAATCCCGTTATTTTTTACGTTTACGTACAATAAACTTACTTGATGGCTTGTTGCGTTTACGCGTTTTGTAACCAAGAGTTGGTTTACCCCAAGGAGACATTGGCGATTTACGTCCGATTGGTGCGCGTCCTTCACCACCACCGTGTGGGTGATCGTTAGGGTTCATTACAGAACCACGAACTGTAGGGCGAATACCTTTCCAACGAGAACGTCCAGCTTTACCTACGTTAATAAGTTCATGCTCTAGATTTCCAACTTGACCAATTGTAGCTCGACAAGTTCCTAGTACTAGGCGTACTTCGCCTGATGATAAACGTACAAGAACATATTTATCTTCACGACCTAAAATCTGAGCTTGAGACCCCGCAGAACGAGCAAGTTGTCCTCCACGTCCAGGTTTCAACTCTACATTATGAATAACCGTA
The DNA here is from genome assembly GCF_003426095.1 of Paraliobacillus sp. X-1268. Classification (NCBI taxonomy): domain Bacteria; kingdom Bacillati; phylum Bacillota; class Bacilli; order Caryophanales; family Bacillaceae; genus Paraliobacillus; species Paraliobacillus sp. X-1268. Next base: position 22,726 of record NZ_QJSK01000015.1, read on the forward strand.
CCAATCGGGATACTCATAAGCGGTAATGCATTACCTGATTTGATATCTGCATCAGGACCAGAAACAACATTTGTTCCTACTTCCAATCCTTTTGGAGCTAAGATATAACGTTTTTCTCCATCTGCATAGTGAATTAAAGCGATGTTAGCAGTACGGTTTGGATCGTATTCGATCGTAGCAACGCGGCCTGGTATACCATCTTTTTCACGTTTGAAATCAATAATACGGTATTTACGTTTGTGTCCTCCACCTTGATGACGAACAGTTAGTTTACCTTGGTTATTTCTTCCACCACGTTTAAATAGTGGGCTAAGCAATGTTTTTTCCGGCTCAGTTGCTGTAATTTCAGCAAAGTCAGAACCTGACATTCCTCGTCTACCATTTGAAGTTGGTTTATACTTCTTAATTGCCATCTTTTTTCCCTCCTTCTTTTATAGCGTTATATTAAACACTTTCGAAAAATTCTAGTTCTTTGCTGTCTTCAGATAACTGAATAACTGCTTTCTTGCGATCCGAACGATAACCACCGTATTTACCCATACGCTTAAATTTACCTTTAAGGTTCGCTGTATTTACTCCTACAACTTTAACTCCAAAGATTAATTCGATTGCATGTTTGATTTCAGTTTTATTCGCTTTCGGATTTACTTCAAACGTATATTTCTTTTCAGCCATAAGATCTGAAGAGTGTTCTGTAATAACCGGGCGCTTAATAATATCACGTGGGTCCTTCATTATGCAAGCACCTCCCCTGCTTTTTCTGCTGCATCTTTAGTCAAGATCAGCTTGTCATGCGTAAGCAAGTCTATTACATTAACTTCGCTTACAGGTAAAACTTTTGCATTTGGTAGGTTGTTTGCAGAACGTGCAACTACTTCATCTTTATCTGCTGTTACAATTAAAACTTTTGTATCAACTTTTAAAACATTTAGTAGATTTACAAACTCTTTTGTTTTAGGTGCATTGAATGCCAATCCTTCTAAAACAATCAGACTATCTTCTTTCACTTTAGAAGAAAGTGCTGAACGAAGAGCTAAACGACGAACTTTTTTAGGTAATTTATAGCTATAGCTACGCGGCGTTGGTCCAAATACTACTCCACCACCAACCCATTGTGGTGCACGAATAGTACCTTGACGAGCACGTCCTGTACCTTTTTGGCGCCATGGCTTACGGCCACCGCCTCTTACTGCTGAACGATTCTTTACAGCGTGTGTACCTTGACGGCGAGATGCTTGTTGCATTACTACCGCATCATGTAACACGTGTTCGTTTGGCTCAATACCAAACACTGCATCGTTTATTTCTATATCGCCTACTTGCGATCCACTTTGGTTATATAGTGCTACTTTAGGCATGACATATCCTCCCTTCAATTTAAAATTAGTTGAACTTTACTGCACTTGTAATTTTTACAAATGACTTTTTCGGACCAGGTACATTACCTTTTACTAATAAAAGGTTGTTTTCTACATCTGTTTTAACAACTTCTAGGTTTTGAATTGTAACTGTTTCTCCACCCATTTGTCCAGGTAAATTTTTACCTTTAAACACACGCATTGGATCAATAACACCCATTGAACCTGGACGTCTATGATAACGAGAACCGTGAGTCATAGGTCCGCGAGATTGATTGTGACGCTTGATCGCACCTTGGAAACCTTTACCCTTAGACGTTCCTGAAACATCAATTTTGTCTCCAGCTTGGAAAACCTCTACACTAAGTTCTTGACCTACTTCATAGTCATCAAGATTAGCGTTACGGAATTCACGAATGAAGCGCTTAGGTTTCGTGCTCGCTTTTGCAGCATGTCCTTTAGCTGGTTTGTTTGAACGTGATTCTTTTTTGTCAGCGAAACCTAATTGAATAGCTTCATAGCCGTCATTGTCTAGTGTTCTTTTTTGAAGCACTACGTTTGGCTCTGCTTGAATAACTGTTACCGGCGTTAGTTCACCGTTTTCTAAAAACAGTTGTGTCATGCCGATTTTGCGACCTAAGATTCCTTTCGTCATCCGATACACCTCCTAAATTAATTCGTTCTATTAAAGTTTGATTTCTATATCTACACCTGATGGTAAGTCAAGACGCATAAGCGCATCAACCGTTTTCGGTGTAGGACTTACTATGTCAATTAGACGTTTGTGTGTGCGCATTTCAAATTGCTCACGTGAATCTTTGTATTTATGCACCGCACGTAATACCGTATAAACTGTTCTTTCTGTAGGTAATGGAATTGGACCAGATACTCCAGCTCCAGAACGCTTTGCAGTATCAACAATCTTCTCAGCTGATTGATCTAAGATTCTATGATCATATGCTTTTAAACGAATTCTGATTTTTTCTTTTGCCATTATTTTCCCTCCTTTTCGCCCATTTTATAATAGACTTTCTCCGCGAAAATTTTCTCGACACCCCGCCATGGCAAAGGGGCCGGGTGTGCCAACAACCTTCCGCATCATCGCCTTTTATGACCAACATTATTCATTATATACAAGAATATTATTAATTGCAAGGTTTTATAAATATTTTTTATTAGGGAAGTTCGTTTGTGTGTCATTATGTCGAATTGTAAAGTTTTCGCTACAAAAATATTGAATTTGTACGATATACCTACTAGTTCTACTTTATTATTTAAAATTCAACAGGGGGTTCAAGTTAGTATGAAACTAAACAGTTTTTGGCGTAATCAATCAATTGGAAGTAAATACGGCATTGTTTTTACAATTGTGATGTTGGCATTTATTTTGTCCGTGGCAATTACATATTCCTTATTAGCAAATACGAATAGTTCCATTAACGATACGCGTGATAAGAATGAAGTTGTAATAGAAGTATCTGAACTAGTATCACTTTATCAAGATAAGTATTTGTATATACCCGAATACATTATCGCAGAAGAAAATGAGCGATTACTTGGTTATTTGTCACTCAGTGATCAGTTTGTTGATACAGCAAAATCAATACGAACAAAACTAACTTCTAACGAGCAAATTGAAACATTTAATCAAATTATCGAAAACAACCACGCTTTAGATGAATACTACTTTAGTGAAATTGTTCCTAAAGTCCAAAACATTAATACAGAAGAATTCATCGCATTGCAAGCAGAAGCAGGTACTTTAAAAGAAGAAACGATGCAATTAGCTTCCTTATTAAAACAAGAAGCGATCGATTCCAATATTAATTCTATAGAAGAAGCTGAACAAAGTATTTCAACTACTATTACTACGCTCCTCCTATCAATTATCGTCTCATTCGCAATCTCAGTAACACTAATCTATTTTATTAGTCGAAACATTCGCCGAAGCCTTCAGCAGGTCGTTGCAACAAGTGATGCAATTGCTAATGGTGATTTGAATGTCGACAATTTAAATGATAATAGTAAAAGTGAAATTGGTCAATTATCGAGTTCGGTTAATTATATGAAATCGAATTTAAAAGAAATGATTAATGAGATATCTTCATTAGCAATGACAGTAGATACACATGTTGTAGCATTTACCACACATTCTGCTGATGTTAAAGAAGGTAGTGAACAAGTTGCACTTACAATAGAAGAACTTGCAAATGGTGCAACAAATCAGGCAGATGAAGCAAGCGTTATTTCTGAAAAGACAAAAGAGTTTAGTAACAGAGTGATAACAGCAAATGAAAATGGTGAAAAACTTGTCCAATTTTCTAAAGATGTACTAAATGTTTCAATAGATGGTGATAAGCAAATGAAACAATCACTCGTACACATGGATACTATTACGAATACGGTACAAGACTCCGTTATAAAAGTTAAGGATTTAGAAAATCAAACTACTTCAATTTCTGAATTTGTTAATGTGATTCGTTCTATAGCAGATCAAACTAATTTATTAGCACTTAATGCATCGATTGAAGCAGCTCGTGCGGGTGAATCCGGAAAAGGTTTTGCTGTCGTTGCCGAAGAAGTACGTAAACTAGCAGAAGAGGTTGGATCATCTTCTGAGAGTATTACCAAAATTGTTGATGATATAAAAAATCAAATTACGATAATGGCTAAAGAATTAAATAGTGGCTTTAATGAGGTAAATATCGGAAAACAACAAATAGAAACATCTGGTCAATACTTTTTTGACATTAAAGAAAAAGTTACGACAATGTCCAATCAAGTTAATGATATTTCAACCACTCTAGCATATTTCAATGTAGCCAGTGATGAAATCAACAGCTCAATTGAACATATTGCAGCTATCTCAGAAGAATCAGCTGCAGGATCAGAAGAAATATCCGCATCAGTCTTAGAACAAAGAGAAGCGATTGAACAGGTATCTGATGGTGCATTAGAATTACGCCAGCTTGTAGAACGCATGAACACATTAATTTCACGTTTCCATATTTAATTGTTAAGGAGGAGAAAAAAATAATGAAAATAAATGCTACATTGATTCTTACTATCCTATTTACTTTTTACTTAACTGCTTGTAATAGCAACCAAACTACGGATAGTCAATCCACAGATACAACTGATAAATTACTATCAAATCCAGATGATATATACATTGGTTTTGTTATGGATACATTAAGAGATGACAGATGGTATCGCGACAAACTCAATTTTGAGGAGAAAGTTGAAGAATTAGGTGGTATTGTTAAGACGTTAGCCGCAAACGGTGATCAAGAAGTGCAAATTGAACAAGCTAAGCTTTTGATTAAAGAAGGTGTAGATGTCTTGGTCGTTATACCAACTAATTCAAATGAAGCAGGGGAAATTGTTGAATTGGCACATGAAGCTGGAGTAAAAGTTATTTCTTATGACAAACTCATTCTTGATGCTCCAGTTGATTACTATGTATCCTTTGATAATGTTAAAGTAGGAGAATTACAAGCCGAAGCAATTTTAAACGAAGTGGATGAAGGTGATTTTGCTTATGTCGGTGGAGCAGAAACAGATAATAATGCTATTCTATTTAGAGAAGGAGCAATGAACATATTGCAGCCTTATATAGATAGTGGTGATATAAACCTTGTGTATGATACATACACACCAGAATGGTCACCAGAAACAGCAAGAGATCAGTTCGCAAGCCTTTTATCAAATACAAATGTTGATGCAGTAATTGCTGCAAACGATGGTACAGCAGGAGGAGTAATTGAAGCATTGGGAAATGAAAGTAACTCTATCCCTGTTTCAGGTCAAGATGCAGAGCTGGCAGCTGTTCGCAGAATTATAAATGGTAGTCAGACAATGACAGTATATAAGTCAATTCATTCCCTTGCGCATCAATCAGCGGATTTAGCAATGAAAGTTGCAAAAGAGGAAGAAGTCGAAACAAATACAACAATTGAAAATGGCAATGGCGCAATTAACTCTATACTTTTAGAGCCAATTACAGTTACCGAAGATAATATCCGAGAAACAATTATTGCTGAAAACCATTTAACAGAAGCAGAAGTATATGAATAACAGTTAAAAATAGTATTGTACAATAAATAAACGTTGGTGAGCGAAAACTCACTAGCGTTATTTTTTATATAAATAGAAAACAAGTCGTTTGCATAAAGAATTGTAGTCTACGATAAACAACTCCTAAAGAAAATAGCTCATAGTAAAGCACTAACACTATAAACTCCTTTATTGAATCCTACTAATAGCAATGAACCATATTGAAAACCATTCTAAAAAAAGTATGACCAGTTGAGGCATTGGCCTCATAATTCGCATTCTTCGAGAATTTTTTTCACCAATGTCATTTGAGACAAAAAAATAACAGGTAGCTTATGAGCTACCTGTTATTTTATAGCATTACTTATTTAGTAATAGTTGCAACAACACCGGCGCCTACAGTACGGCCACCTTCACGAATTGAGAACTTAGTTCCCTCTTCAAGTGCGATTGGTGAAATAAGATCTACTGTCATTTCAACGTTATCTCCAGGCATAACCATTTCTACGCCTTCAGGAAGTTGAATAATACCAGTTACATCCGTAGTACGGAAGTAAAACTGTGGACGGTAGTTATTGAAAAATGGCGTGTGACGGCCACCCTCTTCTTTTGATAAAACATAAACTTCTGCTTTAAAAGTTGTGTGTGGAGTGATTGTACCTGGTTTAGCAAGTACTTGTCCACGGCCGATATCATCACGAGAAACCCCGCGAAGAAGTGCACCAATGTTATCGCCAGCTTCTGCATAGTCAAGAAGCTTACGGAACATTTCAACACCAGTAACAGTTGATTTTTTAGGAGCATCAGAAAGACCAATAATGTCAATCTCGTCTCCAACTTTAACTACTCCACGCTCAACACGACCAGTAGCAACTGTTCCACGACCAGTGATTGAGAATACATCCTCAACTGGCATCATGAAAGGTTTTTCAACATCACGGTCAGGACGAGGAATATATTCGTCAACAGCATCCATTAATTCATAGATTGCATTAACATATTTCTCTTCGCCTTCAAGAGCTTTAAGTGCAGAACCTTTGATAACTGGAACGTCATCTCCAGGGAAGTCATATTCACCAAGAAGGTCACGTACTTCCATTTCTACTAACTCAAGAAGTTCTTCATCGTCTACCATGTCACATTTGTTTAAGAATACAACAATTGCAGGTACACCTACTTGACGTGAAAGTAAGATGTGCTCACGAGTTTGTGGCATTGGACCATCAGCTGCAGAAACAACTAAGATAGCTCCATCCATTTGTGCAGCACCTGTGATCATGTTTTTAACATAGTCAGCGTGTCCAGGACAGTCAACGTGTGCATAGTGACGCGTTTCTGTTTCATACTCAACGTGTGCTGTTGAGATTGTGATTCCACGTTCGCGCTCTTCAGGAGCACCGTCAATTTGATCATAAGCCATTGCAGTACCTGAACCTGAACGATTGTGTAGTACTGTAGAAATTGCAGCTGTTAGTGTAGTTTTACCATGGTCAACGTGTCCAATAGTACCAACGTTAACGTGGTCTTTGGAGCGGTCGTATTTTTCTTTACCCATTTATAGTTCCTCCTTTAAATAAATAAAAGTTAATTTTTTATAATACATGTATGTTCACTTAGAAATAAATAATATATTAACTTCTAAGTGCACAATACAAGTTATACGTTATTTTTTGCGAAAAATCAATTATTCGCCAGTGTTTTTCTTAATAATTTCTTCCCCAACACTCTTTGGCACTTCTTCGAAGTGATCAAAGTGCATTGTGTAAGTTCCGCGTCCTTGTGTGTTAGAACGAAGAGCAGTTGCATAACCAAACATTTCAGAAAGTGGAACAAACGCTTTAACAACTTGTGCATTTCCGCGTCCTTCCATACCTTCGACACGACCACGACGAGAAGTAACATCACCCATAATATCACCCATGTATTCTTCTGGGATAACAATTTCAACCTTCTCAATTGGTTCAAGAAGTGCTGGATCACATTTATTTTTCGCCGCTTTAAGTGCCATAGAAGCAGCAACTTTAAAGGCAGTTTCGTTGGAATCGACATCATGGTAACTTCCATCAAACAAAGTTGCCTTCAAGTCGATAAGTGGATAACCAGCAATAACACCATTCTGCATTGCTTCCTTAACACCAGCTTCTACAGAAGAAATGTATTCACGTGGTACAGAACCACCGACAGTTTTGTTTACAAACTCGTAACCTGCGCCTTCAGTGTTTGGTTCGAATGTAATCCAAACGTGACCATACTGTCCACGTCCACCAGACTGACGAACAAACTTACCTTCAACGTTTGCAGCTTTACGGAATGTTTCACGGTAAGATACCTGCGGTGCACCTACGTTTGCCCCAACATTGAATTCGCGTCTCATACGATCAACGATAATATCAAGGTGGAGTTCACCCATACCAGAAATGATTGTTTGACCAGTTTCAGGATCTGTTTCAGCTTTAAATGTAGGATCTTCTTCAGCAAGTTTTCCTAATGCAATAGACATCTTATCCTGATCTGCTTTTGATTTAGGTTCAATCGCTACAGAAATAACTGGATCTGGAAAGTCCATTGATTCTAAAATTACAAGACTCTTCTCATCACATAAAGTATCCCCTGTAGAAGTATCTTTCAAACCTACAGCTCCGGCAATATCACCTGCATAAACAGTAGGGATTTCTTGTCGAGAGTTAGCATGTAGTTGTAAAATACGTCCAACACGTTCTCTTTTATCTTTAGATGAGTTTTTTACGTAAGAACCTGCATCAAGCGTACCTGAATAGACACGGAAAAATGTAAGTTTACCTACGTATGGGTCAGTTGCAACCTTAAATGCTAAAGCTGAAAATGGTTCGCTATCATCTGCACGTCGAACAACCTCTTCATCAGTTTGTGGTACATGACCTTCAATAGGAGGTACATCTGTTGGAGCAGGTAAGTAATCTATAACTCCATCAATTAATAATTGAACCCCTTTGTTTTTGAAAGCTGAACCACAAAAGACTGGGTAGAATTCTACGCTTAGAGTAGCAGTACGAACCGCAGCTTTAAGTTCTTCATTAGAAATCTCTTCGCCTTCTAGATATTTCATCATAAGGTCTTCGTTAAGGTCAGCTACAGCTTCTATCAACCTTGTACGATATTTTTCTGCTTGTTCTTTATAAGCATCAGGGATAGGACGCGCCTCTTCACGTGTACCTAAATCATCTAAGTAGTAATGAGCCTCCATATCAATAAGGTCGATAATTCCTTCGAATTCATCTTCCGCACCGATTGGAAGTTGCACTGGATGTGCATTTGCAGCTAGACGATCTTCTAATGTCCCAAGCGAATATTCAAAGTCCGCACCTATTTTATCCATTTTATTAACGAATACAATACGAGGAACTTTATATGTTGTAGCTTGGCGCCAAACAGTTTCTGTTTGTGGCTCAACCCCTGATTGTGCATCAAGTAAAGCTACGGAACCATCAAGTACACGCAAAGAACGTTCAACTTCAACAGTGAAGTCTACGTGTCCTGGTGTATCTATAATGTTGATACGATGACCTTTCCATGAAGCAGTTGTTGCAGCAGATGTGATTGTAATACCACGCTCTTGCTCTTGCTCCATCCAGTCCATTTGAGAAGCACCTTCGTGTGTTTCTCCAATTTTATGGATACGTCCTGTATAGAAAAGAATACGTTCAGTTGCTGTTGTCTTACCAGCATCAATATGGGCCATAATCCCGATATTACGTGTCTTTTCCAAGGAGAATTCTCTAGGCATGTTTCTTTCTCCTTCCTATTATCTAAGTTCGATTACATGATTATCTTTAAACATTTCGAAAAAGATTGCTCCATCAATCCATTAACTTGCATGACGTAATGGAACATACATGTTGTATTTAAGCTTTTAATACTACCAACGATAATGAGCAAATGCTTTGTTTGCTTCCGCCATTTTGTGCATATCTTCTCTTTTCTTAACAGATGCACCAGTGTTGTTTGATGCGTCAAGAATTTCATAAGCTAAACGTTCTTCCATTGTTTTTTCTCCGCGTAATCTTGAATAATTTACAAGGTAACGAAGTCCCAATGCTTGGCGACGTTCTGGACGTACTTCAACCGGTACTTGATAGTTTGAACCACCAACACGGCGAGCGCGAACTTCAAGAACTGGCATAACATTTTTAAGTGCTTGTTCAAACACCTCAATGGATGGTTGATCACTACGCTCTTGAACAATGTCAAATGCTTTATAAAGAATTTTTTGAGCTATTCCTCTTTTTCCATCAACCATAATTTGGTTGATCAAACGAGTAACTAGTTTTGAGTTATATAACGGATCTGGTAAGACATCACGTTTTGTTACTGGACCTTTACGTGGCATAGTCTAACCTCCTTTCTGAAGTTATCAGCTATTTAAAGCTTATTTTTTTGGTCTTTTTGTTCCGTATTTAGAACGTCCTTGTGCACGTCCTTCTACTCCGGCAGTATCAAGCGCTCCACGAACAATATGGTAACGTACACCAGGTAAATCTTTAACACGTCCTCCGCGAATAAGAACAACACTGTGTTCTTGAAGATTGTGCCCAATTCCAGGAATATAAGCAGTTACTTCAATTCCGTTAGTCAAACGCACACGCGCATATTTACGCAATGCAGAGTTTGGTTTCTTTGGAGTTAACGTACCAACACGTGTACAAACACCACGTTTTTGTGGAGAAGATTGGTTAGTCAATGATTTTTTGAAGCTGTTAAAACCTTTATTCAATGCAGGTGAGTCAGATTTTTTACCTTTGCTCACACGGCCTTTACGAACTAATTGATTGATAGTTGGCATTGTTTGTTTCCTCCTTTCATTGATTTTTGTAATACCACACATCCAGGTGGTTCATTTATAAGCAAAAAACAAAGCTTTCGTGAATAGCTTTGATCATTCACCAAAACTTTATTGCTTTATTGCTTTATAGCTACAGTCGCTGTTCCTACATCAATTCCACATGCTTTGCCAAGTCTCTTCTTTGAATCAACCTGTGTACATGGCACGTTCATTTCTTCTGCAAGTTGCGACACTTTACTCGTTACACGTTGATCTGCATCAACAGCAATAACGACTTCAGACACTTCACCATTTTTTATGGCTTTTAGTGTTTGTTTCGTACCGATAATTAGATTATCTTTGACCTGTGCTACTTTTTCATAAGACATTTACATATCCTCCAAAGCAACAAGGATAACAGAAGCACCTTGAATATAGTATCATTCTATAATTCTAATGTCAATATAAAATTAAAGTTTTCTATATCTAGGTGCTTCTTTATTTCCCCTTGTTTCTTCCCTGATTTATTGTGGCGTTACTTCTTCTGTTAATGATTCTTCAGTAATTTGCTCCACTGGCTCTTCTGTTTCAATTTCTATTTTGCGGTACCTTTGCATACCAGTACCAGCAGGAACCAATTTACCAATAATAACATTTTCTTTTAGACCTAGTAACTCATCACGTTTTCCTTTAATCGCTGCATCTGTTAATACACGTGTTGTTTCTTGGAATGACGCAGCTGATAAGAATGAATCCGTTTCGAGTGATGCTTTTGTAATACCTAATAAAACAGGTCTTCCAACGGCAGGTTGTGCACCTTTTAATAGTACTTTTTTGTTTGCATCTCGGAACTGGTGAATTTCAAGTAATGATCCAGGTAGTACATCCGTATCCCCAGCATCAGCAACACGCATTTTACGAAGCATTTGTCTAACCATTACTTCAACGTGCTTATCACCGATTTCCACACCTTGCATCCGATAAACTTTTTGTACTTCTTTTAATAGGTAAGATTGGACACCATCAATTCCTTGAATTTTCAATAATTCCTTAGGATCGATTGAACCCTCTGTCAGTGCTTGACCAGCGACAACTTCTTCTCCTACTTCCACTTTTACACGCGCACCATAAGGAGCTGTATAAGTAAGTGATTCAACATTACCTTTTACGATAATCTCTTGTTTATCTTTTACTTCTGTAATATCTTGGACTGTTCCAATAATCTCAGAAACAACCGCTTGACCTTTCGGATTACGCGCTTCAAATATTTCCTGAATACGAGGTAAACCTTGAGTTATATCACTACCTGCAACCCCACCTGTGTGGAATGTACGCATTGTAAGCTGTGTTCCTGGCTCACCAATTGATTGTGCAGCGATAATACCTACTGCCTCGCCAACTTCAACTTCTTGACCAGTGGCTAAGTTACGACCATAACACTTCTTACAAGCACCATGTTTTGTATTACAAGTAAAGACAGTACGAATTGTTACTTCTTTAATACCTGATTCAACAATTTGTTTTGCTACATCTTCAGGTATTACTTCGTTTTTATTAATCAATACTTCTTTCGTCTCTGGATGACGTACAACTTGGAATGAAGTACGACCAATCAGACGGTCAATCAGTGGTTCAATTAATTCTGTACCTTCTGTTATTGCATGAACTGTTAAACCTTTATCTGTTCCACAATCATCATCACGAATAATAACATCTTGTGCCACATCAACTAGACGACGAGTTAAGTAACCAGAGTCAGCAGTTTTCAGCGCCGTATCCGCAAGTCCTTTACGAGCACCGTGTGTAGATATAAAGTACTCTAATACCGTTAAACCTTCACGGAAACTAGATTTGATCGGCAATTCGATGATCTTACCAGCCGGGTTGGCCATTAAACCACGCATACCAGCTAATTGTGTGAAGTTTGATGCGTTACCACGAGCACCTGAATCACTCATCATGAATATAGGGTTTCTTGGATTTAATGTCTTCATAAGTTTTTCTTGAATGACATCTTTTGCTTGTGACCATATTGAAATAACACGATCATAGCGTTCTTCATCTGTAATTAAACCACGACGGAATTGTTTTAATACTTTATCGACTTTCTCTTGTGCTTCATCTAGGATAAGCTCTTTCTCTGCTAATACAACAATATCTGCTACACCAACTGTTATACCTGCTTTAGTAGAGTACTTAAATCCTAAGTCTTTCATACGGTCAAGCATTTTTGATGTTTCACTGATTTTAAACTTCTTAAATACTTCAGCAATTATATCTCCCAAAATACCTTTCTTGAACGGAAGAATAATATCTCGATCAGCAATTACTTCCTTTACATTCGAGCCTTTTTCAATGAAATACTTTTCTGGCGTGCGAACTTCTAGGTTTTGTTGCGTCGGCTCATTCATATACGGGAATGATTCCGGAAGCATATCATTAAAGATCAGTTTACCTACCGTTGTCACTATTAGTTGACTATTTTGTTCTTCTGAGAATGCTGCTTTATTAAGCGAAGAAGCCTGCACTGCAATTCGAGTATGAAGATGAACATAACCATTTTGGTATGCAACCATCGCCTCGGAAAGATCTTTAAATGACATTCCTTCTCCAACCGCATTTTCTCGTTCCATTGTAAGGTAATAGTTACCTAACACCATATCTTGTGAAGGTGTTACTACTGGTTTACCATCCTTTGGATTCAAAATATTTTGAGCTGCCAACATAAGAATACGCGCCTCAGCTTGTGCTTCTGCTGAAAGTGGAACGTGTACTGCCATTTGGTCACCATCAAAGTCAGCGTTATATGCTGTACATACTAATGGATGCAAACGAATTGCACGTCCTTCTACTAGAGTAGGTTCAAATGCTTGAATACCTAATCTGTGTAAAGTAGGAGCACGGTTTAATAGTACAGGGTGTTCCCTAATAACGTCTTCCAACACTTCCCAAACATCAGGATTAAGTCTTTCTATCTTACGTTTTGCAGACTTAATGTTGTGAGCTAAACCTCTTTCTACTAATTCCTTCATAATAAATGGTTTAAATAACTCAACTGCCATCTCTTTTGGTAAACCACACTGATACATTTTTAAGCTAGGTCCTACAACAATTACAGAACGACCAGAGTAGTCAACACGTTTACCTAATAAGTTTTGACGGAAACGACCTTGTTTCCCTTTTAACATATGTGAAAGAGATTTAAGTGGACGGTTACCCGGTCCAGTTACCGGACGACCACGACGACCATTATCAATTAGTGCATCAACTGCTTCTTGAAGCATACGTTTCTCGTTTTGAACGATAATACTTGGTGCACCAAGATCTAATAAACGCTTAAGTCTATTGTTGCGGTTAATAACACGACGATATAGATCATTTAAATCCGATGTAGCAAAGCGTCCACCATCTAGTTGTACCATTGGTCGAAGTTCAGGAGGTATAATTGGTAACACCTCTAAAATCATCCAATCTGTATGGTTACCAGAGTTACGGAATGCTTCTAATACTTCTAAACGTTTTATCGCTCTCGTACGACGCTGACCTTGCGCAGATTTTAATTCTTCACGAAGAATCTCTACTTCTTTTTCAAGATCAATATCTTGCAATATTTTTTTAATAGCTTCTGCTCCCATTTGAGCTTGGAAGGTTTGACCATATTTATCGCGATATGCACGATATTCTTTTTCAGAAAGTAATTGCTTTTTCTCTAAAGTGGTATCACCTGGGTCTGTCACAATATAAGCAGCGAAATAAATAACTTCTTCTAACGCTCTTGGTGACATATCTAACGCTAATCCCATTCGACTTGGAATACCTTTAAAGTACCAAATATGTGAAACTGGTGCAGCTAGTTCAATGTGACCCATACGTTCACGACGAACTTTAGATTTTGTTACTTCAACACCACAGCGATCACAAACTACCCCTTTATAACGGACACGTTTGTATTTACCACAATGACATTCCCAGTCTTTTTGTGGACCAAAGATTCTTTCACAAAATAAACCATCTTTTTCTGGTTTTAATGTACGATAGTTAATGGTTTCTGGCTTTTTCACTTCTCCATATGACCATGAACGGATTTTATCTGGTGATGCTAACCCTATTTTCATAAATTCAAAATTATTTACATCTATCAAGGGGCCTACCTCCCTTTAGTATGTGCCCAAATAGTTAAAAACAAGAAATAAAAATCTCTTGTTTATTAACTAATTCGAACAACTTTTTACATATCAAACGATAAAAGTGAGAACTGTTTAATTATTTACCTTCAAGTTCAAGATTAAATTGATCTGCCGATTGTGTATCTTCTTCATCTATATCTCGAAGTTCAATTTCTTCTTCATCAGCTGAAAGCATTTTTACATCCAAACCAAGGCTTTGCAACTCTTTAATTAATACCTTAAATGATTCTGGTATACCTGGCTCTGGAATACTTTCTCCTTTAACAATTGCTTCATATGTTTTCACGCGACCAACAACATCATCTGACTTCACTGTTAAAATTTCTTGTAACGTGTAAGCTGCACCATATGCTTCTAGTGCCCAAACTTCCATTTCACCGAAACGTTGGCCACCAAATTGTGCTTTACCACCTAATGGTTGCTGTGTAACAAGTGAATATGGTCCAGTCGAACGTGCGTGTAGTTTATCATCAACCATGTGCGCTAGTTTAATCATGTACATGACACCAACAGAAACACGGTTATCAAATGGTTCTCCACTACGTCCATCATAAAGAACTGTTTTTGCATCTCTTGCCATTCCAGCTTCTTGAATCGTTTCCCACACATCTTCTTCACGAGCTCCATCAAATACAGGAGATGCTACATGAATACCGAGTTGTCTTGCAGCCATACCTAAGTGCATTTCAAGTACCTGACCGATGTTCATACGTGATGGTACACCTAACGGGTTAAGCATGATATCGATTGGTGTTCCGTCTGGCATAAATGGCATATCTTCTTCTGGTAATATCTTAGAAATAACACCTTTATTACCGTGACGACCAGCCATTTTGTCACCTTCATGAATTTTACGTTTCTGCACAATATAAGCACGAACTAATTGATTCACACCTGGTGGTAGTTCGTCACCATCTTGGCGATTAAAGATTTTAACATCCAATACAATTCCACCGGCACCGTGTGGTACACGTAAGGAAGTATCACGTACTTCACGCGCCTTTTCACCAAATATTGCGTGTAACAAGCGTTCCTCAGCAGATAACTCTGTTACTCCTTTTGGTGTCACTTTACCTACTAGTAAATCACCATCTTCAACTTCAGCACCAACACGGATAATACCTCTCTCATCAAGGTCGCGTAGTGCATCTTCTCCGACGTTTGGAATGTCTCTTGTAATCTCTTCAGGTCCTAGCTTTGTATCACGAGCTTCAGATTCATATTCTTCAATATGGATAGAAGTGTAAACATCATCTTTCACTAAGCGTTCACTCATGATAATAGCATCCTCATAGTTATAACCTTCCCAAGTCATAAAGCCAACTAGAACATTTTGCCCTAGTGCTAGTTCACCATCTTCCATTGAAGGACCATCTGCTAGGATTTCTCCTTTTTTCACACGATCCCCAACACTAACGATTGGTCGTTGGTTATAACAGGTTCCTTGGTTAGAACGGATGAATTTTTGCAAGCGATATGTATCAACATCGCCTTGTACTTCTTTCCCATCAACTTCTGATATGAGGCGAACTCGAACTTCTTTCGCTTCGACACGTTCCACTATACCATCTCGTAGATTGATAACAGCTGCACCTGAATCCTTACCAGATACATATTCCATTCCAGTACCAACAATCGGCGAACGCGGTTGTAATAAAGGAACAGCTTGACGTTGCATGTTGGCACCCATAAGCGCACGGTTAGAGTCATCATTTTCCAAAAATGGAATACATGCTGTAGCTGCGGATACAACTTGTTTTGGTGAAACGTCCATATAATCTAAACGATCACGACTTACAACAGTATTTTCACCACGGAAACGAGCGATAACTTCTTCGTCTGCAAATGATCCATCATCTGTTAGACTAGCATTTGCTTGCGCAACAACATAATTATCTTCTTCATCTGCAGTCATATAATCATAACGTTCCGTAACTTTGCCTGTTTCTGGATCAACACGACGGTATGGTGTTTCAATAAAACCAAACTTATTAACTTTTGCAAATGATGACAAAGAGTTAATTAAACCAATATTCGGCCCCTCAGGCGTTTCAATCGGACACATACGGCCATAGTGAGAATAGTGTACGTCACGAACTTCAAAACCTGCACGTTCACGAGTCAAACCACCAGGTCCAAGCGCAGATAAACGACGTTTGTGGGTTAATTCAGCTAATGGATTTGTTTGGTCCATAAATTGTGAAAGTTGAGAACTACCGAAAAACTCTTTAATGGAAGCAATTACAGGACGAATGTTAATCAATTGCTGCGGTGTAATTGCTGAGGTGTCTTGAATAGACATACGCTCACGTACTACACGTTCCATTCTAGAAAGACCAATACGGAACTGATTTTGCAACAATTCACCTACAGAACGAAGTCTACGATTTCCTAAGTGATCAATATCATCTGTATTACCTACTTGATGTAAAATGTTAAAGAAATAGTTAATAGAAGCAAGAATATCAGATGGTGCAATATTCTTAACCGAATCATCAACTGCTCCATTACCAATAACATTTAGCGTTCTTTCCCCTTCAGGATCAGTGGGATCAAATATTTTAATCATTTGAATTTTTATTGGCTCTTTAAGTACACCTTCATCAGGTTCAACATATTGCTCGCCAAAACTATCTTCTTTTGCATCCAAATATGGTAAGATTTTATCTAATAAACGACGATCTAGTTTATCACCTTTTTGTGCTACAACTTCCCCGGTTTCATGATCTACTAACGGTTCCGCTAAAGTTTGATTAAAAAGACGATTTTTAATGTGTAACTTTTTATTCATTTTATAACGTCCAACACGAGCTAAATCATATCGTTTCGGATCGAAAAACCTAGAAACTAATAAGCTTTTTGCATTCTCAACAGTTGGCGGCTCGCCAGGTCGTAAACGCTCATAAATTTCTAATAAAGCTTTTTCACTTGTTTCTGTGTTATCTTTTTCTAATGTATTTTTTAAATATTCATTATCACCGATAAGATCAATAATATCTTGATCATTGCTAAAACCTATTGCCCGTAATAATACGGTAATTGGTAACTTTCTTGTGCGATCTATACGAACATGCACAACATCTTTAGCATCTGTTTCAAACTCAAGCCATGCTCCTCTATTGGGGATAACTGTAGCTTTATATCCGCGTTTACCATTTTTGTCTATTTTTTCACTAAAATACACACTTGGCGAACGAACAAGCTGTGATACAATAACACGCTCGGCTCCATTAATAACAAAAGTACCTGTATCTGTCATTAAAGGGAAATCTCCCATAAATACCTCTTGCTCTTTTACTTCGCCAGTTTCATTATTTAATAAACGAACTTTCACACGAAGCGGAGCGTTGTAGGTAACATCTCTTTCTTTCGATTCAGCAACAGGATATTTTGGTTCACCTAGATTATAATCAACAAATTCTAGTGATAAATTCCCTGTGAAATCTTCAATTGGAGAAATATCTTTAAACATTTCCCGCAATCCTTCCTCTAAAAACCATTCATAGGAAGCTGTTTGAATCTCAATAAGATTTGGTAGTTCCAATACCTCACTGATACGTGCATAGCTTCTGCGCTGGCGGTGTCGTCCATACTGAACTAGTTGACCTGTCAACTGCTTCACCCCTCAAATCAAGAATAGAAAACAAAAGAGCTTAATAAATCAAAATAAAATTTTGACAAGCTCACATACCTTCACCTTATTCCAATAATGTTTTAACTGCTATTGACTTATACAGCGGAAAAGGTATAATTTAATCAGAATAAAAATTGTTCGGCAATCTCACCGAACAAACTTGTGAAATGACTTACTCACAAGTCGTTATAATACATTTACATATGTAAGTAAATGGTATTGTATTGAAAATTAACGAAACAATTTCTGCCTGGAAACAGCATTAAAACTACTACTAAATCCCCAAACTTCTACACTTACCTTCACAGCATTACCATTGTTTCCTTTATTAATCATAATATACATTTTTTCCTTGTCGCATGCCTATTGACACACGAATCTACCTATTGGCATTTTTCAATGCTACCACAATCAACCACTAGAGTCAACATTTAATTAAATGCATTATTTTGTTGCACAAATGATTTCATAACCCTTACTCTTTTTTATTGTTTCAACTTCTTTAAACATTTGTTGCATTTTTCTAAAGGCAGAAGGAGCACCTTGCTTTTTTTGAATAACCACCCACAACTGACCGCCCTTCATTAAATTTTGAAAACTATCTTCAAACATTTGATGAACCACTTCTTTTCCGGCCCTGATTGGCGGATTGGTCAAAACAGCTGCATATTCTACTTTAGGTATAGATTGAAAACGATCACTCACATAAAATGTAGTATTATCTATGTTGTTTTGTTCTGCATTCTTTTTCGCTAAAACGAGTGCTCTTTCATTAACATCACTCATAATGAAATGCCGGTCTGGGAATACCTTAGCTAGCGCAAGACCAATTGGTCCATAACCACAGCCAAGATCAACAATATCACCGGAAACATTTGGTACTGTGAATGCTTCTATTAACGTTCTAGAACCAAAATCCACTTCATTCTTAGAAAAAACTCCAACATCACTTGTAAACTGAAAGGAATTACTACGTAGTTCAAAACTCCACGTTTTGGGGTCACTTTTTGATTGAGGTTGATTCGCAAAGTATTGCTCAGACATATTAGCACCTACTTTATTTAATAAATGTGTAAAGCTCGTCTATTAATAGACGAGCTTTACACTAGTTTTAACTTACTTCAATTCTACTGAAGCGCCAACTTCTTCAAGTTTAGATTTCATTTCTTCTGCTTCTTCTTTAGTAACGCCTTCTTTGATTGCACCAGGAGCGTTATCTACAAGATCTTTAGCATCTTTAAGTCCAAGACCTGTGATCTCACGAACTGCTTTAACAACTTTAATTTTAGCTGATCCAACGCTTGCTAGAACAACATCAAATTCAGTTTGCTCTTCTTCAACCGCTCCACCAGCGCCACCGCCAGCTGCTACAGGTGCTGCTGCTGTTACACCAAATTCTTCTTCAATTCCTTTAACAAGGTCGTTTAACTCAAGTATAGACATTTCTTTGATTTGCTCGATAATTTGTTCTTTAGACATTATATTTTCCTCCTAATTATGTTTTAATACGTAAATGTTTTGCAAATACCTTTTCTGAAAATCAGTAATTAAGCACCTTGCTCTTCTTCTTTTTGTTCTGCAACAGCTTTTGTTGCATAAGCGAAGTTACGAACTGGAGCTTGTAGTACGCTAAGCAACATTGAAAGTAATCCTTCGTAATTTGGTAGTGCCGCAAGATCCTTGATTTGCTCAAGTGTCGCGATGTTACCTTGAATTACGCCACCTTTAATTTCTAATGCTTCGTGATCTTTAGCGAAATTGTTTAAAATTTTTGCTGGAGCCACTACATCTTCTTTACTAAAAGCGATAGCAGTTGGTCCTGCAAGTACATCTTTCAAATCTCCAAGATCAAGTTCTTCTGTAGCACGACGTGTCATTGAGTTTTTATATACCTTAAACTCTACACCAGCTGCACGTAGTTGATCACGTAGTTCTGTAACTGCTGCTACATCAAGGCCACGATAATCTACAAGGATGGTAGATTCACTATCGCGGAACTTGTCTGCAATTTCAGATACAATTTGTTTTTTCTGTTCAATAATAGTTGACAAAAATTCCACCTCCTATTGACTTATCATCATACCGAAACATCAGGTTAGTCTTTTTATCTCGATTCATCTAATAACAAACCTTCACATCTGTAGTAGACGTGAAGGTTTGTTTGAATGGATTAGATATCACTTCGTACAATATCATATTTATTCAGACACCTCGGTAGGATATTAAGCGAATAACGCTCCTACTGTCTACGGTATAACGTATTTGATTTATTTTCAACATTTCTTATTATAATCAAGAGCTATCATGAAGTCAATAACTAATTCTTATTTTCCAAAAGTTGACGGGTCCACTTTAACTCCTGGTCCCATTGTAGATGTAACTGCTGCATTACGAACATAGATACCCTTTGATGCTTGTGGCTTTACTTTCATCAATGTGTCTGTAAGTGCATCAAAGTTTTCAATAAGTTTATCCAAATCAAATGAAGCTTTTCCGATTGGTACGTGTACATTTGATTGACGATCAACACGGTATTCTACTTTACCAGCTTTGATTTCATTTACTGCCTTCTCAACATCAAATGTTACTGTACCTGTTTTAGGATTTGGCATTAAACCTTTTGGTCCAAGCACACGTCCTAATTTACCAACCTCAGCCATCATGTCTGGAGTCGCTACAATAACATCAAATTCGAACCATCCTTGATTAATTTTATTAATCAAATCTTGTTCTCCTACATAATCAGCTCCAGCAGCTTCCGCTTCTTTTGCTTTATCACCTTTAGCAAACACTAGAACCGTCTGTGTTTTACCAGTACCGTGTGGCAATACCATTGCTCCACGAATTTGTTGATCTGCTTTCTTAGGATCTACACCTAAACGAAAAGCAGCTTCAATTGTTTCATCAAAATTAGCATTTGCATTTTGCTTCACTAATTCCAATGCTTCTTTTACCTCATATTGTTTAGTACGATCAACAAGTTTAATTGCTTCCTGTTGTTTCTTCGTTTTTTTAGCCATTATATTTCCTCCTTGAATGTGGTTTTAACGGTTATACCTCCCACTTAATAAAGCGGATCCTGTTAATAGAAAGATTCTACTAACAAGGACTAGACAACTATAATCTAGTTTGTCATCCTACAAAAAGGTTGCGAAAATGGCTTATACCCCATTAGCGCAACCTTCTCCTCATCAGTCTAAAGCTTTGGGATTAATCTTCAATAACAATACCCATGCTACGTGCAGTACCTTCTACCATACGCATAGCAGCTTCAACATCTGCAGCATTTAAATCAGGCATTTTTGTTTCTGCGATCTCTTTTACTTTATCACGCTTCAACGTTGCAACTTTGTTGCGATTAGGTTCACCTGATCCGCTTTCGATTCCTGCTGCTTTTTTAAGTAATACCGCAGCTGGCGGAGTTTTTGTAATAAATGTAAAGGAACGGTCTTCAAAAACCGAAATTTCTACCGGAATAATCATACCAGCTTCATCTTGCGTACGGGCATTAAATTCCTTACAAAATCCCATAATATTAACACCTGCTTGACCCAATGCTGGTCCAACTGGTGGTGCTGGATTTGCTTTCCCTGCCGGGATTTGAAGTTTAACTACTTTAATTACTTTTTTAGCCACGAGACACACCTCCTTAAGTCCGTGATGTGGTAATAGGGCATCTCAGACCCTCCCACTCATCTCTATCATTTGAAACCTTATACTCGAAGCATAAAGAACATTAAAATTTTAGCATGTTCAAATTGAAAATGCAAGCTATTCTTTAATAATCTAAACGCGTTATAGTTTCTCTATTTGAGAAAAATCTAATTCAACTGGCGTTTCACGACCGAACATATTAACATGCACTTTTACCTTTTGTTTATCTAAGTCAATTTGTTCAATAGTACCAGTGAAATCATTAAACGGTCCATCCGCAACCCTTACACTTTCTTTTAACTCAAAATCGACTTCTGTAACAGACTCTTGCATACCCATCCGCTTTAAAATCATTTCCGCTTCTTCAGGTAAAAGAGATGTTGGTTTCGTACCTGAACCAGCAGAACCGACAAATCCGGTCACTCCTGGTGTATTACGAACTACATACCAAGAACCGTCCGTCATGATCATCTCTGCTAATACATAACCCGGAAACACTTTTTTCTTAGCTACTTTTTTCTTACCATTCTTAATTTCTGTCTCTTCATCTTCTGGAACTAAAACACGGAAGATCTTATCTTCCATTCCCATCGATTCTAATCTCTTTTCCAAGTTAGCTTTCACCTTATTTTCATAACCTGAATAAGTATGCACAACAAACCACTCTTTTTCCATTCAACAGGGCATCATTACGCCCCTTCCCTCCCTTATTATAATAATCTATTATTTTTCCCAATTTAAAAAACCCGTAAAAACGGGTTCCCTTGTTTAAAATGTCTATTATTTATCATTATAGCATATAATACCGTGAACTATTCAAAAAATAAATTAAGAATTTCTGTAATACCTAAGTCTACTATAGCAAAAAAGACAGCAACAAATGCTACAGTTGCAACTACAGTGACTGTATATCTAAATAATTCTTGTCCTCCAGGCCATGAAACTTTTTTCATTTCTCTGGAAACATTTTTAAAGAACGTAATGAGATTCACTGATTGGTACCCCCAAACTTCCGCCAAAATTTAACTAATTACTCTTTACTTTGTTTCACGATGCAATGTGTGCTTCTTACACTTTTTACAAAATTTATTAACTTGTAAGCGTTCTGTGCTTGATGTATTTTTACTTGTACTATAATTTCTGCTTAAACATTCCGTACACGCTAAAATCACTTTCTTTTGCATTCTCTCACCCCTAACAAGAGTGAGTTTCACTCTTAATAATGTAGCATGGTTACATTGGACTGTCAACGATTCCCTGGTCTGTTAAAAACTCATTTCACTAACGTTTATATACCGTTCCAATTTACGCTTGACTCTTTGAAGAGCATTATCAATTGATTTCACATGTCGCTTCAACTCAAGCGAAATTTCTTGATAGCTACGCCCATCTATATATAAAGCGAGCACTTCTCGTTCAAATCCACTTAACACTTCAGCTAACTTACCTTCCATATCTCCGTACCTTTCCTGATTAACAACTAGATCTTGCGGATCATCTATAACATCCGAATCAGCCAACATATCTAATAATGTTCGTTCTGACTCTTCATCATAAATTGGTTTATCCAATGAAACATAAGAGTTTAGCGGCATATGCTTTTGTCTTGTAGCTGTTTTAATTGCTGTTATAATCTGACGTGTTACACATAGCTCCGCAAATGCTCTAAAGGAAGATAACTTGTCTCCATTATAATCCCGGATTGCCTTGTATAAGCCAATCATCCCCTCTTGCATGATGTCGTCATGGTCTGCACCAATCAAGAAATATGTCCTTGCTTTTGCTCGCACAAAACTTTTATGTTTTTTTATTAAAAAGTCCAAAGCCTGACTATGCCCACGATGTACAAGCATAATTAGCTCATCGTCTTCGAGTCTCTCTAAGTCTGTAACATGATTATTTGGATCAATGTAAGCAGTACGCAACCTGGACTCCTCCCGAGTGTTGAAAGTGAATATACTTTATAACATTATACTGTAAGCGTTCAACTATCGTCAACAGTGCGTTTTTCACTTGTTTCCCCTTCGCCAGCGTTCAAAAACGTCCAATACATCTTGCGTAATTGGAATTTTGGTAGCTTTTTGCGTGCTTTTATATGTTTTTAAATCATTATCTATTTCAGTTTGGACGTTTTTTATTTCAATATATAGCTCTCTTGCTGATTTACGAAAAGCACCTTGAGCAAAAATCGTGCGTTGTTCTGTATAATCAGATGTTGCAACATAAACCTTTGTCTTAACATTTTTAAATTCTTTAACCACTCTCTCTATACATTCGTCTGCAGTTTCTTGTTCTTTCGTATAAATAACTTCAACTTTGTGATTTTGTTGCTTTGTTTGCGTTCCTCGAACTTCATAAGCATCAAATACAATAATAACACGGTATCCTCGATAAGCTTGATATTCAGCCATCTTCTCAATAAGTATATTGCGAGCTTGCTCTAGATCAGTCTCTTTGAGGCTCTTAAGCTCATCCCAATCACCGATCATATTATAGCCATCTACTAACAGGACATCCATCGGTTATTTACCTAAAGGATGTCGTTTGCGATATATTTCATACATTAACAAGCTAGCCGCTACCGAAGCATTCAAAGAAGATACTTTTCCTTGCATTGCCAAACGTACTGTCCAGTCACACTTTTCTTTCACTAACCGGCTCATGCCCTTTCCTTCATTGCCAATCACAAGTGCTATTGGCATGGTTCCCTCTAACGCTCGATAATCTTCCGTGCCTTCCGCTTCCGTACCAACTACCCATACATTACGAGATTTTAACTCCTCAATTGTTTGCGCCATATTTGTTACACGTACAACAGGTACATATTCAATAGCTCCAGCAGACGTTTTCGCAACGATTGCTGTTAGGCCAACTGCACGACGTTTGGGAATAATAATACCATGAGCCCCTGTAGCATCGGCAGTTCGTAAAACGGAACCTAAATTATGTGGATCTTCAATTTCATCTAACAAAATAAAAAATGGATCTTCCTCTTTTTCTTCAGCTAACTGAAATATATCATCTAGTGAAGCATAAGAATAAGCTGCGACAGATGCCACCACCCCTTGATGGTTTCCATCAACTAATTGATCTATTTTTTGTTTAGGTACTTTTTGTAAAACAATTCCACTCTGCTTTGCTAATGCTTGTAACTTTTGTGTGGCTTGGCTGTTCAAATGATCGGAAACCATAATTTTATTAATAGAGCGTCCTGATCTTAGCGCCTCAACCACAGGGTTTTTACCGACAATCCATTCTTCTGACATATTATACCTCTCCTTTCTCTACAAATCCTATAGCTTCATTTATCAATTCCTCTAAACGCGCTTGCTCTTTCATTAGATACTGATAACCAATCAACGCTTCAAACGCTGTACTATGACGATATGTCTTTAAATCTGTGTTTTTCGGAATTGAACCAGATTTCGCATTTCTACCTCTTCGTACAACAGCTTGTTCTTCTTCATCTAAATTACCCTTGTCGAGCCAATATATTAATACTTTAGCTTGTGCTTTAGCTGAGACAAATCCAATGGCAGATTGATGTAAGTTTTGTAGGTTTTGAATTCCTTTATTAATCAAATATTCTCGAACATATAATTCATAAATCCCATCACCTATATAGGCTAACGCCAGACTTTTCATCTGCTTTACATCCTGTAATTTCATAACTATCCTCTCTTCCACCTCGTACCTTGTGGTGTATCCTCTAAGATAATATTTTGAGCCTTCAAATCATCTCGAATTTTATCAGCCAAAGCAAAATCTCGATTTGCTCGAGCTTTTTCACGTTGTTGCATTAATTGGTCTACTTGATCATCCACCAACATTTCCGTTTCGGTTACATTAATGCCCAAAATATCTAACAACAAATCTAGTGCATTTTGAAATGCTTCGATAACGTTTGTTGACGTTTGTTTTGATTGCAAATAAACATTGGCTTCTTTTGTTATATCAAAGATTACAGAAATGGCATTAGCAGTGTTAAAATCATCATTCATCTCTGCAATAAATTGTTCCTTGTACCGCTCTATTTTATCTAACCAAATACTATCGTCATCCGTAAGATCCATACTAGCTTCTTTACGATGCAGTAGGTTTTGATAGGAATTCTTGATTCTATCCAGACTATTTTGAGCCCCTTCTAATAATGCTTCACTAAAATTAATCGGATTTCGATAATGCACACTAAGCATAAAGAAACGTAGTAACTGTGGATCAAATTTCCCAATCAATTCACGCGCTAAAATAAAATTACCTAATGATTTGGACATTTTTTCATGATCTATTGTAATATAGCCATTGTGAATCCAGTAATTCGCAAAGCTCTTACCTGTGGAAGCTTCTGATTGGGCAATTTCATTTTCATGATGAGGAAATGCTAAATCTTGACCGCCTGCATGAATATCAATTGTCTCTCCCAAATACTTCTTTGCCATTGCTGAACATTCGATATGCCAACCCGGTCTACCTTTTCCCCAAGGTGATGCCCATGATATTTCCCCCGGTTTCGCTTGTTTCCATAGCGCAAAATCAATTGGGTCATCTTTCTTTTCTCCTACTTGAATTCTAGCACCCGAACGTAGATCGTCAATCGATTGGTGAGAAAGTTTTCCATAACCATCGAACGCACGCGTTTTAAAATAGACATCACCATCAGCCGCATAAGCAAAGTCCTTCTCAATTAACTCTGCAATCAATGTTATTATTTCATCCATTGATTCGGTTACACGTGGATGGTGTGTTGCCTTTTTAACACCCAAAGCTGCAACATCTTCTTGATAAGCTTCAATAAAGCGTTCAGCTATCTCTGGCACTTCCTCATCTAATTCTTTGGCAGCTTTGATAATTTTATCATCTACATCTGTAAAGTTTAGTACATAATTAACTTCATAACCACTAAACTCTAAATAACGACGTGCAGTATCAAATACAATCGCTGGTCTTGCATTCCCTATATGAATGTAGTTATAAACTGTCGGACCACAGACATACATACTGACCTTTCCAGGCTCTATAGGTTCAAAAACTTCTTTTTTTCGGGTTAACGTATTATACATCCGAATTGTCATTTGATTTCACTCCTTTTAAATTTTCTAACTCATCATGTAAATCTTTTAATTCTTGCTTCATATTATCAATGACTTCCGCAACTGGATCTGGTAATTTATGATGATCCAAATCTCTTCTTATACGCTCTCCATTTTGAACAACAACACGTCCCGGTATCCCTACGACTGTTGAATGATCAGGCACATCTTCTAAGACAACAGAGCCTGCACCTATTTTCGAACTTTCCCCAACAACAATAGAACCTAATACTTTTGCACCCGTAGCTATTAAGGCATTGTCCTTAATTGTAGGATGCCGCTTCCCCTTTTCTTTTCCAGTCCCACCTAATGTAACACCTTGGAAAATTGTAACGTTATCTCCTATTTCACATGTTTCACCAATCACAACTCCCATACCATGATCAATAAAAAAACGTTTGCCTATTTGAGCACCAGGATGAATTTCAATCCCAGTTAGAAAACGGCTAAACTGTGATATCACACGCGCTATAAAGAAGAATTTTTTTCGATAAAACATGTGGGCTACTCGGTGTGACCAGATTGCATGCAAACCCGAATACGTTAAAAAGACCTCTATATATGTACGTGCAGCTGGATCTTGATCAAAGATCACATCCATATCTTTTTTCAGCTGTTTCCATAACCACATAATATCGTTTCCCCCTATGGACAACCACATAATTAAATGGGTTCAATTCTAGTATTTTTCGTACAAAAAAACGCCTCTATGTCTTAATCAACACAGAGACGCTTTACATGCGCGGTCCCACTCTGTTTAGGGAATAAATTCCCTCCACTTAGGCTTTTTTTAACGGTTAAAAACCGCCTTTGTCTACTCGGATTTCGACAAAGGACTCCAAGGTGCATTTCCAAGACGTGTACCTAAAATCACTTTCAGCCAATGGTGATTTTCTCTAAATTAAGTACGGACGTCAGTACTTTTCCTCTTCAACGTTCACTTATTAGTTATACTATATTATATTTTAACACAAAATGGAACTGATACAATCTATAATTGTTCTAATACATTCGTTATTCTAGTTTGGACAACATCATTTCCTAACAAGTATATTGCATTCGGTAATTCTGGACCATGTGCCTGACCAGTTGTTGCAACACGAATCGGCATAAATAAGTTTTTGCCTTTTTGTTTTGTTTCTTTTTGCGTTGCTTTAATCTCTGCTTTAACCGCTTCTGGAGTCAATACATCCACCGCTGACAATTTCTCAGCAAATACACGCAACACTTCAGGAACTTGTTCACCACATAACACATCTTTAGCTTCCTCTGGATATGTAATGCCCGCTTGGAAGAAAAGTTCAGTAAGTTCAACAATTTCTTGTCCATAACTTAATTGCTCTTTGTATAAAGCAATCAACTCAATTGCCCATTCTCTTGTCTCTTCATCCATATCCTCAGGTAATTTACCTGCAGTTATTAAATGCGGTAATGCAAGTTCTACAACACTATCAAGACTGGCAGCTTTAATGTACTGGTTGTTTACCCACTTCAGTTTTTGAGGATCAAATATTGCCGCTGACGTTGATAGGCGATCAGGGTCAAACATTTCAATAAACGCTTCTTGTGTAAAAATTTCTTCTTCCCCAACTGGAGACCAACCTAATAAAGCAATGAAATTAAATAATGCTTCTGGCAAATAACCTAAGTTTTTGTATTGTTCGATAAATTGTAAAATATGCTCATCACGCTTACTTAATTTCTTGCGATTTTCATTTAAAATGAGGGTCATATGACCATATCGCGGCGCTTCCCAACCAAATGCATCAAAAATCATCATTTGTTTTGGTGTATTTGAGATATGCTCTTCACCTCTTAAGACATCTGATATTTCCATCAAATGGTCGTCAATAGCAACAGCAAAATTGTATGTTGGAATACCGTTTTTCTTAACCATTACCCAATCACCAAAGTCACTCGACTCAAACGTGATATTATCTCTTACAATATCTTTAAACGTATATGTTTTACCTTCAGGAACACGAAAACGAATGCTAGGCTGTCTACCTTCTGCTTCAAACTGCTCTATTTGTTCTGCTGTTAAGTTACGATGTTTCCCGGAATATTTGGGTACTTGTCCATTCGCACGTTGTTGTTCGCGCTCTTGCTCTAATTCCTCTTCCGTTACATAACATTTGTATGCAAGACCACGATCCAATAAATCAGAAACATGTGTTTGATATATGTCTAATCGTTCTGTTTGGCGATAAGGTCCATAAGCACCACCGATATCAGCACCCTCATCCCAAGTAACACCAAGCCATTTCAAATAGTTTAATTGACTTTCTTCGCCACCTACAACATTACGCTTCTCATCCGTGTCTTCCGTACGAATAATGAATTTCCCACCTAGATGTTTTGCATATAAATAATTAAATAATGCCGTACGAGCATTACCAATGTGTAAGTTTCCAGTCGGACTTGGTGCATAACGCACGCGTATATCTTTTGTCATCTTTATCTTTCCCCTTTCGTTTCATACCATAATATTAACTATTTTATCATTTTTCAGCATTTTTTGCGTCTATTCCATTTTCCTTTTCGTTTCTATTAATAAAATAACTGCTTGAGCTGCTGAACAAAACCTAACTTTTCCGTTGCAGTTGCTTTTACATTAATTTGGCCTAAATCAGTCCCAAATATACAAGTGATATTCACTCTAATTCTCACAATATGAGATGCTAGTTATTTAGAAAAGCCTCTGCTCTTTTTATATCTTCGGGTGTAGTTAATTTTATGTTCTTATAACTTCCTTCGACTATACATACAGAATAACCTAATCGCTCAACTAAAGATGTGTCATCTGTACCAACAAAACCTGTCTCTTTGGCTTTTTGATGCGCTTCCCAGATCAACTCAAATTGAAAAACCTGTGGCGTTTGTGCTGCCCAAAGTTTGGATCTGTCAAGCGTTGTTAACTGGTCTCCATTCTTTTCTTTAATCGTATCCGTTACTGGAACAGCCAATAATGCAGCACGATTTTCCTTTGCACGTTTTGCTAGCTCATGTAAATATTTCTGTGTCACAAAAGGCCTTGCACCATCATGGATAAAGACAAGAAAATCATTCGTTTCCTGAAACGGGCGAATAGCTAACAAACCATTATAAACACTGTCTTGTCGATGTCTTCCGCCAGTTACCAGCGTAATTGCTGTAGTAAAGGAATAATCCAGAAGGACAGACTGCATTCTTTCTTGCTCATTCTGTTGTGTTACTAATATAATAGCTTCACAGCATGGATCATTTTCAAATATGGTTAACGTATGTATAATTAAAGGCTTATCCATTAGATTTAAAAATTGTTTGTTTTCACCTATGTTCATTCGCTTCCCTATCCCAGCAGCAAGTACAATAGCTACATACTCCATGACTATGTCTCCGTTCTCTTATTACGTATCTTGAACTAACATATATTTTGTTGTTTGATACTATTAAATCGTTCCAAACAAATAAAAAGTGATACCAGATGGTTATCACTTTTTATCATCCCTTATATGTTATACCTTTTTTACTGCGCTTTTTCAAGTAATTTTAGTTTGGCAAAGCATTGGTTTACAGATTCTATCATACTCATATTATAAGAGATTGTTTATATTAAGAAGTAGATAGCAAGCCAGCAAACATTATAGGCAACTAAATTCTATTAACTAGAGCGATTGCTCAGATCTTTCTAACCTAGCGAGATAAGTAGTTAGGTGATTGGAAACAGGGGTATATATAAAAATAAACTATCTTTTTTTCAGAATTAAGTGAGCTTTTGCATATGCTATACTATTTACGATATCTGTTAAAAACGGAAAGGAAGTTACTACATGACTATATCTGACTCAACTATCTTACCTGCTATTCGTGACTTAAAAGATTTAGAAAAAGTGGCCAATTCAAATTACGAGTATGTTGTTTTACTAAATACACATATTGGACAACTGAAAAGTTTAGTTAAAATGCTTCATGATCATGATAAAAAAGTACTGCTTCATGCGGACTTGGTGAAAGGTTTAAAGAGTGATGAATTCGCAGCCCAATTTTTATGCAGGGACATTCGCCCCGAGGGATTAATTTCAACTAGAAAAAATGTTCTGTTAACCGCCAAAAAGGCGAAAATAATTACGATTCAGCGGTTATTTCTACTAGATTCAATTGCATTGGATTCTAGCTATAATATGCTAGATTCGATTCAACCAGATTTAATAGAAGTCCTTCCCGGGATTATTCCACATATTATTAAAGAAATTCATGATAAAACAAATGTGCCAATTATAGCCGGTGGATTGATACGTACAATTGATGAAGTAAATGCTGCATTAGAAGCCGGAGCAACAGCGGTAACGACGTCAAACAGGAACTTATGGGAATTTAATAATTAAACTTTTTAAACAATTAAGTTATTTAATTATCGAAAATCTATTGACACCGCTTTCAACATCTGTTTGAATGAACCTTAAGTTAATAAATTTTTCGTGGAGACTAAGGAGACCAACGGAAATGCACCTAAAGGCGATACGTCTAGGGTGGATTCTGTTGGTCTTATTTGGTCTCCTAAAATTTGTTTGGGAGGGAATTGACATGTCACCAGTTTTAGCTGAATTTTTAGGAACAATGATGTTAATCATTTTCGGGGGAGGTGTTGTTGCAGGTGTTGTTTTAAAAGGCACAAAGGCAGAAGGAAGCGGATGGATTGTTATAACATTTGCATGGGGCCTCGGTGTAGCAATGTCGGTCTATATGATAGGAGGAGTTAGTGGAGGTCACATTAATCCGGCAGTAACTATAGGTCTTGCCATGATTGGAGACTTTGCTTGGAGTAGTGTACCAGGTTATATCGCAGCCCAAATTAGTGGAGCATTTGTAGGCGCATCTCTTGTTTTCGCTATGTATTATCCGCATTTTAAAAACACGGAGGATAAGGGAGCAAAACTTGGTGTGTTCGCAACAGGCCCAGCAATTGACCATTCTCCTTCTAATTACTTCACTGAAGTTCTTGGAACATTTGTATTATTGTTTGGAATTCTAGCATTAGGTGCTAATGACGTAACGGCTGGACTAGATCCATTATTGACTGGTTTCTTGATCGTTGTTATCGGGATGTCGTTGGGTGGAACAACAGGTTATGCTATTAACCCAGCTCGTGACCTTGGACCTCGTATCGCTCACGCAATTCTCCCAATCCATAATAAAGGCGATAGTGGATGGGCATATTCTTGGGTTCCAATTGCAGGGCCAATCATCGGAGGATCTCTAGGAACATTAAGTTATGTAGCTTTGTTTAATGGTACGATAAATGCAGGTCTTTGGATTTTCATAGCATTATTCTTTATCGTTCTAGGTATTTCATTCAAAGCTAAAAAAGAAGAAGTTACGTCAACAAGTGTTGATGAGACAATTCATAATCCAAAACAAAAACAGGCATAGGGGGATTTATTATGGAAAAGAAATATGTACTTGCATTAGATCAAGGAACAACAAGCTCAAGGGCAATTTTATTTAACAAAGGTGGTAAAATTGTCGATAGTGCTCAAAAGGAATTCAGACAAATTTTTCCACATCCAGGTTGGGTAGAACATAATCCAAACGAAATTTGGTCATCGATCTTAGGGGTTATTGCTGAAGTTCTAAACAATCAAAATATTTCACCAAAAGAGATTGCTTCGATCGGAATTACGAATCAACGTGAAACGACGGTCGTTTGGGATAAAGAAACTGGAAGACCTATTTATAACGCACTTGTTTGGCAATCCCGTCAAACAGATCCAATTTGTGAAGAGTTACGAAGAAAAGGATACAGCGAGCTTTTCACAGATAAAACAGGACTCCTAATTGATGCATATTTTTCTGGAACTAAAGTTAAGTGGCTTTTAGATAACGTTGAAGGAGCAAGAGAAAAAGCCGAAGATGGAAAACTATTATTTGGAACAATTGATACGTGGTTAATCTGGAAGCTTTCGGGTGGGAAAGCCCACGTTACTGACTATACGAATGCTTCCAGGACGTTAATGTATAATATTTATGAATTAAAATGGGATGAAGAATTATTAGATATTTTAGGTGTACCAAAGTGCATGCTTCCAGAAGTTAGACCTTCATCAGAAGAATACGCTAAAACAATTGATTACCACTTCTTTGGTGAAGAAGTTCCAATTTCCGGCGCAGCAGGAGATCAGCACGCGGCATTGTTTGGTCAAGCATGTTTTGAAAAAGGAATGGCGAAGAACACATACGGTACTGGTTGTTTCATGTTAATGAACACAGGAACAGAAGCAGTTAAGTCGAAACATGGGTTATTAACAACAATCGCGTGGGGCATAGACGGAAAAGTAGAATATGCTCTTGAGGGAAGTATCTTCGTCGCTGGTTCAGCGGTTCAATGGCTAAGAGACGGTTTGAGAATGCTGAGGTCTGCATCTGAAACAGAAAACTATGCATCGAAAGTGGAATCAACAGATGGCGTTTAT
Organism: Paraliobacillus sp. X-1268; assembly: GCF_003426095.1. NCBI lineage: Bacteria > Bacillati > Bacillota > Bacilli > Caryophanales > Bacillaceae > Paraliobacillus > Paraliobacillus sp. X-1268. The sequence goes on from NZ_QJSK01000015.1 coordinate 55,955, forward strand.
ATGGTCCCTGCGTTTGTTGGTTTGGGGACACCTTATTGGGATAGTGAAGTTCGTGGCGCAATTTTCGGACTTACACGTGGCACTGAAAAAGAACACTTTATTAGAGCAACTCTGGAATCATTAGCATATCAAACAAGAGATGTTCTTGAAGCAATGGTGGCTGACTCAGAAATTGATGTTAAAGCGCTTCGTGTAGATGGTGGAGCTGTAGCAAATAATTTCTTAATGCAATTCCAAAGCGACATTATGAATGTACCAGTTGATCGTCCTGAAATTCAAGAAACGACAGCTTTAGGCGCTGCTTATCTTGCCGGTCTAGCAGTTGGATTCTGGGATAATAAAGAGGAGATTGCAGAACATTGGCACATTGACCGCACGTTCACACCTGATATGGAAGAATCCGTTAGAGAAGACTTATACGATGGCTGGAAAACAGCTGTTGAAGCAACAATGAAATTCAAGAAAAAGAAAAAGTGATATTAAGCTAATTTGTTATAAAAGTATGTAATCTATGATATAATTAGTTTAAATTAATAAAAAGGTCCGGAGATGGAGAGACCACATCACTTGAGCATAGAAGATACTCTTTTATGTAAGGGTTGTTGTGGTCTCTTTTTTTCGATACATGATAAATCTCCGAAAGACTGAGTTTCTTATTTATATAAGTTAACAAACTACTAGAAGGGATGTTTTTATATGGTTAAACCTTTTTCAACGATGCAACGTGAAACCTATTTGCAAAAAATGAAAGAAACAGAACTCGATATTCTTGTTATTGGCGGGGGAATAACTGGAGCTGGCATTGCTCTAGACGCAACAATAAGAGGCTTATCAACAGGATTAGTGGAAATGCAAGATTTTGCTGCCGGAACATCTAGTCGTTCAACTAAATTAGTTCATGGCGGGTTGCGTTATTTAAAGCAGTTTGAATTTAAAATTGTTGCTGAAGTAGGTAAAGAAAGAGCAATTGTTTACGAAAACGCTCCACATGTGACAAGTCCCGAATGGATGTTGCTGCCAATAATCCAAGGTGGAACATTTGGTAAGGCTTCCACTTCATTAGGCTTGAAAGTTTATGACTTTTTAGCAGGGGTAAAGCGCAGCGAACGGCGAAAAATGTTGAGTAAGAAAGAAACAATGAAGAGAGAGCCTTTGCTAGGAGAGAAGAAATTAAAAGGTGGCGGAGTTTACGTAGAGTATAAAACAGATGATGCTAGGCTAACGCTTGAAGTTTTAAAAGAAGCCGTATTTAGAGGAACGCAAGCAATCAATTATACAAAAGCCGAATCACTTATCTATGAAAATGGAAAAGTTGTAGGAGCAAAAGTGAAAGATCTTGTATCAGGAGACGTTTACGATATTCATGCTAAAAAGGTTATCAATGCAGCAGGGCCTTGGGTAGACGAACTAAGAGAGAAAGATCATTCTAAAAAAGGAAAATACCTTCACTTAACGAAGGGCGTTCATATTGTCATAGATCAAACTCGATTCCCCCTAAAACAAGCAGTTTATTTTGACACGGAAGATGATGGCCGGATGATGTTTGCTATTCCAAGAGCTGGCAAGACCTATGTTGGAACAACGGATACGCATTATTTAGAAGATGTTGCTTCTCCACACATGACAGAAAAAGACATGGATTATATCATTGATGCTACAAACTATATGTTTCCATCGGTTAAATTAAATCGTGAAGATGTAGAATCTAGTTGGAGCGGTCTTCGCCCACTAATTCACGAAGAAGGAAAAAGTGCTTCTGAGATTTCTAGAAAAGATGAGATTTTTGAATCTGACAGTGGATTGCTTTCTATTGCCGGAGGTAAATTAACTGGTTATCGAAAAATGGCAGAAAGAATTGTTGATATTGCAGGACGTGAATTAGGTAATAAAGTAAAATGCAAAACAGAAAAAGTCATCTTGTCAGGCGGAGATGTAGGTGGATCGTCTAATCTGGATACATTTATTAGAGAATGGACAGAGAAAGGAGAGAAGCTAGGTTTAACGGAAGTAGAAGCGAAAAGACTATCAAATCTTTATGGTTCGAACGTGAAGCGCGTTTATGAAATTATTGACACACAAGGAAATGAAAGTGTCCATTACGATTTACCTGTTCATGTCTTTGCCTCTCTCGTATATGGCATAGAAGAGGAAATGGTTGTATCACCAATTGACTTTTTCAATAGACGTACGAGTGCATTGTTCTTTGACATTGATTATGTTCGACAATGGAAAACAGGAGTCATTAAGTATATGAACGATCGTTTCCATTGGTCAGAAGATCAATTGAATCAACATATTGAGTTATTGGAAGAAGAAATTCATTATGCAACAAAACCTGTTGAAACACGTGAAAAAAATTAATGTAAGACTCTTTAAACTTGGCACATAATAAGAATAACTAATGATTTAACATATATAAAAAAACAGAAGTCTTTCAAAGACTTCTGTTTTTTATGTCAGGCGATTAAATTATTTAAACAGATAAAAAGTGATAACGGGTAGTTATCACTTTTTATCACCTTTATATTTTTTACTGCGCTTTTTCAAGTAATTTTGGTTTAGCAAATATCATTCGTCCAGCGGAGGTCTGCAGAACACTTGTAATTAAAACTTCAATTGTTCTACCGATATAATCTCTGCCTTCTTCAACAACAATCATTGTACCATCATCTAAATAAGCTACACCTTGATTTTGTTCCTTACCATCTTTAATTACTTGAACCGTTAATTCTTCACCCGGTAAAACAACTGGTTTTACCGCATTTGCAAGATCATTAATATTCAATACTTGCACATTTTGAAACTCACAAACTTTATTGAGATTAAAGTCATTTGTAACGACAATACCATTAATCACTTTTGCTAACTTAACTAATTTACTGTCTACCTCTTGAATTTCTTCAAAATCACCATCATACATTTCCACATTAACCGGTAAGTCTTTTTGCATTCGATTCAATACATCTAAGCCTCTGCGACCACGATTACGTTTTAATGCATCAGAAGAATCAGCAATATGTTGTAATTCTTCCAAGACAAAGTGGGGAATAATAACTGTCCCTTCTAAGAAACTAGTTTGACATATATCTGCGATTCTTCCATCAATAATTACACTCGTATCTAATATTTTTGATTTCGGCATAATAGAAGCTGGATCTTCTTCGACCTTTTCTAGCTTTTGATCCTTTTCTTTTCTAGCAATTGTTAAAATATTTACAAATTCATCTCTTCTTTTAAAACCAACTTGAAACCCTAAATAACCAAGTAAAACCATAACAAAGAGCGGGATCACCTGTGATACTACAAGTATATTTATATCTTGTATAGGTTGGTTTATAATATACGCTATTACGAGTCCAATAATTAAACCCAAACTACCAAAAAACAAATCCGCTACTGGTGCTTTTAATAAAGTCTCTTCTAAATACTGTACAAAATTAACAATATAATCGACAAACCAAAATGTTAATAAGTAGAGAATAATAGCTCCTAAAACTAAGCCAACATATGGCGCAATAAATTCAGAACCTATCCAACTATCATTCAAAAACTCAATAACTCTAACCAAATCTGGAATATATAAATATCCCGCGGTACCACCAGCAATAATTATAAATAATTGCACTATTCTTTTTAGCACCATGGTCACCTCCTATCACATAGTATTTCCTAATTTTTAAAATATATTCGTATATAAAGACAAAAGTTTATTTATTAAACTATCACAACTTACATATAAAGTCAAATGATAAACTTTAAATATTAACACAAGTGGAACATAAAGTCAATTCCTGTTATTACTTAGCTACCCATGTCGAAAGTTATTCATTTAAAGTGATTTTTAATGCCTCTTGAACTGAGTTTACGCCGATAACTTCTATCGATGTTGGAACTGTCCAACCTTCTAAATTCCTTGCAGGTATAATCGCTCGCTTAAAACCTAATTTCGCAGCTTCTTGAACACGCTGATCAATTCTTGAAACACGTCTAATCTCTCCTGTTAAACCTACCTCGCCAATTAAGACATCATCTGGCTTGGATGTCTTATCCTTAAAACTTGATGCAATACTAACAGCTATCGCTAAATCAATTGCTGGTTCATCCAACTTAACACCACCAGCTACCTTGACATATGCATCTTGATTTTGCATTAATAAGCCTACTCTTTTTTCTAATACCGCCATTAGCAGTGGGACCCGATTATGATCAATACCCGTCGCCATTCTCCTCGCTTGCCCAAAACTTGTTGGTGATATTAATGATTGGATTTCTACTAATATAGGTCTTGTTCCTTCCATTGATGCTACAACAGTAGAACCTGCAACACCTTGTGAACGTTCTTCTAAAAATATTTCAGATGGGTTTAATACTTCTCGCAAACCCTCTTCCTTCATTTCAAAAATACCAATTTCATTTGTACTACCAAATCGATTCTTTACACCACGCAGAATCCGAAACGTATGATGTCTTTCACCTTCAAAGTATAAAACCGCATCAACCATATGTTCTAACATTCTTGGTCCCGCTATTGCTCCCTCTTTTGTTACATGACCAACTATAAATATAGGTATATGTTTCGTCTTGGCAATGCGCATTAATTCACTTGTGCATTCTCTTACCTGCGTAACACTTCCTGGTGCACTAGTTACTTCTTCTTTAAAAATTGTTTGAATAGAATCAATAACAATAAAAGCAGGGTCTAATTGTTCAATCTGATTATTAATAAGTTGTAAGTTTGTTTCAGCTAAAACGAATAACTGTTCCGATTTAACATTTAATCGATCTGCACGTAATTTTGTTTGCCTTGTTGATTCTTCTCCAGAAATATACAAAACGCGTAATTGTTTTCTTGCTAATTGCTCTGATACTTGTAATAGTAATGTAGATTTACCAATTCCCGGATCTCCACCAATTAAAACAAGTGAACCTGCCACAATACCGCCACCTAACACCCGATTTAATTCCGGCATATCCGTGGTTATTCTCGTTTCTTCATTTGATTGAATAGCCGTGATACTTTCTGGTTTGATATTAGATACTTGCCCAATCCCGGTATGTTTAGAAACTGCATTCGTCGTTACTTCTTCATTTAATGTGTTCCAGTTATTACAACTTGGGCACTTACCCATCCACTTTGGCGCTTCATATCCACACTCTTCACATACAAATTTAGTTTTAACTTTGGCCATTACCTAATCGCCCCTTACCTTATGTATATAGTATATACGAAATGAGTTACTTAAAAGTTACATGCATATTAATATTTTGTGTAAAAAAAAAGGAATCAACTTAAACAAGTAAAAATCGGAAGAGTAAACTCTTCCGATTTTTACAATTTATTTAGGATTGTCTTCTGCATTTTTAGCTTAAAACAGCAAAATCTCCCTTTTCATTTAAACCTATCTTTATCTTACGACCTTTTTGAATGGTATCTTTTAACAAGGCCTCTGACATTAGATCTTCTACATTTTTCTGTATAGCTCTACGCAATGGTCTCGCACCGTATTCCGGATCGAAACCTTCTTTAGCAATTTTCTCAATTGCTTCTTCTGATAGATCAAAATCTATTTCTTGGTCTAATAAACGTTTTTGAAGTTGTTTTACCATTAAGGTCACAATTTCCTTCATATGTTTCTTCTCTAATGAATGAAAGACAATAGTCTCATCAATTCTATTTAAAAACTCTGGACGGAATGCCTTTTTCAATTCCTCCATTACTTTTACTTTCATATCTTTATAGTCTGCTTCTTCATCACCAAAACTAAAGCCAACGTATTTGTTTTGTTTTAGTTCACTTGCACCAACATTGGAGGTCATAATTAGCACCGTGTTACGAAAGTCAATTAAACGTCCTTTTGAGTCAGTTAAACGTCCATCCTCTAGCACTTGTAATAATATATTAAAAACTTCGGGATGTGCCTTTTCGATCTCATCCAATAAGACAACAGAATATGGTTTTCTTCTTACCTTTTCTGTTAATTGGCCACCTTCTTCATAACCAACATATCCTGGAGGTGAACCAACTAAACGAGATGTTGTATGTTTTTCCATATACTCTGACATATCTATACGAATCATTGCATCTTCATCACCAAACATTGATTCTGCTAGTGCACGTGCTAATTCTGTTTTACCCACACCCGTTGGACCTAGGAATATAAATGACCCAATTGGACGTTTAGGATCCTTTAAACCTGCACGGGCACGACGAATCGCTTTAGAAACAGCATCTACTGCTTCCCCTTGGCCGATAATACGATCATGTAAAATATGTTCTAAGTTTAGTAACCGTTCACTCTCATCTTTTGTTAATGCAGCAACAGGAACACCAGTCCATGTAGATACAATACTAGCAATATCTTCTACAGTTACTTCAGAGCTTTCTTGTCCTTGCTTTTCTTTCCATTTTTCTTTCGTTGTTTCTACTTCTTCTCGCAATCTTTGCTCACTATCACGTAGAGAAGCTGCTTTCTCAAACTCTTGGCTCTGTACTGCAGCATCTTTTTCTTTTCTAACTTCTTCTAGGTCCTGCTCCAATTCCTTCAAGTTTGGTGGAGCTGTGTAGGAACGTAAACGCACTTTTGAACCTGCTTCATCAATTAAATCAATCGCTTTATCCGGTAGGAAACGGTCTGTTATATAACGATTTGAAAGGTTTGCTGCAGCTTCAATTGCTTCATCAGTTATCGTAACACGATGATGTGCCTCGTAACGATCTCGTAAGCCTTTTAAGATTAAAATAGATTCTTCTAGCGTCGGTTCTTCCACTCTGATTGGTTGGAATCTACGTTCTAACGCTGCATCTTTTTCAATGTATTTACGATATTCATCTATAGTTGTTGCGCCAATACATTGTAATTCACCTCTAGCAAGAGATGGTTTTAGTATATTTGATGCGTCAATTGCACCTTCAGCACCACCTGCACCAATTAACGTATGCAATTCATCAATAAACAGAATTACATTACCAGCTTGACGAATCTCTTCCATAACTTTTTTTAAACGGTCTTCAAATTCTCCACGATATTTTGTGCCAGCCACAACAGTACCCATATCCAACGTCATTACACGCTTATCACGTAACATTTCAGGTATTTCATTGTTGACAACTTGCTGTGCTAGACCTTCAGCTACAGCCGTCTTACCGACACCTGGTTCCCCAATCAATACGGGATTATTCTTTGTACGACGACTTAACACTTGAATCACACGTTCGATTTCTTTTTCACGACCGATAACTGGATCAATATTTCCCTCTTTTGCTATTGCAGTTAAATCACGTGCTAACGAATCTAGTGTTGGTGTGTTTGCAGCTGTTGCCTGTCCATTTCTTCCTTGGTTCTTTCTTGCTGTTTCATTACTTCCAAGCAATTGTAATACTTGCTGGCGAGCTTTATTTAGACTAACACCAATATTATTTAATACACGCGCTGCCACACCTTCACCTTCACGTATCAAACCTAAGAGTATATGCTCTGTACCTACATACGAATGACCAAGTTTACGTGCTTCATCCATTGAAAGTTCTATTACCTTTTTAGCCCTAGGTGTATAGTGAATTGTTTGAGATACTTTTTCACCTTTACCTATTAAATTCTCAACTTCTTGTTGGATTTTTTCAGTTTCTAAACCTAAGCTTGTTAGTGCTTTAGCAGCAATACCTTCACCTTCATTTATTAAACCTAGTAAAATATGTTCTGTTCCAATATTGTTATGCCCTAATCTTACTGCTTCCTCTTGTGAAAGTGCCAATACCTTTTGCGCTCTTTCTGTAAATCGTCCAAACATCATTTGGTATTCCTCCTACCAGATCAATTTTCTGAATTTAATCGTTCTCTAATAATTGAAGCTCGTCGTATATCTCTTTCACTAGCTGTTAATGTTTCTTTTGCATTTTGTTGTAAAAAACCTGGTTGAGTTAGAATCATTAATTCATTCAATATCGTTTTTGAAATATTATTTATATAACCTACATCAATTCCAAGCCTTAAATCTGATAAACAGGTAGCGGCTTCTTTTGATTCTAAAATCCTGCTATACTTTAATATTCCATAAGATCTAAAAACACGATCTTCTAATCGTAATTCAGATTGTTCAACTAACAACAGTCTTGCATGTCTTTCTTGTTCGATCAATTTCTCAACGACACTTTGCAAGTCTTCAATAATATCTAATTCTGATCTTCCCAATGTAACTTGGTTAGAAATCTGAACAATATTTCCTACAGCTTCACTACCCTCACCATATATACCCCTTACCACTAAACCTAGCTGGTTAATCGCAGGAATCATCTTACTCATTTTTTGAGTAAGGGTTAGAGCAGGTAGATGCATCATAACTGAAGCTCTCATGCCTGTTCCGACATTGGTAGGACAGCTTGTTAAATATCCTCTCGTTTCTTCAAAAGCATAATCAATTTTTTCTTCTAACCAATCATCAAAAAGAAAGGCTTGTGTTAAAGCATTTTCTAATTGCAGCCCTGGAAAGTATAGTTGCATTCTGATATGGTCTTCCTCATTTATCATTACGGAAACCTGTTCATTTTCTGATATCAACACACCACTATTTTTCGCTTTTTCAGCAAGTTGAGGACTAATTAAATGTTTTTCAACTAAGACTCGCTTCTCAACAGGCCTTAATTCTTCCATCCCAATAAATTGCAAGTCTTGATATTTATCAAATGACTGTTCGTGATAATTATTCTTCATTAAGGAAACAACAGGTGCCAACTCTTGTTCTTTAGCAATAATAGGAAATGGATATTGTTCAAAATTTCTCGCTAAACGAATACGAGTACTCATGACAATATCATTATCTGGTCCTTCTTCTTTCATCCACGGACTAATTGCTTCATTTATAAATGGTTGCAAAGACATTATTCATCACCGCCATCCTTATACTCCTCGGTATTCCACTGTTTCTTTTCTAAATCCTTTATCTTATCACGCATTTTCGCAGCTTCCTCAAAAGCTTCCGTTTGGATCAATTGTTGTAATTCTTCTTTATAACCCTGTATTAAGCGTTTTTGCTTTAGGTCAGTGCCTCTTCTTTTTGGTATCTTACCATCATGCGTAGTATTTCCACTATGTACACGACGGAAAATAGGATTTAAATTGTCTGCAAAAGTATAATAACAACTAGAACATCCGAACTTACCTAGTTGTGTAAACTGATGATATGTCATTCCACACTTTGGACATATTAAAGCACCATTTTCTTCTTGACTGTGTTTGTGTTCCTTAGAGAAAGAAGAGTCAAAATTGAATAAACCAGATAACAAATCATGAATAGAATAAGCATATTCATCATGAGAAATATATCCTTTTTCTTTTGCGCAACGTTCACATACATGTATTTCTGTTTTATTTTCATTTACTACCTTTGTTAAATGGAGTGTAGCCGGCCTTTCTTGACATTCTTCACATTTCATCCTCATGGTCCCTCCCTATCAGAGACAGAAGTTATTATTGTTCTTTTAATATACTATGTGACTCTTTTAAAATCTATTTCTCTAGAAGTTCTACATTTCATATTTTATAGAGGCTAACATAGCAGTCATAATTCTTGCCCTAATTTCATCCCGTATAGGTAATTGAAATGCAAGTGTATCACGAGTTAAGGCACTAATCATTATTTTTGCTTCTCTTTTAGTAATCAGTTTTTCTTCTAACATTCGTTCTAATATATCAATGGCAGCATGTTGCGTAACAGTAGGTTGAACCATATCAATGATTTCATCAAGTAGTTTTGTCTTATCATCAATTGTAAGACGTGTAATACGTATATAGCCGCCTCCACCACGTTTACTCTCAACTAAATACCCTCTTTCCACTGTGAAACGAGTATTGATTACATAGTTGATTTGAGAAGGCACACACTCGAATTGATCAGCCACTTCACTGCGTTTAATTTCAATAATGTTTTTATTATTGCCTAGAATAATTTGTTTTAAATACGCTTCAATCACATCTGAAATATTTCGCATTTGCCTCCTCCTCATAACTGACTTTGACTATCTTTGACTATACCTTCATTATACGCTACTTCGAAATTCTTGCAAACAAAATGACTAAACAAATTAATCAGCTAAAATCAGTCTAACTCATTCACTTGTTTCACTTGCTTTAAGTCCATTAATTGATGATATAATTCTGTTTTATCCAAGGTCTCATTACTCTCCATCTCTATTATAATCATTCGATCTGATTCATCATCTTTTTCCATTTCTAGTTTACGAATAATTACATCGAATTGTTCAACTTTAGCTAGTAATTCACGAATCTGCATATGTTGATTAACTAGAATTTGAAAAGAGATAAAGTTTCTTTTTTTCGAGATCTTCTTTTCAAAGTTATTTAAGAATATTAGACTTAATAAAATTATTATCGTCGTAAGTATAGCAACTTTATACATGCCAATCCCAATAACTAAACCCAATGCTGCAACGGCCCATATGGAAGCGGCGGTTGTTAATCCACGAATTGTTCTTCCACTTACAATAATTGTGCCTGCACCGAGAAAACCGATACCACTTATTACGTAAGAAGGGATTCTTGCTGGGTCAAACTGGACAACGTCTCCATACTTTTCAAAATATGTATCAAAACCATAGAGTGATAGTAGCATCATTAAACAGGAACTAATTCCAACAAGAATATGCGTTCTAAATCCCGCAGAATGATTGTTAATTTCTCTTTCCAGACCAATTAGTCCTGATAGTATTAGAGCTACAATAATTCTCGAACTCATCAACACAAACTCTTCATCAAATAAATTTTGTATAATTTCCATATCGCACCGTTATAACAACGGCTTGCCCCCTTTGTTTCTATCTTATTTATAGATATCTTTTTATTTAGTATAACTTATTTTCAAAATCCAAGCGCCCAACTATTCTATTCTTTTTTTACCCGTTTTATGATTTACTTAAAAAGTTATCTGAATTTTTACTTTTTTATAAAAGTAAAAATTAAAGTAGATACCAATTAGGTACCTACTCTTAACCATTAAAAATCACTTTTCCTTTAACCAAGAAATTGACATTGTACCATGACCTGCATGTACCCCTGCCACCGGCACTAATGTTTCAACTTGAATTTTAATTTCTTCATGTATATTTTCTAATTCTTCTTTCCATTTTAGCGCCTTTTCCTTCATACCTGCATGCATAATGCACATTTCTTTAAATTGATTTTCTTTAATTGCCTCATCAATAATTTGAAAGATTCGATTCTTAGACTTCTTCTTCGTTCTAATCTTTTCCTCCACCAATATTTTTCCATTATAAAATCTTAATAGTAAGTTAATATGCAGTAAATTAGCAAAAATTGTTTGTGTTGTGCTTACTCTTCCACTTCGTTTTAATTGTTCAAAACTTTCTGGAAGTAAGTACATTTCAGCCTTTTCAGGATATGTCTTTAATATCTTAACAATCTCTTGATGATCCTTACCTTCTGATTCAAATTGAATTCCATTTCTAATCATTTTCCCTAATGCATAGGAACCAATTTTTGAATCAATAACTTCAACCGGGAAGTCAAACATCTCTGATGCTGTGACAGAACTTTGATACGTTCCAGTTAACTCACTAGAAGCATGAATCGCAATACCTATCTCATATTCATCTTTTAACTTTTTATATAATTCAACAAATTCCCCATAAGGTGGCTGACTTGTTTTAGCACCTTCTCCGTGTTCTTGCAATATGTCATAGATTTCATCTTTACTAATATCTATATCTTCACGGTATGAGATGTTATTTATGTTTACAATCATCGGTAGTACATGGATGTTATGTTCATCAATGAATTCCTGTGATAAACCACACGTACTGTCAGTGATCCATGCAATTTTTTTCATTATAAATATCCCCTTTAAAATACAATTTGTCAAAAAATTAATATTTGATCTTAGTATCTACTAATAAGATACCATAAAACACACCTAAATGAAAAGTGAAAACCTACTTTTTTGGCAATTGACCTAAAATATCTGTCACATTTATTATCTAATTAAATTATACGATTAGCGTTAATAATTAGCGTGATTTTATTCAATATTTTATTATAAAAAAAGTGAAAATAAAATTAATGTATATTTAATTAAATATTAGCTAATTACGTTTACTTATTTATTATTAAAAAGAAAAACTTGAAGTGGAACGTTGCTACAACTAAATAATTTTACGCTCATCTGCGATATTAACCTTTTATGTAAAGCATAGATTGAATAGAATCAAAACAAAAAAACATCTATTACAATGAAGTAATAGATGTTTTATAGTTGCTTAGCGACGTCCTACTCTCGCAGGGGCAAAGCCCCAACTACCATGAGCGCTGAAGAGCTTAACTGCTGTGTTCGGCATGGGAACAGGTGTGACCTCTTCGCTATTGTCACTAAACCATTTTGAAGATAGTGTACCTTCAAAACTAGATAAGAATTACAACAAGACACCATATAGTATTATAGTTAAGTCCTCGATCTATTAGTATTCGTCAGCTACACGTGTCACCACGCTTCCACCTCGAACCTATCAACCTCATCGTCTCTGAGGGATCTTACTCTAAAAAGATGAGAAGTCTCATCTTGA
>NZ_QJSK01000016.1:0-68189 GCF_003426095.1 Paraliobacillus sp. X-1268
GCGTTCGTCCTGAGCCAAGATCAAACTCTCCATAAAATGCGAGCTTGCTGCTCAAATACTTAACTAGCTTGTTGTTTCTACTTACTTAACATACTGTGTGTTTCGTTCAGTTTTCAAAGATCAATTTTTCGTTATCCTTTTTCAAGGCAACTTATACATTATAACATCTACATAATGTTACGTCAATACTTTTTTTCGTTCAAACAATCATGTTATAAAAACAATGTTGTTATAGCCAACGTTATTTCGTCAGCTAAATAATTATAACACGGTTTAAAATAAAGTCAACAATGAATTTATTAACTTAAACTTATTTGTTATCACCTCGAAAAAGCAATAGAGTTCAATATACCATACAATCATTTACATTGTAAATAACAAATTAGAATTAATTAAACGATTTTAAGAGATAAGATCTACTTCCTTCTATATAAAACTATACCTCAAAATGATTTGTTAAAAGTACCTACTAGGTATGTATTCCCTAACTTCACTTTTCTTAGTCAGGTTATTTTCTTTTTTTTATAAAAATCAACACACCTATGACAACCATAATACTAAGTAGAGCATATAATACCGTCGAGTAACTTTCCATAATACGAACTATATCATGCCATGATTCACCTACATAAGCACCCAGTCCGACAAGTACACTATTCCAAATCAGAGATCCTAATGTAGTTAATAGAAGAAACGGAATCACTCGCATTTTGGCCAAGCCTGCTGGAATGGATATTAAACTACGAATAAGCGGAACAAAACGACATAAGAAAACACTCCAACCACCATATTTATTAAACCAACCGATTGCCCGATCGACATCAGTTTCTTTTAGACGAAGTATATGACCACGTTTTGCAATGAATTTTTTTAACGTTTCGATGGATATCGACCAACCAATAAAATAGAGTGCGATCGCACCTATCACTGATCCCGCTGTTGATGCAATGATAACTCCCACTACTGACATTGTTGTTGTTATCGTTAAAAAGCCGCCAAATGTAAGAATAACTTCTGATGGAATCGGTGGGAAAATGTTCTCAATTGCAATTAAAAAAGCAATACCTAGATAACCATAACTATTCATTACTGTCATTAACCAGTCTTCCATGCTTATCAATCCCATTCTACAATTACTTTATGTACTCTTTAATCAGTTAAAGCACGTTCCACTTTATTCTACTAATAGATATTCATATTATGCCGGAATTTATATTCTATACATAGTACAAAAATTAGTTGTTTTCCCTTAGAAACCAAAAATCCCTATCCATGTATATAAGGATAGGTAAATTACCATTTTTAGTTTATATCAAAACTGTTTATTTAGATAAACCAACTGTTTGTTTGCTTTTTAATTCTGGAAAAGCATCAAAAATACTCGTAATTAGTTTGTCACAGCCAAACTTTAGTGTATCTGTTGTTGGTAGTTTATGATTTAATTCATACTCTGAAATTGTTGTATTTAGTTCTTCATCCGTCATATTTTCATGATTTATCGTTATTGCGATTACCTTTGATTTAGAGAATGTTTCTATAAGATTTATTTCACTTTCAATCGTGGGCATTTTCTCATAACTGAAGTCACCTGTGCGTTCTCGTTTAGGTGCGTGCTGAACAATAATTGCTCCAGGTCTAGATCCTCTAATAATTCCACCTGAACTAATGTATGCAGGGTGGCTTAACGCGCCCTGGCCTTCAACGATTATGATATCTGGTTTGTCATTATCATAAGCACGCATGATTTGATGTTCAATTTCACCAGTCATAAACTGTGATGGAACAGCATCAATAGCAACGCCATACTTCGCACCTTGTATAATACCAGTTTGTCCGGTTGCAATAAATGCAACATTTAATCCTTTTGATAGCAAGGCATCTTCAAGTAATACAGAAGTAGTTCGCTTACCATTTGCACTATCAGTACCCAGTACTGCAACGACAGGTGTGTTAATATTTAGGATTCGACCTGAAAATAAGTGTAAATCTTTTTTTGCTGCAGGTTTTCTAACGTCAAGAATGGAAATTCCAAATTGTTTCGCCACAGTTGTGAATTCCTTATCATCTGTGAAAAATTCATGTAGTGGATTGATAATATTAATCCCTTTTTCCATTGCTCGTAAAACGATACTTCTTTCATCTTCCTTTAGAAATCCTTCAGATGGAGCAATTCCATATATAAATTGATTCGGTACTTTATCTAATTTTTCGATTGCATCTGTTAAGTTCTCAAATATTGGAATGCCATTTTTTTCTCCAACAAGTATTTCACCTGTATCCATTCCAGTCTTCGTACTATCAATAACACCAACAATCTCAAATTTTCTTGAGCTTCTTACCAGTCCATTGGCTGTCTTTCCATCCTTTGAACCAAAATTACTTTCACAATAAACTATCGCCGTTTCTTTCATAAGACTTTTTCCTCCCTAACATATCTTTCTAATCTATTTAACCTTCTAAAGAAAAAGTCTATATATCTTATTCTCACAAGATATAATTCTGCATTGCACAGTAAGTATAGCATACGCCTGACCCTCTAAGCTATACTATTAGGAAGAAAATGGATGCATTTCAAATTGTTTTTTAAAAACTTTAATTAAAAACTATATTTCCACAAATTCCAACACAACATAAATTAAGTCGAATTACTATCAACTGCGACGTAACAGAATTTCTTGACCCGCTACTCAAGTAAAATTGACTCCCTTTCCGCAGGCACGGCTTCAGCTAACTCGGAAACTAAGAACGTTTCCGAGTGGATCTTCAGCCCGCGCTGTTCCTGCAGGAGTGTCGTCAATTTCACTTGATACGCTAATATCCACCTTCCCATCACTAACAGAGAGTATAAATCTTTACATATAAATGAACTATTATTATTTTCATCTAGTTTAATCCATCTTTTCTGTCCATATTGATATCGTTTATAATTAGATTCCAGCGAAGGAAGCAAATGGTTGAGTCTCCTGTGGGAACAGCACAAACCGAAGATCCTCTATAGAAGCGTTCTTTGCTTCTATAGATAGCTAAGGTTGTGCCCACGGAAAGCGAAACCATTTGCTGACGTAGCGGATAAAGAAGTTTCACTACGTCGCAGTTTCTCTCAAGTCTGAATAGTGAATAGCAACACTGTTTGCGAAAAATCAAAATAAAAAAACTAGTAAATACTAGTTTTCTAAGCGGTAAAACGTTTTTGTGTTGTTGTATAACTGCTGATAGACTTCGCTGATTGGTAATTGCTTCAGTTCGGCAATTTTTGCGATTGATTGATGAATCATTTTCGGATGGGTTTTCTCTTTTGAAACGGGACCTTCGAACGGCCATGGTCCATCTGTTTCAACCATCATTTGATTGAGGGGATAGCTTGTAACAAGTGTTTGTATTTCTTCTTCATAGAGACAATCTGGTGTAATCGAAATAAAATAGCCATTGTCAATCATTCGATCAATTGTATGCTGATCCCCTTTAAACCAATGAAAATGCACATCTTTTAGATTGTGTTTTTCTAACAGATCACAAACAATTGGAGCATCGTCATAGACAGCATGCAAAACAATTGGCTTGTCCAGACGTGCAGCCTGTTTAATAAATTGTTCTAGTAATTCGACATAAGGTTCGTAATCCAAATTAGGTTCTTTCTGCCGTTTATAAAAAGGCAAACCTACTTCGCCGATAGCAACTATCTCATGTTGATACTGTTCTATTTGAGACAGTATCATTTCCAACTCAGTTGAGGTTGGTAAGAATTGTTCTGGATGAAAACCTATTGCCGGCTTAACTCGAGCATCTCTTCTGGCTAGCTTCATTACTTTTTCTGCCGAATGAACATCATTGGAAACACAGATCAGTGCCTCTACTTTCACTTGTTCCAACTCAGCTAGTATTTTCAGACGTTCAGATCTTGCATATAAATCCAAATGAATATGTGCATCAATAATCGGAAACATTAGATTGCCCCCTGCAACTCTTGATAAATAGATTTTTTCCATTGCAAAAATTCTTCCGTCAAAAAAAGATTCGGATCACGCGGACGTTCAAATGGTATGTTGAACTCCTTTTTTATTGTAGCTGGTTTGCTTGATAAAACAATAATCCGATCAGATAAGTAAAGTGCTTCTTCAATGTTATGGGTAACAAAAAGAATTGATTGACGATTCTCTTCCCAAATTTTTAATAGCCATTTCTGCATTTCCAATCGGGTGAATTCATCTAAAGCGGAAAACGGCTCGTCTAAACAAATGAAATCTTGTGGACTTAACAATGCACGAACGAAAGCAACGCGTTGACGCATCCCTCCTGATAACGCATATGGATATGTATCTTCATAACCAGACAGTCCAGCTTTAGCTAACATAGATCGTGCTTTTTGATAATCAGGTTTACCTTGAATCTCTGCACCTAAAACAACATTTTCTAAAATCGTTCGCCATGGAAATAGCGACGGACTTTGTGGTGTATAACTGATTGCTCCGCGTTTACCAGTAATCTTATTTCCATCAAGGTAAAAGTCACCAGTGTCAGGTGTGTACATGCCACCTATCAAATGAAATAGTGTGCTTTTTCCACTTCCAGACGGACCTAGTAAAGAAACGAATTCACCATCTTTGACTGAAAAAGATAGATCAGCTAGCACTTCTTGATCTACAAATGACTTTCCGATTTGTTTAACGACAAGTTCGCTCAATTGTTTTCCTCCTTCACACGTCCTTTAATAAATATCTTTTCTAAGCCAACAATAATTCCAAAGAAGAGCATGCATAAGAGCATAATAAAGAAAATAGCAACAAAAACACGATCCGTTCGAAAAGAGGACTGAGCTAATGTCATATAGACGCCAATTCCCTGATTTGCTCCAAGCCATTCGGAAATAACTGCGCCCATTACACTATAGGTTGCAGCGATTTTTAAGCCCGAAAAAACTGATGGTAGCGCATGTGGTAATTCTAGTTTCGTGAAGATCTGCCGTTTGGATGCACCGGCCATCTGCATGTAATGCAACAATTCGTGACTTGTTTGGCGAAAACCATCTAATGTCGAAACCGCGATTGGAAAGAAACAAACGAGTGTAATGACAATAAGTTTAGGCATTACCCCAAATCCAAACCAAATAACGAGCAGTGGTGCAAGTACGATAATCGGAATGTTTTGCGATAAAATCAATAACGGATAAAAGGCCTTTTTAAAGGTTGGTAATATATGCAAACTAATCGCCACCATAAGTCCCACTGATACGCCAATGGCAAATCCAATTACTGATAATTTCGTTGTAGAGATAAGGTGATGCTGATAGCCACTCCAACCAGCGATTCCTTCTTGAACAATTACAGTTGGTGCCGGTAATAGCCATGCTGGGATATCAAAAAGGTGACTAATCGTTTCCCATAATACGATAAGAACAGCAATGACGATAATTGGACTGATCGTTTTTGTTGTAATTTTTTTCATATTAGAAAGGCGATGTCAAAACTGGCACCGCCATCCCTCCCTTTTACTTAACGATACTTCTCTGTTAATACGTCCATTGATGCACCATCAGGCTTATAATAGACTTTCACTTGCGAAATAATACTCGGACAACCACGGGCAGCCATTTCTACATTCATTTTTTCTATAATTTGAAATAGCTCCGTTAATTCACCTTCCATTGTCGTTTCGAGTGGATTAACTTGGTACCTCACACCAGATGCTTCGATTACTGCGATTGCTGCGTCAACATATGGAATGACATCTTCGCCATTTTTTGTTTTTGGGATAATTTGAATACTTACAAGTGCATTAGCCATTTTTCGAGAGCCTCCCTTTTAATCTTCAGGTAAAAATTCATTCGTAAATGCATCATTCGCATTAAGTTCTGTCTCTAATAAATCATTTTCGTACATCCAATCTGCGTAATTTTCCCACACTTCAACATCTTGGACACCCCATTTAGCTGCGTCATCCTGATATTTTGGTGATAACCATGCTTGACTAGCCTTCACAAGTTCTGGGTCTAAATCAGGTACAGCTTCAATTAAAATATCTGCCGCTTCTTCTGGATTATCTATTGCATAATTATACCCTTTTGCTACAGCCGCTAAGAACTTTTCAACTGTTTCTGGATTCTCATCGATCATCATTTCATTCGTTGTAATGACTGGTGTGTAGTAATCTAATTTCTCTGAGTAATCGGTTAGATACTGCATGTTTAGATCAACACCACGAAGCTCAGCCTCAACACCTGTCCACCCATAATATATCCAAGCAAAATCAATATCACGTTCTACCGCCGTGAAGAAATCAGTATTTCCCATATTGATTATGTTCACATCTTCCACACTAGCGTCTTCTTGTTTCATTAGTGAGTCAATTACTGCTGCCTCAACTGGTGCTCCCCAACCACCATACGTTTTACCGGCATAATCTGCAGGTGATGTAATTTCTTTATCTACTGGAGAAGCAAATCCTGAAGTATTATGCTGAATAACTGCTGCAATAGATACAATCGGTATATCTTGTGTCCGAGCCTCTGTAATTGTTTCCTGTGCACTAATTCCAAAATCAGCTTTTTCCGCTGCTACAACTTGATCTGCACCAGATTCACTTGGCAATGTAATTTCTACATCTAAGCCTTCTTCTTCAAAAAAACCTTCAGCTTGCGCAACATAAAGCCCGGTATGATTTGTATTTGGTGTCCAGTCTAGCACCATCGTTACTTTCTCCAATTCTTGACTAGCTTGTTCGTCATTTGCACACCCTGTAATAATAAATCCAAGTGTAACCAATAAAAATAATACTTTCTTCATCTTAAAATCCCCCTTTTATTTGTGGAGGAACATATCCTTTTTCACGAAAAAAAATACGCTTAGGCATTAGCCTGGGCGCATATATAGTCACTTCTATTCGTGTTCATATATGTTCCCTACGCTGGTCTCAGCCAGATCAGGTTCCAAGGGTCAGTATCTATAACGGATACGATCTCAACCAGCCAAACTGGTCCCCCTACATTGAAACGTGCTATTTAATTAATTACACTACCAACTTTGCCATAGATTCGACTAATATTCAAGTACTATTTCATCATCATTAGTCATTTTTCTTTACTATTCAGTCTATACATAAGCAAATGATTTCATCTTTTCTACTTATTATGGCAGAATAAACATGCAAAGATTAATTAAATAACTGAGGTGTTCTAATGAAAATAGATGTATGGTCTGATTTTGTTTGTCCGTTTTGCTATATTGGGAAACGTCGCCTAGAACAAGCGCTCGAACAATTCCCGCAAAAAGATAGTGTTGAAATAGAATTTAAAAGCTTTGAATTAGATCCAAATGCAGCAGTATATGCAGGTAAGAGCATTCATGAAGCAATTGCTGATAAGTATGGGATGCCAATCGAACAAGCGAAAGAGACAAACGCTGGACTTGGTCAGCAAGCTGAAAGTGTTGGTTTGACATTCCATTTCGAAACAATGAAACCGACTAATACGTTTAACGCGCATCGCTTAGCAAAATATGCCAAAAGTATTGGTAAAGAAGCAATCTTGACAGAGAAACTATTGTATGGTTATTTTACCGATTCTGTTAATCTAAGTGAAACAGATGCATTAGTTAAGATTGCAGAAGATGCTGGGCTAGAGAAAACAAAAGCAATAGAAGTTCTTCAAGATGAAACAGCTTTTGCTAATGACGTACGAGCTGACGAATCATTGGCACAACAATACGGTGTGACTGGTGTACCGTTTTTTGTAATTAACGATAAATATGCAATTTCTGGTGCTCAACCAGTAGAAACATTTAAAGATGCCTTAAATACAGTTTGGGAAGAAGAAAATCCAAAGCCAAAATTTACGGATCTTTCAACTTCTAAAACAGAATTTTGTACTGATGATTCATGTGGCATTCCCGAAGAAAAATAATACGTGAAGGTTTCCGAAAAATCGGAAGCCTTCTTTTTTTATCTATGCTAAAATGAATGTTGCTAAAAACAAGGAGGACATCATAGAATAATGGCAACTTTATTACAGAAAAAACTAGGCTTATTACTAATCATATTAACCTTATTAACTGGCTGTGGTCTTCAAACTGATCTAAACAGGGAAACACAAACAGATTCGGATCTTCCTTCCGCAACTGTGGATCGTGTTGTCGACGGCGATACGGTCCATATTATCTTGGATGGTGAAGAGGAAAGTGTTCGACTTTTACTAGTTGATACACCTGAGACAAAACATCCTAACCTGCCAGTCCAACCCTACGGAGAACAAGCGAGTAAGTTTGCTAAAGAAAAATTGACAGAAGGCACTCAAATTCAGCTCGAATATGATGGTCCAAAGCGAGATAAGTATGACCGACTGTTAGCATATATATGGATAGACGGTGAACTTTTTAATGAAATGTTGTTGGAAGAGGGATTCGCACGTTACGCCTATGAATATGATCCGCCTTACACACATTCCGACCAACTAAAGGAAGCCGAAACTAAAGCAAAAGCAGCTGATCTTAACATCTGGAGTGAGGATGGTTATGTAACTGAAGATGGTTTTACAACAGTCGATATAGATGAAACAAGCTCAGATGTTTACTATCAAAATTGTACGGCAGTAGCTGAAGCAAATGCTAGTCCTATTTCAGAAGGAGATCCTGGTTATGGTACACATTTAGACCGAGATGGCGATGGTATTGGTTGTGAATGACATAAAAAATAGTAAAACACTGTATCTTCAATGGAGATACAGTGCTTTTTCATGAAAACTCTTAGGCTTTATTGCCATTAAAAAATGTTCGTTTCAAATACTTCTCTATTTCTACTATTATAAATACACTTAATCCGACTCCAATCGGAATTAACCAGAGTCCAATATCTAGTGCTGCTGTGGCAAAAATAGTTTGCATAAATGGTAAATACGTAATCGCAAGCTGAAGTAGAATTAAAATCGCACAAACAATAAATGCAATTTTATTCGTGAAAAAGCTTTTGTTTAGCGCAAATCCATGTTCGTTTCTAACATTAAATAAGTAAAACATTTTACCAAATACAACAATATTTAATGTCACTGTATTAGCTACTGCATGTGCATAACCATTATCTACCATTATTGCATTAGCAATCAAACCACCACCAGCTACAAGTGCTGCCACATAAAAGATTCGAAATACATAGTACTTGCTTAACAATTGTGTTCCCTTTTCTCTTGGCTTACGAATCATCACATCTTTTTCAGCAGGTTCATAAACGAATGCAAAAGATATAGTGATGGCCGAAACCATATTAATCCACAATAGTTGAACAGGACTTAACAACATGGAAATTCCCAGCAAAATACTTGCCATAACGATAAATCCTTCTGCTGCACTAGTAGGTAACAGGAATAATATCGTCTTTTTCACATTATCATAAACGCGACGACCTTCTTCTATTGCATCGACAATTGTCTTGAAGTTATCATCTGTCAGAATCATATTCGAGGCATCTTTTGCGACTTCTGTTCCTTTAATTCCCATCGCTACACCTATATCAGCTTTTTTAAGTGCTGGTGCATCGTTAACACCATCTCCGGTCATTGATGTTACTTCACCATTTTCTTGCAATGCTGTAACAATGCGTAATTTATTATCCGGACTTGTACGAGCAAATATAGCATAATCTTTAATAACAGAAGCTAGTTCTTCGTCAGTCATTTTATCGATTTCTTTACCTGTTATTGCTTGGTCATTTGTATGTAGACCAATTTTATTACCAATTGCGAGCGCAGTTTCTGGATGGTCACCTGTAATCATTTTAACTTGGACTCCAGCCGAGTGTGCGGCTTTAACAGCTTTAATTGCTTCTTCACGCGGTGGATCAATAATACCAGCTAACCCTAGAAACGTAATATCTGTGGATAAGTCATCATGTGACAGTGCTTCAACGTCATCAGCTACTTTTTTATAGCCAGCCGCAATGACACGTTGACCTTGTTTAGCCAATTGTTCCATCTGATCTTCCCAATAGTTACGATCAAATCCTTCCATATCTTCGACCATATTAAATAGTTCACCAGGCGCACCTTTAACGAATATATAGCGTCCATCATTTGGAACGTCAGATAGTGTCGCCATGTATTTATAGTCAGAGTCGAATGGAATTTTATCAACTTCTTCTGTTTCTGGTAAAGTTAGCGCTGTTTTTTCTGCTAACGTAATAAAACAGCCATCCGTTGGTTCACCACTAATAGCCCAGCGATCTTCTTCGTCTTTTGTTAAGGAGGATTCATTTGCAGTTTTCGTTGCAAGGAGAAACTTTTCGAGTAGCGGATCTTCTTTATCAGCGTTTGCTTGTATTTCTCCTACAGGTGCGTACCCCTCACCTGAAACTTTATAAGTATTTTCCGCTGTCACAACCGACTTTACAGTCATTTCATTTTTAGTTAAAGTTCCCGTTTTATCTGAGTTAATAACCGTTACTGATCCTAGTGTTTCGACAGAGGGTAAACTTTTTACAATTGCATTTCGTTTCGCCATCTTCTGCACACCAATGGCTAGGATCATTGACATAATGGCAGGCAATCCTTCTGGGATCGATCCTACTACCATTGCGATAACAGATAAGAATAACTCACCTATTTCGTAATCCCGGAAAAAGTATGCAAACGCAAAAAATCCAATTGCTATTATGACAACAGCAATCGTAATATTCTTACCAAAAGTAGCCGTTTGTTTTGTTAATGGTGTCTCCATTTCTTTTACTTCTGTCATGCTTTCATTGATTTTACCAATTTCAGTATCATTACCTGTTTCTACTACGACACCAACACCTGTGCCAGAAGTAACGGATGTACTGGAAAATGCCATATTGATACGGTCTGCTAATACGGTGTCAGCAGGTAAAGCTTCGATTTGTTTTTCTACCGAATCTGATTCACCTGTTAAGGCCGCTTCTTCCATTTTCAAATTATCTGTATCAATAATCCTAAGATCTGCAGGCACCCGATCGCCAGGAAATAAATAAACAATATCACCTTTAACAATCTCTTCTGCATTTATTTCAATTCGTTGACCACCACGTTTGACTGTAGCTTCGGCCGATAACATATTACGGATACTATCTAACGCTTTTTCTGCCTTGTTTTCTTGTAAGTAACCAATTAATGCGTTAACGATCACAACTGTACCGATCACGGCTGAATCAATATACTGGTTAATTAAAAATGTAATTATCGTAGCAGCAATTAGCACATAGATAATTACATCATTAAACTGTTTGATAATTTTCTTTAACGTAGACTCTTTCTTTACCTCATCGAGCTTGTTTTTTCCTTCTTTTTCTAGTCTCGCTTTTGCTTCATCTTTCGTTAAACCTTCATCTATATTCGTATCTAATCTTTTTTTGAGATCTTCTACACCTGTAGCATACCAACTTCGCATAGTTTCATCATCCATCTACGCTTCCCCTCCAAAGTAAGTTCTTCTTAACCGTTCCCAACAAGGAAGGGGAATAAACATTAACTTTTCACGATACTATCGTCCCATTCGCTACTTTTTCGTCTGGACTTAACAATACGACATCATCTGCACCAGGTACACCTCCGATCACAAGCACTTCAGATTTAAAGCCAGCAACACGCATAGCTGGAAAGTTTACTACTGCAACAACTTGTCGACCTACTAATTGTTCTGGTTCATATCTTTTGGTAATTTGTGCAGAAGACTTTTTGATCCCCAGTTCTCCAAAATCAATTTCAAGCTTTATTGCAGGTTTGCGTGCTTCTGGAAATGCATCCGCCTGCAAGACTGTCCCTATCCGTATATCTAATTTATTGAAATCGTCTATTGATGCCATCTGTATTCCTCCGTCAGCTTTTTTATAATTAAATCTACTAAATAATCATAGCCTGCTTCACCGAAATGGAGTCCATCATTTCTTATTCCTTTTAATTTTTGTTGGTATTTCTCACATGCCAACAACTCAGAGAATAAAGCAATATAACCAGCCCCCGTCTTTTCTGCAACATTTCTAACAACAGCTGCATACGTAGCGAGTACAGTATTCGTTCGCGCAAACTGAATCGATTCATCGACAGGGCTAGGTGTGATTAAAATTGTCTTCTTAGGACCAATCGTTCGTACAATTTTAAAAAGGTTCTCTTGATATGTATCTATAGCTATCATTTTGTGAAAAGCCGCGTCATTAGCGCCAAACATAACGGTAACCAAGTCTGGCTCCCTTAAAAGGACATCCGCTTCTAAGCGATTTATTGCGTCTACTGTATTATTACCAGAGATCCCTGCGTTAATAACGTGATAGTTCGCTAACTTTGCTGCTAGCTTAACTGTTAGCATCGGCTCATCGAATCCCTCATGCCTAGCCGTAATACTATCACCGAAGCAAACTAATTTTTTCATTTTCGTATCTTTCAATCAAAAGCGACCTCCATTTCAAAAGTCAGTGAGGTTAACTTATCGATTATATATTGAGCTTGTTCATTATAATCAGCTAAAAGTCTACCATTACATAATGGTGACTTTCGATACATTTTCCGAACCCTTATTGGATAACCTTTTCCTGATTGCTTGGGGTATATTATAATTCTATTTGGTTGATAGCTTACTATATTAATGATTTTATTTGCTTTCGTAGAAGGTGATTTTTTCAATATATTAACTACGTCAGCATCGATCATTCGAGTAAAATCAAATCTATCTGTTTCCGATCCAACTTCTTTCCAATGGCACCGAATCGCTTCAGCTAAAAGACGATCAATCCCAACCATTTTAGGGAATAAGAAAAGTTGATGATCTGCTAAAATTAATTGAAGTAGATAGAGCCCAGTTTCTTCATCGGTCTCTATTCCATGTTGTGAACAAGCGAGCTTTTTTAAAACATTCTTTGGCAGTACATCTAGCTTACCAGCCATATATGTATCTCGTAAGAAGCTATCTAAGTGGTCAATCCCTAAATTATTACCGATACCAGTTAAGGCTGAGTCCATATTTAACAAATTTATTATCTGTTCCGGATCAATGCCTCCATTAATTAAGATAGAGTTGATTTCTTTTTCTTTTATATACTGCACCGTTAACTGATGATGGTTAAAATCTAATATCTTTTCTACAGCATGAGAAAATGGCAAATGACCAATATCATGCAAAATAGCAGCTATACGTAACTCAATATTTTCCGGAAAGAAATAAGCAGTCAATTTCCAGACACCAACTGTATGTTCAAAACGCGAATGAACAACAGAAGATATCAAAGAACCCGCACCAAAATGTGCAAGATGTTTTAGACGCCTTAACGGACGACTTGCAAACAATGCCAGTTCAATGGAAGAGGCTCCCACATCAGGATATAGTGGTTCATGCAACAATACATTTTGATTAGACATTCATGCATCCCCTCTTTTTATAAAAATAATTTATTAATCTCTCTTAACGTACGTACCGCTTATAAAATCATGAATCGCACGTTTATCTTTTAAAAAAGCTACCATGAAAGCACTGATGATTATGGAGACGCCAAATGTAACGATTGAAAGAAGTTGATAACCAACTACCTCACGCAAAAACATATTCCAAAAGGTGACCTGCCCATCATCCGCATAACGTCTTATGTTTATCCGACATATCTTTTTACCAATACTATAGCCACACCATAATACTGGTAAGATAGTTGCATAAGCTGTAATGACTATTTGCCAAGTCCACTCTTGTGTTAAATCAATTGGAATCTTCCCCATTATTAAACCATATACCAAAGCAAAAACAGTAGTGATAATAATGCCATCCAACGCTCTAGCTCCTAATCTTATCCAAAAGCCTGCTGTTTGATGTTCTTTCATGATTCATCATCCCCTTTCTTAAAACAAGTTTTTTTAATTTTAACACATTCACCCATCAATTAAATTATAACTTTTTGATAATATTCAAACATTCATTTGAATAAGAAATACGAATAGTTTATACTATATTCAAATAGACATTTGAATATTTAGGAGGAGCCTTTATAATGGCAAAAAAAGATACGTGTGACATCTATTGTTATGACGAACCAAAAGTTAAACGTATACAAAATGAAATACAAAAAGAAGATATAGCTGGTATTGCTAAGATTTTCAAAGCACTTGCAGATGAAAACAGAGCAAAGATTTCTTTTGCTTTATGCCAAGAGGAAGAATTATGCGTCTGTGACATTGCTAATATTATTGGATCTACTGTCGCAACAGCATCTCACCATTTACGAAGCTTGCATAAGCAAGGAATCGTGACCTATAAAAAAGTTGGGAAATTAGCTTTTTATTCTTTAGATAATGAAGTAATTAAGCAAGTTATGGTTATGGCTTTATCCCATGAAAAGGATGTGCTTGCACATGTCTAAAAACGAAGAAACGACCTATCGTGTCCAAGGATTCACCTGAGCAGGCTGTGCTAAAACGTTCGAAGAGAACGTTCGACACCTGGATGGTGTTTCAAATGCAAAAGTGAACTTTGGTGCTTCTAAACTAACTGTCGAAGGCAATACAACAATAGTAGACTTAGAAAAAGCAGGTGCTTTTGAAAATTTAAAGATACGAAATGAAAATGAAAAACCTGTTAATCAAGAACCTTTTTGGAAGCAAAAAGAAAATCGGAAAGTATATCTATCCGCAATTCTATTGGTAGTTAGTTGGTTTTTAGGTGAGCATTACGGAGAAGCACATGTTATTCCTACAATTGGTTACGCCTCATCGATTATAATTGGTGGATATTCTTTATTTTACAAAGGATTAAAAAATCTAAGCAAGTTAAATTTCGATATGAAAACATTAATGACAATTGCAGTTATCGGTGCCGCACTAATTGGTCAATGGAGTGAAGGTGCGACCGTCGTTATTCTTTTTGCAATCAGTGAAGTATTAGAGCGTTATTCAATGGATAAAGCGCGACAATCGATTGAATCATTAATGAATATTGCACCAAAAGAAGCTTTAATTCGACGCCAGAATGAAGAATTGCTGATCCCTGTTAAAGACATTCAAGTGGATGACATTATGATCGTAAAACCTGGTGATAAGCTCGCAATGGATGGTTCAATAATATATGGCAAGTCAACGGTAAACCAAGCAGCAATTACTGGTGAGAGTGTACCAGTAACGAAATCAATTGATGATGAAGTTTTTGCAGGAACATTGAATGAAGAAGGATTGCTCGAGGTTAAAGTAACAAAACGTGTGGAAGATACGACACTAGCGAAAATCATTCATCTTGTCGAGGAAGCTCAAGCTGAACGTGCACCTTCTCAGGCCTTCGTTGATCGATTCGCGAAATACTATACACCAGCAATTGTCATCCTTGCTTTTCTAATTGCTATTATTCCGCCATTATTTTTTGGAGCTAGTTGGAATGAGTGGGTCTATCAAGGATTAGCTGTGCTTGTTGTTGGTTGTCCATGTGCATTAGTAATCTCTACACCAGTAGCAGTAGTTACTGCAATCGGGAATGCAGCAAAAAGTGGTGTTTTGATTAAAGGTGGGATTCATTTAGAAGAAGCAGGCGCTCTAAAAGCAATAGCTTTTGATAAGACCGGAACATTAACAAAAGGTATCCCAGCTGTAACAGATCTAGATAGTTTTGGCGGAAACGAAAATGACTTACTGACAATCACTGTAGCAATTGAGAAATCATCCCAGCATCCGTTTGCATCTGCAATTATTGGTCAGGCATATGATAAAGGTTTGAACATCAAGGATGTGGTGATCGAGGACTTCCAATCTATTACGGGTAAAGGTGTAAAAGCAAAAGTTAGTAACACATTATATTATGTCGGAAACCCAACTCTTTTTGAAGAACTACACCAAACATTTGATAGTAATATCAAAGCAAAAATCACACATATGCAAACAGAAGGTAAAACTGTCATGTTATTAGGAACAGAGAAAGAAATTTTATTGTTACTTGCAGTAGCAGATGAAGTCAGAGATTCATCAAACGAAGTAATCCAAAAATTAGCTAACTTAGGCATCGAAACGGTTATGTTGACTGGGGATAATCGAAGAACTGCAGCAGCAATAGGTAAACAAATCGGTGTTTCAACTATTCAAGCGGACTTACTTCCTAAAGATAAACTTGATTTCATTAAAAAATTACGCGAAAAACATCAACATGTAGCGATGGTAGGTGATGGCGTGAATGATGCCCCAGCACTTGCTGCATCAACCGTTGGCGTGGCAATGGGCGGTGCTGGAACAGATACAGCGTTAGAAACAGCTGATATCGCCCTCATGTCTGACGACTTACATAAATTACCTTATACGATTAAATTAAGTCGCAAAGCACTAGCCATTATCAAGCAAAATATTACTTTTTCATTAGTAATTAAAGTAATCGCATTGCTGCTCGTTGTTCCAGGTTGGCTAACACTATGGATCGCGATATTTGCTGATATGGGTGCTACATTAATTGTCACATTAAACAGCCTACGCCTATTAAAGATTAAAGATTAAATATTGAAAACGCTTGGGTTGCACTGCATCCCGAGCGTTTTTTTTAGTAGGATTATTTATGTTTTGGATGTTTCATTCGATAGTAAATGGCAGCAAATATATTTGAAAGCAAGAAAAAAGCATTTGATTGTGCGTTGTAGTGCAGATAATCTTCTTCAAAACTCATCTCTTCATACATTTGTGCTTGTGTCTTGCCTTTTTTCTTCTGCTTGTCTTCCAATTCCTTTATTGCAAGATAATAATTGTATTGAATAGGTGTAATCACAAGAGAGAATACAACATATACGCCTAGTATTATCAAAATGTAATTAATTGGAGACACCTACCTTTCTATATGCTTTGATAGTCTTTGTATACTAATTTACGTGTGAATACAGGAAAAGGTTTCATATCTTGAATGGCTCATATAATCAAATTTCTATCAGATATGAGCCGTTAAGCATGATTAATGAGCATTTATCAGCATATATGCGCCCTTAAGCAATTTATATGGGACGTTCCACAAAATATATGCACCCTTCAGCAATTTATATGAGCCGTCCAAACTATTATCAGTTTAATTCTGCTTATTTAAGGCTATAGATACGCATACTAACAAAAATTATGCGGGAGGTGTCAATCATGGAGATCGGTCAAATTATCTGGCTCTTATTTATTGGATTTATTATCTTCACAATTGATAAAAGGCAAGAGAATTTTCCTGTCCCTACTGTATTAGTTCTACTGGGAATTGTGTTATCTTTTATACCTTATTTTTCATCTATCAATGTGACGGCTGACATGATTTATCATATTTTCTTACCAGCACTATTATTTATTTCTGCTTATCAGTTTCCACCAAAAGCATTTAAAGAAAATGCTTGGATTATTTTATTCCTTGCAACTGGTGGATTACTTATTACCGTTGCTGTACTGGGGGTTACGATCTATTTATTAGGTAGCATCTTTACTTCTTTGTCTTTTCTAGCTGCATTAATTGTTGCATCGGTTTTAACACCGACTGACCCTGTATCCGTTGTGCCGATACTAAAAAAATCATCGGGTGATAAAAAAATTGCAACACTTGTAGAAGGGGAATCGATGTTAAATGATGGAACAAGTATTGTTGTCTTTACTGTGCTAACTAGCATGTTTATTGATCAACATGCATTCTCTACCCTTTCCTTTATCGGAGAGTTTTTATTTGTATCAATTGGTGGGGCATTGCTCGGAATTGGTTTTGGCTGGCTTATGAGTAAAGGGGTGCACTATACGCACCATAAGGAATATCAAGTGATGCTCAGTATTGTCTTAGCTTACGGAATTTTTCATATTGCTGAATTTATTGGCGTTTCAGGAGTACTTGCCACCGTATCTGCTGGAATGATGCTAGCATTTGAATATGGTCGCACAATCAAAGAAGCGCATTTTAAAGATGCACTTAACGGATTTTGGAGCATTGTAGAACTTTCCATTCTCTCCTTAATATTCTTAGTAATCGGTATTGAGGCTGCTGGATATCTTATCTTTGATGGATGGATCTTCGCTATTATTATATTTCTTGTTGCACTAGTGATCCGCTTCTTACTTATCCTAGGTACAACAAAGATTTTTCCACGTTGGCGTCATTCGACCAGTATAATGGAATCTTTCCTTATCTCTTGGGCTGGATTGAAAGGAACGATGTCAATTTTCCTTATTCTCACCCTTTATGCGGAAGATACAAATAGTGCCGAACTGGATTGGGTCGTATCTTTATCCTTTGCGGTTGTATTGTTATCCCTAGTGATTCAGAGTTTAGGAATCTATCCATTGTCTAAAAAAGCAAAAGAATAATCACCCACCTAACCCTAGTCTTTAGGTGGGAGCTCTATTACAAAAATCGTTTCGCCATATACGCTTTTCTTTAAAAATAAATCGCCAGCTTGTGCTTTGGCTAAGAGTAAACTATATGGTAAACCAAGCCCTAAACCATGTTCGACATGTTTCTTATCTTCACCTCGATAAAATCGTTCGAAAATAAAAGGTTGTTCTTCTTTTGGAATACCACTCCCATTATCTTTTACCTCTATCAAAATAGTCTCTTTTTGCTGATAAATTTCTACAATTAAATGGCCATCCACATTCCCTTTTATTGCATGTAAACCATTATTCAGTAGATTCGTTATAATCTGTTGCAAGCGAATCGGATCCGCTATAGCACATAGTTGGTTTTCACTAAAATTATACATAAGTTTTTTACCCTTTAATTGTTTCTCATGGACAATTTCCCATTGATAGATAATTTCCTTTACTGTCTGCTTTATATTCAGTTTTTCTGCATTCACTATAATGGAACCAGCTGTGAAACTATTAAAATCCAACAGATCTTCTACCATGTTTTGTAGTCTCTCGGCTTCTTTTAATGCCATTTGTAAAAACTCTTTTTTCCTTCTCTCATCTACTACATCTTCTTGAACTGCTTGAATAAGTGCACTTACTGAAGTAATCGGCGTTTTTAATTCATGGGTCACCCCTGCTAATAGTTCAGATCTAAGTCCTTCTAATTGTTGCAATTTTATTGCCATTTCTTTGAATGATATCACGAGTTGATGTAGTTCTTTTTCTTGAATATTCTCGTTTAAATGAATAGTATAATCTCCGTTGCGCAATTTTTCAGCTGCTACAGCAACTTCTTGAATAGGCTTAGCAAGTTTTTTTGATAAAAAATAAATAACTAACCATCCGAGTATAGCCATACTGACAAGTAACATCGCTAACAGTTGGTATTCTTCCTTATTCATACTAGCAATGCTTTCCATTCGCTGAATAATAATTACTGCACCAATATCCTCTCCGTCGTCTACAATTGGCGAGATTACTGCATAGCTAGTATTATTGTCTCCAAATGGTATCTTCTCTACTACCAATTGATCAGAAATCGCAAGTGTTTCTAGCCAATCTAACTCTTCTGTTCTATTGTCAAAACGATTTGGCATTGGATTAGGAGAGAATAATTCACCATCATTCGTTTTTATATAAACTTGTAATGGTACTTGATTATTTAAAAGGCTTTCCCGTTCTTCTAATATAAAAGGAAGACGCGACAATGTTATTTCTTCACCAGAGGTTTCATCTACAACTCTATCAGCAAGTTCTTGAGCTAGTAATTTTGTTAATTCTAATCTGTTTTCAATCGTATTATGTCTTATCCAAAATATCGACACAAGTCCAATAATGAGTAAACCGATTACTAATGTAACTAAATATCGCTTCGTCCAATAATACAGTAGAGATGGTTTCTTATTCCTTCTATTTAATATAAAATTGGTAACCCATGTTCCGTAACGTTTTAATTTCTCCATAATGTGCATCCCATCCACTTAATAATTTGCGAATTCGTTTCACGGCAAGATCTACAGCACGATTACTTCCTTCGTAATCATACCCCCAAACATTCTCAATCAGTTGCTCTCTTGTAAAAGTTTGGTTTGGATGATGCACTAGAAATAAAAATAAAGCTAGATCCTTTGGTGTGAACTTAATTTCAATTCCCTTTAAAAAAACTTGATTGGAGAGTAGATTGATTTTTAATGTCCCAAACAGTTTAATCTTGTCCGCTCTTTCTAACTGAGGAGAACGACGTAAAACGGCGCTCACTCGTGCGATTACCTCTTCTGCCACAAACGGTTTTGTAATATAGTCATCCGCACCTTCATTAAATCCTTGTATCACACGCTCTGTTCCGGAAATCGCGGTTAGCATAATTACTGGACAAGAATTTTTCTCTCTAATTTTTTTAAGTACAGTCCAACCATTTAATTCAGGTAACATAACATCTAATAATATGAGCGTTGGATTTACTTCATCGACTCCTTGTATCGCCTCCACACCGTCATATGCATAGGCGACATTATATCCTTCTTTTTCTAAATAAGCTCCCAGAACAAGTGAGATTGGTTTTTCATCTTCTACAACTAATATTGTTTTCATTACATAACCTCTTTAGTTAAATTTATTCTAGCAATCTATAAAAATAGAGTTTGACAATACGTTATTGTCAAACTCTACTACTTGAAACTTAACTATGCCTTAAAGCTTCCAAAGGGCTTAAATTGGCTGCTTTATTTGCTGGAAAAATACCAAATCCAATACCAATTACAATTGAAAAACTAACGGAAATTGCGACTGCAACCCATGATATAGCTATGCTCATGTCTAAAATAGAAGACAGGAGTTCTGCACTTCCTATTCCGATTACAACTCCTATAAGTCCACCTAGACTACTTAGGAGTGTAGCTTCAATTAAAAATTGAATAAGAATATCTTTTTTCTTCGCGCCAATTGCTTTTCTAATTCCAATTTCATTCGTCCGTTCCGTTACAGAGACTAGCATAATATTCATAATCCCAATTCCACCAACTAGCAACGAAATACTAGCAATTCCTGCTAATAATAGTGTCATTGTTTCCGTTATAGAAGTTAAGGCGTCTGATACATCTGATTGGTTTCGAACATTATAACTGGAATCATCCCCGCTAAATTGGTTATAAAGAAACTGTTCAATTTTAGCCATTCCTAAATCAACTTCTTCTTCAGATGCCATTTTAACATCAACAGTATTCACTACTGTTTGTTCTAGAAATCGTTGTGCAGTTGAAAACGGAAGTAATACGGTATCATCTACAGAACCTTGTAACTCTTCCCCTTGTTCAGCAAGTACACCAACGACAGTAAATGTATTTCCGTCTATCTTCACATCATTTCCTATTGGATTACTGAAACCAAATAATTCACTTGCTACATTAGATCCTAACAAGATAACCTTATTTCGATTATCTTGATCTATATCAAGTACAAATCGACCAGAACTGACTGAGGCATCTTGAACTTCTAGATAACCCGGTGTTACACCTGTAATAGATACACTATCCATACTAGTTGTTCCATTTGTGATTGTCCCTGTTCCAGATACAGTTGGAGAAACAGCTTCAACTTCATCATATTCAGAAAATGCGAGCACTTCCTCATAATCAACTACCTCTTCTGTCGTTGTGTTCCCTTGTATATTCACGCTCACCATAGTTGTTCCTAAAGAAGAGACATCTTCTGATACAGATGCCGATGCACTTTGTCCGAGGGAAATTAGCGCAATAACAGCTGAAACACCAATAATCACACCTAGCATCGTTAAAAATGTTCTAAGTTTATTTGATACGATATTCTTATATGCAATTTTAATCACCTGACCAAACTTCACAGTATCCGTACCTCCTCTCTTTCAACTACTCGACCATCTTCGATATGAATAACACGCTTTGCTTGATTAGCAATATCCAAGTCATGTGTTATTAAAATAATCGTATGTCCTTGCCTATTCAAATCTTTAATCAAATCCATCACTTCAAGACCAGTTTTACTATCTAACGCACCTGTAGGTTCATCTGCGAGTAAAATTGGCGGATGACCTGCAAGTGCCCTCGCGATAGCAACTCTTTGTTGTTGACCTCCCGATAATTCAGTTGGCCGGTGGCTAGCACGATCTGCTATGTTAACTTTTTCTAACGCATTCCTCACAATTTCTTTCCGTTCATTTTTACTTAATCCACGATATATCAATGGTAATTCTACATTTTCATATGCCGATTGTTTCTTTAATAAATTAAAAGATTGAAAGATAAACCCGATTTTTTGATTACGCACTTCTGCTAATTGCCTTTGCTTTAATCCAAAAACATTCTTACCATCCAAAAAATACTCACCTGTGTCCGGTATATCTAAACAACCAATCATATTCATCAAAGTAGATTTCCCTGAACCAGATGGACCGATGATTGCAATGAAATCACCTTTATTGACTGAGAAACTTACATTATCTAATGCTTTTACTGTCTCTCCGCCAAGTGTATAATGCTTACTTAGGTTGTTAATCTCAACAATCCGTTGATTCTCAATCATTTTCATTGCCTCCTTAATTACCATTTGGTCTCATCCCACCTGCAGGCATTTCGCCACTAGGCCTCTCACCCGTTCCTCCACCAAAACCGCCTTGGAACATTTCTTCCATTGTTGCTTCTCCAGTATCATCAGTTGCTTGCACTGCTTCGATAAGAATTACATCACCTTCACTAAGACCACTAGTAA
Source organism: Paraliobacillus sp. X-1268 (assembly GCF_003426095.1). Taxonomy (NCBI): domain Bacteria; kingdom Bacillati; phylum Bacillota; class Bacilli; order Caryophanales; family Bacillaceae; genus Paraliobacillus; species Paraliobacillus sp. X-1268. Next base: position 22,538 of record NZ_QJSK01000016.1, read on the forward strand.
TTTCAGCAACTTCTTCATTTTGCAAACCAACTTCAATCGTTACTTGTTCTGAAGCTAAATCACCTTCTTCTGTCGTTGTTTCACTAGACTCTTCTTCAGCTGATGTATCTTCCATTAACACATAATATTGATCACCTTGTGTTTGAATCGCTTCAATCGGTACAGTTAATACATTCTCTTTACTTTCTGTAGTAATTGTTGCTTCAGCAGTCATTCCCACTTTAATACCTTCTGGTTCATTAATTGTCACTTCGACAGCATATTGCGCAACACTGCTCTCTGAATCATTTGCTTCTTTTGCAACATTTGTAACGATTCCAGTAAAATCATTATCCGTAATCGCACTAACGTCAATTACAGCAGTTTGTCCAACTTCAATTTGTGCAATATCCAATTCATCTATATTCACTACCATTTGCAAGTTATCATAATCCGTTATTTCAATCATTTCTGTTCCCATCGAAACTGTATCTTCAGCTGCAACGTTTAGTATCGTAATCTCACCAGAAAAAGGAGCCTCAATAGCATCGAATGCATCATCTTCAAACGTGATCAATTCATCTCCTTCTTCTACCATATCACCAACTTCTACTAAAACTTCTTCAATTACAGCGTTATTGTCATCAAACGTAATTGTTTGTTCATTCATTGTTAAAATACTACCTGTACCACTAATATTAACTTCCACATTACCAAGCTCAGCAACCGCAGTTTGTGTTGTTGCCATTGCATTGTTTTCTATTTCTTCATTACTATTAATAAAACCGTATGTCGTTGTTCCTCCAGCAATAACAAGCACAATAATCACTAGTACAATAATCCACTTCTTCATTTTTTCCATCCTTTCTTCAATAGAAAATTATTTTATTTAATTTGTTACAAAAAATAGCATAGTCCTTTAAGATGTCAAAAAGAAGTCAACGTAAAATATTTACAAAACAATAGTAAAAGTAAATCTTTTCAATAAAAAAAGCTAAGGAACGCTACTTAGTAACGTTTCTTAGCTGACAATCTTCTTAAAATATTAATACTTCACTAAGTTTGCTTGCACATAATGATAAACAAGCTGTTCCGTTTGCTCTAAAGATGATTCGTGTGTACGCTCATAGGCATGAGAAGAATCAATACCAGGCCCAATTAAACCGTGGACTATGTCATGACCAGATCCAATTGCTGCAGAGGCATCTGAACCATAAAATGGATAGATATCAACTTTGTAACCAATTTTATTTACCTCACACAAACCAATTAAGTTTTTTCTCAAACCATAGTGATATGGACCACTTGAGTCTTTTGCACAAATGGAAACCGTATATTCATCTGTTGTCTGTCCATCACCCATCGCACCCATATCAACTGCTAAGTATTCGACTGTTTCTGGTGTGATATTAGAATTTCCACCATATCCGATTTCTTCATTATTGGAAATTAAGAAATGTGTCGTATAAGGAAGCTTGATCTCCTCTTCTTTCAGCCGTTTAATAAGCTGTAGTAAAATAGCTACGCTTGCTTTATCATCTAAATGTCGTGATTTAATGAAACCATTATCCGTTACTTCAACACGTGGATCGAGTGAAATAAAATCACCCACCTCAATCCCAATTGCGCGAACATCATCTTCACTTTCTACTTTTGCATCAATTCTGACTTCCATATTCTCTTGATTCCGTTCTACCTTTCCAGCATCTTTGTAGACGTGAACAGAAGTTTCATGCATCAAAATAGTTCCTGTGATAATTGCTCCACTAGAAGTTTCTATTTCACAGTATTCACCTTCCATTGCATTAAAACGAAAGCCACCAATTAAATCTAACTTTAATCGTCCATTTGGTTTAATTTCTTTGACCATTGCGCCAAGTGTATCAACATGAGCCGTCAACATACGGTGTTCTTTATCATTTACACCAGGAATCGTGGCAATTAATCCACCTTTACGATTGCGTTTTGTTTGCACCTGTAAATCTTGCAGTAAATTCTCGACAAATCCGATAACATTTTTTGTATTACCTGATGGGCTTGGGATGGACACAAGCTCTTTTATTAACAGTTTCGTTTCTGTTATATTTGGATATGTATTCAATTCATTCACCTCTCCAATTCTTCTTTACTATTATTGTAGCTGTATTAAGTAGTAGTAACAACCTCTTTCTATCTATTGAATTCCACGGTAAATCTTCTAAAACTCCTACAAATATACCTTTTTAATTAATCTGAATATTGCTACGATTAAAGTGTATTAGTATTAAAAATGACAAGGAGGAGATAATATGCAGCATTTCGTTCGTCTTAGTGAATTCAAAGTATTAAAACAGATGGAAGAAACGACTGAAACACCTAAGGGCGTGACATTAATTCAAGCTCCAGAAATATGGAATCAAACAAAAGGAGAAGGTGTTACAATAGCGATACTAGATACTGGATGCGATCCTACCCATCCAGAATTAAAAGATCGTATTATCGGTGGACGGAATTTCACCGAAGATGATGAAGGGAATCCAGAGGCATTTAATGATTATAACGGACATGGTACACATGTGGCTGGAACCATTGCAGCTGAACAAAACGAGCAAGGAGTAGTAGGAGTTGCTCCAAAAGCAGACCTCCTCATAATTAAAGTTCTTGATAAGGATGGGAGTGGAAACTATCAATGGATTATTGATGGGATTCAATACGCAATTAATCAAGGAGTTGACATCATTTCCATGTCTATTGGCGGTCCAACCGAAGTTCCAGCATTGCACACTGTTATAAAAAAAGCCGTAACGGAACATAACATTCCAGTTGTCTGTGCTGCAGGAAATGAAGGAGATGGAAAGGAAGAAACTGTGGAACGCGCTTATCCAGGTTCTTACAATGAAGTTATTAGTGTTGGTGCAGTTAATTTAAATAGAAGATCATCTGATTTCTCAAATACCAATAGAGAAGTAGACCTTGTTGCACCAGGCGAAGAAATCACATCAACTTATTTGAATGGTACCTACGCAACCCTTTCTGGCACTTCAATGGCAACTCCACATATAGCAGGCGCTCTAGCTCTGATCAAAAATATTACCACAACTAGTTTTGAAAGAGAACTTACCGAAGCAGAACTCTATGCCCAATTAATTAGGCGAACACTACCGCTCGGATATTCAGCTAAATTTGAAGGAAACGGTCTAGTTTATCTCACTTTATTAGACTATTTAGATTCGATATTTGATAATTTAAAGACAAAATCATTCGCAATAATGAACGATTAAAAAATATCATCTCGGCACGATACCGAGATGATATTTTTTAATACTGTTTCTCCATGTCTATTATCTGTTGATATAAGTATCGGTTAACAGGTGTTGCAATATTATGTTTTTCCCCTAAGCGAATGACAGTTCCAGAGAATAGTTCAACCTCACTGTACCGCTTTGCTTCTGTATCTTGACGCAAAGAAGGTTTACCTTCTGGATTTAAGGTGGATAAGATATCTAACCAGTAAGTCAAATCTGCTTCCGTTAAATAGACGCCTTCTTTTTCTGATAGTGTCATTACTTCGCGCATCGCAGCGATCATCGTGTCACGTGCTGCCCCGTCTTCATGTATCCCTTTAAAGTTTGTTTGATAGACAGCAACAGTTTGGTTTACACCAACGTTTAGCATAAACTTTCCCCATTGTCGCTGGATCATGTCGTCAACTACCTGATAAGGTAAATCAACTTGATCAAAAAAGTGAGCAACTGTATCTATTTTTTCCTGACTTCCTTCACCGAAACAAAGCATGCCTTTATTCTGATAAGTTAACTTATTTCCTTCTTTAATAGCATCCATACCTTGTGCTACACAATACAATACCTTTTCATGACCTAGCACGTTTCCAATTTCTGCTTCGCTTGAGATACCATTTAATGCCGATAAAATGATTGTATCCTTACCAACTTGGTTATAAACAGCATTAATAGCTTTTGACAAACCACTATATTTTACAGTAAAAATAATTAAATCAGCTGGTGTTACGGACTCTTCTGGTGTTACATAATGGAAATCACAATATTCTCCATTACAATACACACCCTCCGATTGATAGCGGTCAATTCGCTTTTGATCGGCAATTATTCTTACATTCTCCCTTGGTAATCTCTTCGTAAAATGCGCAGCATACATAATACCTAACGCACCTAAACCAATAATCGAAACCGTTTTAATTTGCACTGCAGTTTCATCCTCCTTAGAACTACTTCTGTTATACTTAACATAATTATAACGTAAAAAGGAGCAATCAACCATGCAACAACTACAATTTGAATCAGCTTGGGATAAGACAATAGCTGATCAAGACCGAAAAAGAATCGAAAGAATATTCTCAGAAACAAAGCACCATCAAGATAATGCGATAACATTAGCACCAGTAACCGTTGCTAAAAATCATAAAGGAGAATTGTTAGTAACGGTATTAATTCATAATTTTACGAAAGAGTCTTTTCATTTTCACGGTAAAACACTTCAATACACAGAAAAGAAGCAAATCAAGGGCAAGCATACCTTCAATTCTCCGACTTCAACTGTTGCCGAACAAACCAGTATGCCATGGACATTTATTTTCCCAACAAACAGTTTACAAGCGGATTGCTTATTTAAAGATGGTGTGGTAGAAATTATTAATTGATTTCAGCTACACTAATTCATCAAAAAGGCGCTCAACAGAAATGTTGAACGTCTTTTTAATTTACTTGATCATTTTTTTAATTGTTGATTCATCAATTTTCTTACCACTTACTAACATTTTGACTATATTATCTTCTGTTTCTTTTGTTACTCTTTTCCCAGCCAATTGACTAACTTGTTTAATTAACTGCCTTATAGTTTTCTCATCTTTAAGGTTCTTCCCACTGTATGCACCAGCAACCTTAGCAATACTCTTCATATCTACTCCGGTCTTTTTTTCTACATTTTTGAACATGTCTTGACTCATAGAATCCCTCCTTTACATATTAACTTATGAAAAACAATACGTAAGGCTTGGATTAATGAACCATAATAAACAAATTTACTTTTTTGTATAGTCTCAACTATAAAGAGAATATTATTAATTAAGATTTTTATAAAAAAGGAGCTAACATCATGTCTATTTCCACACTATCCATCAGGCTAGTTATAGCCTTTGCAACCTTATTAATTTTAACAAGAATGACGGGGAGAAAAGAAATATCACAAATGACTTTTTTTAACTTTGTCTCTGGAATAGCAATTGGCACAATAGGTGCCTCACTCGCAATTGATCAAACGCTAAGTATTCGAAATGGCGTGTACGCTTTAGCTGTGTGGAGCGCGATAACTATAGTTATTGGCATCATTGACCTTAAGTCAACAAAATTTCGTTATGCAGTTGCAGGACAGCCTCGAGTTGTGATTAAAGAAGGTAAAATAATGGAAGAAGAATTAAGAAAGGTTCGTCTAGACATAGACGCTTTAAATGTATTGCTACGTAAGAAAAATATTTTTGCAATAAATGATGTCGATTATGCTATTTTTGAAACTGACGGAAGCCTCTCTGTAGATAAGAAGGAAAAAGTAAAACCTTTGGCAAAGACGGATCTTCAAATTCAAAATAAAGCAAATGTGTTTCCGACTCCAACGATGATCGTATCCGATGGTAAAATAGATAACAATAATTTAGAAAAACTTCATTTAAATAAAGATTGGGTAATGAAACAATTAGAAAGTGCTGGTGTGGGTTCTATTGATGAGGTCTTTTATGCTGCTGTACAGAAGGATGGAACATTGTACATCGATAACACGAACGATACTGTGCATTGATAGCTTAAAAAATTCAGCCAAAAAAATCCGTAAGTTTTGTATCATCACTTACGGATTAATTACTAGATTAGTCTTTCATATAGTAACGGGTAGCTAGCAATATGACTCCAACAGGCAGTAATTTACTAGCGATTCGGAATCCTTTTGCGACAGACCCATATGTAGAAATGGCCTTTCCCTTTTGACTATCTTTTAATGCATGTCTTGCTTCATCTTTGGGATTTGTTTTAGGTAACGCATCCATAAATGAAATCTGATTCGACGTCTCTGCCACATCAAAAAATTCTGTTTTAACTGGACCAGGACAAACCGCAGTAACAGTAATGTTTTTTTCTCTCAACTCTTCGTTTAATGCGCGACTGTAAGAAAGAACAAAAGCTTTGGTAGCTGCATATATTCCAAAGTTCGGTTGCGGAGCAAAAGCCGCACTTGAAGCAATTTGAATGATTTTGCCTCCAGATAAAATATAAGGTAAGACAGTGCTTGTGACAGCTGTCATAGCTTCAACATTCAGCCGAACCATACCTACCTCTTCATCTAATGGAAGGGAACCGATTTTCCCGAATTTACCATAACCTGCCGCATTAACTAACAATTTTACATTTGATTTCGTAATTTCTAATTCTGTTTTTAAGGTTTCAATACTCTCTGGACGAGCCACATCTAAAGGGAGTATTTTTAACTTAATGAAAACTTCTTTAGCTAATTCGACTAATCTATCTTCTCTTCGGGCAACCACCCATACTTCTTCAATAGCAGGATAATCACGATCAATACGTTTAACTATTTCCCTGCCAATACCTGATGAAGCTCCTGTCACAATAGCAATTGAACCCATATTATTTCATTCCTTTCTTCACCTTATTTTTTGCAGTACAAAAAAGTAGGATATTCCATGTTGAATGTTTTTTATATCCATTACACCCATTAATGTCGTCTCATCAACTTTCCTAAATACATCGATAATTGCTTTCGCATCGTAAACCATACTGGCACTTGGTTTACCCCGATAATCAGTTATTCGAAGCCTTGCACTACTTTTCTCCGTTGAAAAAAAGGGACGTACCATTTTCATTCCGATAGAGATTGCTTTTAAAGGAACTTTATCAAATGGCAGGTTTAATGGAAGCAATGCTGGATTCCCGGTAAACAATGTACCATCTGGTTTCTGAAAAACTAACGGATAGACAGATTCAGGATTTTCAAACCGCTTCCCATACCAACCGGCTGCTGTTAATAACCCTTCGAGTGGATGACCTGTCGTAATTTCCGATCCTTTCCACAATCCCCACATCGTTTCGAAATTAACCACTTCAAGTGCATCAAATAATTGAAATGCAGCTTCCTGCGATGCTCCATCTCTAAGCATTTGTTGTAAATCTTCTTTATTGCTCACACTACTCCACCTTTCTGTAAAAGCCATTTGTGTGGGCAAGTCTTTTCAATGAGGTGAGTAATCGTATTCCCACAGCTTTAGACTGTTCTTTGTTTCTATTTCAGTCGTTTTGCTTTTTTTGCTGCTTCTCTTAGCAAATATTCAATATGGGTATTAACACTTCGTAAATCGTCTTGTGCCCACTTTTCTAATATTTCATAAAGTGCTGGATCGATCCTGAGTGGATATTGCTTTTTTTTAGCCATTAAATCAGTCCTATTTAGTTATATAGTGATCCAGTGTTGATGACAGGTTGTGTACCTCTGTCAGATACAATGGCGATCATCAAATTATTCGCCATAACTGCCTTACGCTCCTCATCTAACTCGAAGTCCTTTTCTAACCTCTCAATAGCTGATTGTACCATTCCAATTGCACCCTCAACAATCTTTTCACGTGCCGCAATAATAGCAGCAGCTTGTTGGCGTTGCAACATTGCAGAAGCGATCTCCGGTGCATAAGCCAGATGTGTGAGCCGTGCTTCAATTACTTCGACACCTGCTGCTTTAAGTCGCTCTTGCACTTCCTCTAATAATTCTTGCGAAACTTTTACTGAATCACCACGTAAGGAATGTTCTTCATTATTCTCTCGATCATATGGATAGCGACTTGCGATATATCGAAGCGCAGATTCACTTTGTGTTTCAAGAAATTTAGTATAACTATTTACATCAAATGCAGCTTTTGCAGTGTCTAAAACTTTGTATACAATAACAGCGGCAATTTCAATCGGATTTCCATCTACATCATTTACTTTTAATTTTGGTGTATTGAAATTAAAAACCTTAATACTAATAACCTGTGTCGTGATTAATGGTGTTGTCCACCATAAACCACTTTCCCTAAGTGTTCCTAAATATCTACCGAAAAATAACACCACTCTTGTTTCATTAGGCTTTACTAAAACAATACCAGTGCTCATAATAAGTGCAACAAGTATCAATATAATGCTTACTACAATCATTGCCGAACTAGGATTCACATCTGTTAGTTCGCTAACTAACAGAAAGACTCCTCCTGCTAGAATAGCTGTCATTACCACGATAGCTAAAAAACCGTTTGAAACACTTGCTTTTTTTTCCGTCATATATAAACTCCTCTACAAATTAATGATATTAATGTGATATCACTATTATATCATACTTGTTAGGGATTTTGTTTTTAAATATTACTTTAACACATAAAAAATAAGTACAATCGTTCGCTGTTATGAGCTTGGAGTCTCTATATAGATTGACAATATTTAAAACAATATTTAAAAATATTGTTGTTTATGACTGAATTACTTAAACTACGACGTAGCGTTCCTTGCGTCGAAATTATCATCAAATGTGACGAAACAGAATCATCTAACCCGCTGCTCAAGTGAAATTGACTCCCTTTCCGCAGGCACGGAAAGCGAAGTTTATTTCCAAAGCGGCATGTTATGTCACAGTTTCTATCAAGTTCGTCAGATGAAATGCAGATGTATTCGAAATCAGCACAAAGTAAACTGGATTGCGAGGCTTCTCAAGTTTACCAAGACATATTTTCCTGTTTCACTCTGAGAAAGTTTATTTAGTACAAATAAAAGCACCGCAAATGTGCGATGCTTTCTAACCATTATTCTTCTTCTAATTCATTTACCTTCACACTTTGTTTAATATCGGGATTATCAAGAGGATGGACTGTTGCATTTCCAGTTCCTTGATCGACATGTTCAATATAGACTTTTCCACCATTATAATTAACGCCTACCATTTCTGGTGAAGACACGATTTCTTGTGCTCTTTTTTCATCCATAAGTATAACCTCCTATTTCATCTATATAATTCTCCTATAAAATTAAATTATACATTCTTATTCAAAATATAGATGACGATGTATTTTACATCCAGGGTTAAAAGCTACTTCACATTGTGGACAAGTTGAATTTCCACCTAAATACGTTTCAATGGAAATAGTCTTACCACAAACACCACACAAAATTGCTTCCGTATCAAATTCCTCTTCAGTCCACAATATTGCATGATGATCCGCTTTCTCCTGGTGGCATTTATAACAGGGATAATACGTCTGACAACACTTAAACTTAATCGCAATAACATCCTCAATTTGATGATAATGTGAACAGCGTGTTTGACTATCAATAACGTTCCCCTCAACATGATGTCCGTGGATAATCATTATTCAACCTACTCCTTTGTCAGCTCAAGCGTACTCATAATCTCTATGTCTTTTAAAGCTTGTGAAGCTAATTGATCCGCTTCTCGATTCTCTTTTCTAGAAACCGCTCTATATGCTGGCGTGATTCCTAACTTGTCTAATTTATTTTCAATTCGATCAGCCCATCTGTTTAACTCTTCCTCCACACATGGCCATTCTCCATTTAATTGCTTAATTACCACTTGCGAATCACCTACAAAGACAACAGGTAAATGGTGTACACCTAATCCTTCTAATTCTTTTACACACATATGAAAAGCTGCGTATTCTGCTTCGTTATTTGTATTTAATTCTTCTACTAATGCGTTTTTACGTAATCGAAATGATTTTTTATTTTGTTGATAATATATGACACAGCCTAAACCAGACCTATTCGTGTTATGATCAAAACCACCATCAAAATAAACCTTCACATCATGTGGCTCTGTTTCAATTTCTTCTAAGTATTTTTTCATTTCTTTCATTGTCCAACTAATATCTCGTTCATCAATAAATTCTATCGCTTTGATCCGACCCGTTCTATCGAAATCATCTGCAATTAACATTGCTTTTGCAGCACGCATTTGATCTGAACTAAATCTCGTTTCTGTTCCTTTTGCTGTTCGATAGGTTAACTCCATTCTGACGTTCACAGTAGAACCACCTTTTTATTTTTACTGTTCCCATTCTTTGTTAAAACATCCTTAGCTTCTGTACTATTTTACCATATGCAAAAGACATGGAAAATGAATTGTTGTATAGGAAACGCATTTTATTTAAAACTATAAATGCTCCTGATAATAAATACGAAAGGATGATTAATCCCATGGGTATGATGAATAAAGCTTTAACAATAGGTGCGGCAAGTGCAGCAGTTTACGGTATTAGAAAAGGTATGCAAAACGGTACACTTCAACAGTTACCAGAAAAAATTAGCAATGCATTTAACAATTCACAATCCCAAGTTCAACCAACGAATGCGGTCCAAACAATAGCCGAACAAGAAGCCAAAAATAACAATGCACATTTTGAAGCATGGTAATAACTAACAAGAAGCACCTACCATAAATAGTAGGTGCTTCTTTATAATGCTTCTATAGTTCATCGCCATTGCTTTCTAATTCTTTTTATAGTAATATTCTTTTAACCATTCATTAAACAAGTCATAATCCGTTTGAACTCGTTCTTTATAAAACTTAGACCAAACGACCATATCTTTTTTAAAACCAGCTTTATCATTACCAATGGCTTTTAAAATCTCATCTTCACCGTGATAATCTAGAATACCGTGTTCAATATCTGCATCAGCACGTGCATGAATCTTCGCGGATATTTTCCCCATCGTTTTTAACGTTTGTTTCATTTTTTTAAAGTCATGAAGTTCAGCAGTATCTAAATCCTTTTCATACGCGGATCGTTCTCTTACATAAAAATGACGGTTTTGCATGGTAAAGTAACCTAAGTATGGATCTGCTTTATGATGCATTGATTGTTGGGTGTTAATTACACGTTTTCCTTGATGATTATTTTCTTCCCAAAATGTTTCATTATACGCACAGAAGTATGCAGGGACTGGTGTACGGGCTTCCTTTGCTTCTAAGATAATGTCTTCCTCTTGACCCGCAATTAATATATAAAAGCGTTTCAACCCTACAGAACCAATTCCTGCTCCACTTTTTTTAACAATATCTTTTATTTGGTAATGCTCTTTTCCTTTAAAAACATTATGCTTTATACTATCTAAATAGTGATCCCATACTTTAATAATTTCCTTATACTCATTATTTGTCACATCATCAAATTTTGTTTTTTTACGATCAAACTTGCGCTCGCCATCTTCATTTAAATATGTTTGCTTGTCAAGTGCATGTGTTTCTTTTCTATCCATTAAGCTGTCTAATGTCGTTGAAATCGCACCCTTCGTATTCTCTGTTGTAAATTGTCTTGTAACTGGGTCTTTTTCAGCTTCAGCAAATTTTTTCAGTTCTTTATAATAAGCTTTCAAATAAATTTCTACAAGCTTGTCATGCTCCTCTTCATCAATCCCTTGCTCGTCTGCAATCAATCGAATACTTACGACCATGCGTAACACATCATATAAGTAAGAACCGAAATAGCCTTCATCAAAATCATCTACATCAAAGATGATCGCTTGATCCTCATTTTGAAAAGCGCTAAAGTTGTTAAAATGTAAATCACCCATTATCCATGCAGGTTTATCATCAGTCGTATGATAAGAAAAAGGGATTTTAGTTACATCATAATAGAATAAATAGATACTCCCACGGAAAAAACTATACGCATCTTTTTTCATTTTCGTATATTTGACGCGTCGATTAGCCTTACTTAAATGCATAATTTGCTCATCAAACTGTTCCATAATTTCGTGTATAGTTTGTTTTCGCAAATAATTATTTGTATTTCTAATATGTTGTTTCACGCCTTGTACCATCTATTAATCCTCCTAATTTCTGATAATAATATAAACCATGTACAATAGATAAAAAACAGCTAAAATGACGCCTTCTAGTTTTCCAACTTTAAAATGCGTCCGTGAGAAAACAAGCAATAATATTGTCATTACGATCATAATAAGTACATCAAGTACTAGTTTATTTTCTACAGCTAATGGCGAGATAATCGATGCAGATCCTAAAACAAAGAATACATTAAATATATTACTGCCTATGATGTTTCCTAAGGCAATCTCACTTTGTTTTTTGATTGCTGCAGTAATGGATGTAATTAATTCTGGTAGAGATGTACCGATTGCTACAATCGTTAATCCTACCAATGTTTCACTCATGCCAAACAATAGGGCAATTTCTGTTGCATTTGTTACAACTAGTTCTCCACCAAAGATTATCGCTAAGAGGCCACCAACTGTAAGTATAATATTCTTTGTCCATGATGGTTTCTCTCCGGTATTCGTTTGTTCCTGTTTTGCCTTGTCACGGCTTTTACGTGCTACTTCAAAAATGTAGTACAAAAACACAGCAAAGAACAATAACAAGACAAAACCGTCACCTCTAGTAATATAGTTAGAACCCATTGATTGTAAGGTTATATCACTAATGAGAATCAATAAAGCAACACTCGCTAACATTGCAAATGGTATTTCTTTTCTGATTGTTTCATTTTCTACTTGTAATGGATTTAATAGTGCTGTTATACCAACAACAATCGTTATATTAAAGATATTACTTCCGACCACATTCCCCATTGCTACACCTGCATTACCCTCTAAAGCTGAAACAATACTCACTGTAGCTTCTGGTGAGCTTGTTCCAAATGCGACAATCGTCAAACCGATTAACAAAGGGGAAACATGTAACGTCTGGGCTATTTTTGAAGCACCATCAACAAAGAAGTCAGCACCTTTTATTAATAAGACAAATCCTATAATAAGTAGTAAGTAAGTCATTTCTATTTCCCTTCAAATACAAACATTAAAATTAGTTTATACCATTTTCGTTTAATTTAAGCTTTATTATTACAGTTTTCCACTAAAGAACGAGTCTGAAACATTTAGGTTATGCAAAAGCTTTTATCTTGCTTGATAGTCTTTTAAAAGTCTGTTTTCTAAAAGTTTTTTTATCAAGGAATTATAAACTGCTCCATTTCTGTGGGAAGAACCCGGTCTGAAAATCCACTACAAAGGCCTAAGTGCCTTTTTTACATTGCGAAATTTGAGTCTCACAATCAAAAAAAAGAAATTAACTTCACCCTTCATTGGTAATCATCAGTGCGTTTCATCTGACGCACTTGAGATAAACTCTACGGTAATAGCGGCATAGAATTCTTGTTATTTGTAATTAAAATAGAAGTTAGCAAAAATTAAATGAACTGCATACAAAGAAGCATCTCGTTTTTTTGAATAGCTATTCGAATTAGTTTGTAATACAGGAAATCGTTAAAGGTGGTCTAATGGAACCCTATACAAATAGTTCAGGCACAGCAGCACCGAGGCTGTATCACAAATAACAGCAGAGTAAGCGAAATAGTTGAAACTCCTGCAGCAATAGTTCGCATTTTCCCTACTAGAATAGCACTCATTTACTTCTGTCACTAGACAGACTTTAAAAGTAAAACGTTATCTGCTGGTAATAAAATTTTATTATGCTTATTACAACAGTTATTCACACTATACGGATTGATTGTAGCGTAGGGCAGTCGACTCCTGCGGGAACAGCACGGGCTGAAGATCCACTTCGTAAAGCATTTTGTGCTTTACGAAGTTAGCTGAAGCCGTGCCCGCGGAAAGCGACTGCCTGTAGCGGAAATCAACAGGGCAGTTACCTCAGAGTCTATGGTTATTCAGTAATAAACATTTTTTAAAAGTTTCTAGCTTCATCCAAACTTAAATGCCTGTTTCACGCTTCGAAAGTTGCATTTATTATTATATTCCGTTTGCGAAGTCTTCAATCAAATCATGTGTTTTTTGAACTTCTTCGTCTGGAACTTGCAAGTACCAAATACCATCAATTGTCGTACCCTCTCCAGTAATCTGATAGGTTTCAATATCCTTGCGCGCACCTCTATAGTCTGTAACCATTGCACTCATATCTGAGAAGTCCATGTTTGTACTCACATTTTCACCTAGAACCGATAGAATCTCATTAATCTTACTTACCCCACTAAAACTCGCACCTTTACTAATAACACCTTCAATAACTTGTCGTTGTCTTTCATTTCGTCCGACATCTCCTTGAGGGTCATCTTTTCGCATTCTAACATAAGCCAATGCTTCTCTGCCGTCTAACTCCTGTTCACCTTCTGGAAACTCATAACTACCATTTGTAAATGCCAGTGTATTTGTTACCGATACACCATTAACCGAATCTACGAGTTGTTGTAGACCTTCCATATTTACACGTACATAATAATCAATTTCAATATCTAAAAAGTTTTCAACCGTGTCCACCGACATATTACTACCACCAAATGCATAAGAGTGATTGATTTTATCCACTGTTCCATGACCGATAATTTCCGTTCTTGTATCCCGTGGAATGCTTACCATTTGCATGCGCTCATTACTCGGATCTAGTGTTAACACAATCATTGTGTCAGAACGACCTCTATCATTTTCGCGTTCATCGACGCCTAACAATAAAATATTAAGTGGTGAATTGCTTGCCATCTTCTCCTTCGTTACATCATTATCAATAGCCGTAACAGATTCATGAAGATCATTATTTACGGTATCTTTTACATTCATATAGAATGAAATAAGATATCCACCACCTATTAATACAAACAACCCAACAACTAGCAATGTTATTTTCCACCATCTATTTTTTTTATTCTTTTGTCTTTTTTCTTTTCGACCCAACCCAAGCACCTCTTCTAATAATAGTATTTAAATCATTTAACTAACTGATATAACGCTTTTTTAACATTTGACATTGTTCGTAATGTTCCATTACTTAGACTAGCTTCTATTGATTTTCTAGCTAATTCAGGTCTAAAACCTGTAAAGATTAAAGTTAAGCCTAGTAATTGCATGATTTCATCTATTCTGTAGATAAACTGTACTGCCACTTCGTCTATATTATAAATACCAGAGAGATCAATAATTAAATAGTCCAAATCATATCCTTGTATTTTCTCAGGAATGATCTCGATTAGTTCCTCTGTCCTAACCTCATTCAAATCTCCAATGAGCGGAATAACTGCAATCCCATCATGCACAGGTACAATAGGTGTCCCTACGTCACGCATCATTTTTTCAAGCTCTGCTTCAGCTTCTCTTTGTGGTGTTAAATCTCTGATCGTAGATTGAATTGCTTCGAGTTCACCGTACATTACTGGATGACAAAACAACTCAACATCAACAGTTGTTCCATCTGCACGATAGATCGTTGTTTCAACTAGTTCACTAACCGTTCGTTCCTCTGTTCCCTTACGTATTCGCTCTACAATATAATCTCTATATTTCTCCGTAAAAACATCAACCACATTTGCTCCGATAAGATCGTTTTGGTTTGCTTTTAAGAACTTGGCACCTGGTTCATTTATGTATAAAACCTTCTGATTTGAATGAATAATCGTCGTCTCCAGGGCGTACTCAACAACTTGATGATACAGTTCTACTTTTTCTTTGTCGGATAAATTATGATTCGACTGTTTCACCAATTATGTTCCCTCCTTCAACTTATTCCTATTTCATAATACACCTTTTGCACCTTATTTAAAAGGTAGCATTTCACTAGTAAAAGCTTCCTGTGCACCTAAACCAACTGCTAACAGAACAATTGCTTCATTGATTTTCCATACGTAATAGAGATGATGCGTTAAGTCATTTTTGTTTTTTTCTTCACTTAAAGTAAGTCTTTCGATTCGCTCTCTTTGCTCCGTTAAATGATACACAACTCCTTGGTGTTGATTGCCACTAATTAATTCACTTAATAATTCCATGTTATGTTGTAGCTTTTCTTCCATTTCCCTAAAGTCAGCCTTGATTTCTTCTGGAAAATAAAATTCATTCTGATAAGAGGATGCAACGAGATGTTTTGCATAATAATTGATTGCTGTAAAAAGCGTTATCCAACGAGGGATTTTCTTATCAACCATACTACCAGGGCGTTGAAGTAATGATTGGGCAGCATTTTTTATTACTTGTAAGTTGAGATCCATATCAAATGCATTACCTGAGAGACCTTTAACATTAACGTCTTCTCTAAAGCCCCTCACATAATCTATTAGAAATGGATTTAATATCGTTAAATAATCGACAAAAGATTGGGCTACCTTATCAACCGTTTTAGTAGGAAATATAAAAGTAGATACACCAAGCGCTATAATGGCACCACATATCGTATCAATTACCCGTATACCTAATAATTGATAACTAATTCCACCAAGGATAATATCATACATAAAAGCAATCAGAATCGTCATAAATAAACTCATTAGTGTATAAGAAACCGTCAAGAAATAAAAAGTAAAGAAGACAACAATAAATAATAAGGCAACCTCTATTTGCGTATGGCCAGATACAAGTTGTGCAAGTAGAAAACCAATGATCGCACCACATATTGTTCCTAATGAGCGTTGAAGCCCTTTAATATACGTTCGACCAACTGATTCTGTCCCAAGTAACACAAGAAAAACGGTAAGAATAACCCAATAAGGTTGAATGGGCGAAATCCAGTGACCAACCAAAAGTGCTAATATACTTGCCACCATCGCTTGATAAGCTTTTTTTGTAGTCGGCTTTAACCCGTCCTCTTTTAGATCAGTCGCTGTAAGCTTACTGTCTATTTCTGTGTCTATCTTCCCCTCATTAATAGCAAGCTGCTCGTAACGTAGCGATTCTTGAATTGTTGCAGCACTTGTTACGACATGATTTGCAATTGATTCGATTCTCCGGATTAAATACAACCATTTTCTAGTTTCTTTTTCCTCCGTCTCCATTTGTAAGTCTTTTAAAATAAGAGAGAGTCCTTGTACCGCATTTTCTGCTTCCTTTAAATGTTCTGTTGTATAATTTTGTGCTAAAACTTCAGCGTCCCTAATGGTTTTGACTACCCAAACAAGCATCCGCTTTACTTCTTCCATTTCTAGTCCTTCTGCTTTTTTTAACTGTTTGATAGAATCTGTCAATGTTTCAATCAGCATTGCTGTATCAAAAACATATAATCGTAAATGCGTCGCTTTAAGTCCTGGCCATATACTCGCAACATCTTGTTCTTTAAGATCACCTGATACATTCTGTGCATATTCACTCAATTTGCGAACATTCTTCTCCAAACTATTTATCCGCCTCTTACTATTTATCGGATCTTCCATTAAATTAATTAAAATACTTAGTGTCAAATTAGCTTGAATATGGTACGAGCGCATGCTTCTCCTTAAGACATGAGCCGAATCTTTAAATATAATGAAATTTGCTAGGAATGCACTCATCACACCAACACATATAGCTACATAAAACCAGCCAAATTGATTTGGTGTAAGTTGTAATACAGAAGATATATAAATAGTCATAAAACTTACCATACCTAGCGAAAAATAACGCGACCCAAATTTAGAAAAGTAAAACGCCCCAAAAATAATACACACCATCGCTATCCCAACATAATAAGGATTGTCTGCTAGATATGTACCAATTGTAATGCTAACAGAAGCTGAAACAGCTAATAATAATGTTGTGAATTGCTTCTTTTTCTTTGTATCGTCCATCACAACCATTATGCCAATCATTCCTAGCATACCCGCGACAATAACTGGCGTAAATAAAGTACTATTTGAAACACGTAAAATTAGCAGCATCGTCATTATTGCAATCATTAAACTTGTCGTTGCCTTAAAAGCTTGTTGCAACCTCTTTCTTCCTGGATCAGAGGCAATTAATCTCCCAACCCACGCATGTTGTATATGTAAATGTTTCATTTTTATCAACCTTTATCAGTGTTTTTCAAACTGCTCTTTTTAATATAGTAACATAGAGCATAATGATAGGATAAATTATGATCGCAATCAAAAGATGGGCTTTAATCGCTTCCTTAATCGCTATACGCTTGTTTTTACCGTATCGTCTTTACTTTTTAGGTTGAATATAGAACTACTTATAATTCTGTAACAAAAATTACCTCAACTCCTTTTTAATTTTTTTCTTCCTAGCTCTATCACTTTAGTCAAATCACCTTTATAATAAAAAAGCATTAACTATAAGAGAAAAGGTGTTTACATTATGAGTTTACTTACAGTTTCAAATTTAAGTCACGGATTTGGTGACAGAGCAATCTTCGAAGATGTCTCATTTCGTTTATTAGCAGGAGAGCATATCGGTCTTATCGGAGCCAATGGCGAGGGTAAATCGACATTTATGAATATTATTACCGGAAAGCTAGAGCCAGACGCTGGCACAGTAGAATGGACGAAGCATACCCGAGTTGGTTATTTAGACCAACATACTTCATTAAATAAAGGAATGACGATTCGCGATGTACTAAGAACCGCCTTCCAGTATCTATATGACTTAGAAGAAGAGATGAATGGTTTATTCGGCAAAATGGGAGAAGTTGGTCCAGAAGATCTTGAGAAACTTCTTGAAGAAACCGGTCGAATGCAGGATGCGCTCACAAACAATGATTTCTACATGATCGATGCAAAAGTGGAAGAAATTGCGAACGGCCTTGGATTAGATGAATTTGGTTTAGAAACTGACGTACACGATTTGAGTGGTGGGCAGCGTACAAAAGTACTGCTTGCTAAGCTATTACTTGAAAAACCAGACATTTTACTACTAGATGAGCCGACAAACTATCTCGATGTTGAACATATTGAGTGGTTGCGCAATTATTTACTAAACTATGATCATGCATTTATTTTAATTTCACACGATCTTCCATTTTTAAATAGTGTTGTTACATTAATTTATCACATGGAAAATCAGCAAGTAACACGTTATCCAGGTGGCTATGATGAATTCTTACGTGTTTATGACATGAGAAAACAACAACTCGCATCAGCACATAAAAAACAACAAAAGGAAATTGCAAACCTTAAAGACTTTGTTGCACGGAATAAGGCTAATGCTGCTACAAGTAAGATGGCTACCTCTCGTCAGAAAAAACTCGACAAGATGGAAGTAATTGAACTAGACGCTGAAAAACCAAAACCGCATTTTCGTTTTAAACCGGCTCGAACATCTGGAAAATATTTATTCGAAACAAATGAACTTGTAATTGGTTATGATGAACCTCTATCTCGCGCACTTAATTTAGCGATGGAACGCGGACAAAAACTAGCTTTATCTGGAGCAAACGGAATTGGTAAAACTACTTTATTACGCAGTATCCTTGGAGAAATCAAACCAGTATCAGGCAGTGTTCAATTAGGCGAGCACTTGCATATAGGTTATTTTGAGCAAGAGCCAAATGACGTGAGCCAAAAAACATGTCTAGATGAGATATGGGATGAGTTCCCGCACCTAACGCAACAAGAAGTACGCTCTTCTTTAGCGAAATGTGGTTTAACAAGAAAACATATTGAAAGTAAAATAAAAGTTTTAAGTGGTGGCGAAAAGGCTAAAGTAAGATTGTGCAAGTTAATAAATAAAGAAACCAACTTACTTGTGCTAGATGAGCCAACAAACCACTTAGACCGTGATGCCAAAGACGAGTTAAAGCGCGCATTAAGTGATTACAAAGGTAGTGTCTTACTTATCTCACACGAACCTGATTTCTATCAAGATCTTGTTACAGACATTTGGAACTGTGAAGATTGGACAACAATGGTGTTTTAGTACAATTAATACTTGTTTACATTAACGAAACACATTTGATTTTGTTTGATATATTTGTTATAATGAGTTGGTTTTAAAATTATTGAGGGGGAAATTTTTTTGTCAATTGAAATAGGTAGCAAGGTTCAAGGTAAAGTAACTGGTATCACTAATTTTGGAGCATTCGTAGAATTACCCGGTGGCACAACAGGACTTGTGCATATCAGTGAAGTAGCAGATAGCTATGTAAAAGACGTGAATGATCACCTTAAAGTAGGGGACCAAATTGAAGTTAAAGTAATTAGTGAGAAGGATGGAAAAATTGCCTTGTCTATTAAAAAGGCAATCGATAAACCCGAAGGTCAAAGCGCTTCTTACACACGTCGACCGCGTCAAGGCGGAAACGACAGAAATGGTAAAAACGGTCGCGCAAAGAGTAATTTTAAGCCTAAAGAAAGCTTTGAAGACAAAATGGCAAGCTTCTTAAAGAGTAGTGAAGAAAATCTTTCTACCCTAAAACGCAGCAAGGAATCAAAACAAGGCGGTAGAGGGGGAAGACGTGGCTAACCTAAATTTAATTGGATTAACATATAGATAAAGACAAGCCACAAAGATGATGGCTTGTCTTTTTTACGTTCTATTTTAATTCATTATTCTGCTATACTTACTTTTAATTGTTTATTCTTAACAGTCGTGTGCTCCATTGCTTGTAACACTAATGAGCCTTTACCATTTAAAATATCTACATAGGATAAACTATCTTTAATCGTTATAATACCTATATCCTCAGACTCTACACCAGGAATACTCGTAATCGTTCCAACAAAATCGAGTGCACGAATCTTTTTCTTCTTCCCGCCATTAAATTGCAGTTTCATAATATCTTTATTGATACGCTCTGTCTTATTATTTTTCACAATACGACGGTTATTCATTTTTTCTTTAAAAGCTTTTATATTTTTTACAATTTCTTGTTCACTTGGCGCATCCATTACTGGTAATTTAAAGCCAATATAGCGTTCGATAGAGCCAAGATATTTTCCTTGATTAGGCGTACCAAAAGTAATTGCTTTCCCCTTGTTACCAGCACGACCAGTTCGTCCAGTTCGGTGAACATAACTTTCTTTCTCTAACGGGATATCATAGTTAATAATTAGTGTTATATTATCAACATCAATACCTCGAGCTGCTACATCAGTTGCTATGAGATAACGGAAATTCCCTAATTTAAAACCTTCCATAATAGCAAAACGATCTTTTTGTTCTAAACCACCATGAAGTCTTTCACACGAATAGCCTTCCGCTTCTAATTCGGTATAGATTGTATCAACATGCTCTTTTGTTTTACAAAAAATGATACAACTCTCCGTATTCTCAGCAACTGTTACATCTTTAAGTAAGGCGAGTTTATCATCCTCTCTAACCTCGATATAGCGGTGTTCAATTGTACTCGTTGTAATACCATTTGTCTCAATTTCGATATTGACTGGGTCAATCATGTACTTGTAGCATAACTTCTCAACATCTTGAGGTAATGTCGCTGAAAACACCATTGTCACTCTATTTTTAGGAAGTTGTTTAATAATAGATTCTACCTTGTCAATAAAGCCCATGTGAAGCATTTCATCCGCTTCATCAATTACTAAATATTTCACTTCATCCAAATTCAATGTTTCTCGGTCAATATGATCAATCACACGTCCTGGTGTACCAACAACGATATGTGTTTTTTGTTTTAACTCTTCTTTTTGTCTGGCGATAGGTTCTTTCCCATAAACCGCTACAGCTTTAATACGCTTAAACCTTCCAATATTCGTAATATCATCGCGTACTTGAACAGCAAGCTCACGTGTTGGTGTAAGTACTAATACTTGTGGATTCTTCACTTCCCATTCGATCTGTTCACAGATTGGTATCGCAAATGCTGCTGTCTTTCCACTACCTGTCTCGGATCTCACGACAAGATCTTTGTTCTCTAATGCAGTTGGAATTACTTTATCTTGCACTTCTGTAGGCGTCTTATATTTCAAAACACCAAGTGCGCGCGTGATCTCTTCACTTAATTCATAATCTTTGAAATTTCTTTCATTCATGTATTAACCTCACCTTTTTGTATGTTCGACTTCTATATAGGATTCTCTAAAGAGAATTAGCATATGCAAAATCGGAATATATTCATTATAACTTGAAAAAATAGAGAAAACTCGTTTTTAGTAGAATTATCTTTAAGAAAGTAGTATTTTTCAAAATACAAGTGTTATAATATGAACTGCATCTTAAAAAATGACCCATTACAAGCAGATTGCTGTTGGTACAAAAATTCATACATTCTGACTCACAGAATATTCTAACCCGCTTCTCAAGCAAAATCGGCTCCCTTTCCGCAGGCACGGCTTCAGCTAACTCGGATAAGCAAAGGGCGCTTTCCGAGTGGATCTTCAGTCCGCGCTGTTCCTGCAGGAGTGTCGCCAATTTCACTTGATACGCTAGATTTTTTTCTAAGTAGCACCAATTTGCAAAAAAGTAAGAGAGCTTATTTTTCTCTGATATGTAATTTTTAATTAACGAAAAAATTATTTTAATCTAGCGACGGAAATATACGTAGACTCCTGTGGGAACAGCACGGGCTGAAGATCCACTTAGTAAAGCGCCCTTTGCTTTACTAAGTTAGCTGAAGCCGTGCCCACGGAAAGCGAAGTATGTTTCCAAAGCGGTATGTTACATCACATTTTCAATCAATTGTATCGTTAATAGCAACTTAGTTTTATGAAAAGAATCAAAAAAAACAATCTATATGGAGGTACCATGCTTACATTTGAAGAAAAACTTGCAATTATTGAATCTTACCCTATGTTAAAACGCAAAGATGTATCGCTTGGTCGTGTCAATTTTCAATTTGAAGAAAGTGTAATCAACAAGGAAAATGTTGTCTATCATTTACATCCGAACGGCAATGGCTATGTTTTCGCAGAGCTAATTGATGAAGATTATAACTTAGATAATAATGGAATGGTTAATATCCGTGATTTTAACGAAAAAGCATTGCGCAAAGTTATTAACCAAGCAATTGATTCACTATCTGAACAAGAACCATTTGAAGAAACATGGATTAACGCAGAAAACCAAACATTGAAAATTATTAATGACTTCGACTCATGGAACATTTATGCAGGTGATTTACTAGACGCTACTTACGCTACTTATAACGGCGCAATTAATTATCTAGAACAAGAAGGTTTTAGACGCCGTTAAAACTAGACCCCTATTACACAATAGGGGTCTAGTTTTTTTAATCTTCGTCTTTAACATCCACACTTTCTGGAATAGGTTCATCAAATATTTCTTGTACCAACTGTCTATAATTTTCGATTTGTTCAAAATGCGTATTGAATTGCTCATCATTAACCAAATACTTCTCACCATCGTGTAACGCTCGAATTTGTTTTTGATATATAAGTTGTCTCACTTGTGCTTCGTCTACTTCCAAATAATCAGCTGTTTCTTTAATCGTCAAATACACACTTATCACCCTATCTTCTATCTAGATTTATTGAAAAAAGATTTAGGTACATCAGCTTCAAAACGTACATCTTCTCCCGTTATCGGATGTGTAAAAGCCAGCACTTTTGCATGCAAACCAAGTCTGCCAATTTCATTTGTTTTAGCACCATATTTTTTGTCTCCAACTACCGGAAAGCCAATGTCCTCCATATGTGCTCTAATTTGATTTTTTCTACCTGTTTCAAGTTCTACTTGCAGTAATGAAAACTTCGAATTAGTTGCAAGTGTTTTATAATGCGTTACTGCTTTTTGACCGCCATTTGGTTCCTTGTTTGAGTGCATCTTATGCGTTTTACTCTCTTTTAACCATGTAGAAATCGTACCCTCTTCTTTCTTCACTTTACCTTCTACAAGTGCAATATAGGTTCTTTCTTTGACCACATCTTTCCAGTTATCCTGCAATTTATGCTTCACTTCTTCAGTCTTTGCAAATAACATCACACCTGATGTATCTCGATCAAGTCGGTGCACAATAAAAATCCTATTCTTCGGATTTTTCTGACGGACATGTGCTGTAAGCTGTCGATAAGCTGTTAGTTCATTTTCGTTTGGTGCAGAAACGGATAGTAATCCTTCCTTCTTATTAACAACAATCACAGCATCATCTTCATACATAATCGTCAGCCCTATAAGTGCTTGTTTTTCAACAGCCTGTTTTAGTATGGTAACTGTTTGTCCTTGATCAAGCTGTAAGTTAAAGGCTGTTTGAACCTCATCATCTACTAATACTTGACCGCGGGCTAGAACAGCTTTTACATGATTTCTTCCTCGATCGATTACTTGCAAAAGAAATGGCAACAATTCTATTCTTTCCTTTACTGTGTACTGTTGTCCATTCTCTGATTCATTTCTTTTCTTCGCCATCATTTCCCAACTTCCTTATGTACAATATATTCTTCTCATTATACCATTTTTTATAGCTGACGTGACCCCACTGTTTATTTTCAATACAATCCTTATTTTTATCCACTCCGGTTAAAAATATGTCCATGTAATTTTGCTTCCTTTTCAGTTACTTTCTTGGTCCTTCGTATACTTTTTGTGCCTATGTTCTTTTAAAGTGCGTACTTATATTGTCATAAATAACGTACTAAAATGAATCTGTACAAATAAAACAAAGGGAGTCGTTTATAAATGGAACTACAATTAGCATTAGATTTAGTGAATACAGAAGAAGGAATTAAACTTGTAAAAGAAGTCGAAGAATACATTGACATAGTAGAGATTGGTACACCAATAATTATTAATGAAGGTCTTCATGCGGTAAAAGCTATGAAAGAGGCATTTCCATCATTGAAAGTATTGGCTGATCTTAAAGTTATGGATGCTGGTGGATATGAAGTAATGAAAGCTTCTGAAGCAGGTGCAGACATTATTACTATTCTTGGTGCAACAAATGACGCAACTATCACTGGTGCAGTTGAAGAAGCTAAAAAGCACGGCAATAAAATTCTAATTGATATGATGAATGTACCAAACATTGAACAACGCGCAAAAGAAATTGATGCACTTGGAGTTGATTATATTTGCGTACACACAGGTTATGATTTGCAGGCAGCAGGTGAGAACTCATTTGCACAACTTATGACCATCAAAGGCGTGGTTAAAAACGCGAAGACTGCTGTAGCTGGTGGCATTAAACTAGAAACACTACCAGAAGTAATTAAAGCAAACCCAGATCTTATTATTGTTGGTGGCGGCATTACTGGTGTAGATGACAAAGCAGCAGTAGCAAAAGAAATGCAACAACTAATTAAAGGGTAATCCATTATGCAAACGACTGGATACTTTAAGAAAATCATTAAGGAATTAGAGCAGGGAATCGAAGTCATATCAGATGAACAGGTCGAAAATCTAGTTACTGGTATTCTTAATGCGAACAAAGTTTTTGTCGCTGGTGGTGGTCGGTCAGGTTTAGCAGCTAAATCTTTTGCGATGCGAATGATGCACGTTGGACTATACCCTTACGTAGTAGGTGAAACGATCACACCAAACTTCGAAAAAGGTGATATGCTTATTATTAATTCTGGATCTGGAGAAACGAAAAACGTTGTTTCTATTGCTGAAAAGGCTCAAGCAATTGGTGGAGAAATTGTTGCTCTAACAACAAATCTAGATTCTACTATTGCACAACTAGCTGATCTTGCTATACAAATGCCTGGCTCACCTAAAGATCAAACAACAGGTAATTATCAAACCATTCAACCAATGGGTTCGCTATTTGAACAGTCCCTCTTCTTGTTGTTCGATGCCGTTATCCTTCGGTTCATGGAAAGAAAAGGTTTAGATTCTGCTAACATGTATGGTCGCCATGCTAATTTAGAATAGACAATACAAAGAGGCCGTGAAGTTTTCATTAACTTTCACGGCTTTTTTGAGCGAATTACTTTTTTATACTAAGAAAGCCACTTATAATAAGGGAACGATTAAAATTGTTCTAATATGGAGGGATTAATAGTGGCACGGATTGAAAACAAGGTTTTTAACTGTGAGAAGGAATTAACACTTCATATCATAGGTGGTAAATGGAAAATGCTCATTTTGTGGCATTTAGGGAAAACAGGAACAAAACGCTTTGGTGAGTTAAGAAAATTAATACCTGGTATCACTCAAAGAATGTTAACCAATCAATTAAGAGAATTAGAGGAAGATGAAATTATTCATCGTGAAGTCTATCCTGTCGTTCCACCTAAAGTAGAATACTCCTTAACCAAAAATGGTGAAAGTCTCATGCCTATCTTAGATTCGATGTATAATTGGGGAAGAAATTATATCGACACTGTACTAAATGAAGAAATAGAAGTAAAAGAATCCATCAAATAATAAAAAGGTTATAACCACTCATCAAATGGTTATAACCTTTTTAATTAAGATATGCTTTTATCTTTAATCACTTGCTTCATATGATCGATAAATGCATCTAGATTCATTTCTATTGATGTATCTACCCCATATTGTCTAACATTAACTGTTTGATTTTGCTTTTCTTTGTCACCTATAACAAGCACATAGGGGACCTTTTTCATTTGTGCTTCTCTCATTTTATAGCCTAGCTTTTCTTCTCTTAGATCCCATTCTACTCTTAACTCTGTTTGTTTCAATTGATTTATTATTTCTTCTAGATAACTTCCATGCACAATTAGAATCTGGTTTTGCTCATTTCCTTTTCAATTTCAGGAATAAATTAAAAGAAGTCAATCCCTAAAAATTGGTAGCACGCATAATCGTTATGCGATACAATTAGCTAAGAATATCAAAGAAGTGTGGTGGCTATTTTGTTTAAAATTTTGTTAATAGAAGATGATCGAACGTTATGCAAGGAAATTAAAGATAGATTAGCAGCTTGGTCTTATGATGTCTATCATATAACTAATTTTGAGACTATCATGCAAGAATTCTCAGATGTGAATCCTGATTTAGTTATTATCGATATTCAATTACCTAAATTTGACGGATTCCACTGGTGTCGGATGATCAGAACCCATTCAAGTGTGCCGATTATTTTTCTTTCTTCACGTGATCATCCAACTGATATGGTGATGTCGATGCAACTCGGAGCTGATGATTATATCCAAAAACCTTTTCATTTTGACGTACTAATTGCAAAAATACAAGCAATACTTCGGCGTGTTTATAATTATAATACGGAGCACATTGCATTAAAAACATGGGCAGGTGCAACCGTAGATTTTCAAAAAAACTCGATTACTAATTCTCTAGGAATGATTGAACTTAGCAAAAATGAAATTTATATATTGAAACTACTGATTGAGCATAAGAATAAGATAGTAAGTCGAGATCAATTGATCCAGAGCTTATGGAACGACAGTCGTTTTATTAGTGATAATACGCTAACGGTGAATGTAAATCGATTAAGAAAGCGGTTAGATGAATTACAACTGGGTAAATGTATTGAAACCAAAGTAGGACAAGGTTACATTGCTTTGGAAGAGGAAAATCATTATGATTAAACTATATGTAATAGAAAAACGAAGCTGGATTTTTTTCTTTTTATTCTTGCAATTACTTAGTATTTTTATTGCCTTTATCGATACATCTATCCCACTTCGATCAATGATGTATAGTAACTTTCTATCTTTTATTAGTTTTCTTGTTTTTTTAATTAGCCGTTTTCAAAAAGAAACACAATTCTATAAAAGTTTAATAGAACGCGAAAGTAATCTTGATATTACTGGAATGGCTAAGGCTAAAAGTCCTTTTCAAGAAATTGTCGCAGATAGTATGACAACACAAACAGCTGTCATGGAACAAGTAGCTTCTGAGAACTTAATCAGATTAGAACAAGAAAAAGATGAGCTATTAGCATGGATTCATGAAGTTAAAACGCCATTAACTGCAATGCATCTAATGATTGATCGACTTGATAATGATTCCATAAAAGCAAATTTAACCTTTGAATGGCTACGAATTCATCTCTTACTTGATCAGCAATTACATCAAAAACGGATAGCTTTTATTGAGAACGATTTATATATCGAAAAGATAGCATTAGAGGAAATTATTTTTCAAGAAATCAAAACATTGCAATCTTGGTGTATCCAAAAAGGGTTAGGTTTTGACGTAGATCTAAAGATTGCTACATTAGAAAGTGATGCAAAATGGCTTGCGTTTATAGTTAGACAATTATTAACAAACGCTGTTAAGTATAGTCATGATTCCGATATTACAATCAAGAGTTATTCTCAAGTTGGGCAAACCATTTTAGAAGTAAAAGATTGCGGACGTGGCATTGATCCGAAAGATATAGCACGTGTATTTGACAAAGGATTTACATCCACAACGAATCATCGGGATAGTGCAGCAACAGGTATGGGGTTATATTTAACGAAAATTGTTGCGAAAGAATTAAAACTAGCTATTTCTGTTTGTTCAGATCTCGGGAAAGGAACCTCATTTACGTTAACCTTTCCAAAGCAAAATGATTTCATCTCAATCACAAGCATGTGACAGTATTGTCACATGCTTGCTTTTATTGTTCGGCTAATCGAGGGAAAGACAGCTAGAATTGCCTTAAACTAAAGCTAATGTAGAAAAAGGAGTGAATACTAATGTCAATTTTACAAGCAACTAAAATCCATAAAAGTTATGGGAATAAATTCAATAAACAAGATGTATTAAAAGGGTTGGATATCAGCATTGAAACGGCAGAATTCGTCAGCATCATGGGGCCATCTGGATCAGGTAAAACAACGTTACTAAATGTTCTATCCTCGATTGATAAGGTTAGCAACGGTTCAATTAGCGTGGTAGGAAAAGACATAACGCGCATGAAAGAGAAAGAACTTGCTGCTTTCAGAAAAACACATTTAGGATTTATCTTTCAAGAGTACAATTTATTAGATACGCTAACTGTGAAAGAAAACATATTATTACCATTATCGATTAGCAAGACGTCAAAAAAAGAAGCAAATCAAAAGTTTAAAGCAGTTGCAACAGAGCTAGGCCTTTTTGATTTGGAGAAGAGTTACCCAAATCAAATCTCAGGCGGACAAAAACAACGTACTTCTGCTGCACGTGCTTTCATCCATGAACCAAGTATTATTTTTGCAGATGAACCAACTGGCGCACTTGATTCTAAATCCGCTTCTGATCTGTTAAACAAACTAAGCGAGTTAAATCAAAAACGAAAAGCAACGATTGTGATGGTCACACATGATATGACAGCCGCAAGTTTTAGTAGCCGGGTTATTTTCATTAAAGATGGTCAAATGCATACACAATTAACAAAGGGTGAGCAAACTAGACAAGAATTCTATCAAGACATCATGAAGACTCAAGGGGTATTAGGCGGGGTTTCCTATGAGCATTAAACATCTCATCTTTCAAAGTCTTAAAAAGAACATAAAGCATTATTACCTTTATGTTTTTGCACTCATTTTTAGTGTCGGCTTATATTTTGCCTTTGTTACCTTGCAATATGACCCTGCAATGGATGAAACCTCTGGAACTATAAAGGGTGGAGCTGCTATTAAAGCCGCGTCCGTACTTCTCTTTATTATTATTTCAATTTTTCTTCTATACGCTAATAAAATCTTTATCAAACGCCGTAGCAAAGAAATTGGCCTCTTTCAGTTAATTGGGATGACAAAAAATAAAGTGTTTCAAATCCTTGTGACAGAAAATGCGCTTATATACTTTGGTTCATTAATCATCGGTACATTTGTAGGTTTTGCTTTTTCAAAACTAGCGATGATGATTCTGTTCCGAATTACTGCAGTCGATGATATAGCAAGTCTTCATTTCTCTATTGAGGCGTTCGTGCAAACAATCATTGTCTTTAGTGTGATCTTCCTATTTATATTATTGATGAACTATATTTTCATTAAAAGACAAAGTATACTCACGTTATTTAATACACAATCATCAACAGAAAATAAGATAAAAAAAATATCCGTATTGGAAATTGTCATTGGAATTGTTGGCATTACACTAATTCTGTTGGGGTACTATATCTCATCGAAACTATTTGACGGAGATTTTGTTACAATGAATACGTTATTTCTGACTATGATTATTATCCTTGTATCTGTCATTCTAGGAACTTACCTATTTTACAAAGGTTCTGTAACATTTATTTTAAACGCTATTCGAAAAGGGAAAGATGGCTACTTAACAGTTAATCAGGTGCTATCTTTATCATCGTTAATGTTTCGAATGAAATCAAACGCATTGTTATTAACGATAATTACCACTGTATCCGCTCTAGCAATTGGTTTATTATCGTTAAGCTATATCGCCTACTATTCTGCTGAAAAAAATGCAGAAAACAGTGTAGCGGCTGATTTTGCAATAACTGATCAAAATGATGCCAAGGTATTTATGCTTGCATTAGATAAGAACAATATAGCATATAGTGATCGAACAACCGAGGTTTTAGAAGTTAATGTCAACGTAGAGAATATACTTGATACGCAACTTGATGAGGTGAATTCCGATCCGAACATGATCTTACCTGTTGTTAGTGATCAAGATGTCGATGGTATCAATGTATCTTCTGAGGAAACTATTTTTACTGGTTACAGTGCTGTAATGTCTAGCCTAATATCATTTAAAGATTCCGGTGATATCACAATAACTGGACAAAAGGAAACAATTAAGCAAAGCTTTACAGGGTTGCAAGACAAATTCGTCCTATCCAATCACTTTACACATGGTGGTTTGCCAGTTGTAATTGTTGACGAGAGCATATTCTTAAAGTTACAAACTGATATTAATCCAGATATCCAAGACAACTCCTCTATTTATATTGGTATTGATATCCAAGACAAATCAGACGTAACGAAAGCAAATGATATCTTTATGGAAGAGTTTTCTTCCAATGATGATTATCCATATGATTCTCGATACAATATAGCCAATAATCAAAAACAAAATATGGGACTTACTATGTTTATTGTTGGCTTTTTGGGATTAGCTTTTCTGATCACTTCTGGATGTATTCTTTATTTCAAACAAATGGATGAAGGTGAGGAAGAAAAGTCTAACTACACTATTTTAAGAAAGTTAGGTTTTACACAAGGAGATTTGTTAAAAGGAATCCAGCTTAAACAACTATTTAACTTTGGAATACCCTTAGTAGTTGGTTTATCACATAGTTATTTCGCAGTTCAATCCGGATGGTTTTTCTTTGGTACAGAATTATGGACGCCAATGATTATGGTAATAATCGCATATACAGCTTTGTATTCTATTTTTGGATTACTTTCCGTCCTTTATTATAAGAGTATCATTAGTGACGCTCTTTAATACAAAATCAGTAAAAGACTCCAACCCTTAATGGTTTGGAGCCTTTTTCAAATTCAAACTGGCTTGTTATGAGACCTATTCCATCTATCAATACAAACATATAAACCAATTAAGAAAACGATGAATAAAATTGAAACATACCAAGGGAAATCTGTAATTGCTTCGCCAAAGGCAGTATATATAATAGCAGGTAAAATAAGTCCTAAAACAGAATAATACATGTATTCCCTAAAAGTCTTGGTCATCTCCATTAAATAAAACGAAAGTAAGTGAAAATGGATAAATGGCATAAGTCTTAGTACCATAACTTGCGCAACAGACATCGTCCGTTCACGAAATATTTTCTTTTTTAAACGCGTAAGGTTTTTCTTGAATTTCGGGAATCGATTAACTAATTTATAAGAAATGAGACTCATTAAAGAGAGACCAATAAATGATAAAATTGCACCTTCAATAAATCCGAATAACACGCCACCAGCGATACAAATAACAATAACCGGTATGAAAAAAATTGGTCGAAGTACATGTAAAAGAACAAAAAGAACCGGAGCCAACCATCCTGCTCCATCAATAAATATTTCAAGGGATTGATCAAATTGATCCATCATGCCCCTCCTATCATAAAACGTACTAAGAATGAAGAATAACGCATAACGTAGCTGATTGCAATAGGCGTCGTAAACAAAAGGCTACCAAATAAACAAAGTGCCCACAATAAGTGAGCACAGACAATTAAAGAACGTAATTAATAGAAGTAACAGCTTATAATACATTCACTAGATAAGTTTCGACATAAGAGGGTCTAGGGAATATTTGTGGCTTCTGCTTATCTAGCCCTTTTTCAGTTCCACGTTTCTTATGTGCGTGATTATATGCATTTGATTGTTTCCAATTTTGAAAGTCTTCCTCTGTTTCCCATAATGTAAGAATGACATACGTATCAGAATTAAGTGGTCGACAGACTCTAATACCTGCAAATCCTGGCTCATTTTCAATTTTTCGAGCCCGATTTTGAAATCTTTGTTCAAATTCAGCTTTACCATCTTCCGTTACAGGAATATTATTACACACAGCATACGTATTATCCTTAAGATCAAGTTCCGCGTCAAGAACGTGATAAGCCTTATCATTCTCACCTAGTTCTTCAATCAACGTTTCCGTTTCAAGTAAGTAGAGCGATTTATCTCGCGCTTTCATCTCAAAAACATGATCGTCAGCCTCTCGGTTAGATGCATTTGCTAAAAAATATATGTACATAGCGAACTACTCCTTTACCACTATATTTATGATGTAGCAATAGTATACGCCCAAAATAGGAAATACTTAAACATTATGCTTAAACTCCTTATCTATTTTAAAAATTAATTTGCTATGAAACGCGTTTCATAGCTTAAACTATATATGCATCAGTTTAAAAAAGCTGAAATTCCAATTGGCGCAACACATTTAGCATGTGGCGTAACAAAAGAAATTTCAGCTTTTAACATTTTAATGTCCCGTACTGGGATTGAACCAGTGACCCCTTGCCTGTCAAGCAAGTGCTCTCCCGCTGAGCTAACGAGACGTACTATTTTAATAGTCCTCACTACCAATTTATATCATAATACTGTACGTTGGTGTTTGTCAATATCCAACTATTTTGTGCCTGATATATGCTTGACATCATGCTGCAATAATCGTACCTATCCCTTCTAATACACCCATCTTCCTCCAAAAAAACACATATAGTAAACATTTCCTTCTTAACTAGAAACCTAGACCAATTCTACCCTTTCAAGTAAATTAGATTAATAGTAATATTTTGGTTCATGAAAATATATGTTACAACTGGTAGCCTTCTAATAGAGCAATAGATTACAAGGAGGGCTACAAATGAATAAAATAAAAAAGCTAGCAATAACTTTTGGTTTATCATTGGGGCTATTAACAATCCCATCTATAGTTGAAGCATCATCCTATACGGTTAAATCTGGTGATTCGTTATGGAAAATTGCAAATAACTATGGTGTTTCTCTTGCAAGCTTACAACAATCTAATAACAGTATTGGAACTATGATTTACCCAGGTCAATCTATCATAATTCCATCTACTCTTTCTAGTAGTGATCAGGATTTAATGGCAAGAATGGTGCAAGCTGAAGCTAAGGGTGAATCATATGCAGGTAAAGTTGCGGTTGCAACAGTCATTTTAAATCGTGTCGATCATAAAGATTTCCCAAATACAGTAAGTGGTGTTATATATGAACGCTCAGCTGGTGGCTACTACGCGTTTACACCAGTCCAAAATGGTACGATCAATCAAGCTGCAGATGCCGAATCAAAACGTGCAGTCAAAGAAGCACTTGCATATCGAGGACAAGGAAAAGGCTCGATTTATTTTTATAATCCAAGAACAGCAGAAAGTAACTGGATTCTATCTCGAGAAGTAACTATTACAATAGGTAATCATCGCTTCGCAAAATAACTCCACAAACGACGTATAAACAATAAAAACACCTTAATCTGGATAAGCTGGATTAAGGTGTTTTTAATTAGATTGTATATCGTTTTAATAAATCACTTAGTTCCTGATTCAAGTCAGTTAGTTTTTCTGCAGAATTTGCAACATTTGCAATCGCATTAATTTGCTCATCCACAGAAGATGTTATTTCTTCAACAGATGCAGCAGTTTCTTCAGATACACTAGATGCATTCTCAATACCTTCACTAATTTTTTGACTAGTTGATGTTGTCTTATCTATCTCACCATCTAGTACTAGTAATGCAGATCCAATCTCCTTAATGGACATCGATAGTTGATTAAACTTACTTTGTGTTTGTAAAACATCTTCATTTAGTTTTTGTGATGTTTGGGTTATGCTTCCTACTGTTTCAACTGTCTTTTCTGTTTCACTCGTAATAGCTGTTACAACTTCTCGAACCTGATATGTTGCATCCTTCGATTGCTCAGCCAATTTACGAATCTCATCGGCAACTACGGCAAATCCTTTACCATGTTCACCTGCTCTAGCTGCTTCAATACTCGCATTAAGCGCTAAAAGGTTCGTTTCCCCTGCTATACTTTCAATCGTTTCCATAATATGGAATATTTCTTTTGTTTTCTCATACAAGTTCTTAATATCCGTACTTATTTCTTCTGATGAAGTCAATGATTCAGCGTTAGACTGTTGTAATTGACCAACAATTGCTATCCCCTCTGTAGAAACTTCCTCAGCATTTGTTGTAACATTTTTCATTTGCTTACTTTGATCATTCATTGCATAAATTGCTTTCGTTAGAATTTCTACGCGGTAATTAATGTCCTCAAGGTCATTTGCTTGTTCCTGCGTACCTGTCGCAACCTCAGAGACAGCATTACCGATTTCTTCACTACTAGCTGATGTTTCTTCAGACACTGCTGATAAATCATTAGCCGAATCTATTAGATGATCACTCGTATTTTGTACGTTCTCTATTAATTCACGTAACTGCAGTGACATTTTATTAAAAGCCAGTGCTAGCTGTCCAATTTCATCGTTTGATTCAGGTAGATTCGTTACTTGTACGTTGCCATCAGCTATTTGTGTAGATGCTTCTGCCACATCTTTTAACATAGCTACTTTCTTACGTATCGCTACATAAAAAATAAGTGAGCTTATCAGAATAATAGCTACTGTCGCACCCAAAATAACATATCTTAAAACGTCCAACTCTTCATAAAATTCATCTTCGAATACAGCTATACCAACTGTCCAATCCCACGCTTCAAAATATTGAACATAAGCCGTTTTATCTCGAAACGAACCATCTGACTGCTGATCAGAATATGTTACAAAGTGATCTTCTTCATTACCTGCAACTCCACCTGCTACAATACGCGCACGATTACTGCTATTTTGTTCATCAGCAGGAGCACCGCCTATTTTGGATGGATGAATCTGCAATACTAGATCCGCGTCATATGCTAAGACATAGCCATTTTCTTTATAAGTGAAGTGTGAATTTTCATACGCATACTCACCATCTTCAAGTGGACCGTTTAATATAATTCGTGCCTTATCTTTTGCTTCATCTAAAGATAAATCACCAGCTTCCACTTCCTCATTTAGCAATTCTAGTGAAGCGTATGCCCCTTCCACTATACTTTGCAAATCTCTTTTTCCTGCATCTAAAAGCTGACTTTTAGCCATGAAATAACTTGTCCCACCAATAATTCCACCTGTACCTACAATAATAGTAATAATTAATAGCATTAATTTAGTTGCAATACTTGATATTTGAAAGCGTCCCCATTTCATATATTTCCCCCTAAAGAATCTGATTACTTTTATTATCGACATATTTCTACATTTTTTAATAAAAAGCATAAAAAGAAAAGTGATATAATAATGCTATTATAAAATTTTCACAATCGAAGGGGTATATAAAATGAATATCAAAGACGTAACAAATAATAGTGAACAATTAAAAGATGCCTATACGGTAAGGCAGGAAGTCTTTGTAGAAGAGCAAGGGGTTCCAAAAGAATTAGAGCATGATGATTTAGATCAAGCAGCGTATCATTTTGTTGGCTATATAGACGACAAACCTGTCGCTGCCGGTAGGCTTCGGATTATGAATGATTATGGGAAATTTGAACGAATCTGTGTCTTGAAGTCATTTAGAGGGAAAGCGTTAGGAAAAGACTTAATGCGAGCAATGGAATCTACATTAGTTAATAAATCCATTTATACAGCGAAATTAAATGCACAAACACATGCAGAACGTTTTTATCAGGCCCTAGGTTACCGTACCGTTTCAGATATTTTTCTCGACGCTAACATGCCACACGTCACAATGGAAAAAGAATTAGTCTTAACATAGGTTGCGGAAATATATTCCTAGTATAAAAATTGCTCCCCTTGTCCATCATGTAGATAGTATGCAGGTTGTATGGGGGGAGGATATTCATGCAAGATATTGGCTCTATTTTCATTGAAACACTTTTTGGTTTTTTATGCTTATTTATTATTACAAAAGTATTAGGGAAATCGCAAATCAGACAATTAACTGCTTTTGATTTTATTTCAGCACTTGTTCTTGGCGAATTAGTCGGAAATGCTTTGTTTGATGATGAGGTAGGTATAACGCAGATTGCCTTTGCCGTATTTTTATGGGGTTTTTTGCTTTATACAACAGAATTAGCAACACAAAAATTCAAACGTACACGCTCATTGTTAGAGGGTAGACCTTCTCTTATCATTCATAGTGGCAAATTACAA
Organism: Paraliobacillus sp. X-1268; assembly: GCF_003426095.1. NCBI lineage: Bacteria > Bacillati > Bacillota > Bacilli > Caryophanales > Bacillaceae > Paraliobacillus > Paraliobacillus sp. X-1268. The sequence continues at coordinate 58,745 of NZ_QJSK01000016.1, forward strand.
CGTGAAGTAATGGCCAAAGCAAAGCTTGATATGAATCAGTTACTTCATCTACTTCGTTCTAAAGATGTTTTCTCTATTCGCGATGTAGAATATGCGATATTGGAAACAGATGGAACTGTTTCCGTACTAAAATCATCACACGCTCAAACGCCTACTCGTTTAGACTTAAATTTAAATCCAGAAGACGTTAGATTGTCGATCTCTTTAATTAATGATGGTGAAATAATAAAAGATAATTTGAGAGAAATAAATCAAGATCAAGCATGGTTGGAAAATGAATTAAAACTGCAAAATGTATCATCCTATAAAGATGTTTTTTATGCAGAATACATAAGAGGAGAAGTTCTATTCGTGCAAACGATGTGAGCTTCTCCTCTTATCCTGATTAGATCATTTTATTAATATTCTGACCAATACCAGTCATCTCAGCATAAATCTCATCTGCTGGTCCTGGCATCGTATAGTGAGGGATTGCGACAGATTGGTTTCTCTTAGCAGTCTCACTCCATTCTGACATATCCGAATCATTATTGTCTGGTGCTTTTTGATAGTCCATATCTAACTGTGCTGGATATATTTTTTCAATAGGATATGGATCCCTTTCAGGTTGGGTCACCCGATTATGATAGTTTTGATATTGGTTTGTGTCTACTGGAAGTACATAACCCATAAGTCATTCCTCCCTTTCTATATATATCCTATACCCTCTTTTCAGAATTTTATGCACATACTTTTCTTCTATTCCAATAATTTTTCCCACCGCAACATCTCATTTTCTAATTGATTCATTTGGCTTTCTATATCGACAATAATTGGTTGAGCTTTTTTCTCAGGATAGCGAAAGTATTTTTCGTTTTTCTCTATGTGCTTTCCAATAATCCCAATATGTTGAATCAATCGCTGTATTTGCATTAAAATCTCCCGCCTATCTTATAAGTTTGATTAGTAACACATTATAAAAAAGTTAAAAACAAAGGGATAACAAGTTAATGCTACCCCTGAAAAATTACAACCATGAAAATGGACGTCTCTCTTCTCTTTTTTCTGTTTCAAGTATTTCTTCTTTGTCTTCTTTTACTTCCTCATCATGTACTTCCTCTACATGATCTGCTTGCACAGCTTCCTCTTCTCTTCTTTTTCCAAAGAAAGCATCAAATGGACGTGGACGTTCTTCCGGACGGTGTTGTTGATGTGATGGCTCGAAATATACATTATCTGCTTTAATTACTAAGTCCTTAACATGAATAATTTTTTTCGATTCAGGCTTTTTTTCTTCTGACATTCTTTTATTCACTCCTTATGTGTAAAACTTAATCGATACTAGTCTATGTAACAAATGCTGATTTGGAAGTGACAAGCGCCCGGTTTTGTCCGAATATCTATAATAAATAAAAAGAATTAAGATATTTTTTTTCATGAAGATGTTTGCCCACACAACAGGTAACAGATTACATAGGTTATAAGTGACGAACAAGTCAACAAAAAACGGAAGGGGATATTATTATGACATGTGGAAAAAAGTTTGATTCAGGTAATTGTGTAGCAGATATTCTTCGGGAAATTGCAGATGCACAATCAGATTTATTAAGCGATTGTACAACAAGCTGTGAACAATCAATTGCTGATTTATTGGGGGATACTTCACCATCAGCCAACAATCTAGACACAGTACCATTTATTTTGTATTGCAAAGGAGACTGCAAACCTTTTAAAGGATTTGGTGTTCCAGTTGAGGACTTAAAAGATGTATTTGGTAGCTTTTATTTCCGAGTGAAAGAAGTTGCTGAAGACAACTGTGCCGTTATAGAATTGCTTCGCGATGTTAACGATCAACACGACGACCCATGTTCTCCAGTTGAACAAAAAACAGGTGACTTAGAAGTAACTGGCGTTTGTATCACAGTAGATTTAGATTGTTTCTGTCACATCACTTGTCTACCTGCAATTAGCGCACTATAATATTTTAAAAAGAAGGGCTGGCACATCAACGTGCAGCCCTTCTTTTTTGTTAAATCTAAAATCCTAATAATCGAATCGATTCAATTTCTTCCATGTCTACTTGATGAAACTTTGGACGTTTAAATGTTTCAATTTGAACGATATTATCATCAAATGCTGTAATAATGCCTCTATATCTAGCCGTTTTTGCTATAATTTCACACTTCATCTTTGGTATATGGGCGGGTTTTGTTGCTAAATAATCCACTTGCTCCTCTATTGTCATTTCAGAAAATGGTTTTTTCGTAGGAATATTCTTCGATTGAGGCTCCACCTCCTCTTCTTTATCTGAAGCCTCAACTTCTTGAACTAATTCTTCGTCTTTTTCCTCTTCATTTAATTCACGTTTTTCTTCTTCATCTTTCTCTTTTTCTAAATCTTCCGGAGGCGTTTCTAATTCCGTTATAAATTTTGTTTTCTTTTTTGACTTTCTTGTACGTGCTTGTGCTTCAGTTGGAACTGAGGCCTGTGAAACAGGCGCTTCCTTTTCCACTTTAGGTGTGAAATAATCCGTCTGCATGGAAGCTGGAACTGCCTTAAAATCCGGTTGTTGAATATAAAGGACTGGACGTGTAGCATATCTCTTCTTTTTTCTACTCAAATGGGTTTCCTCCTTTGCCTACGTTACTATATGAAACGCTTTTTAGAGTTGTGCCCATCGCTTCAAAATACTTAACTTTTTTTGTGTAAAAAAAACGAGCACAGTTTGTAACTGCGCTCGCTTGTCGTCATTATGATAATCCTAAGATATTAAATCCAGAATCAACGTGTATAATCTCACCTGTAACACCACGCGATAAATCACTTAGTAGGTAATATGCCGTATCGCCTACCTCTTCCTGCGTAACAGTACGACGTAAAGGTGCTTTTTCTTCAATGTCTTTTAAAACCGAGTTAAAATCTCCAACACCTTTCGCAGATAACGTGCGAATTGGACCAGCTGAAATTGCATTTACACGAACGCCTTGTTGACCTAAATCATTTGCTAAATACTTCATCGTAGCATCCAAACTCGCCTTTGCGACACCCATCACGTTATAGTTTTGTACAACTCGTTCTCCGCCAAGATAGGTTAATGTTACGATACCGCCACCCTCTGTCATTAATGGCTGGGCAGCCCGTGATACTGCTAGGAATGAATAAGCACTAATATTATGTGCCAGTAAATAGCCATCACGACTTGTATTTACAAATTGACCTTTAAGATCTTCTTTTTGCGCGAATGCAATACAATGTGCTAAACCATGAATCGTGCCTACATCTTCTTTAATATGATCGAATGCTGTTTGAACCGCTTCATCACTTGTAACATCACATTCGTAAAAAAGTGCCTCTTGTCCTTCCAAAGTTGCAACTAAATCTTTAACTGGTTTTTCAAAACGCTCGCTAGCATAGGTGAAAATAAGACGTGCACCAGCAGCATGTAAGGAACGAGCAATCCCCCAAGCAATACTTCGTTTATTCGCTACGCCCATAACTACATATGTACGGCCTTTTAGTGAAAAATTCATTTTGTAATCCTCCTATATAGATATTATAAGTTGTTATTAGTACCTACTACTATTTTAGCTTAGATTCACTTGAAACTCAATTTATAATTTTATTAATAAAAACAGCCTGCAATTAACTGCAGACTGTTTCAACTTCGATTCAATTAACCAAACTCTAATATACTTTGTAATTCTTCTACATACTCAGATGAACCTGTAACTACAAGATGATCCCCTAAACGTAATCTCGTATCACCATGTGGAACAATTGAATCATCATCCCTAAATATACGAACCATAATTACATCACCTGTAAACGGAAACTCTCGCAGCATAATCCCATCATAGATCGAATTATTCATATTAATCTCATATAGTGCACTTTCTTGATTTGTTAATATATCAACTACATTTGGTGACTCAATCATTGCTTTTAACAAGGTCTTGGTGGAAAGCAGAACAGAAAATACTTCCACATTATTTTCTTTCAGATATTTATCCGTGCTTGTCATCTCTGCTCTGGCAATAACACGTCCGACACCTTTTTTCTTAGCATAACAAGCGATTTCTGCATTCTTAAGTTCATCACCTGTTGAAACGACTACTATATCTACATCAAAAACACCCAATTGTTCCATGTTATCAATTTCATAGTCTTTTAGTTCTTTTATATCAAAAACAGACCTTGTAATTTTCTCATCAATTTTCTCTAATCTTGTGTGATAGAGATGCGCTTTGAATAGATTTTGATCCAATTCTCTTACAACAGGCAATGTAGCTTGATTAGATCCAACAAAGGAAATGACTTGTTTTGGGATTTCTTCCTCTTGATGAACATACATTTTCTTGAAAATTGGTGGTGTAATTAAGCAAGTTAGTACCGCAACTAAAATTAACGCACCTTCCATTTGGCTGTCAATTACGCCCATTCGTTCACCTATTGCTGCTGCTGCAATTACAAGTGACAATGTTGTCGTTAGTATCATTCCAGCACCAACAACAGTACGTGTATCATACCATTTTCTTAATATAATAGCAGGCAACAATTTCGAAAGTAGCAAAGCTATAAATAACAACGGGATCAATACTAATACTTTCGGATCTTCAAATAATGACCAAAGGTTAATTTCAACACCAACCATCACAAAGAAAATTGGAATTAGAAATCCATATCCAAAGCTATCTAACTTTTGGACAAGGTCTTGATTTGGTGCTAACAAGGAAACTAAAGCACCAGCTAAAAAGGCACCAAGAATATTTTCTGCTCCAACCGATTCCGATACTGCTACTAGAAAAATAATTAACGTAAAAACAGCACGTGTGCCAATGTGAATTGTTCCTTTTGACATTGTTTCGACAAAGGTTTGATTGCGAAAATGTTTTCCAACAAAGTAAAGCAAAATACCAACACCAAACAAAATCAGTAGTAACCACATATTTCCTGATCCTTCTCCGTAAAAGGAAACAAACACGGCAAGTAGAATCATTGTTACTAAATCTGCAATAACGGCAATCAATAAAATCGTTTGACCTATTGGCGTTTTCATTGCTTGTGACTCTTTTAAAGTCGGCACAACTACACCTAATGAAATAGTTGAAATAATTAACGTCATTAGGAATACATTATCAATGAAGCCAGCAAGTACAAATAAATAAGAAAGTACTAATGATAATAGTAGAATACCTACAAACACAATCGTTGCAATTACAACTGGATTCGGCATGTTCGATGCTTTATTTTCTTTCTTTCTCTTTCTAGAAAAAAGACTAAAATCTATTTCTAAACCACTAAGAAACATTAGAAAAATGAAACCTAGTGTAGACAATGTTTCTAACCAATTACTTTCATCAACTAAATTAAATCCACTCTGACCAATAATAAGTCCAATAATAATTTCAGCGACTACAACTGGAATCATATTTAACCGCAGTCGGTGCATGAGTATTGGCGTTAAAAAAGCGGCTAAAATAACGATTAAAAGTGAGCTAACAGACTCAGCATGCTCCATTTTAAATGCCCTCCCTTGTATTTCTTCTCTCTTTTATAATAATAAGTTCATAAACGCAGTTGCTAATCCAAAATATATTAACACAGAAATAATATCATTTATTGTGGTAATAAATGGCCCAGAGGCAACAGCTGGATCAATATTTAATTTATCCATAAGCAATGGGACTAACGCACCAGCAATCGTTGCAACAAATAAAGTAGCTGTTATCGATATACCAACAAGAAGACCTAGGAAAAACATACCTTGCCAAATATACACGATACCAGTAATTAAAATACCACAACTTAGTCCTGTAATCATACCCGTTGTAGCTTCACGTACCAAGATATTCCACTTTCCTTGTTTTTCTATATCACCAGTAGCAATACCACGAACTGCTACAGCCAATGCTTGTGTTCCAGAATTACCGGCCATTCCTGCAATTAGCGGGATAAAAACGGCTAGAATAGCAACTTGATCTAATGTTGCTTCAAAGCGTCCGATAATACTTGCTGTAAATAAACCAAGGAAAAGCAAAATGATTAGCCATGGTAGACGTTTCTTTGCAGATACAAATGCATTGTCATCTGGACCGTCCATATCTGACACACCAGCTAATTTAGAATAGTCATCATTTGCTTCCTCTTCCATAACATCCATGATATCATCGACAGTGATAATCCCCAACAAATGATTTTGGAAATCTACAACTGGTAAAGCTAGAAAGTCATAGTCTCGCATCATATGTGCGATATCTTCTTGATTTTCACCAACAGAAACGGCTACTAAACGCTCACTCATCACATCAGAAATTAACCAATCACCTTCTGCAATAATCAGATCACGTAAAGAAATAACACCAACTAACACTTGTTCATGATTAATCACATAAATATAATAAATAGTTTCCGCTTCTGGAGCCTTTTTTCTCAAGTGGCGCATTGCCTCTTTAACGGTTTGATCCGTATTTACAACAACAAACTCGGTAGTCATAATACTTCCGGCTGTTTTCTCTTGATAATGCAGTAAAGCTTTTATCTCATCTGACGCTTGCTTCTCCATAATTGTTAAAAAGCTCGCGACTTTATTTTTATCCATCTCATTTAAAATATCTACCGCGTCATCCGTAGCCATATTTGCTAGTACTTGAGCAGCAAATGATGGAAGCATCTCAGTGATAAACTCTTCCACTAGATCATCATCCACTTGTTCCATCACATCCGCTATTTCTCCTGGCGATAGATATGTGTAGATAAGGAAACGTATTTCTTCTATTTGTTCTTCAAATATTTTCGCTTGATCATATGGATGAATTTCTAAAAATTCAGCACGAAATTGATCAATTTGTTCATTTACAAGTGTGTCCTGCACTTTCTCCCACAGTTGTATACGTTCTTGTTTATCTAAATGTTCCATAAACGGTCGCCTCCTTATCGCCTAGACCGTATTATCGTAATCGCCACATGCTTTTTTGTCAATTAAATTACCCTATCAATTTTACATGAAAGTCTCTTTACAATCTTTTTATCAACAACTTGAAAACTTTGCTTAAAAAAAGTAACAAAGTAAGGTAAACTAATAACTAGTATGTAAAATAAAATTCCAAAAAGATATATATAGAAAGAAAGGTATATTATGCAATCAAAAACAAGAACAGCAAATATAGATTATGTGTTAATTTCGATTATTATTTTATTAGCGATTATCAGTATTTTTTCTTTATATACGATACAACCATACCTAAATGATACCTACTATATTAAACAAATGGTTTGGTATATTGTCGGAGCCATAGTAATAGGTGTCATTATGTTAATTGACTATGACCGTCTGAGACAAGTATCTTGGATTCTTTATGGATTCGGTATGATTATGTTAATACTGCTTCACTTTCACTTACCACCTGGAATTGCCAAGGAAGCTGGTGGGGCTTGGGGTTGGTTTGAATTCCCTGTACTTGGGACATTACAGCCAGCAGAGTTTATGAAGGTCTTCTTAATTATTGCACTAGCCCATCTAATTATCATGCACAATGATAAGTTTAAAGAACATATGAATAAAAGTGATTCTTGGTTATTAGTCAAAGTCTTGATAGTCGCTCTACCTCCGATGGGACTAATTGCGCTACAACCGGATTTAGGTGGATTTTTAGTATTAGGAGCTATAGTATTTTGTATGGTACTTGTCTCAGGTATACGTTGGAGAGTAATATTCTCGCTAATGATCGTAGCTCTGATTACTATAGCTGCATTAATATTTATTTACATTACATTCCCAGAACCTGTAGATGATTTAATTTCGGATACTCCATTTGAACACGTAGAAAGCCGTTTTACTGGTTGGTTAGATACTGAGGTTAATGGACAAAGTGGTGGGTATCAGTTAATCCGTGCAATGCTTGCAATAGGATCTGGTCAATTAAGCGGGAAAGGAATTGGGGAATTTGAAGTTTCCAATATTCCAGAAAGGCACACTGACATGATTTTCACTTCTATTGCCGAACAATTTGGCTTTATCGGTTCAAGTATTTTAATTACCTTGCTTTTCTTATTAGTATACAGACTAATTCATATTGCTTTGCAAAGTAATGATCCATTTGGAAGTTATCTCATTACAGGGTTTATTGGTATGTTTACCTATCAAATTTTCCAAAATATTGGTATGACAATTAAACTACTTCCTATTACTGGTCTTCCACTACCATTTATTAGTTATGGTGGAAGTTCTACCTTAACCTATTTAATTGCAATAGGTATTGTTTTAAATATCCATTATAGAACAAAAGTATTTATGTTTGATTCCTAAACTGTTGGTTTATACTACTTAAACCAAGTATTCGCAGAATAGGAGGCTACTAGATGAAATTTGATGTAATTGGAGATGTTCACGGTTGCTATGATGAACTACACGCGTTATTTACAGACTTAGGTTATGAAAGGAAAAATGGTATACCTTATCATCCTGACAAGCGAACACCTGTATTTTTAGGGGATATTACGGATCGAGGCCCAAAATCAATTAAAACAATTGACTTTGTCAATCGTATTGTAATGGAAGAAAAAGTTGGCCGCTATGTACCAGGAAATCATTGCAATAAATTATATCGTTATTTCCTAGGCAATAATGTACAAATTTCGCATGGATTAGAAACAACTGTTGCTGAATTCCAAGCACTATCAAAGGATCGACAAGCTCAAGTAAAAAAACAATTTGTCGAACTTTATGAACAGGCTGATTTATATGAATCAATACCAGAAGTTAATGCAATTGTTGCCCATGCCGGCATCAGAGAAGATCTAATTGGTCGCAAGGATAAAGAAACTGCGGTCTTTGTTTTATATGGTGATATAACTGGTAAGAGTCATGATGATGGAAGACCTGAAAGAAGAGATTGGGCTCAAGATTACCATAGTGATCGTTGGATTGTTTATGGCCATACGCCTGTCAAAGAAGCACGAAGAATCAATCAAACAATAAATATCGATACAGGTTGCGTGTTCGGTAATAAATTAACTGCTTTTCGTTTACCAGAAGAAACATTAACAGCAGTACCATCACAACAACCCTACATCGAAGAAAAATTTAAATATTTCGAATGAAAAATAAAAACAAAACCTGTACTATATTGTTTCTACACGACGCAGTAGAGAGAAACTTCGACTTAGTGAGACTTCCTTATCCGCTACGTCAGCAAATGGATTCCCTTTCCGTGGGCACAACCCATAGCCGTCAAGCTAAGGATAAAATATAGAAAAACAAAACAGTGTCCAAACAACTTTTTACTAAATATTGAATTATTTTACAACAAGGTAAATAAGAAGCGTTTCCTGCTTTATTGTGGAAATTTTATACAGTTGTTCTATGCTGCTTTAACGGTTCTTTCATACGCAAGATTTAGAATATCAAAAGGACTCTTATGCTTATAGCGATGATCTTTCCTTCCATGCCTGTAGACATTTTGATAGA
>NZ_QJSK01000017.1:0-64033 GCF_003426095.1 Paraliobacillus sp. X-1268
AATTTTATCAGAAGGTATCCTTTTTTACTTACTAAAATTTTCGATTTTATAAAAAAGTTGCATCTTCCAACTACCGTTGGAAGATGCAACTTTTTATTGTTTATCTGAGTTTTGTCCCAGCCTCTTTGCTCATGTATTCTAGATTTCAATATGTTCTCCTGGTTTTAATGCAATTCCCTTACCTGGTTGCACCTTTTGGGCAAATGCATCTCCATCTTGTTCAATTAAAGGGAATGTATTATAGTGGATTGGCACAATATAATCTGCTTGCGTCCACTGTGCGGCAATTAATGCATCTTCTGGTCCCATTGTAAAATTATCACCAATAGGTAGGAATGCAATATCAATGTTATTCATATCACCAATTAACTTTATATCTGAAAATAGTCCAGTGTCACCAGCGTGATAAATTGTTTTTCCTTCTACTGTTAACAAAATACCAGCTGGCATTCCTGCGTATATTGCTTCTCCTTGTTCATCATAAAATACGGAACCATGGAATGCTTGTGTGAACTTCACCTTTCCAAATTCAAAGTGATGTGATCCTCCGATATGCATAGCATGTGTGTTTAAGCCTCTTGATTCCAAATAGTTTGCTAACTCATTTGGAGCTACAACCAATGCTCCTGTTCGTTTTGCAATTGGAATGGTGTCTCCAACATGATCATTATGTCCATGTGTCAATAAAATAACGTCCGGTGTTACCTCATTTGTATCTAAATCACATATTCCATTACCCGTTATAAATGGATCTATTAAAATACGATGAGAATCGGTCTTTATCTGTACTACAGACTGTCCATGAAATGATACTTTCATATTATTATCCCCTTTCAAATAATTACTACTACTTGTTTACCCGAAAAAGAATAAAAATAAAAGTAAATTAATAAATCAACTCTTCTGTCAAAAAAAAAAAAAGCATGCGCTAATCGTTATTTTAAGTCTAACTGATAGCTGTTATAATGCTCGTTCGTCTTTCAGAAAAACTACTTTCTATAAGATTTACATCGGAATAACCATCAACTACGACGTAACGTAAAAGATTACATCGCTCTGAAAATCCACTACGCTTTCCGCAGGCACGTCTTCAGCTAACTTGGAAGAAAAACACTTCCAAGTGGATCTTCAGATCGTGGGATTGCGATTACTCATCCCATCAAAAACATACGCTGTTCCTGCAGGAGTCGTAGTGGATTTTCATCGCTGGTCGGTAATATGTTTATTGATGAAGTTGCAATATCAACAATAACAGACCTTTTCGAATAATATTCATATAACTAAATGTTGTCATAAACGCAATAAAACTTTAGGAGCCACTCGATAGCGTATTGTGTATCACTTTTAAGTTCTGTCCAGCGAAGGAAGCAAATGGTCGACTCTCCAGCAGGAACAGCACGGGCTGAAGATCCACTCGGAAAGCGATCTTTGCTTATCCGAGTTAGCTGAAGCCGTGCCTGCGGAAAGGGAGACCATTTGCTGACGTAGCAGGTATGGAAGTTATGTCGCAATTTTCATCAAGTCCGTTATTTGAATCGCTATGATGATTAAGAAATGAGAGCGATACTTTGAAGTCATAACAAGAATTGCTTGTCAATATAATACTGTGAAAGTTAATAATATTCCCAAGATCGTTCATATATCTGAATTAAATGTGGATCGATTAGCGTATTAGGTTTTAACTCGACGATATCACCGTTTTCTGCTGTAATCGTTTGATCAATATCTTTTCCAAAGACAGTTAAACCCTCTAATATATCTGTCGTTAAGTAGCGTGTGTCAACTGATATACTTAGTTCCGATACGTCTATTGTTTGTCTGCTAGCAAGAACAAATCCCCAATTTCCAAAACTAGGCACGTCAACATGGAAATTCTCCGTATTTAAATCATTAGATGCAATTGTTTCAGATATGGTCCAATACACTTCGGTAGCAAAGATAGGACTGGTAGCTTGTACCATCATCGCACCTTCTAATGACATATGATTACGTGCTAAAGCATAAAATTCCTTAGTATATAATTTGTTTAGGCTTTCATCGTTTGGATCAGGGAGATCAACAATAATGACATCAAATACACGACTTGTTTCTTCTAAGAATTTAAAAGCATCTTGATTAATAACATCGACCTTTTCATCTTGTAAAGCATATTCATTTATAGCTAATAATTTTTCATTCTTATTTGCCAAAGTGACAACTGCTGGATCCAAATCTACTAGCGTAATTGACTCTACTTCTTCATATTTTAATACCTCTTTTGCAGCAACACCGTCACCACCTCCTAAGATCAAGACATCCTTAGGTTGAGTTGCTTGATCCATAACCGGATGAACTAATGTTTCGTGATAACGATATTCATCAATTGAACTTAGTTGCAATCCACCATTAAGATATAACCTTAAATCATCCCCTTTTTGAGTGAGAATAATTTTTTGATAGTTGCTTTCTTCCATATGGATAATTGGATCTTTATATAACTTTTGTTCAAACGTAAAAGCCATCTCTTCGCCAAACAAAAAACCTAGTAATAATAATACGCCAATCACTGTAGCAACGATCGCATGAGATATAAAATGTTTTACTTCATTTCGAAATAGCCAAAGTACAATTGTAGCTACGATTAAATTAATACAACCGACAAGAAAAGCTGTTTTTACCATACCTAATTGAGGACGAAGCAAGAAAGCAAATAACAAACCACCAATTAAGCCACCTGCATAATCAGAGAATAATACACGTGCTGTGCTCCTATTTAGTGACACACCAATAGCATTCGCCTTTCGAATAAGGATCGGAAGTTCTACACCCGTTAAAGCTCCGACAGTTAAGGTAATTAAGTATAAAAATAAAGCATCAGTTCCTGGTGGTGAAAAGGCCGTAATTCCAAACATAACAAAACTTGAAAAACCTCCGATTAAAGCAACCATAAATTCGATATAGATGAATGCAATAATAAGATTCTTCATTACTTTTTCACTAAAACTAGCGCCAATTCCCATCCCCGTTAAAAATAACGAGATCACTAGTGTATATTGTTTAACCCCATCACCTAATATGTAAGAACCGAGGGCGCCAAATAACACCTCAAAAATAATCCCACAAATAGAGACAATTCCAGATGCCCAATAAATAAAATGACTTTGTTTTATTGCTAATTGATCCAAGCTTCTTCACTCCGACTTTGTATATATTAACGAAAAATACTGGCCTGACCTCTTTATAAGGTCAGGCCACATCATTTACTGCTAAATCAATTTTTACCAACTCAGTTTTGTTATGTAATCGACGCTCCAATTACAAATGCTAAACCAATTGAAACCGCTAAGGATATAATACCAACTGAAATGTTATTTTCTTTGATCTTTTGTTCTACTGAGAAACTTCTAGTAGCGAATTCAAAAATAAAATATGCAATCATTTGCAGTATAACACCATATCCACCCCAAATTAACGTTTCCCAAACTGTCACACTATGGTAAATTGCGAACGCTAAAATAATACATATTCCGATTATTTTTCCAGCTATTGATAAAGCCACTGCTTGATTGTTATTAGCAATTTCATCCCAGTCCTTATATTTCGTTGTAATCCATTCAAAAATCACCAAACCAATCAATACAACTATAATTGCGATTAAAAAATAAATAAATGTACTAATAAACGCATCCATTATAACGCCTCCTTCAAATTATTTTCCTGCACTTGTTCCACCGCCACGAGTTGATGACATACCTCTATTTGTTCGATTTGTTGTTACACTACCACCAAATGTACTCGTTCCAGTACTGTAACCACCATAACATGAACCACTAGTACCACATTGACTCTGTCTATTCTGTGCCCAATTATCAGCAGATAACATCCTGTTGATCATGACATATGTAAAAAAACCATTCAAATAGTTAGGTGAATAATTATTGCGAACAAAAGTATCTGTTGCTACTTCCATTAATACTACTTCTGAATCTTCCTCACTTTGCTTAAATGTAACAAAATGATTTGGATAAATGAGCATCTGTTCGTTATCTTGTTTTTCACTTATTTCATCTGGTGGAATAACCCCTGATACAGTATCTACAATCTCATCAATTGTGAATAATCTTGTTGCATAAATGTTTGCTTCTTCATTATCCCCAACAACTGTATCTAACTTATGAAATGCATCTGATAACAATATTTCAATGTCAGAAGTGCTTGCACTTTCTAATTGATTTGTTATTTCAGATTGTGACGATTCCACAGGTATTTCATCCACAGACGCAGGTTCTGCCTCAGAACATGCTGTGAGAACTAATAGAATGAGTAACGAAAAAAAGCTGATTGTTTTTTTCATGAGATTTTATGCCTCCCTTCCATTCCATACAAATTGGGAAACAAACCTCCGCAGAACTTTAATACAGAGGTTTATCTTCCTATTAATTTCATAACTCATATAGAGAAAAAATTCCCTTTTATTCTTTGTTCATCTTCTTCTTCAATGCTGCTAACTCATCATCAACTTCACTACCACCAAGTTCTTCAAATTCATCATCTAATGTTCTACTTGATTCTGACAAGTCGTCACTTGTATCTGCTTCAGCTTCATACTGCATAACTTTCTCTTCCATTCTAGAAAAGCCTTGTTTTGAGTCATCACTTCCCACAGTAGACATGGTACGATTCATTTTAGTTCTTGTTTGAGCAGATTCTGCACGTGCTTTAAGCGAATCTTTCTTTAATTTCATTTCTTGATATTCTTTTTTCATTTCATCTAATTTTTTACGTAGTTGATCTGCATCTTGCTTCGCGCGTTCCCATGATTGATGTAAGGAATCAGCTTGTTCTACTTGATCTTTTTTATCCTCTAATGCACGACGAGCTAAATCTTCATTGCCAGCCTCTATTGCTCTTTCTGCTTGTGTTTGTCTTTTCTCAACCAATGCGTTCGCATCATCGTACTTTCTTTTCAACATCTTCTCATTGGCAATTTGTTTTGCAACAGCAGCTTCAGCTTCACGTATATCTGATCCCATATCTCTCATAAATTGATCGAGCATCTTCACCGGGTCTTCTGCTTTGTCTAACATTGCATTCATTTCTGCTCCTACTACCGTTTTTACTCTACTGAAAAATTTAAACATGTTTAATTCCTCCTTGATTAATTAGAACCGGCTATAATTTTTACTTCATAATCTTCAATTTCATAGCCAATACTTACTTCTATTTCACTACCCCAGTCTTCTAAACTGAGGAACTCACTTTCACTATCATCGTAATATTCTGCGTACTCCATCACTCGTCCGTTAATATTAACACTTCTTCCCTCACCAACCACTCTAGCCTCTCCATACTCATCTAAATAATAAGTCTTACCTTCATGAGTAAGTTGTTTCGGAAAAGGTTTTTGAACAGACAAAGGTATTGTTTTATAGATACCTAATTCTAGCTCATCATCCATTTCAGCAGATAGCCAAATCGTGTTTCTACCTTCTAAAAGTTGATAGGTAATCCACTTATATGAATCTTGTCGATACGTGATTTTTCCAACAACCTCATAATCACCTAAATCATATTCAATAATATCCCCAATTTCTATCGATAACGGATCCCTTTCTTTCACTTTTGGTTTTGTATTCTTTTTTTGGAAAAGTTTAGAGAACATTCCCATACTTAACACCTCTTCTCTAAAAACCTTATACTATTTGTACGAATGAATATAAAAAAAGTTTCATATTTAAAAAAATATTTATAACTTACTCTAACATAATCTGCAAGCATCTAAAACAAGTAGACTTAAATACTTCTTGTGAAAAAGGTAAAACCTCGATACGGAGGGTTTTTACTCACTAAATATTAATTGGACAGATAAAAGTATTACTTTCCTAATCAAGAAAAAACAACTGGACTACACCAATTGCTTTTAGAATGCATTTTAAAATTAAAGGTGTTGATGAATAACATCTAATCCCCCTGTAATCTCAAATACTGAACCAGTTATCATATCCGAATCTTTTTGACAAAGAAATAATATCGAACGCGCTATATCTTCACCTGTACCAGATCTACCAATTGGCGTATTTTTATCTGGAAAAACTCTACTTTTATCAATAGTTGCTTCTTTCATTTCTCCTGTTATATTTCCTGGACAAATCATATTGGAGGTAATGCCATATTCCGCCTCTTCAAACGCTATTGTTTTGGTTAATGAAACAAGACCAACTTTTGCTACAGCAAATGCTGACCGATTTATCCATCCAGCTGCAGTATTCGCTCCTTGAAAACCATAATTGATTATACGGCCGAATTTTTGTTGGCGCATTGAAGGAATTGTTAATTTTAATAAATGAAAAACTGCGTCTAGATTACCTTTTTGCATGAGCTCCCATTCAGCTTCTGTATAATCCATTAACTTCTTTCGCTCAAATACAAATGGTCCCGCATTATTTATTAAATAATCAATTGGTCCAAATTTATATACCGCTTCATTTACTGCATTTTCTAATTCTATTTTGGATGTTACATCTGCTTTTACGATTTTTAGTGCATCATAATCATTTAATAGTTCTTCTGCTTTTTGTCGATCAGAGCGATATGTAATAGTTACATTATGTCCTGCCTTAAGAAAACATTCTGTGACTTGTCTACCTAGACCTTTGCTACCAGCAGTAATGAAAGCATGCCCCATTTTAAATTTCCCCCTCATCATTCTCAGTATCACCTTCTATCGTACATGATCATACTATTTTTATCTAATTATAGGTTG
The DNA here is from genome assembly GCF_003426095.1 of Paraliobacillus sp. X-1268. Taxonomy (NCBI): domain Bacteria; kingdom Bacillati; phylum Bacillota; class Bacilli; order Caryophanales; family Bacillaceae; genus Paraliobacillus; species Paraliobacillus sp. X-1268. Next base: position 6,743 of record NZ_QJSK01000017.1, read on the forward strand.
TTATTTTAGGGCATTTCTACTTCATATTTATGTTCTGTATATATAAAACATGTTACAATATAGGTAGATTAATGAAAGGAAGTGTTTGATAATGCCAACTGAATACAAACATATTTTAGTAGCTGTCGACGGTTCTAAAGCTTCCGAAAAAGCATTTAAAAAAGCTATTGCAATTGCTAAAAGAAATGATGCTCAACTTATTATTTCTCATATTGTAGATACTAAAACGATTTCTTCTGCCGAAGCTTATGATCAATCGTTAATCAATCGTTCAGAATCATACGCCAATACTTTATTAGATGATTATCGTAAACAAGCAACAACTGATGGTGTAAAAAATGTTGAAATTCATCTTGATTATGGTTCACCTAAAGTGCGTATCCCAAAACAAGTTGCTAAAAAATTTCAAGCTGACTTAATTATTTGTGGTGCAACTGGTTTAAACGCAGTAGAGCGCTTTTTAATTGGAAGCGTTTCAGAAAACATTACACGTCATGCAAAATGTGATGTATTAGTCGTACGCGCAGATGAAATAGTTGAAGATGATGAATAATCAAAAATAAAAAAACTGGCACCAGTTGATCTCCAACTGGTGCCAGTTTTAAATACATTTATGCTAAACGCATAACGTCTCTTGCAATCATTACCTCTTCATTTGTTGGAATAACAATAACTTTAACTGGTGAATGTGGATAATTTACAAAAGCTTCTTTTCCACGTGTGTTGTTTAATGCTGGATCCCAATAAACGCCCATAAACTCTAAACCATCTAATACACGCTGACGAACTTCTGCACTATTTTCACCTACACCTGCAGTGAAGATGATTGCATCTACACCCTTCATTCTAGCTGCATAAGAACCGATAAATTTATGAATACGGTCTGCAAATATTTTTAGGGCAAGTTCTGCACGTTCATCGCCACTTTCTGCTTTTTCTTGAATGTCACGAAGATCACTAGAAAAACCAGATAATGCTAACATACCACTTTCTTTATTAAGTACTTGTAATACCTCATTAACTGACTTTCCTGTTTTCTCCATAATGTATGGAACTAATGCAGGGTCAATGTTACCAGAACGTGTTCCCATTGTTACACCAGCAAGAGGTGTAAAGCCCATTGAAGTATCAATTGATTCACCATTTTCAATAGCCGCAATACTTGCACCATTACCTAGATGACAAGAAATAAGACGTAACTGATCAGAAGGTACACCCAATAAATCTGCTGCCCGTTCCGAGACATACTTATGTGACGTACCATGGAAGCCATATTTTCTAATCCCATACTTTTCATAATATTCATATGGAAGGCTATATAAATAAGACTGCTTTGGCATCGTTTGATGAAAAGCTGTATCAAAAACAGCAACAGCTGGTACGTTTGGTAAAATGTCTATAAAAGCACGTATACCAGTTAGATTAGCTGGGTTATGAAGTGGTGCTAATTCAGATACTTCCTCAATTTCTTTAATAACTTCAGCAGTTATTGGCACTGAATCAGTAAAACGTTCTCCACCGTGAACAACTCGATGGCCAATTCCATCAATTTCATCAAGTGATTTAATTACACCAGATGCTTTCAATTTTTCTAACAGTAGCTTAACTGCTTCTTCATGATCCGGAATATCTGTTACAGTACTATCTTTTTCATCACCAAATTCAATAGTAATTTCAGAGTCATTAATTCCAATACGCTCTACTAAACCTTTTGCTAAAACATTCTCTTCTGGCATATCGATCAATTGAAATTTTAATGAAGAGCTACCAGCATTAATTGCTAATACGTTACTCAAAATAATCCATTCCTTTCAACTTACATTATTATCTTTTAATACATCCAGTACTATTCTAACCAAGTCTATAGTCAAATTGCAACATGAACCTACAATGTTAACGTTTCCAGTTCAAATTTCTTATTTTCTAACAATTAATATCCTTCATTTTTAAACCATTGATTCATTTTCCCTACAATTTGTTCTGTTGCTCGCACATCTTTAAAAGATGGCAACTGTGCCAGTAGCGTTTCTTTTGGTGCCTTTGTATCTTTACCTTTTTTCTGCAAAATCAAGATACTCTTAGCTTGATTTTCATCACGGAATATACTAGATGGTAGCTGTAACAACCCAATAATATGTACGTTTTGTTGCAAATAAACATGTAATTTGTCTGCTTGATCACTATCAAATAAGAAATTAGGTATTACAAAAAGTAAATAGCCACCTTCTTTTGTATAATGGATACTTTGTTCGATTAAAAGATGGTGTGAATAGGCGTGGCCTTCTGTCGAATTTAATTTGAATTGGCTTGACCTAACATCATCTGGATAATAACCTACTGGTAAATCAGATACGATTAAATCTACTGGTTCCAGCAAAAATGGCTGCAAACTATCTTGGTGGAAAAACTCAACTTCAGTTCTTTGTAGATTTGCGCTCATTAAGCTTAATTGTATAAGTGTAGGATCTATTTCACTTCCATAAGCCTGTTTTTTCATCGTTAATTGGTTTAGCACTGCCATCAACAAATTCGCAGAACCTGAAGCTGGATCAAAAACACGTAGGTTTTCTTTTGAACCTATTAGTTTTTGCGCTACATAACCAATAAACATTGCTACTGTATCTGGTGTGATTAAATGTTGCTGTTGTGTTGCACCTTTCATTCCCTTTAAGGTTGTTAACTGTATAACCTTGCGAATTTCTTCTCTATTTAATTCATCGAACGTAAACAACTTATTTTTATTATCTATTTCTTGCTGAACATCTTCTGTAAAAGCAGATGGAGCTATTTCCGTAACAATATACTCTAAACAGATTGTCAATCCTTCTATATACGTTACATTCATTTTTTCTTGTAAATATTCAACCATTTCATCTAATAGTTTAAAATGCTTTTCGACATTTTCCTGAGCCATAAAATCTCTTCCTTCCTATCTAAAATCCAATCATGTCCACCCTTTGTGAATATGCAAAAAAGAATGCCATCAATATTATGAAGGCATTCTCTTGATATGTCTAGCAATTTAATTATTTATCTGAGTCATCCGATTTTCCTTTATTCGAAAGCAAATCTTTCATTTTTTCTAAAGCTTGTGGTGCAACATCTACTAATTTTTCATATAAGTGTGTTTGTTGGTCTAAATGAATCATTTCTACACCTTGCTTGTTTGCTACTAGGAAGGCTACAGGCGTTATTGTAACCCCTCCACCACTGCCTCCACCGAACGGCCTTTTTGGCGAGTCTTCCTCATCATTTTTTGATTCACTTTTACCAAATTCACTACCACCAGCAGCAAAACCAAATCCCACTTTTGATACTGGGATAATAATACTTCCATCGGGTGACTCAATCGGCTCACCTACTATAGTATTTACATCTACCATTGCCTTTAAACTTTCCATTGCTGTTGACATTAGTCCTTCAATAGGATGTGGATTAGTCATACAATTGCCTCCTCATGCAGTTTCAACGTTGTTGACTCGTTATTTACTATTCCATTTTCCGACTTGCATCATGGTATAAATAGCTTGCCCTAAGCGCATAGAAAAAATACATGTACAATTTGAATTAACTAACCTTTGTTGAAACACTGGTGTTACTTTAAATTCTGGACTTTCTTTTATATTTACAAATTGGTCTAAAACAGCACCTATACAACCTTTTACTGTCCAACAAAGTCCAGCCAACAATCCTGTACTCGTTGCTTCGGCAGTGCCAATAGTAGTTTCCCAATTAAAAGAATGCATATTGACTTTTTTTAATCTTGCTCTAATCAATTTGTGGAATTTTTGATTTTTTCTATAAAGCTTTATCTGTGGTTTTACTTTTTCTTGTGATTGATTAAAAAATGTTTGAATCGACTCTATCAAATCCATTGCTTCCTCTTCAAATACATCCTTTAAAACAATTTCATACGCTCTTTCATGCATTTTTATTCCTGCTACATGAATAATAATAGTAGCTGTCATTATTTCTTGACTGCACTCCAAATAAAGTTTCACTTTTATCGATAAACACATCACTAGTAGTAGCAGTATAAGTAAAATTAATAAGAAGATTAAAATGATAGCATACATATTCTAAAACACCTCCATAGTAACAGTATGGCGATCAAACAATATCCTAAACAGATAACGCGTTTAATATTGGTTGATAATGGTTATAAGTAGAATAGTTAGCTTTTACAATTGGGAGGAATTTTATGTCAAATAATAAAAATATATATTTTTATTATCAAAAAGAGAATGTTTCAAAGGAAGAATTAATTAAATTATTTCAAGCTAGTGATCAGAACGGATTTTCAATTGTGAAAAATCATCAAGATGCAGATATAATTGTATGTATCGGAGATGATGGTACTTATCTACAAGGTGTTCGTCACACTGGTTTTCTTGATAATTGCTTATATGTTGGTTTATCTAAGGAAAATGAGGTTGGACTATATGCTGACTTTTCAACAGATCGTATTCATGAGCTATTTGATGCATTAATTTCTAAAGATATCAAAAAACAAAAGTTCCCAATTATAGAAGTATCTATAAATGGAGAGGCACCATTCTATTGTTTAAATGAAGCTAGTGTAAGGTCTTCTATTATTAAAACAATAGTTATTGACGTCTATATTAACGATAGTTATTTTGAGCGCTTTAGAGGGGACGGCTTAATTGTAGCTACACCAACTGGTAGTACTGGGTATAATAAATCAATTTCAGGGGCTATTGTAGATCCTAATATCCCTTGTTTTCAAATGACAGAACTTGCTTCGATAAACAATAATAATTATCGAACATTAGGATCATCATTAGTATTGGGAGAAAATAAAAAATTGCGCTTAGAAATATTACAGGACGGTAATGATTATCCTGTTATTGGATTAGATAATGAAGCCTACTCTATTCGCAATATTAGAGATATATCATTTACAATGAGCGCGAAAACAATTCAGACAATACAATTATCGCAAAATAGTTATTTCGATCGATTAAAACAACTGTATTTATAATGCACCAACCTAAAAAAACAGCTCAACTGAGCTGTTTTTTATTATTTACGCTGATACATAATAGTTCCATCGACTACCGTCTTTTGAACTTTACTAGTGTGAATTGACTCCTTCTCTATCTTAAATAAGTCTTGATCAAATACCGTAAAATCTGCTACATAGCCAGGTAAAATCATGCCACGATCTTGTTCATGGTCAATAACATATGCACTTCCTTTGGTATATAAGGAAACCGCTTCATAAACAGATAGTTGCTCTTTTTCATTATAAATTCTACCGTCTAGACTTGATTTTCGTAAAACAAACGCCTCGATTCCTAATAAAGGATCCACTTCTTCAATTGGTGCATCTGATCCTGCTGCACAAGGGATTTCTTCTTGTAAAAATGTCTTCCAAGGATACGAGTTATTTGCCCGAATTGCTCCTAGCCTTTCTATCACCCAAGGGAAATCGGAAGATACAAATGTAGGTTGAATATCTAATACTACATTTATTTGTTTTAATGCTTTTATTACGTTTGGATTGATAACTAAAGAATGAATAATGCGATCTTTTCTATTGTTCTTTAATGGATACTTAGCCAGCAACCTTGCAATTGTTAAAATAGCTTGATCTCCTATCGCATGAACTGCAATCGGCATTTCTAGTTGACGTGCACGTTTGATTAGTACTTCTAAACTTTCTGGCCTATGAATAGCGATACCATAATTAGATGTGTCATCTGAATAGGCTTCTTGTAGCCAAGCAGTTCGACCACCTAGTGCCCCATCAGAAAAAATCTTCATTGCACCTAGCGAGACATAATCATTACCAGAACCGTAGGCTAAACCTTGTTCATACATATCTTCTATAACTTCATGATGGACAAGTAAATGTGCGCGGAATTTTCGCGTGATCCCATCTATTCCTGCATGAAATGCTTGCCACGTTTTATCAAAGCTATCAGCACCATAATAGGCGAGATCCTCACTGTGTCCACCTACTAGACCTAATCGCAATAAATCATCAACTGAGGTAGTAACTAAATCTCTTAATTCTTTCGTTGAAATATCTGGAATAGCTTGTTTAACTAAATCCTGTGCGTTATCCAAAAAGTAACCCGTTAGCTCTCCTGATTTATCACGGACTATTTTGCCACCTTGTGGATCCATGGCTTCTTTATTTACATTTGCTAGTTCGATTGCGTTGGAATTTGCAATTATAGCATGACGACAAACGCGCGTTAACATAATCGGATGATTTGTTGTAATTTCATCTAGTTCTGTTTTATGAATAACACGTGGATCTTCCCACTGATTTTCATTCCAACCTTCACCAATTAACCATGATCCATTACTTAATCCTTTAATACGGTCTTTAACAGCAAATAATACTTGTTCTGGACTAGTCATCTTCGATAAATCTAAATGAACTATTTTTTCACCGTGTCCGATAATATGTAAGTGACTATCAACAAAACCGGGAAACATTACATTTCCTTTTAAATCTTGATATTCCTTAATAGCTTTCTCATACTTTTCTTTTAATTTATGTAAATGACCACTTTCAATAATATAACCATTTTCCGTATAAATTGCTTCTACAGTTTCTCCTATTTCTCTCATCGTGTATATCGTACCACCATACCATAATGTACCCATCAACTGATTCTCCCTTTATTTGCCTTACTCCTTATAAAAAGCTAAAAGATGATAATTGAAGCAATTCCCTTATATAAAAGATAGCAAATTTTCTACATATTTAAAAGAGTAGTGCTCAGATTGAGCACTACTCATGTTTATGCCATTTTTATTATGATTGTTGTGATTGTCCGCTCATTTGTTGCTCTGCCATTTGAACTAGACGTTTTGTTATTTCTCCACCAACTGAACCGTTAGCACGAGAAGTAGTATCAGCTCCAAGACTTACACCAAACTCTTGCGCAATTTCATATTTCATTTGATCTAATGCTTGGCTAACGCCAGGTACTACTAAGTTGTTTGAACTGTTGTTGTTACTTGCCATGACTTCTTCACCTCCTCTGTGGTACATCTATAGAATGTGCACGAAGGAGTAAAACAATACAATAAAATAATTGGTAGTTGTTTCATCTATCACCTAAATTTGCGTATTGCCTTTTAAAACAGGTCTGTCATGGGATCTGTCTCTTTTGAATTAGTAGAAATCATAATGACTTCAATATTATCAAGAATATCTTGGATATCTTTTTCTATATCCATTTGCTCTTCAAAATAAACTACTTTATCTAGTTTTGGTTTTGTTTTAGGCGCTTTAGGTACAAATACAGTACAGCAATCTTCAAATGGACGAATTGAAATACCGTATGTTCCGATTCTCTCAGCGATTGTGATAATTTCTTCTTTATCCATCGCAATTAAGGGTCTTAATATTGGATAGCGCGTAATATTATTTATAGCATGCATGCTTTCCATCGTCTGACTCGCAACTTGTCCTAAACTATCTCCCGTTGTAATAGATAGGATGCCTTCCTTTTTCGCAATTTTTTCACTAATTAACATCATCATTCTTCGCATTACTGTCATAGAATAACCATAGGGTATTTCTCGATGAATCTTCTGTTGCAATGTAGTAAAAGGAACAATATGAACAGTCACTTTCTTACCGTAATTTGCCAATTCAGCTGCTAAATCCAAGACTTTTTGCTTTGCTGCTTCACTTGTGAATGGTGGAGAATGAAAGTGTACCGCCTCTACATGCACGCCTCTTTGCATTGTTAAGTAACCAGCTACTGGGCTGTCGATGCCTCCAGATAATAGTAACAATGACTTTCCTGCAGTTCCAACTGGCAACCCGCCAGCTCCTTTGGTTCTTTGTGAGGTAATATATGTGGCATCAGTTCGAATATCTAAATGTACTTCTACATCAGGATGATGCACATCGACTGTATAATCTTCCGTATTCGTCAGCAGATGTGAGCCTACTACATGATTAAACTCCTGCGAACCAATCGGGAAATCCTTATTTGCTCTTTTCGTTGTTATTTTAAATGTTTTAACGTTCTCTGCTTCTTTTAAAGCAAATAATGCTGCGTCTTTAATTTGATCTGGATCATTTTCTACTTTGATTGCTATACTCAAACTTTGAATACCAAAAATATATTTACATTTTTCCATTATTTTCTGCGGATCTTCTCCATTTAACATTATAGACATACGATCACGAGCATTTTTAATTTTCACTTTTGGAAATCCTTGAAGTTTGTTTCTAATATTTTCATGTAGTTGATATATGAAAATCTTTCTATTCTTACCTTTTAAAGCCAATTCACCGTATCGAATTAATATATGGTCATATAACATTTTATCTACCCCATTACTTTACTCAATTGTTGTATCACTTTTTTTAACGATCTACTGAATAGTTCAATCTCTTCTTTTGTATTTTGATAAGACAAGCTAATCCTCAATGCTGAGGTTGTTCGATTATGCGGAAAACCTGCAGCTTTTAAAATTGCACTTTCATCTGGTTTTTTCGATGAACATGCAGATTTAGTTGAGATGAATATATCTCGTTCACCTAATGCGTGAATTACTACTTCAGGTTTATAACCAGGTATTGAAATATTTAAAATATGTGGTGCCTGATTTTCTACTGTATTAATTTTAACTGAAGTGATCAACTCTAATTCATCTCGTAACTGTTTATTTAGCTTATATAGGTGAGCATGGTCTGTTTCTTCCTTTTCTGTAATTAGACGCATTGCCTTGACTAAAGAAACGATTCCAGCCAAATTCTCTGTACCAGACCGATAATTCATTTGTTGATGGCCACCATGAAATAAGGGAAATAGGTTGGTACCTTTTTTAATATACAATAATCCGGTTCCTTTTAATCCATGAAATTTATGACCCGAAATAGTCCATAAATCAATTCCGCTATCAGCTAATTGCAAAGGAATTTTTCCAAATCCTTGGACATCATCAACATGAAAATAGGTAGTAGGTATATCTTTTACAAGTTGTCCAATAGCTTTAATGGGTTGAACTGTTCCTAACTCATTGTTTACATGCATCACACTTATTAAAATTGTTTCCTTTGTAAGAGCTGCTTTCACATCATCAATCTCCACAATCCCATCATGATTCACAGGTAAATAAGTAACTTTAAAGCCTAATGTTTCTAATGATTCACATGCTTCTATAACAGAAGGATGCTCAATTTGAGTTGTAATTATATGCTTACCATGACTTTGATGTGCTAAAGCAATTCCTTTTATTGCCGTATTATTCCCTTCCGTTCCACCGGAAGTAAAAATAATCTCACTTTGATCAACAGAAAGAATAGCAGATGCTTGTTGTTGTGCTTTACGAAGCAATGTTCCTGCATCAATACCGAAACGATGAATAGATGAAGGATTACCATAAAATTGTTTTGAAACCTGGTTGAAACTATCTAATACATCTTTATATGGCTTTGTTGTAGCGCTATTATCAAAATAAATCATTGAGAGTCTCCTTAATTTCCTTTTTGCATTGAAATATCTTAACATAGTTCGTCCACATTGGAAAGATGCTGTTTCCTTTAAAAAGTGCATTCAAAAACCCCTCACTATCAGTAGCAAGGGGCATCATAAAATAAGGAACTCACTAATTTATTCTTTACCAATATTTAAAGCAGCTAACAGTTCATCAATGGATACAGCATTATCTACTTCAAAATCATACAATATGTTTTGGTCTATATTTGTATTATCCGCAAGTTGTACATCTTGATTCTCTTCATCCATACTTTCAACTGGCATGTCTTGGTCTGCACTATTTGTTTCTGAGTCTACTTGCTTAAATCTATTCGTTTGATTACTCAAGGCAACTTCTTCTCGTACAGAAGTTGTGTGTTGTTTAGCCATTAATTCAGGAGAATCTCTCCCAATTAAAATGATAAAGAACACGATCCATATAATCACTGCTGAGCTACTTAGTCCAATAATCATCCATTTCTTGATGTTCATGTTTAGTTTCCTTTCTAACTTGGAACTTGTATGCGAGTTTCCAGACGTTTTAACGCACCTGGGTCAATTTCTTCTAATGCATTTGCAGCTGTCTCTAGCGCGCCTTCATAAGCGTAATCTCGAAACTGCTTTTCTGATTCTGCCAATTTCGCAGCTAGTAATGGGTATTTACTACGGTAGCGATTTGCATATTGAATAACTGTTTCAACTAAATATGCTTGCTCAAGTAATAAATTAGTGTCTTCAATCATTGTTTGAACAGAAGTTTCAGCTTCTATTAATACATGTTGCACTTGACCCATATCAAGTGGCTGCTTCGCAAGACTTTCCATTACAAGATTACTTTTTCTTGATGCCTCTTCTAAGCTATTCCATAAAAATGACGGTACGCCAGGAATATTACTTTTTTGTAGTTTTTTGTTTGTATCAAACAAATCCCTTTTTAATTCTTCTACTTTCTTTTTAGCTTCTAATTCATCCTTACGTATTGTCCGTACTTGTTCTTTAAAATCTTGATGAGAAGTCTGTAACTGTTGTAAATCTTGGTAGCTTGTTTCTAATTGATCACGCAGTGCAACGTATGTCTGTTTATCATTTTGTAAATCTGTTTCAATTTGTTCAAGTTGACGTTGTAATTGATGAATCCACTTTTCTAAATTCGAATATAGTTCTAGATCACTTTCTTCTAAATAATAGGTTTGTTGTAAAGTTTCTACTTCTTCATTTGTTGCATCGAAGTCGACCGTTACTTCTTCTATTAATTTTTTAAAGTTAATTAAATGTTTTTCGATATAAGACTTAGCCTGGGCCTCTTTCTCTAATAAAGCATAAATTTCATTAACTCGTTCATCAATCGATTGTAGTAAATCTGAAATTTCTTCTACATCGCCCTTTTCAAGTTGTTTCACGCAATTTTCTAGCTCATTTTGATAACTAGACAACTCTTTTTCCAAACCTAAATGTTCAATTCGATAACCCTGTTCCTTCATTTCTTTTACACCTGTCAAAAGTTCACGAATTTGTTCAGGTAGTTCTCGATTGCATTTTTTATAAATGATTGGAAACTCTTCTATTTTTACTGTTAGATGATTTAAATCAGTTTTTAAGTCCTCAACGAATTGTTTCGCCTCAAAGTAATTACCTAATTCAATAGCAGTAAAATATTGATCTAACAGTTGTTGCAATTCATTGATTTCTACTTCAAACCGAGCTTCAGCTTTTCCGTATAGATGTCGATTTTGTAAAAGTTCTCTTCTTAAATGTTTAATTTGTGGTTGTACTTCTTCAACTTCTTTACGACTTTGCTTTTCCGAATCAAGTAATTGATCTAATTCTACAAACATTTCTTCGATAGTTGATTCAATTCTTTGTAAAGTTTGGTCAACTGTTTTTAGATTTTTCTTAGCTTCTGAAACACGAAATCTATCAGCTGCTTCTTCAGCATCTAACAAATACTCTTCAATATCTGGAAGTTCTCTTGTTAAGATTTGATCCCAACTAACTTTCCAACCTTCAAATTTTTCTTGCGTCTCACCAGACAAGTTTAAACTTTTCACTCTTTGTAATTCCGTTGTCACATTACGATTCATGATATCCATTTTCCAGCTTTCATGCTTATCTACTTCATCATATATTCTTTTGCGTAATAGTAAACCGACAATTATCAATGCAATTACAACGAGAATAACTCCTATGATGTAAGCCACCATGTTAATCCCCCTTAAACAAATAACAATCTTCTATAGTATTGATTCACTTATCATTTTCTCAACAGTTCATCTAATAAATTAACATTCTAATAAAGAATATGTAGTAATCTTATGATACCATGTTACACACTTATTTTGCTAAAAAAAATCAAATTATTTATCAAAATGACATTTTTCTTTATATTTTTTTCTGAAACACTTAAAATAATGACATTTTCTTCATTTTTCTTTCGTATTAATTGCCTTATACACTACCTGTAAGCTATACTATTTTTTATAAGAAATATCCATACAGGGGGTAATTTACATGGGAGCTATTCAAACAGATACAAATTCACGTGAAAAAGATTATCAGCTTTTACTCAAGCAAGTGGAAGCATTAATAGAGGACGAAAAAGATTTAATAGCAAATTTATCAAATGCAACAGCATTATTAAACCAATTTCTAAAAGAAATAAACTGGGTTGGTTTCTATCTACTGAAACAAAATGAGCTTGTTTTAGGACCATTTCAAGGACTACCAGCTTGTGTTAGAATTTCAGTTGGAAAAGGTGTATGTGGAACAGCTGTAAGTGAGCGTAAGACCCAAAGAATTGCTGATGTTAATCAGTTTCCTGGGCATATCGCATGTGATGCAGCAAGCCAATCTGAAATTGTTGTTCCACTTATCGTAAATGAAGAAGTAATAGGTGTATTGGATATTGACAGTCCGAATCTCGATCGCTTTGATCAACTTGATCAAGAATACTTAGAGAAATTCGTTACTGTTATTCAAAAATATCTTTAAAAAGAAAGGCCTTTATCATCTGATAAAGGCCTTTCTTTTTAAAGTTTAGCTACTCCATTTTTACCGAGACGTTTTGCTTCATATAATGAGCGATCCGCTCGATCAAAAATAGCATTCATTTTTTCAGGATTACTTTGATCCCAGCAAGCTATCCCAATCGATACGGTTATCTTTGGTTCTGTACGCATCTCAATTAATTTAACAAGTGTAGACGCTACTTCCATACCTTTTTCGAGGTTACATTCAGGTAAATAAACTGCCAATTCCTCGCCACCCCACCTAGCTGCAAAACCATCATTTTTCACGTTATTTTTAATAATGTTTGCAACTTGGATAATCAATTCATCTCCAACATCATGGCCATACGTATCATTAACATGCTTGAAATCATCGATATCTAGCAATAAGAATATACCTTCTCGATCTGTTTCCAAGTGTTGTTTACATTTTTCATCTAAATATTTACGTGAATATAGTTTTGTTAGATAATCAGTAATAACTAGATTTTCTAACTGTTCACGTAACATGGAGTTAACAAAAGCTAGTGTCGAGTGATGAACAATCGATTTAATTAATTTGAAATTCTCAAAAGAAAAGAAATACGGATTTTTATGTAAAATGATAATTGCACCTTTTAGTTGATCTGATTGGATCATCGGCATGACCATCACTGCCTTTAAGCCAAACGAACGATTCGGATATTTCTTCGTAAAATCCCCAACAAATATCGCATCTTTTTCTTCCTGCAATATTTGAAGCATTTCCTCTATAAACACACTTGCGTCTGTTGTATCAAAAAAAGGTGTTGATTCATGCAAGATCTGGTATTTCTCCTCTTCTTCATTTAATAAAACAAAGCCAATCTCTTCAGCATGAAATGAATCTTGCAATTGTTGCTTCATAAACAGTGTTGTTTCATTTAAACGTAAGTTAGAGTTTAACTTATGCGAGATCTCATTTATTAATTGTAAATCCGCTATTAATTGGTTCGATTGCTGATAAAGTTGAGCATTCTCTAATGCATTACCTGCTGTACTTGCTAATAACCGAATAAATTCTACATCACTTTCCGGGAACTTGGAAATATTATAGGCAGTAATTTGTAATACACCATACGTACCTTGTTTCCCATGCAATGGCGCAAACAAGCGTGATTTATTTTTATCGACTTCTAATTTAATTTCTCCAGTTAAAAATGCTTTCACACTTAATTTTTCAGCGAATTCTTCGTTATATATTAATTCTTTAACAGGTAATTTCTTATCACTTTGGTAATCACGGGATAAAAATAAATTACAACTAAAGTCAGGATAAATATATTTTATAGCATCAACAATTTCTGTTAACACATCATTCGTATTCATAGTTGAATGAAACTTTTGGGTCACTCTGTACATTAATTCATATTTACTTGCCTGCTCCATCATCTGTGAGTAATCATCCAAACCATTTAATAGAGAATTTATTTCCGAAGCTACTTTTTCTAAAAAATGATAAAATTGATCATTATCATCTAACTCTGTTTCAAAGGCAATTAACATATAACCAACTTTGGTATCCATTTTATTTAACGCTACTAAAAAGGCAGGATAATCATACTGTTGAAGAAAAGCATCTTGTCCATTGTAAATATTAAACGCTGAATGATACCGTTTGTTTTCTTCTTTACTTAAAATGCCATCAGAAAATAAATACCTTCTAAATGAATTTTCACCATTTGAAGCTATTTTCACTAATTCAAAGTCGTCTTTCCAATGATCATACAAATATACTCCGACATGACTAGCATCTGTAAGTTGTTTGATTTCTGTCACCATCTTATTTACTAATTCTTCTTGGTTATGAATGGTAGAAATCAATTCTTTTGAAAATAGTTTCTCAAATCTCTCTTCGGCAACTGTATGATTACGTTTCATGTTCTCACCTATCCTATTATAATAAGTTAATATGGATCTAGACAAAGTGTGTTATAGCTACGACAAATACAATACATGATTAATAAACTATTCTGATATTTATCATTATAAAGCAAAGTTTGCTATATTCCTATCAATAAAATAGGACAAATTTCTCATACGCGCATGAATGGTTACCTTTCTATTGACTTCATGCATAAAAAGTCATATAATAATCTTTGTGTAAAAAAGGTAGCCTTTGTGAACCACCGATTGTACATTTTGTTCCTTATCTTTTAAAAGTAAGGTGTATCGTGTAACTCTCTGCTGCTGGAGCGATGGTACATGAAAACAAAATGGCAAGCGATTATGGAACACTCTGTCTTGTTTTATGCAAATTCAAAATATAAGGGAGAAGATTTAATGTCTCGCTATACAGGTCCTGTATGGAAAAAATCTCGTCGTTTAGGAATTTCATTAACTGGTACAGGAAAAGAGTTAGATAAACGTCCTTACCCACCAGGTCAACATGGTGCAAATCAACGTAGAAAGCTTTCTGAATATGGTTTACAACTACAAGAGAAGCAAAAACTTCGCTTTATGTATGGCGTTAACGAACGTCAATTCCGTAACCTATTCGACAAAGCTGGTAAAATGCATGGTATTCATGGTGAAACATTCATGATTCTATTAGAATCTCGTTTGGATAATCTTGTATACCGTTTAGGTCTTGCACGTACGCGTAGACAGTCTCGTCAATTAGTAAACCACGGTCACATCACTGTAGACGGAAGTCGTGTTGATATTCCTTCTTATAGTGTTGCTCCTGGTCAAGTAATTGGTTTAAGAGAAAAATCTCAAAAACTAAACATCATTGAAGAAGCTCTTGAAGCTAACGCATTCGTACCAGAATACGTTTCATTCGATGCAGACAAAATGGAAGGTACGTACACTCGCTTACCTGAGCGTTCTGAACTACCTGCTGAAATTAACGAACCACTTATCGTTGAGTTCTACTCACGTTAATAGGTTATAGTTAGTATTAAAGCCCTAAAACAATGTTTTAGGGCTTTTTTATATGCAGTTTTATTTTGACTTATTACTGACACATTGACTTGATAGAATATGCTTGAATAATTCAGTCTAATGAAAGGAAGTGAAAAAATGTCTATTAACATTAGTAACTTATCAACGGCCTATTCGAATTTGTACACAACACTAGCTGCAAACACGACTACGTCAGAATCAAGCACTTCATCAAGTAATACTGATCTTACTTCAATAAGTGACTTCGCTTCTTACTTACAAGAAGCAACTGAAGCAAGTTCAACTTCTTCTCTAGATACATTATTACAAACGCGTACTGATTTATTAACACAACAAACAAGTACAACAGATGAAACTACGCTTGAGACTATACAAGAAGAGCTTGCAAGTATTAATGCTGAACTTGCTAACGTCTTATTAAATGAAGAAAGTACCGAGACGAATTATTATAATTACAGTAATAGCTCAGCTACAACAGATACAGCTACAGATTCACTCTCAACTTTCTTGCAAACAAGCTTTCAAGTTCAACAACTTCAACTGTTAACAGAAGCTAAGGAAAGACTTCAATCACAAGTTAGCAGTTATGAATCAGAAGTAGATGAAACGAGCTCAGAATCAGAACAACAACGTCTTGAAGATTTAACGAACAACCTAAGTTTAGTTGACTCATACGTGACAACAAAAACAGATGAGCTCTCTATAGAAAGTAGTTTATTATCGTCAATGTCTGCTTCGTCTGCACTAACAAAATATTTGATTACTAATGAAGCATAACAAATTGTGAATAAGAAACACGGATTAGATTAGCTTTCTTTAGACGAAAGCTAACTGATACGTGTTTCTTATTTTATTCCCAGGGGCAGCCTATTTCTAACAATCGCTTAGGAATTGTTTTCATTGTAAATGCTTGAGGGTCTAACTGTTCATTTACTTCGTTCCAGTATAAAGGTGTGGCTATTGTTGCTTTATTTGTTGCTCTTGGTGAATAAGCTGCAATAATTGTTTTACCCAGGGCATGTTGTACATAATCGATATATAAACGGTTACCGCGATTCTTTTTTAGACGTTCAACGGTAAATAACTGCGGATAGTTATCTACAAGAACAGTGGCCACTGTTTCCATAAAAATACGTGTCTCAGTAAAAGACATACTTTTTGGTTGAAGTGGAATATGAACTTGAAGTCCTGTTCTCCCTGATGTCTTCACAAACGGGATAAAACCTTGATGCTCTAACATCTCTTTAATTAATTGGGCAGCTGTTACTGCTAGTGGAAATTCCGATAAAGTTGGTGGATCTAAATCAAATACTATCTCATCTGGGTAGTCTGAATTTATTGTGTGAAATGGAATATGAAATTCTAAGGAAGCATGATTTCCAAACCAGAGTAAACTTCTTAAATCATTACATAAAATGTCTTCATCATTATCTTCCCCATTAACTGTTTGAATAAAATTTGGTGCATAGTCAGGTAGATGTTTCTGATAAAAGGAATGTTTTTCTATACCATCAGGATAACGAATCATCGATAATCTTTTATTTTTTAGTTTTGGTAAAATAAAAGGTGCGATAAATCGTAAATATAAAAGATAATCTTGTTTACTTACTTCCGGAAAAAGCAACTTTTCCGGTTTGGATATTTCGATCTCTTCTGGTAATTGCGCTAATCCAATTTGAACACTATTCATCGTACAATCTTCGGGTGATAAATCAAAACGAAACTTTCGAAATGAAGGTTCTCTTAATTCTCCATCTTTTGCTTCTAAACAGTTAATATCTAGGCATACGCTCGGTGTAACTTCCCATGAGAATCCATTTATCTTTTTACCGTTCTCTTGAATAAATGCAGTTAATGTTTTTTTATCATCATCTGAAAATCCATTTTTGACTTTTCCTAATGTTTCTATTTGATCATGGTGAAAAACTTTCAGGTCAAAATAGTCATTATCTATATTCCAACCGGAGATAATACCTTGTATGATGCGATAGTTTTTGACTTTAAACCAATTTGAAGTTCTTTTACCGGATAGATATGTACTGGATTTCTTTTTTGCTATAATCCCTTCACATTGATGAAGCATTACAGTTGCCATAATTTCGTCTAATGCTTTAAATGATTGTACAAGGTTAATCCTACTATTTAAATCATATTTAGCTATTTTTAATTTCCTTGCTATTATTTCCAACTGTTTACGGCGTTCTTTTAACGTTTTTGATTCAAGTGCATTTCCTTTTAATTGAATCATATCAAAGACCATCAAAGAGGCAGGACGTTTTTGACTAGCAACTTTTATTTTATCTTTTGATTTTAATCTTCCACGCTGTTGAACAAAAGAAAACAGAGATGTAAATTCTGTATGTAATACTACAATTTCACCATCTAATAATAATGGTAATTGATCTTCTACAAGATGTTGATTCTTTTTACACCAGGCAACAATCTCTGGAAAAGATGCCGTTAGTTCATTACCATTCCGACTCCATAGCTTTACGGTGTTCTTTTCCCATTCCAAACCACAACGAAAACCATCATACTTGACTTCATATAACCAATTATCAGCTATAGGTGGGTACTCAACTAATGTTGAGAGCATAGGCTTCCACATGATGATCTCCTCCATTCCATATTATTCTTTCTAATTATTGAATTATTATTAGTACGATGCAAAAACTATATCCGAGAGGTGATAAAATGCACACAATGTGGAAAGGAACAATAAGTTTCGGCTTAGTAAATATTCCAGTTAAATTACACTCTGCAACTGAGGACAAAGATGTGAAACTACGCAATCTGCATAAGGAATGTAAGTCCCCCGTAAAATATGAAAAAGTATGTCCAGTCTGTGAAAAAGAAATTGGGAATGATGATATTGTTAAGGGATATGAGTACACCAAAAATAAATTTGTTATTTTAGAAGATGAGGATCTTGAATCGATTAAAGATGAAAAAGATGATAAATCGGTTGAAATAGTCGACTTTGTAAAATTAGACGAAATTGACCCGATCTATTTTGACCGAAGTTATTATTTATCACCAGATGATTGCGGTGGTAAAGCTTATGCACTATTGAGAGAAGCGTTAAAGGATACAGAAAAAATAGGATTAGCAAAGATTACTATTAGATCAAAAGAACAGCTTTCAGTTGTGAGGATTTACCATAACACTTTAGTAATGGAGACTATTCACTATCCAGATGAAGTTCGCAGCTTTCAAGAGGTACCTAATGTACCTGAAGAAGCAACCGTTGTTAAAAAGGAATTAGAAACCGCAAAAATGTTAATTGATCAACTAACTGCTTCATTTGAACCAGAGAAATATACAGATGACTATCGAACAGCTTTATTAGACTTAATTCAAAAGAAAAAAGATGAAGAAGCAGTTTCTACTGCCAAAGAACCTAAAAAGCCAAGTAATGTTACTGATTTGCAAGATGCATTAGAAAAGTCTTTAAATAGAACGAAAAAAAGTAAGAAAAAAGCCACACCTGTTAAAAGAAAAACTGCGGCAACGAAGAAAACATCCAATGGTTAATCAAGCACTATGAATAAGGATATTTGCTCATAATGAGTGAATGTCCTTATTTATGAGTTAAGATTCTTGACTCATAACATAATGCCCGATATTATTAACAATTGTAATTACTACTAAATTTATCGGGAAAGGATGTTTTTATGGATACAGTAGCAAATGTTCAACCTATTAATGATGTAAAGGATCCAGTAAAAAGACAAGGTACTGGTTTAAATAAACCTCAAATTAAGTTAATAGTTGCTGGGTTAATTATATCAGCGATATTAATGATTTATCTGATGGCTACGCAAAATATTGTTCAACCTTTATTACTTGTAATAGGACTTTTAATTGGTTATACGTTATTTCATGCACGATTTGGTTTCACTTCAGCATTTCGCAGATTAGCTTCAGTAGGTAACGGGCAATCCCTACGTGCACATATGTTAATGCTAGCTGTTGCAGTTACATTATTTGCTCCAATTTTAGCTTTTGGTTATTCATTTTTTGGAGATGGTGTCTCTGGTTATGTCTCACCTGTTGGGGTAAGCCTTTTGGTAGGCGCTTTTCTATTTGGTTTAGGCATGCAACTAGGAGGTGGCTGTGCTTCTGGTACACTTTACGCACTAGGTGGCGGTCGTTCTGTCATGTTTATCACGCTACTCTTTTTCATTGTTGGTTCCACAATTGGTGCTTATCACCTACCATTTTGGACCGAAGACTTACCAGCATTTGAACCTATTTCACTAGCAACCTCCACAGGTTTAGGTTATGGTGGTGCTTGGATATTATCAATTGCTTTATTTGGACTAATTGCATGGATTACCTTAGTAATTGAGAAAAAGAGAAAACCACCTAAAATGGCACCGATACCTTCAGAAAAAGGTTGGAAACGTATTTTACGTGGATCTTGGCCACTATTTACTGCTGCTATTGTATTAGCAGTATTAAATGCTATAACATTAATGACTCGAGGTGCTCCTTGGGGTATTACATCAGCTTTTGCTTTATGGGGTTCAAAAGTTGCTCAATTTGTTGGGTTCGATGTAGCGAATTGGGGTTATTGGCAAGGTGCAAATGCTGCATCACTCGATGCTTCTATTTTTGCAGACTCAACAACGGTATTGAACTTTGGCGTTATATTAGGTGCATTTCTAGCTTCTGCAGCTGGTGGTCTTTTCAAATTCACTAAAATCACTGGCAAGAATGCTGCTGCATCTGTTATAGGTGGCTTATGCATGGGATATGGTGCTCGTCTTGCCTTTGGCTGTAATATTGGTGCTTACTTTGGTGGAATTGCATCATTTAGTTTACACGGCTATATATGGGGAGCACTCGCATTAGCAGGAACGTTTGTAGCATTATTCCTCCGCCCAATATTTGGCTTATCTGTACCAAAAATAAAAGATACTTTTTGTTAAAAAAAGGCTCACCACAAATGTGGTGAGCCTTTAAAATTCCTTCATTCAAACTAAATCTTGAAAAATTTGATACAATTTCTTATCTACTACATTTTCAGCATTAAAAATTTCATCAAACGTGTGATAAGTGATTTCATTTTTCTCCATACCCAATGCAACACCAGTAATGTCCGCTTCAATTAATTGAATTACCTTATGTCCCATTCTGCTTGTAAATAACCGATCAAATGCTGTTGGTGTACCGCCACGTTGGATATGACCTAGAACAGTAGGTCTTGTATCTAATTTTGAATGTTCCTTTATTAATCGAGCAACTTCTTCTGCTTTTCCTGCCCCTTCAGCGACCATAACGATACTATGTGTTTTTCCTCTTTGAAAACCACTAGTAAGCTTTTTTGAAATTTCTTCAATATCCCACGCAAACTCGGGTATTAAAACAGCGTCAACTCCACTAGAAATACCTGCCTGCAATGCAATGTCACCACAACTTCTACCCATCACTTCAATCACACTGACACGTTCATGACTACTCATTGTATCTCTAAGGTTGCTTATCACATCTGTCACTACATTTAATGTAGTATCAAATCCAATTGTATAATCTGTTAACGGGATATCATTATCAATCGTTCCTGGTAAACCATATGTTTTAATTCCACGTTTAGCAAGTGCCTGTGCACCACGATAACTACCATCTCCACCAATTACAACAAGGGAATCAATTCCTTGTTCCTTTAAGTTACTTATCGCTTTATTTTGTCCAGCTTCTGTTTTAAATTCCTCAGAACGTGCAGATTGTAAAAATGTTCCCCCCCGATACAGAATATCACTTACATCATGTGTTCCTAAAGTTATAAAGTCATTTTCCATTAAACCTTTAAATCCTCTTTTTACACCAATCATCTCAAATCCATTGGCAATACCAGTACGCACCACAGCACGTATGGCGCTATTCATTCCTTGTGAATCGCCACCTGAAGTCAAAACAGCAATTTTTTTCATTATTATCCAACCTTTCTTTATGTATCTATACCCTACTTTATCTATAATGCTTATCTATCATTGATTCTATTATAACATGAAGTAATTCTATACAATAACCAAAGTAATGACTTATTTTTTTCCCACAAATCTATTCAAAAACCACTATTCTAGTAAGAACAGTGGTTTTGATAATTATTTAAATCGTATTAAAAAGTATTTCTTCTTACCTCTACGAATAATAGTAAACGTATCATCAATACGGTCATTTTCATCTAGATTATAAGTTAACTCTTGCTGACGATCGCCATTAATGTATACAGCACCATTTTGAATATCTTCGCGCGCTTGACGTTTAGATGGTGAAATCTTTGCTTCAACTAAGACATCAATTAATGCTTTTTCTTCTTTAACTAAATCAACTGTCGGCACATCTTTAAAACCTTGTTCAATTTCTTTACCATTTAATGCTTTAATATCACCACTAAATAACGCGGCAGAAATTTTTTGTGCCTGAGCTAATGCTTCTTTTCCATGCACTAATGTTGTCATTTCTTCTGCTAGTCGAATATGCGGCACTCGTTTTTCTGGAGCTGCTTCTAATTCCCGTTCCAATTCTTCCACTTCAGTAATCTCTAAGAATGTAAAGTATTTTAAAAACTTGATAACATCACGATCATCTGTATTAATCCAGAATTGGTAGAACTCATATGGAGAAGTTTTTTCTGGATCTAACCAGATAGCACCACCAGCTGTTTTACCGAACTTTGTACCGTCTGCTTTTGTGATTAACGGTACAGTCAAACCAAATACTTTTGTTTCATCTTGTTCGGTTCTAGACCTTCGAATCAATTCCATTCCAGCAGTAATATTTCCCCATTGGTCGCTTCCTCCAATTTGCAAGGTGCAATTCTCTTTCTCATAAAGGTTTAAAAAGTCAAATGATTGAAGAATCATATAGGTGAATTCAGTAAATGAGATACCATTTTCTAAACGTGATTGAACGGAATCTTTCGCAAGCATGTAATTAATACTGAAATGTTTGCCTGTATCTCTTAAAAATTCAATTAACGTCATATTGCCAAGCCATTCTGCATTATTACGTGCTACCGCACCATTTTCATCATTACCGAAATCCAAAATAGTTGCTAACTGTCGTTTGATTTGATCACTAAAATGTTGAACCGTTTTTTCATCATTTAATTGACGTTCTGTTGACCGACCACTTGGATCACCAATCATACCTGTACCACCGCCGATTAATGCAATCGGTCTATGGCCTGCTTGTTGGAATCTTTTTAACATTAGCGCTGGAACTAAATGTCCAATATGCAAACTATCAGCAGTTGGATCAAATCCACAGTACAATGTAATGACATTTTCCTTTAACTGCTTTTCTAAGCCTTGATCATCTGTAATTTGTTGAACCAATCCACGTTCTTTCAAATCTTTTAAAATATCCATAACCCTCACTCCACTTCTTATTAGTAAATAATTGCAAACAAAAACGAGCATATCTTATCCCTAAGAAGGGACGAGATATGCTCGCGGTACCACCCTCGTTGCAACAGTTAGTTGCCACTTCATTTCATAACGATGCATGGTAGCACCGTCTTCTATTAAAGAAGAAACTCCGGAACGTAATTCATAAGGTAATTGTGTACTGACTTACACCAAACGTCAGCTCTCTGTAACAGGGAATTATCTTACTACTGCATTCTTTCATAGCGTTAATTATTTATCATTGTGTTACATTAATATCACAGATTTATTACAATTGCAAGAGAAAGCGTTAAACTTTTGGACATATTAATTCTTAATTAAACATTTATGCTATAATATAGATTGGAATTTTAGGAGGTCTTATTATGGATTTTAAACGCATTTTTCATAAAATATATACATCCATTAGCAGTTGGTGGAAGAAAGGAGAGTTTCAGCGTATATCACGTATTGGTTATGATATAGTCTGGAATATCACACTTTTCTTCATTATTATAGGAGTTGTTGGCTTCTTTTTTGCAGGGGGGCTTGGAGCAGGATATTTTGCATCTTTAGTAAAAGACGAGCCTGTAAGAGCAGAGGCAGATATGAAAGAAGACATTTATAACTACTCTGAAACTTCAGAAGTTTATTTTGCAGATGAAGTTTATATGGGTGAAATTAGTTCTGATTTATATCGTGAAGAAGTTACCCTAGATCAAGTCTCAGAAAATGTAAGCAATGCTATTATTGCAACTGAGGATGGATACTTTGAAACACATAATGGTGTCGTTCCAAAAGCAATTTTGCGTGCACTATTTCAAGAAGTAACTAATTCAGCAACAAAAACTGGTGGAAGTACTTTAACACAACAGATCATTAAAAATCAAATATTAACAAATGAAGTGTCATTTGAACGTAAAGCTAAAGAGATATTACTAGCGATGCGCGTTGAAGGATTTTTAGAGAAGGACGAAATTTTAGAAGCATATTTAAATATTGTACCTTTTGGTAGAAATGCAAACGGTCGTAATATTGCTGGTATTCAAACAGCAGCAGAAGGCATCTTTAATGTAGATGCAATAGATTTAAATATTGCACAAGCTGCATTTATAGCTGGACTTCCTCAAAGTCCAATTACTTATACGCCATTTACTAATAATGGTCAGATAAAAGATGAAGAGAGTCTGCAGGCAGGTATGGATCGAATGAAAACTGTTCTTACAAGAATGCTTGAGGAAGAATATATAAGTGAGGCAGAATATAACGAAGCGCTAGAATATGATATTGTCGCTAACTTAGCGGAGCCAACACCTACAAGTTTTTCTGAATATCCTTATTTAACAAATTTAATTCGGGATAGAGCTACAGAAATATTACGAACACAATTAGCAGAAGCAGATGGCTATACAGAAGAAGATTTACAAGATGAAACATTGCAAGAGGATTATCAAATTAAGGCAGAAAGAGAATTAAGTCAAGGTGGTTATAAAATCCAAACCACAATTAATAAAGAAATTTATGATGCACATCAAGATCTTGCAGCAAATTTCAATAACTATGGTCCAGAAAAAACGGCGATAAATCAAAATACTAAAAAAGCAATCATGACTACAAATGAAGAAACTGGAGAAGAAGAACCACTTGTTCAACCTGTACAAGTTGGTGGTGTATTAATCGATAATGCTACCGGTAAAATTATTAGCTTTGTTGGCGGAAGAGATTTTGATATATCAAATAAAAACTATGCCACTGATGTACCAAGATCCATTGGTAGTACTGCGAAGCCATTAATAGATTACGCACCAGGCATGGAAGAAGGAACGGTTCAACCTGGATCAATCATTGCAGATGTTGACTTACCAACAGATGAAGAATTCCCAGGAAACTATTCAAAAGGTTATCACGGACTCGTTACTGCAAGACAAGCGTTAACACAGTCATACAATGTTCCTGCAACAAGAGTATTTCTAGATATATTAGATATAGGTGTGAATCCTATCGAGAAGTATTACAAAAAAATGGGCTTTAGTAATGTTCCAGAAGCAACATACAATTCACTAGCAATTGGTACAACAGAAGCTAGTGTGGAGGAAAATGTAAATGCATATGCGACATTTGGAAACAACGGAAACTTTACTGATGCATTTATTATTGAAAAGATTGAGTCAGGCGAAGGTGAAGTAGCCTATCAACATGAAAGTGAGTCAGTAAAAGTATTTAGCGAACAAACAAATTATCTTATGATCGATATGATGCGCGATGTGGTAACGCAAGGTACTGCTACTACAGCAAGAGCAAATTTAAATAATTCCAGTGTAGATTGGGCAGGTAAAACAGGAACAGGTGATCAATTTAAAGATACCTGGTTTGTCGCAACCAATCCAAATGTTACTGTCGGAACTTGGATGGGATATGATTATAATCAATCTTTGACAGATGGCTATAGCGGACGTAATCAAGTTTTTTGGGCGCAGCTCGTTAATCTAGCCACTGAAATTGATCCAGACCTAATGGCTCCAAGTTCTAACTTTGAACGCCCAGATGGTATCGTATCAAGTTCTTATTGTAAAACATCTGGACTTTTACCTACTAGTATATGTAGTGATTTAGGGTTAGTAGGATCAGATATATACAATTCGAAATTTGTTCCGACTGAAAAAGATAATAGTCTAATTGGTGGACGTTATGTGATCGTGAATGAAGAGGCAGTTATTGCTGGGGAAAATACGCCAGAGGAATTTACAAATGAAAATGGGGTCGCCTTTAATCCCGATTGGCTTAAAGATAATGGTTATGATAACTTAAGTAATATTACTGGGACATTATTACCCAATAATAGTGCGCTTGGTTCGGATGTTGAAGTTCCTAGTACAGATGAAATAGAGAATGATGGTAAAGCACCAAACGCACCAAGTTCTGTCTCTAAATCAGGAAGTGCATTAACTTGGAACAAATCGTCCAGTAATGATGTTGTTGGTTATCGCATTTATCGTGCCAATGATCCAGACAGTAATTTCAGGCTAATTGGTAGTACAACTGACACTAATTTAAACGTCGGAAATTCAGAAGCTGTTTATCAAGTTAAAGCTGTTGATTACTTTGGTCAAGAATCCAAAGCTTCCAATGAGCTAGAGGTTGGCGATTTCAGTGAACCTGAACCTGAGCCTGAGCCAGAAAACGATAATGAACCAGAAGAAGATACTTCAGAAGATAATGAAGCAGAAAATGAGAATAGTGAGCAAGAGCAAGAGGAAAATAACGAAGAAGAAGAATCTGATCAGGGTAATTCCGAAAATAATGAAGAATCTACTCAAGATAGCAGCAACGAGGCTGATAGTAACAACAATGAGGATTAACAAAAAGGATTCGCAGTATGATACTGCGAATCCTTTTTGTTTCTTCACATAAAAATAGCTCCATCTCATTTAGATGGAGCCATTACTAAATTTAATATCGATCTAAGCATTCGCGATGCACGCAAACTACTCAAAATCCTGATTTAATTCTAAAATAACCATTTCAACACGTCGGTTTCTACTCCAATTTTCTTCAGAGTTATTCTCGACTATTGGTTTTGTATCTCCATAACCAACTGCCATGAATCTACCCTCATCTAAATCACTCGAATCAATAATCTTACGTATAACACTACTGGCTCGCGCACCCGATAGTTCCCAATTTGAAGGATATTGCAAAGTAGATATAGGACGATTATCTGTGTGACCTTCTACTCTTACATTATTAGGTATATTTTCAAGTAGTAAGCCTACTTTATCTAGAAATGGTTCGCCTGAAGCTTTAATTTCAGCTTCAGCTGAATCAAATAAAACTCTTTCTTGTAAAATTAAAACAACACCTTGATCAGTTCGATTTGCTGTAATCGTATTTTGTAAATCATTCTCGTTTAAAAAGGCTTGAATCTCTGCTAACAATTCATCCAGTGTATCTTGATTATCTTCTAACATTTCACTATTGGTTTGCTCATTTGAATCAATTACTTCCGTTTCTGATTCAGATAGATTATTATTCGTTTCTTCTGCTCCCTCATCTTCTACTTGCGGTTCAGCATTTTCCGTTGGATTGTCCATTTCTAACGTAGAAGGAAAGGTATCAAAAATCATACGGTTACGGAAAGATTCTGCCACAGCTTCGAATTTGACTAGATCAATTTGTGACATAGAGAAAAGTAATATGAAAAACACTAAAATGAGCGTTACTAAATCGGCGTAAGTTACCATCCACTTCGGAGAGCCTTTATCTATCCGTTTTTTACGACGCTTCATTTGCTACATCCTCCGCACCCTCATCTATTCCTTCTTCTTGTTTTTTCTTCATATTTTCAGATAGGAAAGCACTTAATTTCTCTTTTAGAATTCTTGGATTCTGGCCAGATTGAACACCGATGACTCCTTCTATAACAATTTGTTTCATGAATATTTCTTCATCTGTTTTTATTTCTAGTTTTCCTGCCATGGGTATGAATACTAGATTTGCCAAAACAGATCCATAAAACGTTGTTAATAACGCTACAGCCATATTTGGACCGAGTGTGGTTGGATCGGTTAGGTTATTCAGCATTAATACTAAACCAATTAATGTTCCAATCATTCCCCATGCCGGGGCATACTCTCCAGCCTTTTCTAGAATAATACGACCCTTTAAATGCCGATCTTCCATTGCTGTAATCTCAGCATTCATAATATCATTAATTACTTCTGGCTCAATACCATCTATTGCTAATAATACACCTTTTTTAATAAAAGGATCTTCTACACTCTCTAACTCATTCTCTAGCGCTAATAAACCTTCGCGTCTTGCTCTTTCTGATAACCGTTCAAATAATTGAATTAGATCACCAAGGTTCTGCTCATTTCTGTTAAATGTTTCTTTTAATACGCTACCTGTTAACTTTATTTGCTCTAAATTGAAATTAATCAATAGAGCGGCAACTAAACCACCTAATACGATGATAATGGAAGCGACCTGTATAAACGAAACAAATCCACTAGTACCACCACTTGAAATAATACCAAAAATTATCATAATAAAACCTAATGTTATGCCAATTGGGGTTAAAATATCTCTTTTTTTCATATGCCCTCTCCCTAACTTACGTGCAAACTTGTATGACTTAGCCTCATGCCAAGGATTTGCAATTTGATATTTTATATATCGGCATTAATTTGATTTTGTTGAGTTCCTTTCGATAATTTGGTGTGGTAAAATAACATTTGATTCTTGAACTTCTTCTTTATTCATATACTTAGTTAATAAGCGCATTGCTACAGCTCCAATATCATACATAGGTTGAACGATAGTAGACAATGTAGGTCTAACCATTGTTGCAAGACGCGTATTATCAAAACCAAATACTTCAATATCTTCAGGGACATTCAGTCCTTTATCTTGAATACCGTGTATAACACCTAATGCCATTTCATCCGAAGCAACAAATATTGCTGTCGGCTTACTTTCTAATGCAACAAGTTGTTCTGCCGCTTCTATTCCAGAATCGTACGTGTAATCACCTTTAATGACGAAGGATAGATCTACTTCTTGTTTTGACTCTACTAAAGCACGCTCATACCCTTTGTACTTCAATTCATTTATTGGTGTTTCTTCAAGAGCAGATACAAAAGCAGGTTTAGCATGTCCTTTTTCAATTAAAAATTGGGTTGCTTCATAAGCTGCATGTTCATAATCAATATTTACCGAAGATATCGTTTCTGTTGGATCGATAGTAGCGGCCAATGTTACTGGTACTGGAGATGTTTTAAATTGTTGTACATGTTCTTCCGTTATTTTTCCACCCATAAAAACAATACCATCTACTTGTTTTTCTAACATAGTGTTAATTAGTTTTATTTCTTTGTCTACGTTTTGATCGGAGTTACTTAAAATAATATTATATTTATACATATTTGCAATATCATCAATTCCTCTAGCTAATTCAGAGAAAAATATACTTGAGATATCGGGAATAATAACACCAACAGTTGTTGTCTTTTTACTTGCAAGACCACGTGCCACTGCATTTGGACGATACCCTAATTCTTGAATTGTATTTAACACCTTTTTACGTGTTGCGGGTTTCACATTCGGATTGCCATTAACCACTCGTGAAACTGTTGCCATTGATACATTTGCTTCCCTTGCTACATCATATATTGTTATATTCATCTTAATTCTACCTCCGTATATTCCTTTTAATTAGCCTGACACTCTTTATTTAATCATACGTTACTATAAGTTATTGCGCAATGATTCACTATGTATTAAAGATTTATCACATGCATGTGTTATATTATATCAAATTTTAAGTTTTTTTGTTATGAAAAGAATATATATATCTTATTTACAAAGTTTTGCCCTCTTGATTAGACTACAAACAAGAGGGCTGTTTATTATTTATAATTTGCTACTTCCTTCATAAAACGATCAAACATCTCAAAGTCCATTTGTTGTGCTGCGTCCGATAAAGCAACAGCTGGATCAGGGTGTACTTCTGCCATCACACCATCAGCTCCTATTGCGAGTGCAGCTTTTGCAGCAGGAATTAATAGATCTCGTCTTCCTGTTGAATGTGTTACATCAACCATAACTGGTAAATGTGTTTCTTGTTTTAAAATAGGTACAGCTGTTATATCCAATGTGTTACGAGTTGCTGTTTCGTATGTTCTGATACCTCTCTCACAAAGAATAATATTCCCATTCCCTCTAGAGTTAATATACTCTGCTGCATTAATAAAGTCCGCAATAGTGGCAGACATTCCCCGTTTTAATAAGACGGGTTTATTTACTTCACCTGCTGCCTTTAATAATTCAAAGTTTTGCATGTTACGTGCACCGATTTGTATAACATCAATATAGTCTAAAGCTTTTTCAATATCTGCTGGATTTACAATTTCACTCACAACTGCTAAACCATACTCATCTGCAACACGCTTTAAGATTTCTAATCCTTCAAAGCCTAGACCTTGGAAATCATAAGGAGATGTTCTTGGTTTAAACGCACCACCTCGTATTAGCTTGAGACCTTTCTTTTTAACCTGCTCTGCAACTTGAGCAACTTGTTCATAACTTTCTACTGCACAAGGACCGAATATGAAATGTTGGTTTCCATCACCAAATTTTTCACCGTTTATTTCAATTATAGTATCTTCTGGTTTTTTCTTTCTAGAAACTAGTAATGCCTTGCTATGATTATCTTCTTGTAAATCTAAACCAGCTTTAAAAATTTCTTTAAAAAGATGAATTATCGTAGCATTTTCAAATGGCCCTTTATTATTTACCTTAATTAATTCAAGCATATCACGTTCACGAACTGGGTCATAACTGTGATTTGCACCCTGTATTCCCTTTACCTCTCCAGATTTTTGAACTAGTTCTGCACGTTTATTGATCAATTTTAATATTTCTAAATTAATTTGATCAAGTTCTTGTCTTAATTGATCGAGTTCTTGATTACTCAATTGGACTACCCCCTGTTTTGATTTCACGTTATAATAGATATAAGACGTTTTTTTAGTTAGTCACAATTATAGCTAATATTTTAATACTTGTCATTATTATGTTTAAATATTTAGTATATTCTTTATCTTTCATCATATGTAACCATGTAGTATAGAAAGGATTAAATTTTATGAATGAGTATATTTTCGCATTAGATATTGGAACACGTTCTGTTGTCGGATTAATTTTGGAACAAACAGATGAGCATTACAAACTAATTGATTATGTTATGCAAGAACACGAGGAACGTTCGATGTTAGATGGGCAAATCCATGACGTAGTTGCTGTAGCAAAGGTAATTCATCAGGTGAAAGAGAAGCTAGAACTTAAGCATACTATTAAGCTCACTAAAGTATGCGTTGCTGCTGCTGGAAGAGCTCTTAAAACAAAGCGAACGACAATTACTAAAAATATTGAACAGCACCCACTAATAGAAAAAGAAGACATTCTCTTTTTGGAACTCAGTGCCGTACAACAAGCCCAACATGATTTAGCTTTGGAGGAAGCAGATAATTTGAGTACGCATTATTATTGTGTAGGATATTCCGTTATACAATATAAATTAGATAATGATATAATTGGCTCTCTCATTGATCAACAAGGTAGTAAGGCTGAAGTTGAAATTATCGCCACCTTCTTACCAAAAGTAGTTGTTGAATCATTATTGTCCGCATTACAACGTGCGGATTTAGAAATGGAAGCACTGACACTAGAACCTATTGCTGCAATCAATGTCCTTATTCCCACTTCTATGCGAAGACTTAACGTTGCTTTAGTTGACATTGGAGCTGGTACGAGTGACATTGCCTTGACTGATAGTGGTACAATTGCTGCTTATGGCATGGTACCACGTGCAGGTGATGAGATAACAGAAGCTATTAGTGATCACTATTTGTTGGATTTTAAAGAAGCAGAACGTGTTAAGAAAGAAATTACGGGAAATAATGAATCCATTATTACCGATATTTTAGGATTTGAAGAAAAGATTCTTTTTGATGAACTTGCACAAGCAATAGATGGTGCAATTGAAAAGCTCGCAGATGCGATAGCACAAGAAATTTTAGAGTTAAATACAAAGGCCCCTAAAGCAGTTATGTTAGTTGGGGGTGGAAGTTTAACACCTAATTTGACAATCAAATTGGCTGAAAAGTTACAGTTGCCAGTAAATCGTGTTGCCATTCGTGGAACAGATGCTATTCCGAATTTAAAATTTTCTGCTGAAGTTCCTGCTGGTCCTGCTTTCATTACACCGATCGGAATTGCAATTGCTGCAAAACAAAATCCAGTTCATTATATTAGTGTAACAGTAAATGATCGAGCCGTTCGATTATTCGATATGAAACAATTAACTGTTGGTGATTGTTTGCTAGCTGCTGGTATCCATATTGATAAATTATATGGTCGACCTGGAATGGCTTATATTATAAGTTTTAATGGACAGAGTATCACTTTACCTGGCACCTATGGCAAAGCCCCCTCTATTCTATTGAATGGACAACCTATAACAATAGAAGAACCTATTAAACATGGGGATATCTTACATGTTGAAAAAGGGGAGAATGGTAAAAACCCTATCGTTACAATTGAAGAGTTAGTCGGTGAAGTAAATACATTTACTGTTTACTTAAATGAAAGAAAACAGTATGTAAAACCTTCTATTGAAGTCAACGGAGTAAAAAGCAATTTAGATTATGTATTAAAAGATCATGATAAGGTAAATGTGATTGAATCAAAAACTGTAGAGGATTTTTTAATAAAACACAATAGACAAGACATTTTAACTGAATTATACACTTTTAAAATTTATATTGATGGGGAAGTAAAAGAATTAAGTGATTTCTCAACTAAACTTCTGGTCAATGGAAAAGTAGCAAAAAACAAAACAGTATTACAACCTGGAAATAAAATCGAGGTAGTGAATAGACAAGTTCCCACTATAGGAAATGTATTGCATGCTTTATCAATTGAATTAGATCAATCGATGTCAATAACATATAATGGGGAGCCTATCCTATTAAATAAGCAAACAATACGTGTTTTTCAACAAAATAAAGAGCGGGATATAGATGATCTTTTATATCATGGGGACAAGTTAGAGCTTAGATCAACAGAAGAAACTGGCTTTATATTTCAAGATATATTCCGACATATTTCTATAGATTTATCAAAAGTAAAAGGTAGTGTAGATATCAAAAAAAATGGTAAACCAACAACCTTTTTCGAACCGTTAGAACCAAACGACGAAATTACAATTAACTAACAGGGCCTTTTCACCATCGTTATTACTTTGTAAAACGTCACAGAGAAAAACTACGACATAACATACCTTGTTGGAAATATACTCCGCTTTCCGTGGGCACGGCTTCAGCTAACTTAGTAAAGCAACAAACGCTTTACTAAGTGGATCTTCAGCCCGTGCTGTTCCCACAGGAGTTTACGTATATTTCCAACGCTAGGTATGCATTTCTTTCATGAGTTAAAAATTACAATTATGAAAGAGAGACAATCGGTTTATTGCTATTTTAGTTACATACACTTTAGCAATAAACAAGCTTATCAATTGTTTGTATTTTAAATTATAGAGTGATCTTAAAAGCTAGCAGAGGATGGTTGAGATTCCTGTGGGAATAGCAAATGTTTTCAATGGGATGATCAATCCCACGAACCGAACATTATTTATAAAAGCGTTCTTTGCTTCTATAGAATGCTGAGTTCGTGCCCACGGAAAGCGAAACCATTTCCTGATGTAGCGAGTAAGACCAGAATGTGACGTTGCAGTTGATGATAATAACTAGGTAGTTACGTTTGAATTTATTGGTTTAGTTAAAGACAAAGAAAAGGGTTGTAGCTATTTTTCAGCTACAACCCTTTTTATATATTAGCCTTGTTTTTTTACGTCTTTTGCTGCTTCATCAATTGCTTCTGCAACTTCTTCAGCTGCCTCTTCTGCCGTTTCTTTGACAACATCAGCATCTTCTTGTGCGGTATTGATCTTTTCTTGAATAGTCTTAGTTGTTTCTTTAAACTTATCGCCTAATTCTTGTGATTTTTCTGTAACATTCTTTTGTACCTGTGCAGATGTTTCTTTTGCATAATCTTTCCACTCTGTTCCTTTTTCATATGCAACATCTTTCCAATCGCTTGCACGTTCTTTAATAGTGCTAGCTCCTTGGTTTAACTCTTCACGCAGTTCTTTACCAGCCTTAGGTGCAAATAGTAAAGCGACCGAAGCACCTACAATACCTCCGATTAATGAACCGATTAAAAAGTCTTTGCTATTAATATTCTCGTTCTGTGCTTGATTTTGTTCTTCTTGATTACTCATTCCTATTCCTCCCTATTTTCTATTTCTTATCTATATAAACTACATTATTCCCTTTTTCGTTTTTTGAACATTTCCATTGCAATCGTTCCCCATTTAACTGCTTGAGCAGTTTCTTCCTTATTCTCTTCAGCAACTCTTGTAATACTAGTGGAAACATTTCGAATCGACTGGTTAAAACCTTGTACAGTCTCACCAATACCTTTAATTCCATCAACTAACGTATTTAAACGTTGTGACTTATCATTGACATCTTCTGCAAGCTTATTAGTTTTATTTAATAATTCAGTTGTTTCTGTTGTTATACCCTCCATTTGTTTTTCTAAACCTTCTAAGGTATCTGCTACATTTGACATTGTACGTTGCGTTGCTTTAAGTACCTTAGCTAAATAAACAACAAGTACTGCAAATGCAACTGCGAATATTAGTGCTGCGATGTAAAGTAAAATAATCATCTGCTACCAGTCATCTCCTTTATATGTATTTATTATTACCATGTTTATATACTTATTTACCCGAAATATATTCTTGTAAAACATATCATTTAAATTTTACAATATAGATCAAATTTATTCGTGATAAATTTCTATCTATTTAATTAATAGTAAAGAGAAGGCATAAAATCCTTCTCTTTACTATTTCGATATATAAGCTAAATATACCTGTTTATTTAAATTTTCTTTTCGTAAGCATCTTGGAATTTTTGAATATCACCAGCACCCATGAAAACTAAGACACCGTCTTTATATTGTTTTAATACTTCTGTGTTTTCAATATTTAATAATTCACTATTTGTAATAAGCGATTTTAAATCTTCAATAGTCAGGTTTCCTTTTCCTTCTCGAGCTGAACCAAATATATCACACAGATATACATGATCTGCTGCTTGGAGCGTTTCTGCAAACTCATGTAAGAACATTTTTGTGCGTGTGAATGTATGTGGTTGAAAAATAGCTGTAACAGATTTATTCGGATATTTTTTACGAACTGAATCCAAAGTAGCTTCTACTTCTTTAGGATGATGTGCATAGTCATCAATTAAAATTTGATTCCCAACTTTTTTCTCAGTAAACCGACGTTTCACACCAGAAAAAGTATCCATTTTTTTAATATCTTCTGCCTTCATTCCTTCATAATGACAAATAGTAATTACTGCTAACGCATTTAATATGTTGTGATCACCGTACATAGGAATTGAAAACGTATCATAGTAATTATTTCGAACAAATACATCAAAACGCATACCATTAGATGTATCTGTTACATTTTTGGCTTGAAAGTCATTGTTTTCAGAAAAACCGTAATAAAGAACTGGAACTTTAGCATGTATTGCTTGAAGATATTCATCATCACCACAAGCTATAATCCCTTTTTTTACGTTTTTAGCCATTTCTTCAAAAGCATTAACTACGTCCTCAACATCAGAAAAATAATCTGGATGGTCAAAATCAATATTCGTCATGATGGCATAATCCGGCTCATACGCTAAAAAGTGACGACGATATTCACATGCTTCAAAGACAAAATAATTGCTATCAACATGTCCTAAACCAGTTCCATCCCCTATCAAATAGGAGATAGGATAAGTTTGCTTTAGCACATGTGCTAATAATCCTGTAGTTGATGTTTTACCATGTGCACCTGTAACAGCGATACTTGTATACTGTTTTAACCATTCGCTAAGAAAGTCATGGTAGCGATAAAATGTTAAACCCATTTCATGTGCAGCTTTAATTTCCTCATGATCATCTGAAAAAGCATTACCTGCTATAATAGTTAACCCGTCTTTGATATTGTCTTTTGAAAAAGAATAGATTGGAATATTTTTATTTTCTAATGCTGTCTGTGTAAAAAAGACACTATCTACATCAGAACCTTGAACGGACTCACCTGAGTCGTGCAGAATTTGTGCCAATGCACTCATTCCTGTACCCTTTATACCAATAAAATGGTAGATAGTCATAAATTTGAACCTCCAAAAAGCTTAATCTGTATATACTCATTATTTACTCAACATCGTAGTTTAACCTAAACAACCAAAAAAGTAGCATTTTTATTTAAGATAAGCTACTTTTTCTAGTCTAGGATTAGGATGATATTTTCTACCTTCTTTTGACTGGTGGTTACCATTTAATAAAACATTATCTCCGGTAAAACCAATGTGAACATTTAATAAACTTCTACCGATTCCATACATGTCAACTGGAACATCTTGTTTTTCGAATGTACGAATACGTTCCTCTGTAAAGCCACCACTTGCTATAATTTTAACATGCTGATAACCCTCTTCGTCTAAAGCATGCCGTAAAGCAAAAATTAATTCGGGATTAACGCCTCTTGGATCGAACGTTCCCATTAAATGCTGATTTCTAAGAAAATATTTATCTACCATATGATTCGAAGTATCTAAACGAACACCTTTTAAATCTTTACCAAATTCACGTGCCACTTTCAAAGAATCTGTAATAACATCATTATTGTAATCCACTAGTACCATCAATTCGTCTTCTGGATACGTCTCCTTGTATGCTTGAGCTGCAGTGACAATATCTCCTTCAAACATTTGAATCATGGCATGTGGCATTGTACCCATTCCTGTCTTACCCCACCATTCATTCATCGCATGTGTTGCTTGTGCAGTAGATCCACCAATAAAGGCGGCGTAGCCATCTCCAGCTTGTTGTGTATAGTGATCATCACGATCTCCCATAAAAATAACTGGTTTTTGTTTACCAGAGGTTCTTGCCGCTTTTACCACATTATATACATTTGTTGCTACAGACGTTCGCCTAGCAAAGACACCGTCTATAATCCCTTCTAAGAATCCAAAAGATTGATATGGTCCTTTAACAGTTAATACTGTTTCATAGGGACTTATTTTATCACCATCTTTTAATGAAAAGATCTCTAGTTCTTGTGGATTATCAGCAAAAGTATGTATTAAAGCAATTGCCTCATCAGAACCACAGAGTACTGCATTACTTTTCTGAAAAAATTGCATTGTTACTTGATTATTCGGAATAAGTTTTTCTGCAATTTCTTTTGTTTTTAAAAAATAAACTGCTGAAAACCAACCATCTTTAATTCGATCATCAAATTTAAAAGTCTTGTTTGTTAATCTTTCTATTTCACCATTAAGTTTCCTTGTAATTTCTTTTTTCATGATACTTAACCCCTCGTTGCGTTCTAATAAGTTTATATACCATTTTCTATCATATAAGATTAAGATAACTTGCACAAGTTATTTAGTTTGATTAATTGGATTTATTGAATACGTTCTGTGTCCATCTCATTAGCCGAAACTAATACATCACGTGGTTTGCTTCCCTTTTGAGCGGAAATAATTCCGTTATGCTCTAATGTGTCAATTAATCGTGCAGCACGGTTATAGCCAACCTTAAACCGTCTTTGTACCAAAGAAGCACTTGCTCCATTTTGTTCTAGTACAAAAGATAATACTTCTGGGTAAAGATCATCTTCCGTTTCTTCTGTATCGATTTGTTTTAACAACTGTTCTTGTTCAAATAGATAATTAGGAGGTGCTAACTGTTTAACATAACTTGTCACACGTTCAATTTCATCATCTGAAACAAAAGCCCCTTGAATTCTCACAGGATTTCTAGCACCATTTTCAACAAATAGCATATCTCCTTTACCAAGTAAACGATCTGCACCATTTGTATCAATGATTGTTCGGGAATCTACTTGTGAAGAGACACTAAAAGCAATTCTTGTAGGTATATTGGCTTTAATCAAACCTGTAATAACATCTACCGATGGTCGTTGGGTCGCTAACAAGAGGTGAATTCCACATGCCCTCGCTTTTTGTGCAATTCTACAAATGGCATCCTCAACATCTTGTGGTGAAACCATCATTAGATCAGCCAACTCATCAATTACGATGACGAGGTATGGCATTTTTTGATCATACTTATTTTGCGTCTTCATTTTTTCATTATAGCGATCGATATCACGTGCACCTTCTTGTGCGAATTTCTGATACCTTTCTTCCATTTCAGCGACTGCCCATTTTAATGCATGAGTAGCGGCTTTCACATCTGTAATGACAGGCGATACTAAATGTGGAATGCCATTATACGGTGCTAATTCCACCATTTTAGGATCAATTAAAAGAAAACGAACATCTTCATGACTTGCTTTATACAACAGACTAATCAAAATAGAGTTAATACAAACACTTTTTCCTGATCCCGTTGCACCTGCAATCAGTCCATGAGGCATTTTCTTTATATCCGTTATAACCGGACTACCTGCAATATCTAACCCCAAAGCAACACTTAATGCAGATGAACTGTTGTGAAATGATTGATCTTCAAATATTTCCTGTAAGCCAACAGCTTGTGGATCTGCGTTTGGTATCTCAATTCCAATTGCATGTTTACCTGGAATTGGTGCTTCCATTCGTATATCTTTCGCAGCCATGTTTAATTTAATGTCATCACTCAAATTCTTAATTTTACTCACCTTCACACCAGCTTCAGGTTGAATTTCAAACCTTGTGACAGAAGGTCCTTGCATTGTATTAATTACTTTTGCGTTGACATGAAATTGTTTTAAAGTTGTTTCTAATAATGTTGCTTGCTCCTCAATCCATTGTTGATTACCTGCAGACCTTTTAATTGGATCATTTAATAGATAAAGTGGAGGTGCAGCGTTTTTTTTTGATTGTTGCTGTTGTATCTGATTGTTTTTTTGATGATAACGTTTTTTATCACTTGGACGCATTCTTACATTAAATGGTACTGCATTACGTTCTCTTACTTTCCTATTATTAAATTCAACTGTTTTTTGTTTCTCTTCAAACCGTGCAGCCTCAACGTTGTCAACTTCTATTTCATTTACTTGTTCAACTTGAGAGAAGTTTTCAAAAGCTACTTCTTTTTCTTCTATAACCTGTGGCTTAATATAGGGGTTATCCTCATGTAATTTATTCAACTTATCATCAGATAGCGTTTCATCTAGTAAATCTTCCGTTGTTGAAAATGTTAAATTAGATTGTTGATGAATTTTTTCTTTACGCAAAAACGCTGGTGTATCTGTTTCAATTGTTTTTCCTGGTCTTTTACCAAAACCGTATATTGGTGATGGAACTTCAGTAGCCGAGAATTTTCGTTTAAAAACCTTCTCCTCAGGGAGTTGTTTATCTTTAAACTTTGCTACATTAGTTTCTAATTCTGAAACAGATGGCCTTCTTGAAAATTCCTTTTTCGGTTTATCTGGAATAATAGGAAAATCAAATTTTCTATTGGTAGGATATTCATATGATACCTTTGTTTCTACATGATTGTTACTTGTATGATTTCGTCTCGTTTTAGGTGGTTCAATCGTCTCTTCTGTATCTAGTAATTGTTTTATTTTATTTTTCATTTCTTCCCACATATTATTTTCACACTTCCATATCATTAGTTATTTCTTATTTTAACAGGTTTTCATTAAAATTGAACACTTTACGTAAAAGAAAAACGCAAAAGAGTATTTACTCTTTTGCGTTTTCTTTTATTTAAAATATGAAAGCTTGTCCAGCTTTTACATCTTCTGTTAATACATAGATACCTTTTTCTTTAGGAGCATCCGGAAGACCAAGCTCTTTTTGAGAACAAATCATCCCAAAAGAATCAACACCTCTTAGATTAGCTGCCTTTATTTCCATACCACTCGGCATAATCGCTCCTACCTTTGCCACAACTACATATTGATCAGCTTCCACATTTGGTGCACCACAGACAATTTGAGTGGTTACATCACCGATGTCGACTTGACAGACATTTAATTTATCTGCATTTTCATGTGGTACTTTTTCTTTTACATAACCAACGACAAATTTAGGAGAAAGATCGATATCTAAGGAATCTGAGACATTATTTTTCGCAAAAACATCTTTGATATTATCTAGAAGATCTTCCGTTAAAGGAATTTGACCATTACCCAATGTAAAGTATGTCGATGCTCGAAAAATATTATAACCTAATACTTCTTTTGTTTTTGTATCTATTATACGTACAACATCACCAAATTTCTCAAATGATGTTTGATAGCGATCTCCTTGTTTAAAAGGAATTAATAAGCAATCGCCTATCCCTTTTTCATTGTAATAAACGTTCATATTTATTCATCCTTTTTTGTTTCATTTTCATTAGTAGGTTTATTTTTAGCTAAGATAAAAATAGGTTCTAAATGTTTATTTTCATATATAAATGATAACGATGTAATCGGAACACGTCCCTCAGCGAAATATTGCATCGTCATTTGTGCTAATATATCATAACCCATTTCATTTTGTACATCAACCAAAATTAATACATCTTGATGTGGAACTGCAACCGCTAGCTCTCCTACCGCATTTAGTCGCATTTCTTCCAAAAATGCTTCGTTTAAAATACGACTAGCATCATAGCCGTCTCTTGTTGCAATAAAGTAAAAATTATTACCTGCAACTTGGTCCACTTTGGTCTCCGTTGATAAAGAACGAACATTAAACATAGAAATTTCTTTTAATCGCTCCAATGTCCAACCTTCAGTGTCTAACATTTTTTGATCAATTAACTGGTAAGTATGTCCTAAATCAAGCGCATAGTAGATCCGTGTTTCTGCTGTATGATCTGAATATACCATTTTTACACCAGCTTTTGTTTTCTTAGAAAACGAGGTTGAACGAATAACTGGATATATTTGTTTTTCTTTTCCTTCTAATTCTTGTTTAACATGCATCATTTTTAATGATTCTTCCACATGATACACTAACTCATCAATTGCATTTTCACCACTTTGTTCATATTTCGCTATAACATTTGGAACTGTAATGGAAATTCCTTGATGTGTGTCTTGCCATTCCACTCGATATACATCTTTATCCCGGTTAAACGAAGTTCGCCATTCCGGATTATTAAATCTATCATCTAATAGTTTTTTCATTTTTATGCTGTTCATTGCCATTTGTTATTCCTCCTTCAAGGAGTCTTTAATCATAGATATCATTCATTGTATCAAATAGTATTTTAATCAGCTATAATTTTAAATCTTATCTAAGAATGATTCAATTTCTTCTTTTGTTTTTCGATCCTTGCTAACGAAACGGTCTACTTCCAATCCATCTTTGAATGCTAAGAAACTAGGTATTCCAAAAACATCATACTGTACACATAAATCAATAAATTTATCGCGATTCACATATATAAATGTAATACCTTGGTACTTATCTTCTAATTCAGGCAAAAGAGGATCAATAAAACGACAATCTGGACACCAGTCCGCTGAAAATAACAGAACTGTTTTACCTTTTTCTTCTGCAAGTATATTTGCTAGTTCTTTTTCTGATTCAAGTGCTCTCATTTCATATTCCCCCTACATAATTATAGTCATTTAATCAATTAATCATAATCAATTCGCATATCGCCTGGTTTAATTAAGCCTCTATTACGAAGAAACTCTGAAATAAGTAAGCTTAAAATTGCAGGGCCAATAATATGTACAGCTAATACCATCCAAAATACTTCCATTGAAAAGCCCATTGTATTAAAGGCCATAATCTGACCCACAAATCCTGCAGTACCCATTCCAGCACCTGAAGCATTATTTGTCATTTCAAACCAGACAGAGGCAAATGGTGCCATAATTGCTCCTGCTAGCGTTGGCGGTAACAAAATAATTGGTTTTTTAATAATATTAGCAACTTGCAGCATAGATGTCCCAATACCTTGTGCAATTAACCCACCAACTCCATTGTCACGATAACTTGAAACTGCAAAACCAACCATTTGGGCAGCACATCCTACGACAGCTGCTCCAGCTGCTAATCCATCTAATGAAAGCATAAGAGAAATAGCAACGCTAGAAATCGGTGCAGTTAACGCTAACCCCATAATTACAGCAACAATAATCCCCATAATAAAAGGTTGTTGTGCCGTAGACCAATTAATCACGCTTCCTATTCCTGTCATAAATGAATCTATTGGTGGACCAATAAATTTACCCATTAGATACCCTACCATAATTGTTAAAAGAGGTGTTAATAAAATGTCTACTTTTGTTTCTTTATAAATAAGTTTGCCAAATTCTACAGCAAATAATGCACTAATATAACTACCGACTGGGCCACCAAGTTCATATCCTAATGCACCGCTAAACACTGCCGAAAATAAGACTAAAGGTGGTGCTTTTAACCCGTAAGCTATTGCTACACCAATTGCTCCGCCCACTACCTTATTATCCATTGCAAATGTTCCAATTTCTTGTAACGATGAAGTTAATGCAATGGTACCTAATGAGTTTTCTAATTGTTGTCCTAAGGTATTAATAATCAAACCGATAATAAGAGAAGAGAATAGTCCTAATGCCATATAGCTAAGTGCTGTAATAAAGTAAGTACGAGCTGATAGTGTAACACCTTTCTTAGCCAAAAAGTCTTTCATAACTTATCACATCCTTTTATTTGTTATCTTACACAAACCTGGCAATAAACTCAAGATTAGCATATTTTGTAGTAGGCCATTATAACTAGTTGTAATGTCAATTAACTATAGCTATAATATTAATTATGTGAAAATTATAGAAATTTCTAGGGGGAGTCATATTGAAAACGATACGAGGTCGCATGCAAGCTATTATTCTCATATCTATTTTAAGCATTATAGTATTAAGCGGCTTAACACTTTACTTTTTTAATCAACAAAATCAAGCGACGAAAGAAAGCGAAGAACTTCAAAGTGCATTACTTGATAGTGAGCGAATAAACTATCAAGTTGCTTTAACTAGGGAAGCTGAAGAGCAATTTTATGCCGATCCATCCGAAGAACATGCTGAATTAATCAAGCAATCTATTACTACGATTCAATCAGAGGCTGTTCAACTTTCTAATTCGTATGCAGCTTATCCAGAAATAGCTAGTGATTATGCTGCAATTTCTGAAAATGCTACTACATATGTTAATCAGTTAGATTCAATGGTTGGTATGTATCGTACGATTGGTTTTTCCGAAGAAGACGGTTTAATAAAGACGATTACTGATTACTATGAACAATTCTATCAATTAGTTTCTGAAAAAGACAATCCGGAACTTATGCGTGCATTATTAGAAGTTAAAATTCTGGAACAGAACTATTTTAACCTAACAGAAAATGCTGAAGGTGAAATTGACAATAAAATTAATAATTTAAAGGATGTAATCAGTGCTGCTGATTTTTCAAATGAAGATAATGACACCTTCACTACTGGTTTATTACGATACCAACAATCCTTATCAACAGTTTCACGAACAAAAGCACAAGCCGAGGCAATTAAAGCTTCATTTGAAGATGTTACAAACGAAGTAACCAATCAAACACAAGCTGTCGGAAGTAATGTTGAAGTAATAAACGATGGGATAAAAATTGAACAGCAAAATTCTTATCGGAATATGTTTATCATATTTGGGATAACGGTTTTACTTACTTTAATTGCTATTATATTTAGCGGAAGATACTTATTAAAAATAATTACTAATTCAATACAAACAATTAAAAATGGTGCTGAACAAATTGGTAATGGAGATTTAGCTCACCGCATTCCCATTACCACTAAAGATGAATTAGCAGATTTAGCTATTACCTTTAACAATATGACTGACAAAATGGAACAATCCATGGTAAAAGTACAACATGCTTCACTTGTTTTAAATGATTCTTCTGCAAATTTAGCAGCAAGCTCAGAAGAATCTGCTGCACAAACCGAACAAGTCAATACCGCAATTAACCATGTTGCATCGGGAGCACAAAAACAAGCGGATCAAATAGAAGAGAGCATGGTATTAATTAAAAATGTTTCGCATGCATTGGCAAATACAAATACTGCATCTGAGGGAATTGCAAAAGCATTAGAGGATGCGAAATTAGAATCTAACCTAGGTTTACAAACAGTAGATACACTAGAACAAACTTCTACTTCCTTTTTGCAATTAGCAGGACACTTAACAGAACAAGTACAGTACACAGCTGAACAAACAAAACAGATTACGTCTATTGTTTCAGCCATAGAGGATATTGCAGATAGTACAAATTTATTAGCTTTAAATGCTGCCATAGAATCTGCACGTGCAGGTGAAAGTGGTAAAGGGTTCTCTGTTGTTGCACAAGAAGTTCGAAAGCTTGCTGAACGCTCGAAAAAAGAAGCACAAGAAATTAACCAGATGATACATCAAATTAATGGGCAAATGGTAAGTCTATCTGAGGATGCTGCCAAATTTGACACTTACCAAGAAACACAGGGTAATGCAGTGAATCAAACAAAACAAGCATTCAATAAAATTACTAATCAAATATATGACATTACTAATACTTTAGATGATGTTCAAGTATCATTAGGTGACGTTGATAAGTTAAATACAAACTTAGATGAGAAGTTACAAGAAATAAGTGTTATATCTGAGGAATCTGTTTCAAGTGCGGAAGAAGTTGCCGCCTCAAGTGATTCTCAAGCACAGGCGATTGATGATGTAAATCACTCAGCCTTAGATTTACAAGAGTTA
Organism: Paraliobacillus sp. X-1268; assembly: GCF_003426095.1. Taxonomy (NCBI): domain Bacteria; kingdom Bacillati; phylum Bacillota; class Bacilli; order Caryophanales; family Bacillaceae; genus Paraliobacillus; species Paraliobacillus sp. X-1268. The sequence goes on from NZ_QJSK01000017.1 coordinate 50,905, forward strand.
TCTCAATTGCTTGCCGCAGAAGTCGAACAATTTTCGATTCGAGCAAATCCAAATGAAGAAAATGAGACTATACAAATACCAGACGTGGAAACAGAAACAGAGGCAGAACCTGTACAAGAAGATTACAATCAAGATATGCCTGATGATGATGAATTTAACGGTGACCATAGAGTTACAACTGCTTTTGATGAAGAATTAGAAGACAGAATAGAGGAAGAAGATCCAAATCAGCCTGAAGATGAACTACTTGAAGAACCTTCCGAGGAATCAATTAATTATCAAGACAATGATCAGGCTGATAAGAATTAACCATTTATATCGCTCTGTCACAAAATTTATAGTAATGCATATTTGAGAGAAACTGCGATGTAACATACCGCTTAGGAAATATACTCCGCTTTCCGTGGGCACGGCTTTAGCTAACTCGGATAAGCAAAGACCGCTTTCCGAGTGGATCTTCAGCCCGTGCTGTTCCCACAGGAGTCTACGTATATTTCCAAAGCTAGTTCAGATTCTACATGATGATTGCGTATGGAATAATGACACTATAGTGGGAACAACAGCACATGTTTTCGATGGGATGAGTAATTGAATTGCAGTACCACAAGCCGAAGATCTAATCGGTAAAGTTTTTTTCATTACCAATGGAAATTAAGGATGTGCCACAGAAAGGGAACCCACTTGCTTCATTCCCTAGATAACCTAATTCTTCATAGTGAATATTGTTGTTTATTTCTCCTTACTAGCGGATCAAGTGAAATTGGCGACACTCCTGCAGGAACAGCGCGATCTGAAGATCCACTTCGTAAAGTGCTTTTTCTTTAAGAAGTTAGCTGAAGACGTGCCTGCGGAAAGTGTAGTGGATATTCAGAGCGTAATAATTTTATAAGTTATGTCGCAGTTGATGATAATTCTAACGCGAGGAAGGGTACGTAATAGTTTATTGGTATTTTAAAACAACCTTACAAAAAATAGCTTTTATTAAAAACCACAGGATGTTCTTCATGTTGAAGAATATCCTGTGGTTTTTACTCTTGATTAGTATAGGCTATCGATGTTGCCATTTGCATCATTTCAATTGTATCATCTTCAAGTTGACGAATTGATGTCTGCGTCGTTACTTTAACTCCACCTACACCAACTTGTAGCTCATATTGATCTTCTCTCTCTGACACTCGTACAAAAGCAAAACGTTCTTCATCCTCAAAAGACTGTAACAATGCATTATTTCCATTTGCTTCTGCAGCTTGATAATTCAATTCACTTGTCGTATCTTCTAACGCATTATAAAAAAGAATAAACGTTTGATCATCAGATTCTAAAAGGAGATTACTTTGAGATTCTTCAATAATCTCATAATCACTAGGAAGATATAAAGAAAAATTATCTAACGTATTATTTGGTTCTATTATGTTATCCTCAAAAACTGTCCTTGCTGCTGATTCAGTTAATTCAAGCGCTTCATCTTCTGTAGGAGCGCAAGCACTAAGAAAAAGTAGACTAATTAATGGCAACGACATTGATAGTCCCATGATCTTTCTCATTTCGTATCTTCCTCCTGCTTATTATAGTTCTAATACCTATTCTAATAATATACTATGAATTCGAGATTTTACAAGAATGGATTTAAATTTCACAAATTCGTCAATATTTTTAGTTAGTCATATGAAGTTTATTCACCTTTATTTTTTAAATATAAACTGTATTGTCCATTTAAAAGCTCTAATACGTGAATAAACATATCTTTTCTACTTACTAAATCATTTGTAAGAATTCCAATAGCACCTTGCTTTTTTCTAACGTTTTTCTTTTGCGCATAAAAATCCATTACATCTCCAAGTTCTTTACCTTCTTTTAATGCACTTATTATTTCTTCTGGTAATGGTATTCTAGCACCACTTGCAATAAATTCAGCACCATTACGATCTACTAATGCTCCCCAATTGCAAAGATACATATTGTTTTCAATCTCCATTACGCCACCTTCTAAACCAATACCTATTATTGCTTCATCTACTTTAACAGCTTGTCTCGCTCGATTTAATGCACCAGTTAGAGTCTCCTGATCTGATAAGGGCTGATTAGAAACGTGTGAGGGAATATCTTTAGCATGAACTAGTTGATTTATAAAGACTTCCTTTACTGCATTAACTTTTGTTGGATTTTTAGAGGCTATTACGATTGTCATTTTGGCATTTCTCCTTTTATTCATCAAATATAATAGAAAAGGTGAGGGGCCAGAAGCAACCCTCACCTTTTGTTAACTATTATTACGAATTTGTTCAACAGTGTTATTATCTGTATTTTTTACTAATTCAACGATCAATGCCTTCGCTGCTGCATAATCATCAACATGTATAATTGACGCATGCGTATGGATGTAACGAGAGGCTATCCCAACAACAGCAGATGGAACTCCTTCATTGGATAGATGAACACGTCCTGCATCTGTTCCTCCTTGAGAAATAAAATACTGATATGGTATTTTATTTGACTCTGCTGTATCTAGCACGAACTCTCGCATACCACGATGTGTGATCATAGAACGGTCAAAAATGCGAAGCAATGCTCCTTTTCCTAGCTGTCCAAACTCTTTATCGTCACCAGACATATCATTTGCTGGCGAGGCATCTAATGCATAAAAAATGTCAGGTTTAATCATGTTAGCTGCAACTTGTGCACCTCTCAATCCAACTTCTTCTTGAACAGTTGCTCCAGAGTATAACTGATTCGGGATTTCAATCCCTTGTAATTCCTTCAATAATTCAATGGCTAATCCACAGCCATATCGATTATCCCAAGCTTTCGCTAAAATTTTCTTTTCATTTGCCATTGGTGTAAACGGCGTAATAGGCACTACTTGTTGACCAGGTTTAATTCCAATCTTTTTCGCATCTTCTTCATCATCTGCACCAATGTCAATTAACATATTTTTTTGATCCATTGGTTTTTTTCGCTGTTCTGGTGTTAAATTATGTGGTGGAATAGAACCTATCACACCTGTAATTGGTCCTCTATCAGTCATAATCTGTACCCGCTGTGCTAATAATACCTGTGACCACCAACCACCTAAAGGCTGAAAACGCAACATACCGTTTTTGGTGATTTGGGTAATCATGAAACCTACTTCATCCATATGGCCTGCAACCATAACTTTCGGTCCCTTACCTTTTTTCACACCAAATACACCACCAAGATTATCTTGGATAAGCTCATCGGCATATTTGTCTAACTCGTCACGCATAAACTTGCGTACAAATTGTTCATTTCCAGCTGCACCTTGTAATTCTGTCAATGTACGAAATAATTGTTTTGTCTCTTTATTCATATGTATGACCTCCCAGATATTCATTAAACTACCTATATTGTATCTAATTTATTTAGCCATTACCACTTTTTCGTAAAGTCATGGTTTTCTAAATAGAACTAAATCAGTTATACTAGTATTAAATTTAACACACGAGGTGAAATAAGATGAATTGGAAACCAGTAGCATATGCAGCAGGAATAGGAGCACTAGTAGGTTTTATGGTTAAAGATCAACTAGACAAGCAACCAATAAAACCTGAGAACGCGTTAAAGCGGGCTAAAGAGGCTTTTAAACAACACGGGCCTGTTAGTGGATCGTGGATCTATATGAAACCTGAATCCTTTAACAAGAATGATTTAAACTATACTGTGTACCGTGGTGGTATTACACGAACAATAGATAGTACGAACAAGCAATTTGAGTTTTACGTAGATGCGAAGACAGGTTCAATCATTGAAGTTACACAAACAACATAATACTTACTATAAATAAAAAACAGAGACAATGGATTTAGCCATTGTCTCTGTTTTTTATTAAAATTGGGCACGACATCGATAGATAGGTTGTCCTTTTGAAGAAAACTTCTCTTCGTATTCTGTCATAACATTGGTTTGGTCCTTTACTTCATGTAAATCTAATAAAACTTCTTCTATTTTCATCCCAAACTGAGAGAAACTTTCAACTGAGTAATCAAACAATTGTCTATTATCCGTTTTTAAAACAATCTCGCCACCCGTTTTCAATACTTGCTTATATTGTTCTAAAAATGACTCATGTGTTAAGCGACGCTTAGCATGACGTGCTTTAGGCCATGGATCTGAAAAATTTAAATAGATCTTATCTATTTCATTATCTCCAAACATTGTCCTTAAGTCTTTCGCATCTTCATTAATAAAGCAGACGTTTTCAGGGTTAGTTTCCACCGCTTTTTGCACTGCACTTACTAAAATACTTTCAACTACTTCTATCCCGATAAAATTCGTATTTGAAAATTGTTTTGCCATACCCATTAAAAATTGACCTTTTCCAGTACCAATTTCTAAATGTAAAGGATGGTTATTTTGGAATACAGTTTCCCATTTATTTTTCCATTCACTCGGATTTAAATTGACAAATTTCTCGTTTTCTTTTAAAAAGTCTAGTGCCCACGGTTTATATCTTGCACGCATGCTGTGTTTCTCCTTTTAAATAATTATTTCGTATTTATTAGTATATTTCACATGTCTATGTGAAAAATACACGTAAAGGTGGTGGATAATTAATGGCATTAAATACCTACGATCAATTGAATGTTTTAGTTGATTTGCTTAGTGAACAGGCAGAAGATGCAACAGGTAGTATAGCTGAATGCCAACAAATAAAAAGACTTGTCCAATCTCTAATGGCAAATCAAGCAGTAGATGACCAACGTTTGACTCAGCTGTTACCTGAAATATATAATTACGGACACCAAGGAGAAATCGCCCAAAATCTTGAACAACATATAACGACAAATCAAACAAATATTAAAAATTGGCTTCAAAATATCCCTACTTCTTATAGCTAAGCGCTCTATCTAATAGTCGCTTCAACTCTTGTAGTCGTTGAGCGGCTTCTTTTTGATGCTGATTATAACTAGAAATTACTTCAAGCATCATATACCAATGCATACGTGTAATAAGCTCCTCATTATTTTCAACACCATAGTTTTCTAACCAACTATCCCAATCTGATTCAGGAATATACCAATGTAGAAGCATACCTAAATCAATCGCAGCATCTCCAATTTCTGCATTATCCCAATCAATTAAATATAACTGGCCAAGATCAGATAATAACCAATTATTATGATTTAGATCACAATGACAAACCATTTGCTTTACACCGTACATATGATCAAGTTTATCCTCTAAATACTTAAATGCTTGGTGTATAACAACAGGTATAATTGTCTCTTGTTGATTTGTAAATTGGCTCTTTGTATCCTGTAAAAGCTGTTTAGGATCTATCGGTTTTTTCCCCATTCTGGTTAACATATCTAATAATTCAGTAGAATAATGAATTGTACTCAATAAGTTTGCTACTGTTGGATGTTGCATTTCCTCTGGATTTAATTCTTTACCTTCCAACCAATCCTGAGCAGTAATAACATCACCATTTTCCAAACGTTTTGTCCATACCAATTTAGGTACGATTCCTTGAGCCGATAAAACAGCTAGAAAAGGAGATGAATTACGCTTTAAAAAAAGACGTTTATTCTTATTTTGCGCATAATAGGCTTCACCAGATGATCCACCAGCCGATGCGATTATCCATTCTTCACCAAGAATATCTTGCACGTCTTTCACCTTCCATTCCATCAAACTTTCACTTTTTCTTTGCACGTTCAAAAAAAGACGGTAAACATAGATTAACGCATAAAGGGGTAAAATATCAAGCAAAAAATTTTGGAATGATTAAGTTGAAAAATCATCAGACTCTTTAATATCCCACTCAGGTCTTCTAACCGCAGCTGTATCGCAATATTGTAAGATTGCTTCAGCTACTTTCAATTGGTTGTGTTTTAATGGTGAAACAAAATTTCTTCTTTCACTCAACCACTCCTCATGTTGTTCTTTCCCTATATAATTTGTTAAGTATGGTTCCGTAAAAAAATCAATATTATTTGTTCTGGATAAGACTATTTTTTTTATCGGAAAGCTCACATCACTTGCAGATAAAATACTTCTCACAATCTTCTCCGTTCGCTTTAAAGAAAGCATTGGACTTAAAAAACGACTTTGAATATTATTTTCTTCGGTATACCACGTTCGGTCATCTCCGGCAACTATACGTTCTGTTGTACCTTTTTCCACTAAATGTATAATATCAATTCCTACTGGCGTTATTAATATAATATCTCCATCTAATGTTGCATTTTTTAGTTGAAATACTGGGTGATATAATAATAAAAATGTATCAGGAAATCGTTGTAAAAAATATTTTAAGATTAAATCATCATGATAAGCACGATCTAAAAAAGACATCTGATTAATAGTTGTAGAAGCCCATTTTAATTGAAATGGTAATAAAGTATCTAAATAATATTGTTTCAAATCTGTTTTGGATTTCGGTAAAATATCCTCTTGTTCATCACTTAGTAAATCATCATCGAATTGCTCTCTTCTTTGAAAAAAACTCTTCCATTTCGAAAAGTTAGTGTTATCATCTAGTTCTTCTATTTCATTATCAGAAGTTGGTTGTTCTAATTGATATTCCCATGTTTGAACAAGCTTACGCCAATTTTCTTGTTTTAACCGGATAAACTGTCCTGGATAATGAAAGGTATCTCTTTGATATCTTGATATGTAATTTTCTAATTTAATTAATTGTGCCACTACTTCACCCCATCACAGCTTAAATTCGCTCACAATTTGATATCTTGGTATAAGATCTAGATTAATTTTATATAAAACAAAATGATCAACTTTGACTGTTTTTTGTTCAGACATCACTGTTTGCAATTCTTCAAGTTGTTTTTCTTCAATTGTACCAGTACGCCATTTTTTAGCTATAGTAATATGTGGAAAATAAGCTCGACTCTCCTGTTTGAAACCATTTTGTTTTGCGATGGTAGAAACTTGTTTCTGTAACATTAGTAAAGATGGTGATTTCTTAACATCAATCCATAATACTCGAGGTTTACTATTCAAACCAAACCAACCTAAATCTCCAATTATTAATTCAAAATTAGATAGACTTACCTTTTCCATGGATTTAATTAATTCGTCTTTAGCTTTTTCATTTATAGGGCCTAGAAATGATAATGTAATATGAAAATCTTCAACTGCTGTCCAATTATGATAAGCAATATTTTTTTGGCCTTGAAGTTCTTTTTGTTGCTTATACAGCCATTTCTTTATTTCATATGGCAAAGGAACAGCAAAAAAATAATGTGCGTTAGTTGTCATATATGATTCAAACTCCTTTTAACGAATAATCTTCGCTATTGTTGCTCGATCACAAATAACATACAATTCAGCTTCAGCTGGAATATCGTGATCTAGCATCCGGTTAACACCCAAGTTATCACGATCTGCAATCAATGTAGCCCCTTGTTTTAATAATGCATCAAATGCATCCCGGTATATTTTCCATTCAGGTAACAATGGTACAAAATATAAATCATCTCCATATTTTCTTCTTAGTAACTGTCCATATACATTCGAAATTCCATTACGAAATGCTGAACGTACAAATAATGATGAAATAGTTTCGTTCGATATAATAAACTCATCAACTTTCATAAATTCAAAACTTTTAATATGTTCTTCTTCCATTACTTCAACAATCGTATGGACATCAGGTGCAAATGATTCTATTGCTGAGGCAATTAATAGTGTTTTACCATCTGCTAATTGGTCATTATTTATCGTATCATCAGCAAATATTAACACAGCTTTTGCTTTTGATATATTCGCTTTCATTAAAGTTTCACTTTCAGATGCTTGGCCCCTAATATAATGAATATTTTCTGCTAAGATTGGTGCTTTATCTAAATCATCTATGATAACAATTTCGATCTTCTCGGCTGTATCTAACATTTCTTTAATAGCAAATTTTGCTTTTTGTGACCATCCAATAATAATATAGTGATTGCTATCATTGTACACAATATCACCCTCTTCTTTTTTTCTACGGAAAATAGCTAAACCATCAACAACTTTTCCTATCGCAACTCCAATGATACCTATTCCAAATATGTAAAGAAATAAAGCAACCGATCGTCCTCCAAGTGTTACAGGAAAGTAGTCACCATAACCGACTGTTGTTACTGTTGTCATTACCCACCAAAATCCATCGATAAAAGTTGGAAAAGTTTCTTTCTCAACTAGGACAATTAATATTGAAGCGAATAGGACTAAGCCCACACTAGCTATTAATAGTGTAACATTACTAATATGAATCATTTTTCGCATGATTTTCTTTATGATAAACACCTATTCATCCCCTCTCTTTAAAAAATTGTTCGTCCTGTTTTCTAAATTGTTTGTAAATTCATTTTGAAATACTAGCATTTTTAAATCAAAAGGTGTAAAATACAACTATAATATATTCAAGGTTCAGGTTCACCACAAGTCTAATGATATCATTAAGGAGTGGTTTTTTGAATCATTCAACAACCCGAATGCTGACACGAGTAAAGGCTGTCTACCTATTTATTAGAGATAACGGACCTGTTACGACTACAGAGATTGCCGAAGAATTCGGTATCACTGATCGTACAGTTCAACGAGACCTCAATGTATTGGAGTATAATGGCCTTGTGACAAGTCCTAACCGGGGGAGATGGAAAGTAACGAAAAAGAAAGTCAAGATTTCGTAAAACTTTATCATTATATTGAAAATGCTGACTATATTATATGTCAGCTTATTTTTTTGTTTAGAATAATTCTACTTTTTTACTGTTAACGACTGCAAATATTCCAACTCTTCTACTGACAATTCCCGATATTCCCCTTTATCTAAATCGTTATCTAATTGCCAATCTCCCATTGAAATTCGTTTTAAATATGTAACATATTTATCAACTGCTTCAAACATTCGTTTTATTTGATGAAACTTCCCTTCTGTAATCGTAACATGTATTTCAGATTCTGTATCACTTTTTAAAATTGTTAAGATAGCAGGCTTCGTTAAATATCCATCATCCAACGTTACTCCCTCAGCAAATGCTTCAACATCGTCTTCCGTTACTTTCCCTTCAATAATGGCATAATAAGTCTTACCTACCTCTTTCTTAGGCGATAACAACTGATGCGCAAGTTTTCCATCATTTGTTATCAGTAATAATCCTTCTGTATCTTTATCTAACCTTCCTACAGGAAATGGCTCAAGAACTAAATCATCGGCTTCTAATAAATCGATAACAGTTGATTCACGACTATCCTCTGTTGCTGTAATAACACCAGCTGGTTTATGAAGCATAAAATAGACAAAAGGTTTATAAATAACTTGTTCACCAAATACAGTGATAGTATCTTTTTCAGGATCTACTTGTTTCTTGCCATCTTTTATTACGATATCGTTCTGATTTACGCTACCTTTTTTTAATATCTGTTTTACTTCTTTTCGACTACCATATCCCATATTTGCTAATAATTTATCAATTCGCATAACTAACTCCTTTATGAATGTTTTCTTCTCTTAAATTTATCGATAACTCGTATTCTCCCACCTAAAACACGTTCTAATAATGTTGATTGATAGCTAAGCCATAAATAAACAAATCCCCCAGCTGTTACCGTAACAAATAATATAAAAACATTTTCTAGTCTTCCATCTTGATAAGTAATCCAAAAACTAAGAATCCATTTACTAATTAAAACAATAATAGCCATAACTACCGTAAAAATAGATATGAGCATGCTACGCTTAATAAGTTGACGAAGTGGAAATTGAATCGAACCTTTTATACGCCACATATTTAAGATAACTGTTCCAAGCGATGCAACCAACGTTGCAATTACAGCACCTTTTGCACCCATAAGATGTAGGAAGGGAATAGTTAGTAATACTTTCAGAATAATACCTGCCGTCAAACTAATAACTGCATAATTCTGTTGATTAATACCTTGTAAAATAGAGGCGGTGACCGTAAAAAGAGCAAAAAACAAGGCCACAGGAGCATACCAGCTTAATAGTGATCCATTTAATTCAATAAATTTACTTACACCATAGAAAGCTCCCCATATCTCATTACCCAAGAAAGACATACCGACTACAGCTGGCAAAATCAATAACATTATAATTTGCAATGATTGATTAATTTGTTTAAACACTTCACCTTTCTTATTATCTACAAATGATTTTGTTAATACGGGTAATGTTGCTAAAGATAAACCAGTAGCCAATGTTATTGGTATCATAACGATTTTATGCCCGTACAATGTTATTGTAGCAATAGCATTACTTCGTACTAATTCATCAAAATCAAGCGATGAAAGCGTTCGGTCTATCATTATTAAATCAATTTGTTGATATAGAGGAATTGCAAGCCCAACTAATACAAATGGTCCTGCATAACGAAATAATTCTTTAAATAGATCTTTTGTAGAAATATCATATGTTTTTACTTGCTGGCTCATTTCCTTATCTAAGTAAGGTTTTCTTCTCTTCCAATACCAGAATAAAACAAGCGCAGATGCGATTGCACCAATGAAGGCAGAAAATGTTGCAAAGCCTACAGCTGTAGCAGTAGTTCCACCTATTACTTCTATAATGATAAATACAGCTCCTAATAAAAAAACAATTCGTACAATTTGCTCTATAACTTGAGAAATAGCAGTTGGGCCCATTGATTGATGCCCTTGAAAAAAGCCCCTAGTGATACTCATCGCAGGTATTATTATTAAAGCAAAACTTATCATCTTGATAACAGATGTAGCATCTGCTACTGTTACTTCTGAGTCCTTAGAAAGTGATATTTTTGCTAATATTTCCGCACCAAAAAACATCACTAAGAATGCGATTATACCCATTACTGCCATAAAGCGTAAACCGAGCTTATACATCCTTCGACTTGTTTGGTAATCGCCTAATGAATTGTACTTAGAAACAAATTTTGAAACTGCCAATGGTATTCCCACTGTAGATAAGCTAATAAATATACTATATGGTACATATGCAAGACTATATAGTTGACCACCAGCAGGTCCTACCAAGCTTTCAAACGGAATTGTATAGATCATTCCAATAAGTTTTGAAAAGAATGTGGCAGCTGTTAATAATATTGTTCCACGTAATATAGTTGACTTTGACATGACTTCACCTTAATTTCTTATATAATCGAATGTTACTATTTTATCATAGATACAAAAATCTGATAGTATTTGACACTAAATTTTAATTTCGAATAATAATGGAGGTTCACAAATGTCACTATATCAGCTAATATGAAGTATGTTCTTACATAAATTAAAACTTCTTATCAGTGGTGGTTTCACACAGCTTCGTTTTGTTTTACTTACTATTTGAAATAGGAGTCATACGTAGCGGTTCACCGGGGTAAGTTAGTTAAAATAGATAGAAATACACACCTAGAACGAGTTATTCGGAGAAAGGATGAATGATATGACATACCATGTTACTGTAATTGGAGGGGGGCCTTCTGGCTTAATGGCAGCTATTGCTGCAGCAGAAAATGGTGCTACAACCCTATTAATTGATAAAGGTAGCAAATTAGGTAAAAAACTTGCAATATCTGGTGGAGGACGCTGCAATGTAACAAACAGATTACCTCAAGACGAATTAATTAAACATATTCCAGGTAATGGACGTTTTTTATATAGTGCTTTTTCAGTTTTTAATAACTATGATATTATTGATTATTTTGAGAACCTTGATGTGCCTTTAAAAGAGGAAGATCATGGTCGTATGTTTCCTGTGAGCAATTCTGCTAAGGATGTCGTAAATTCTTTGTTAAAACAATTAGATGACTTGAAAGTTACGGTAAAGAAAAATACTCCTGTCTTTTCTGTTGAATATGGTGATGAAGCACATACAATCACACTAGAAACTGGAGAAAAGATACAATCTAAAAGCGTCGTAATTGCTGTAGGAGGAAAAGCAGTGCCATATACAGGTTCAACTGGGGATGGTTACAAATGGGCTGAAGAGGCTGGACATACCATCACAGATCTATATCCAACCGAAGTTCCACTACTTTCGAATGAAACTTTCATAAAAGAAAAACTCCTTCAAGGATTAGCATTACGCGATATTAATTTATCAGTCTTAAACCCAAAAGGTAAAAAGATTATTACACATCGTATGGACATGCTCTTCACACATTTTGGTGTCTCAGGTCCCGCTGTTTTGCGTTGTTCACAATATGTTGTGAAAGAATTAAAAAAAGGAGCGACAAACGTAATAATGGAAATTGATGCTTTACCTGATCAGAAGGAAGAAAAAATAATAGATCAAATATCCTCTGATTTAAATGATAACTCAAAAAAATCTGTCCGGAATATTTTAAAAGGGATTGTACCAGAGAGATACTTGGATTATTTACTTTCTAAAAATGATATTGAATCTGATATAAAAGGGGCCAATATTTCCCGGGAAAAGATAATTTCATTTGTACACGATCTAAAATATTTTCAAATCCAAATATATGATAGCCAACCAATTGAAAAAGCATTTGTAACTGGTGGTGGTGTTTCTATTAAAGAAATAGTACCAAATACGATGCAGTCCAAAATTATGCATGGGTTATATTTTTGTGGTGAAATCTTGGACATTCATGGTTACACGGGTGGTTATAATATCACTTCTGCTCTTGTGACAGGTAGAGTTGCTGGTATGCATGCAGCATGGGAATCTATCTAATTATAAACAATAGCTTTCGAATCATATATAATGCAACTTCTTGACCTTTGGTTATTTTTTAGTTAACGAAAGTATAGGAGCTTGCATTTTTTTGATGTTTTTTTACATTCTCAATACATTTATTTCAAAACAAAAAAACACCCATTACAATAAAGTAATAGATGTTTTATATCTGGCTTAGCGACGTCCTACTCTCGCAGGGGCAAAGCCCCAACTACCATGAGCGCTGAAGAGCTTAACTGCTGTGTTCGGCATGGGAACAGGTGTGACCTCTTCGCTATTGTCACTAAACCATTTTGAAGATAGTGTACCTTCAAAACTAGATAAGAATTACAACAAAACAACATATATCAATCCAGCTCCAGCGTCCAGCAACTGGGTGGCTTCATCAATTTCCCTACGATAAGTCATCATCGATTCACTTACGTTCATCGTGATTCCTTTATCTCAGTCAATTCATTCCATCCACTG